>CALVCV010000007.1 GCA_944326155.1 uncultured Bacilli bacterium
GTATTAGAAAATTTTTGTTGAATAAAATGAGGTGTTAAAATGGAAAAAAATCTAAATGAAATGTCAGTATTAGAAAAAGGAATAGTGAAAAAAATTGCCGGTGATGGCAAAATAAAACGTAGATTATATGATATGGGAATTACACCAGGTACTTCAATAGTTGTTAAAAAATTAGCTCCATTAGGAGATCCTATAGAAATTACAATAAGGGGGTATGAATTAACAATAAGGAAGTCGGAAGCAGAGAACATAGTAATGGAGGTAAATGGCTAATGAAATTTGCATTAATAGGTAATCCAAATAGTGGAAAAACAACGTTATTTAATACACTAACAGGCGCAACTGCACATGTAGGAAATTGGCCAGGGGTTACTGTAGATAAACGTGAAGGTATATATAAAAAGTTAGAACAATCTATTCAAATTATAGACTTACCAGGTATTTATTCTTTATCACCATATACACCTGAAGAAATTGTTTCACGAAATTTTATTATTAATGAAAAGCCAGATTGTATAATTAATGTAATTGATGCAAGTAATCTAGAGAGAAATTTATATTTAACAACCCAAATATTAGAAATTGATGTTCCTATTGTGGTTTGTTTAAATATGATGGATATTGTGATAAAAAATGGTAATAAAATAAAAAGTGATGTACTTTCTAAAATTTTAGGCGTACCTATTTGTGAAATATCAGCGCTGAAAAAACAAGGTATAAAAGAACTAATGGAATTGGCCTATAAAACATCCAAAACAAAGCGAGAAGGATTTAGTGTCTTAGAAGAAACCAATATCAAAGAATTAGTAAAATATACTACAAATAAATTAAAAAATAAGAAAATAAATAGTCCACTTTTTCATGCAATAAAATTAATTGAAGAAGATGCGATTGAATTAAAAATGCATAGTGAATTACAAAATGACATTCAAAATTACAAAAAACAAATAATTCATAAAGATGTGGATAATGATTTTGAAGGAATTATTGCTGATGCTAGATATCAATTCATTACAAAACATTTGATAAAAGTTTATAAAAAATCAACAAAATCAAAAAAAATTAGTAATTCTGATAAAATAGATAAAGTTTTAACTCACCGGATTTGGAGTATACCCATTTTTTTATTTTTAATGTTTATTGTCTTTCATCTTGTTTTTAGTGAAGATCTTTTTTTCTTAAATTCTTTTTTTCATTTTGAAATAAAAAATAAAAATTTAATTAATTTTTTTACAGGTATGGGTTATGAAGAAATCTTAAATCAATCAGAAGATGCTATTTTAACTGGTATACCATCTATAGGCGTTTTCTTTCAAAATTGGATGGGGTGGATAACAAGTTTAATAATTGATTTTTCAATTTCTATATTACCTGAAGGAAAATGGTATACTAGTTTTATATGTGATGGTCTACTATCAGGATTAGATGCTATTTTTAGTTTTTTACCACAAATTTTACTCTTATATTTTTTCATATCTATTCTTGAAGATTCAGGATATATGGCAAGGGTTGCATTTATTATGGATAGAGCTTTTAGAAAATTTGGTTTATCAGGTAAAGCGTTTATACCACTTCTAATGGGATTTGGCTGTTCAGTTCCCGCAATGATGGCTACAAAAACATTAGAAAATGAAAAAGAACGCGATATAACAATTCGTCTTTTACCATTCTTTAGTTGTGGAGCCAAAGCACCAATTTGGGCGATGCTCGCAACTGCTGTTGCAGGAGTTTTTCTTGGGGATATATTTATATTTTCAATTTATTTATTAGGAATAATAGTTGCTATTTTATCATCTTTAATCATTAAGGCGTTTAGTAAAAATAAAGAGGTTACACCTTTTATTATGGAACTTCCTAGTTATCATCTTCCTCAAATAAAAAATTTATTAGCACATTTGTGGGAAAAACTTAAACATTTTATATATAAAGCTTCAACTATTATAACTGCTTCTATTATTGTTATTTGGTTCTTATCAAATTTTAGTTGGCGTTTTTGGAATGGTATGGTTAGTGATATTAATCAAAGTATTTTGGCAAACTTAGGACATGTATTTAAATATTTTTTTTATCCGTGTGGATGGAGTTGGGGTCCAGATGGTTGGAAATATACTGTAGCAACTATTACAGGTTTGATTGCTAAAGAAGATGTAGTAACAACTATGGACACATTAGGACTGACAAGTAGTACAATACAACTATCTAATGGAGCGATTTACGCTTTTGCAATCTACAATTTATTTACTTTACCATGTTTTGCTGCTATTTCTACTGCAAAAAGTGAGAGTACTAAAAAAGGCTTTTTAATTACTCTTCTTTGGTGGTTTGGGACTTCTTATATTGTATCGTCCTTTATTTTTTGGATGTATACAATATTTATATTTGCATGGTGGCTTGGTATGATTATTTTAGTACTTATAATTGTTTTAATAACTTTTTTTATACATAAAAAATTAAAAAAATTAGGTGAAAATAAATATGAAGTGGTTTGAATATATAATTATAATTGTTGCAATAGGATTAGTATTGCTTCCTTTTATTATTAATTATAAAAATAGAAAACAAGGCAAAACGTCTTGCGGATGCAAATGTAGTGAATGTAGTATAAAATGTTCACTGAAGAAAAAAGATAATTAAACAAATGAAAAATTGAGATTACTTAAAATGTAATACTCAATTTTTTATTTGTTTTGTTTTCAAAAATTAAAAAAATATGATATACTTATAATAGTAAATAAAAGGAAATCAAAATATGAAAGATGTTATTATTATTGGAGCAGGTCTTGCGGGGAGCGAAGCGACCTATCAACTTGCAAAAAGAGGTTTTCATGTTTATCTATATGAAATGAAGCCTAAAAAATATTCACCAGCTCATAAAAGTGATCAATTTGCTGAATTAATTTGTAGTAATTCTTTAAGAGCCATAAACATTGAAAATGCAGTTGGACTTTTAAAAGAAGAAATGCGAAGGTTGGATTCATTAATTATGAAAGCAGCAGATAATTGCAAAGTAGAAGCAGGTGGTGCGCTTGCTGTAGACCGGGAAGCCTTTTCGCGTTATATTACAAATACTATTAAACAATTACCTAATGTGACTATTATCAATGAGGAAGTCTTAAAGATTCCTGAAGGACCTGTTATTATTGCTAGCGGTCCTTTGACAAGCGATGCATTACATAAAGATATTGCCAAATATTTAGGTGAAGACTATATGTATTTCTTTGATGCAATAGCGCCTATTGTAACATATGAATCAATTGATATGAATAAGGTATTTTTAGCATCTAGATATAGTAAAGGAGAAGCATCTTATTTGAATTGTCCAATGAATGAAGAAGAATTTAATCAGTTTTATGATTATTTAATACATGCGGAAAAGGTTGTTTCCCGTGATTTTGAAATGAAAGTTTTTGAGGGTTGTATGCCAATTGAAGAGATGGCCGCAAGAGGTAGACAAACATTATTATTCGGTCCTATGAAACCTGTGGGTTTAGTTGACCCAAGAACTGGTCGTAGACCTTATGCGGTAGTACAACTTAGGCAAGATAATCTTGCTAAAAGTTTATATAATTTAGTAGGTTTTCAAACTCATTTAAAATACAATTCACAAAAAGAATTGTTGAAATTAATTCCAGGATTAGAAAAAGCTGAAATTGTACGTTATGGTGTAATGCATCGAAATACCTATATCAATTCAAAAAAGATTTTAAATAATGGCTATCAAGTCATAAAAAATCCAAATATTTTCTTTGCTGGACAAATGACAGGAGTAGAGGGTTATATTGAATCGGCATCGAGTGGTTTAATTGCTGGTATCAATATGGCAAGATATTTAAAACATTTACCAATACTCACTTTAGATGCTACTACTGCAATTGGTGCTTTAGCTAATTATATTTGTGTTCATCCTGAAGTAGAAGCAAAAGAAACTTTTGATCCTATGAATGTTAACTTTGGAATTTTTGCACCAATTACTGAAAAAGTGTCTAAAAAAGAAAGAAAAAAAGCATATGCTGATAGGGCATTACAAAATTTAGAAAAAGTAATTGTAGAAATGAAGAATTAAAAAAGAAGGTAGGTAAAATGGCGCTAAAAAAAACGGTCAGAGGTAAACAAAAAACTCCAAGTAAAATCCGTGTTGTAAATTTTAATAATGAGAATCGAGAACAAAAGATTAAAGATGCTTTAGATAAATATCGTATTCATTTAGAAGTTGAAAAAAATTATTCTAATTACACGATAGAAAGTTATTTTAAGGACATCAAAGATTTTCAAGCCTTTGTTACTTCAGAAAAATATGGTGATTTACTAAAGATTAAAACTGAAAATATTGGCAGATATTATATTTCCCACTTGGTATCAAATGGGTATTCGAGGAAGAGCATTGCCCGCAAAATTTCAAGTATTAGAGCATTTTATCGCTATTTAGTAATTGAACAACTTGTTGACTCTTCTTACTTTGAAAATGTAGAAACACCTAAAATTGAAAAACAATTGCCTAAATTTTTATATCAAAATGAGATAGAAATGATGTTTAATGCCATTGATAAAAATACTCCACTTGGTAAAAGAGATGAGGCATTGTTAGAATTGCTATATGGCTCAGGGCTTAGAGTAAGTGAGATTTGCTCGATTACTGAGAAAAACTTAGATTTTTCAAATGAAATGATTAAGGTTTTTGGCAAGGGGCATAAAGAAAGATATATTCCTATGAATCAAAGAACAATTGAAGCTTTAAAAGAATATATCTATCTTGCAAGACCGATTTTGATTCAATCCGTTGAAATAAATGCCCCCGAAAATCTTTTTGTAAACCACCATGGAGGACCACTCACAACAAGAGGAGTTCGTGTAATATTAGATAATATTATTGCTAAAACAGGAGAATTAGGGCACATTTATCCTCATATGATTCGACATACTTTTGCAACTCATTTGCTAGATGGTGGGGCAGATTTGAGAAGTGTACAAGCAATGTTAGGACACGAAAATTTATCCACAACCCAAATTTATACGCATGTGTCTAAAGAACAAATTAAAGATAGTTATATGCATAATCACCCTAGACAAAATAGGAAATAATTAAAAAGTAAAGAGGAGTAAATACTATGATAAAAATGGAAAAAGCAGAACTTTCGGATGCAAAAATTTTATTAGAAGTTCAAAAAGAAGCCTTTTTAAAGTATGCCCAAAAATATGGTGATTTTGATAGTAATCCGTATCACATGGATTTACATCGTATGGAGTTTAATATTAAATATCACTATGGACAATATTATAAACTCTTAGATGAAAATACATTAGCAATTATTGGTGGTCTTTTTTGCTTTGAACTAGACGAAAAGCCTATCATGAAAATTGCTCAATTCTATTTGAAAAGTGAATATCAACATTTAGGATATGGTACATTTATTTTAAATGAATTATTTAATCGTAATCCAGAGGTTAAAACTTGGTATGTAGATACAATTATGCAAGAAGAGTACAATGTTGAATTCTATCAACATTTAGGTTTTGAAATAATTGATGTCGAAGAAGAACATGAGGGATTATCTTTTGTTACTTTTATGAAAAAAACAAATAAAAAGTAGTAAATAAATGGTTATATTATTTGATAAGATGTAAAAAATATGTTATAATATAAAATGGTCTTAAAGGCAAAAAATACACATAAGAAAGTAGCAAGCCGTCAAGTTTATCAATGGCGCGCTTGTGTAGATCTTCTTAGAGGCCAAAACAAAATAAAATGGAGGTTTTTAAAAATTATGGCAGTAATTACAATGAAGCAATTACTAGAAGCTGGAGTTCACTTCGGTCATCATACTCGCCGTTGGAACCCTAAAATGAAAGAGTATATTTTTAATGAAAGAAATGGTGTATACATTATTGATTTACAAAAGACGGCAGATAAAATTGAAGAAGCTTATGCCGCAATGGTTGAGATTGTTCGTAACAATAACAAAGTTTTATTTGTAGGAACAAGAAAACAAATTCAAGATATCATTAAAGAAGAGGCAATTCGTGCTGGTCAATACTATGTTGATCAACGCTGGCTTGGTGGTACAATGACTAATTTTAAGACGCTTCGTAAATCAATTTCAAAACTTCATAGATATGAAGAAATGGCAGAAAATGGTACATTTGATGTTTTACCTAAAAAAGAAGTTAGTGCTATCAAAAAAGAAATGGGTAAACTAGAATCATTTTTTGGTGGTATTAAAGATATGCAACAATTACCAGGTGCATTATTCGTTGTCGATCCAAAGACTGAACACAATGCGGTTGCCGAAGCACGTAAATTGCATATTCCAGTATTTGGTTTGGTTGATACAAACTGTGATCCTGATGATGTTGATTATGTTATTCCTGCAAACGATGATGGAGTTAGAGCAGTAAGATTAATCGTTGGTGTTATGGCAAATGCTGTTCTTGAAGGAAATGGCGTTGCTGTAGAACCTTATACATTACCAGAAGAAGAAAAAACTGAAGAAGCTGTACACGCTCCTAAACCTCAACGTGAGAATCATTCTGAAAAAAAGGGAAATAGAAAACCACATGTTGTAAAAGAAGTACCTGCTGAAGAAACAGCAGAAGTTAAAAAAGAAGAAAATGAAGCACCAGTTGCTGAAGAAGCAACAGAAGAAGTTGCTGAATAACATAATTTAAGGAGAAAAGAAAATGATTAATGCATCTTTAGTTAAAGAATTAAGAGAAAAAACAGGCGCTGGAATGATGGATTGTAAGAAAGCTCTTGTAGAATGTAATGGTGATTTAAATGCCGCAGCTGATTGGCTTCGTGAAAAAGGCATTGCTAAAGCAGCCAAAAAGGCAACTAGAATTGCTGCTGAAGGTTTATGCGATGTTGTGATTAATGGTAATAAAGCATATTTATTCGAATTAAATTCAGAAACTGATTTTGTTGCTAAAAATGAAAAATTTTTAACATTATTAAAACAAATTGGTGAGGCTTGTGTAAATAATGATCCTTCTTGTGAAAATTGTGCATTATCAGCTACTATAAATGGCCAAACAGTTGAAGAATTAATTGTTGCTGCAACGGCTACAATTGGCGAAAAAATTAGTCTTCGCCGTGTTGCAAGAGTTGAGAAGAAAGATGATGAAATTTTTGGTATATATAAACACAATGGGGGTAAAATAGTTGTTTTGTCAGTACTTAAAGGTACTGATGCAAATGTTGCAAAAGATGTTTGTATGCATGTTGCAATGTATAACCCTCGCTACTTAGACGAATCAGCAATTGATCAAGCTGATTTAGATCATGAATCAGAAGTCATTAAAGCGGAAATTGCTAATGATCCAGCTAATGCATCTAAACCTAGTAATATCATAGAAAAAATGGTTGCTGGTCGCTTAGCTAAATTTAAAAAAGAAATTTGTTTGGTTGATCAAGCATTTGTAAAAGATCCTAGTATGACTGTTAATCAATATTTAAATAGTCATAATTCAAAAGCAGTAAATTATGTACGTTTTGAAGTTGGCGAAGGAATGGAAAAACGCAATGAAGATTTTGCAGCTGAAGTTGCTGCTGCCGCTGCTGCTGTAAAACACTAATTACTATTTAGGAGGAAAAGATGAGGCGCATAGTATTATTAAAACTTTCAGGTGAAGCATTATCTAAAGTGCATGGGTTTGGTATAGATATGCAAAAAGTAAAAGAGATAGCTTATGAAGTAAAAGATTTATATAATACTGGTGTTTCAATTGGAATTGTTGTAGGAGCGGGTAATATTTGGCGTGGCAGAGATGCTAAAGAAATTGGTATGAATCGTGTTTCTGCTGATTATATGGGAATGATTGGAACTATTTTTAACTCAATGGCATTATCTTCTACTTTGGAAGTTATTGGTATAAAGTCAAAAGTAATGAGCGCGTTTCCTGTTGGTCAGTTAGTTGAACCATTTCATCGTGATGGAGCAATTGAAGCTTTACAAAATGGTGAAATTGTGGTTTTTGGTGGTGGTACTGGGAGTCCATTCTTTAGTACTGATACCACAGCTGCCTTAAGAGCAGCCGAAATTGGAGCCGATATTATTTTAATGGCAAAGAGTGGTACAAATGGAGTATACGATTGTGATCCAAGGAAAAATCAAAATGCCAAAAAATACGATAAAATAACTTTTGATGAAGTATTGAAAAATCATTTAGGAGTTATGGATCTTACTGCCGCAACCCTTTGTTATGACAATAATATTAAGATTATTGTATTTGATATGTGTAAAAAAGGGAATATTAAGAAAGTTATAGAAGACCCATCAATTGGGACAATTATAACAAAATAGGAAGTAAAAAAATATTTGTAAAGGAATGAGAAAAATGCCAAAAGAAATTATTAATCAATGTGAACAAAGAATGCAAAAAACAATTGAAGCAATGAAAAAAGATTTTGCAACAATTCGTACAGGTAAAGCGAATCCAAGCATTTTGAATACCGTGATGGTTGAATATTATGGTTCACCAATGCCAATTAATCAAATTGCTAGCATATCTGCGCCTGAACCACAAATGATTGTAATCAAACCCTATGATAAATCTATTTTAAAGGGAATTGAAAAAGCAGTTCAAACCGCAAATCTTGGTTTTAACCCTCAAAATGATGGTGATATAGTTAGAATCCCCGTTCCTCCACTAACTGAGCAAACCAGAAAAGAACTTGTTAAACAATCCAAAAAGTTTGCCGAAGATAATAAAGTTGCTATTCGTAATATTAGAAGAGATACGATTGACCAATTGAAAAAATTGGAAAAAGATTCATTAATCTCTGAAGATGAATTAAAGCGTCGTAGTGATGAAGTTCAAAAAATAACTGATAAATATATTGAAAATATTGATAAATTAGCAAAAGAAAAAGAACAAGACATCATGTCAATTTAATAGCAAAAAACATAGATTAAGATTTTAATCTATGTTTTTTTATCATAAAATTTAAATTGCAAAATAAAATGAATATAATAGATAAAAATACGCTGAGAAATATTTTTTATAACTATCTTTTAAAGTTGATTGATTGGAAAAAAATTAAAAATATAGTATAATATCTATGAATTAGGTGATCAAATGAAAAAGAGTGATTTATTAAAATCAATTACTACAAAAAAACTACCAACTCATATTGCTATCATTTTAGATGGAAATGGTCGTTGGGCTAAAAAAAGAGGCCTGCCTAGAACGATTGGTCATCAAAAAGGGGCAACTACTTTGCAAGAAATTATTAAAACTTGCAGTAATTTAGGAATCAAATATTTTTCAACATATGTTTTTAGTACGGAAAATTGGCAACGTCCCAAAAGCGAAATCGATTTTATTATGAATGAGGTTCGTAAAATTTGTAAAGATTATCAAAAATTAGTAAAACAAAATATCAAAGTGCAAATTATTGGTACCAAAGAAAAACTTACAGAAGATATGGTAACTTCTCTTGAGATGTTGATGGAAAAGACTAAAACTTGTACTGGAATGACGCTTTTGCTTGCTTTTAACTATGGTGCAAAAAAAGAACTCGTTGATTGTATTAAAAAAATTGTTGATCAAGTAGTGACTTGCAAAATAAGTTTAGATGACATTAGTGAACAAACCATTGAAGAAAATCTATACACAAAAGATATTCCACCTGTTGATTTTTTAATTAGAACAAGTGGTGAAATTAGAGTTAGTAATTTCTTACTATGGCAAATCGCTTATGCGGAAATGTATTTTACGAAAATTTTGTGGCCGGACTTTCATGCTAAAGAATTATATGAAGCAATTTATGAGTATCAACAAAGGCATCGCCGATATGGTGGATTGGAGAAAAAAATATGAAACAAAGAGTACTTACAGCAATTTTAATGACAATAGTATTTGTGCCTTTTTTCTTTTTAGGAGGATGGTTTATCATTGGTTTATTTAGTATCTTATCGTACATTGCTATGTTTGAATTAATATCCATGTATCAATTACGAAATACGCTTCCTAATATTTGTAAATATATTATGCCACTTTTTTCAAGTATTATAGTACTATTTAGTGGTTTTTCTAGTAGTGAAGATATTATCTATGTACTTTTAGTAGAATTAATGTTTTTAATGATAATGCCACTATTTAATAAAAAAATTGCGATGAGAGATATTATTTTTTTCATTTTTAGTATTATTTATAGTGGGGTTAGTTTTTCAATTATTGCTACAATTAGAAACATTGATACTTTATATGAAAATAAAAACATTGAATTATTTACTAATTTTAATATTTTTGGTGTAGGATTAGTTATGTTTATTTTTGTTTTATTAACAACGATGTTAACCGATGTAGGCGCATATCAATTTGGTGTAAAATTTGGTAAACATAAGTTATGCCCTAGCATTAGTCCGAAAAAAAGTATTGAAGGATCTATTGCAGGAACCATTGTTGGCGCATGTAGTGGTACTTTATTTATGGTCATCCTACAACTTACGTTGAGTGAAGAATATAAAAATGCAATCAAGATTTTTCCCATCGACAATAGTTATTTATATTATTTAGCAATTTTTGGAATAGCTATTTTATTAAGTATTGCTGGACAACTAGGTGATTTGATTGCATCTAAGATAAAAAGAGAATATAATATCAAAGATTATGGTAAAATTTTTCCTGGTCATGGTGGCGTTTTAGATCGCTTTGATAGTAGTATTTATAGTTTCTTAGTTTTTATGATAATTTTAATGATCTGTGGAGTAACTTTTTAATGAAAAATATTTTATTATTAGGCGCAACAGGTTCAATTGGAACACAAGTTTTAGATATTATTAGAAATAACGATAAATATTGCTTAAAAGCATTTAGTTTTGGTAATAATATTGAAAAAGCTAAAATAATTATTCAAGAATTTCATCCGAAATTGGTTTGTGCGATGCATAGTAATCATATCGAAATTTTAAAACAACTTTTTCCTAATGTAAATTATTGTTTAGGTGATATTGGCTTACAAAAAATTGCAAGTTTTGATGAAAAAAATACCATTGTTGTTAATGCTTTAGTGGGTGCAGTGGGACTGATACCTACAATAGTAGCAATTGAAAATGGTAAAGATGTTTTACTTGCCAATAAAGAAACCTTAGTTATTGGTGGAAAAATTGTTATACAACTTGCTAAAGCCAAAAATGTACAAATTATACCAATTGATAGCGAGCATAGTGCTATTTATCAGTTGCTTCATGGTGTTGATAAAAAAGATATCAAAAGATTATATATTACAGCAAGTGGTGGTGCCTTGCGTGATAAAGATAGAGAAGAACTAAAAGAAGTTACAAAAAAAGAAGCTTTACATCATCCAAATTGGAAAATGGGCGATAAAATTACAATTGATTGTGCTACAATGATAAATAAAGGTTTTGAACTAATAGAAGCATGCTATTTATTTGATTTAGATATAGATAATGTTGTACCTATTTTACATCGCGAAAGTATAATTCACTCAATGGTAGAATTTCAAGATGGTTCAGTTTTTGCGCAAATGGCAACATCTGATATGCATTTACCTATTCAATATGCATTAGAATATCCAAGACATTTGGCAAACCAAAATTTAGGTGAATTAGATTTAATCAAGATTGGTTCGCTTCACTTTGAAAAAGTATCATTTGAAAGATATCCATTAGTAAAATGTGCCATTGATGCTTACAAAAAAGGCAAATTACAATGCACCATTTTAAATGCGGCAAATGAAGCTGCTGTTCAATTGTTTTTAAAAGATAAAATTAAATTTTTTGAAATTGAAAAGATTATTTTTGAAGCATTAGAAAATCCTCAATATCAAGGATTTAATGAAGGCGATGTAAATGTGACTAAAATAATGAGTCTACATCAATTAGTTTATAATGAAATATATTATAAATATTGTTAAGAGAGGTATAAAATGGAATTTTTATGGATAATTTTAGGGATAATTGTTTTTATCCTTGTTATGGGCATCTTAGTTATGGTTCATGAAGCAGGGCATTTTTTAGTTGCTAAAAAAGCAGGTATTTTATGCCATGAATTTTCGTTAGGTATGGGTCCCCTCATTTATCAAAAGAAAAAAGGTGAAACCCTTTATTCAATTAGACTTTTCCCAATTGGTGGTTATGTTTCGATGGCAGGTGAAGAAATCGAAGATAATATTCTAAAGGGTATCAAAAAAATTAAATTGGTAATTGATGAACAAAATAAAGTTGAAAAAATTATTGTCAATTTAGATAATCCCAATTATGCAAATCTTTCATCAGTTGAAGTGAAAGATTACGATTTAATTGGAACAAGTAATGCTTTAGAGGATGAGTTATTTATTGAAGTAGTGGAGAATGAAGAAATAAAGCGATATATTGTAAAACGAGATTGTTTAATTAATTTTGAAAAAAAGGCTGAAATTCAAATAGCCCCATATGATCGAAATTTTGTCAATAAACCTTGGATTAATCGTTTCAGTAGTGTACTTGCTGGACCATTAATGAATATTGTTTTAGCAGTTGTTATTTTCTTTCTAATAGGTTTATTCGCAGGCTATGCTAAAACCAATGATACAGTAATTGGTAAAGTAACTGAAGTTGCAGGATCTGGTAATATTCAACTTGAAGAAGGTGATAAACTAACTTCTATAAATGGGAATAAGCTAACTGATTGGCAAAGTATTGCAAATGTATTAGCACAAATTGACCTTGAAAAAACACCACAAATTGTTGTTGGTATTGAGGGTAAAGATGATGTTGTTATTAATCCAAGCGTCTTTGTCTATTCAATTGAATTAGCCTTTAAAGTAGATGGTACAAATCTACCAATTGTTGGACATTATTCATCATCTAATGAGCAAACAAAAAGTTACAAAGCAGGTCTAAGAGATGGTGATATCATTACCAAATTAGAAACCAAAAACAAAATATTATCAGAAAATGTTTCAAAATCAGCTATTTTAGCTTTTTTCAATAGTGTTGAATTAGAAGAGGGCCAAGATGTAAATATTACATATCTACGTGAAGACAAAGAATATCAAACCACCATTGAAGTCTATAGTAAAAAACTTTTAGATACACAAAATATAACTGCTACTAAAATACAATTAGGTATTGTTTGTGCAAATGGCTTTAATTTGGGAAAATTATTATATATGCCTTTTGTTCAAACAGGCGAATCTTTTACAATGATTTTTAAAACTTTAGGTGCTATTTTTACTGACAGCTCTGTTGGTGTGGATGATTTAAGTGGTCCAGTTGGGATATTTAATTTATTAAAAGAAGCAACAAAAGAAGGTTTTATTACGATTTTAAATTGGACAGCCATCTTAAGTGTTAACTTAGGGTTCATGAATATTATTCCTCTTCCTGCTCTAGATGGTGGTCGATTAGCTTTTATGCTATATGAAGGTGTGACTAGAAAGAAACCAAATGCGAAAGTTGAAAATATCATTCATACAATTGGTTTTTTGCTATTAATGGCCTTGATGATTTTTATTAGTTTTAATGATGTATTAAGATGTGTAGGTTGCAAATAATGTTAAGAAAAATTATAATTATTAGTCTTTTATTATGTAGTTTTTGGTTTACTTCTTGTCGAAAAAATCAATTAGATTATCAATATGTTGGTGTTTATATTGAAATTTTAAAAAATGAAGCCAAAACAATGGATGATCGTAATCTAAAACTTTATTATAATCCTAAGAATAATGTCTTAGAAGATATCAACCAAATTTATGAGTATCGTCTTAAAACCGAATCTATTAGTAAAGATATTAAGCAAGAAAAAGAAAAAATTGAATATTATTTTGGTGCTTCTTATAGCATCATCGGTGAAATTGATGAAGTAAAAATTTATCTAATTGTTTTAGAAGATCAAGAATATAAAATTCTAGATTCAGATAGCAAAACCTTAAAATTAGAGGATAACAAAACAAAAAGTATTACAATTAATAAAGAATATTATTTTAAAAAAAAAGAGTATAATTTCCAAACGATTATAAAAGTTTTAAAGAAAGAAGGATAAAATAATGAAAGGATTTAAAAATACTTGGATTGTAACAGAAGAAGGACTTAAAAAGACTAGCTTTACTTATAGTAACGAATTTTTAACAATTGGCAAAAATGAGGCTGAGTTAGAAGAATTACCTGATAATTATGTTATTGTACCAGGATTTATTGATGAACATGTTCATGGTGCTGCAGGAAGCGATGCGATGGATGGCACAAAAGAAGATTTAGAAAAAATTGCTTGTGCGCTTGCTAGCGAAGGAACAACGGCCTTTTTAGCAACAACAATGACACAAAGCCCTGAAAATATCACTAAAGCTTTAGTTGCGGTAAAAGAATACATTGAATCCAAACCAATCAAAGGAGCTGAAATTTTAGGTGTACATCTTGAAGGACCATTTATTTCTAAAGATTTTATCGGTGCACAACCACTAGAATATGTTGCCTTCCCATCGGTTGAAACATTTAAAAAATATCAAGATGCATCTGGCAATCATATTAGAATTGTTACTTTAGCACCTGAGGTTGAAGGTTCTAGTAGCTTAATTCAATATTTAAAAGAGAATAACATAGTTGCTTCAATTGGTCATACAAATGCTAAATTTGCTGACGTTGCTGAAGCTGTTAAAAATGGTGCGACAAATGCAACACATACATATAATGCTATGAAACCAATTCATCATCGTGAAATTGGTACTGTAGGTGCTGCTTTCTTATTTGATGAATTAACTTGTGAATGTATTTGTGATGGTATCCATGTTAGTGCTCCTGCTATTCGTTTGCTATACAAAAATAAACCTCTTGGTAAGATGGTTTTGGTAACTGATGCAATGCGTGCAAAACATATGCCAGATGGTATATCAGAACTTGGTGGTCAAACTGTTATTGTTAAAAATGGTGAAGCTCGTCTAGAAAATGGTACACTTGCAGGAAGTGTATTAAAGATGAATAACGCAGTTCGCAATGTTGTTAAATTCTTAAATTTACCGCTTGAAGAAGTAGTAAAAATGGCAACTATTAATGTTGCAAAGAATATTGGTGTAGACAAAAAGTTAGGTAGTATTAGCGTTGGTAAACGTGCTGACTTTGTCATTCTAGATCAAGATTTAAATGTCATAAAAACAGTTAGAAATGGTGAAGTTATCTATTCTAGATAATTATAAATTTACAACATTTATTTATTTCATATCATAGTATAAGCAAATTTATTACCCATTAAATCAAAAGTATTTAAATAACTTTTCAGTTTTTAAGTGGATAAAATTTACTTAAATAGAGGTTATTTTACATGTCATTTAAACATCATTTACTTTTTTTCTTAAAAAAGAATCTTGTAATGGTTATTGCTTTTGTTGTGGCAATGATTACAATTTTCTTTGTTCCAATTGATAGACAATATTTAAATTATTTTGATTGGAAAACACTTACTTGTTTATTTTGTACTTTGGTTGTTGTTTGTGCTCTAAAAAATATTAGATTTTTTTATATCATTGCATATGATATTGTGAAAGTATTTAAAAATGCTAGAATGACTATTATTGCATTAGTATATATCACTTTTATAGGTTCAATGCTCATTGCTAATGATATGGCCTTACTTACTTTTTTACCATTAGGCTTCATCGTCTTAACTTCAACCAATAAACAAAAATATATGGCTTTCACATTTATTATGCAAGATATTGCCGCAAACTTAGGAGGAATGTTAACTCCTTTTGGTAATCCACAAAATTTATATTTATATACAAAGTTTAATATACCAACTCTAGAATTTATGTCAATTATGTTTGTCCCTTTTGCGGTAGCGATTTTTTTACTTACTATGTGTTGCTTTATTTTTGTTAAAAAAGAACCGCTAGAAATTCAGGATGAACTAGCTAAATTAAATGTAAAAAAAGCAATTATTTATTTAATTCTGTTTGCATTATCCATTGTTATTGTCTTTAGACTTATTCCTTATTGGATTGGTTTAATTGTGATTCCGCTTGTTATTATTTTTGAAGATCGTAAAGCATTAAAGATGGTAGATTATCCATTATTGTTTACTTTCTTTTTCTTCTTTATTTTTGCGGGCAACATGGCAAGAATTGATTTTGTGAAAGATCTTATTTCGAATTTGATGAATACCAATACATTACTTGTTAGTGTGTTATCTTGTCAGTGTATTAGTAATGTTCCTTCAGCCATTTTATTATCGCAATTTACAACCAATTATAAAGATTTATTATTTGGCGTAAATATTGGCGGAGTAGGAACTTTAATTGCCTCACTTGCAAGTTTAATTACTTTTAGAGAATATGTTAAAAATAATCATAATAAAGCTGGATATTATGTCTTGTTGTTTTCTGTTTTTAATTTTTCTTTTTTAATTATTTTAACGATTATTGCTTTATTTTTATAATATAGAATAACAAAAAACTATTTGCAAAATTAATGGCAAATAGTTTTTTTATAGCAAAATCATCACTTACAAATAATAGAAGCAATTTCTTCAGGAGATTCTTTTGTACCATTAGTAATCCAATAATATATAATACTAAAAATAGAACCACCATAAGAAAATAAAAAGTATTTTTCAATTTCATTATTAATTTGAGGAATAGCACTTTCAAGTAGATAGCTACAAATAGCGCTATATAAAAGTTGCGAAAGTCCAGAGTTAAATAAACTTTCCAAATACTCTTTATAATCATAAACAAAACTCATTGTACCTTTGATTAGTTCATAATAGTTTTCTTTTAACTCGGAAAGATAAAATTTATATTTATATATCTTCATAATTTCAATGATATAGTAAGAAATAGCCTCTTCTTTATATTTAAAATTACGATAGAAAGAAGCACGGGCAACACCAGATTTAGTTATAATCTCGCTTACAGTGATATCAGAAAATCGCTTTACTTTCATTAGTTGGAAAATACTTTCTGCAATACTATCTTTCACAATTTTATTTAATTCTTTTCGTTTATCCATAGACATAACCCCACTTGTTTGTCTCATATTAAATATAGTATAATATTATCTGTTATGAGACAATTTGTCTCATATAATATATCATAACATGAAATAATAATCAAGGGAGAAAAATATGAAATTAAAAATTATGGTTGATTCATCATCTGGTATTTCACAAGACGAAGCAAGTAAACTGGGTATTGATGTTTTTCCACTTCGAATTATCTTTGAAGATGCAGAATTTTTAGATGGTATTAATATTACGCATGAAGAATTTTATGATCGTTTAATTAATAGTGGCGCTTTTCCTAAAACATCACTTCCTAATTTATATGAAGTTGAACAAAAAGTAAAAGAATATGTAAAAGAAGACTATCAAGTTATTATTTTACCACTATCAAGAGAAATTTCAGGTAGTTATTCTGCTTTTAAAAGTTTAATGGAAGATTATAATGATGTTCGCGTAATTGATACATTAACAACTACTTGTGGCCTTCGTTTTTTGGTAAATAAAGCAATTTCAAGTAAGGCTAAAAATTTAGATGAATTAGTAGAAGAACTTAAAAATTTACAAAAAAAGATTAGAATTGTTGCGGGGATTGATACGCTTGAATATCTATACAAAGGGGGAAGACTTACTAAAACTGCTAGTATTGTTGCCAATGTGATAGGTTTAAAACCCATTATTAGTGTAATTGATGGAAAAGTTATTGTTATTGGCAAACGTCGTGGTCGCAAACATGCTATACAGTTTATTATTGATAAGGTTCAAGAGATGAAAATTGACTATAATTATCCAGTTTATGGTCTTTATTCTATGTATAAAGAAAATTTTCAAGAATTATGTGAAAACTTTAGTGATAATAAGATGAAGCAATCTATTTCTTTTATTGAAAATATAGCTCCTGTTATTGGATGTCATATAGGTCCTGGTGCATATGGAGTTGCCTTTATTGAAAAAGAAGACGAATTAAATTCTTAAACCTTCAGTGACATTATACATTTTATACATAAAATACATAATTAGTTGACAATTTTAGGAAAAAAAGTATAATATAATTAGGAGGATATATTATGAAATCAATTTTTAAAAAATATTTTATTTTAATATGGTTAGTTTTTGTTGCTATATATCATTTAGTTGTTTTTTTGTTATTCAACCAGTTTGCAAAAGATGTTTTTGAAAAGGCAAGTTTTTGGACAATTTATGGTTGTATGATGTTTGCTTTTTTGGTTTGGTTTATAACAGGATTATTAGAAAGAAATACTAAATTTGGTGGAATTAGTCCAATTTTAACTTTCATATATCCTTATATTTTTATTATCTTTTTGATGACAACAATTATGTTATTTTTTGTCAAACACATTTTGCTTGTTTTTATCATTATTCCGTTTGGAATTATCAGTGCAATTTTTATCATTCTCATCATTTTTGCGATGATGAATCGTGAATGGATTAAAAAGAATCCACAAAAGGTACTTGAGGTTTTAAATGTAGAAGACTTGGAAAACTATTTTGAAGATGTGGCTAGTAAATGTGATGAAAGTTGTAAAAATGTTGTATATGATTTAGCAACTCTTTGTGATGGCCTAACTAGCATTAAAGGTTCAGATAAACTAAATGAACTTGAAAAAAGACTATTTGAGTACGCTTCGTTTATTAAAAAAAATGCAATGCAAGCAGAAGAAATAAATATTTATAACAATGTTGACAAATTTAAAAAATTATTGCAAGAAAGGGAAGCATTGATTGCTAGTCTTAATGAATAATGTTAAAAATTGTAAATTACTCAAAAGCTTATCATACAGGGCAATATGCGGTAAAAAACTTAAATCTTGAAATAAAGCCTGGTGACCTTTTTGCTTTTATAGGTCATAATGGCGCTGGCAAGAGTACAACGATTAAATCCATTGTTGGTATTTTACCTTTTAGTGAAGGTGAGATTTATATTGATGGTTTATCTATTAAAGAATATCCTGTGGAATGTAAGAAAAAAATAGCATATATTCCTGATAATCCAAATTTATATGAATCTTTAACGGGAATTCAATACCTTAATTTTATAGGTGATGTTTTTAAAGTTGCTAAAGAAGATCGAAAGAGAATTATTGAGAAATATGCAACTGAATTTGAAATCTATAATGATTTAAATAATTTAATTAGCGCCTATTCGCATGGAATGAAGCAAAAGTTAGCGATTATATCAGCTTTTTTACATAATCCTAAACTTTTAATCTTAGATGAACCTTTCGTTGGACTTGATCCTAAAGCTGCTTTTATTGTTAAAAAAGCAATGACAGAATTTTGTGAAAATGGTGGTGCTATCTTTTTTTCCACCCATGTTTTAGAAATTGCGGAAAAATTATGTAATAAAATTGCCATTATTAAAAAAGGACAATTAATTGTAACTGGTTTAATGGATGAAGTAACCAAAAATGCCACTTTAGAAGAAGTATTTATGGAGCAAACGACAAGTGAGTAATATCTTTTTATTAATTAAAAATTATTATAAGATGTTTTTATATAAATTATTTAAAATTAAAAATAAGTCATTTGCTTTTTTAATTATAATAATTTTTAGCATCTCGTTTATCTTTTTGTTTACTTCTCTATCTTATAACACGATTGTAACCGCTAAATCTTTGGGAATTGTAGAACTTGCCTTATCATCATTTTCTATTACAATTTTAATGTTTATGTTCATGCTAGTGATTAGTGAAAGTAGTCCAATTCGTAAAAGTAATGATGAAGAGTTTTTATTATCACTCCCTTTTAAAAAAAGTCATATAGTGGCTGCTAAAGTTTTATACTATCTAACTTTTGATTTAGTAATTGTTTTATTTTTAATTTTACCATCCTATATTCTCTATTATGTATTAGTAGAGAATGTTTCTTGGCTACTCATTGCAAGAGCCCTTTATGTAATTATTTGTGCAACTCTATTTTCAACGGGAATTTCAGGTATTATTAGTTCATTCTTAGTCAAAATATCAAAAAAATTTAGATATAGTGATATTATCAATTCACTATTTAGTACTATACTTGTTATTAGTTTTGTGGCTGTTTATTTTGCTTTTGTATTTGTGGGACAAGATGTTTCTAAAGCCAGTGCGTTATATGAGTTATATCCAGTACGCTTATTCACAAATGCGATTGGTGGTGGTGATTTGGCTTCACTAGTCGTCATAACGATAATTGCTATGTGTTTATTTATCATATCAATTTTAGTTAGAAGCAATTTACTTGGTAAAAGCGCTAGTACTTATCATACAAAAAACTTTACTTTGACATATAAGGAACAAAAAGTACAAAAGAGTCTATATAAAAGAGAATTATACAAATATTTTTCAATTCCCATTTATGTAACAAATACCATTTTTGGTCCTTTATTTATGATAGTCATTGCGCTTATTATTACCATTATTGGCAAAGAATATTTTATCAATTTAATTGAAATGGTCATTTCTACTGGTTATGAAGAAGGAATTGTTCCTGAGAATATAATCACGATGATTAATCAATATTTTAGTGTGGGTCTTATTTTTATTTTGTCAGCTATCCTTGCAATATCGCCAACCACTGCTTCCGCAATCTCTTTAGAAGGTAATGAACTATGGATTTTAAAAGCTCATCCAATTGATTATAAAGACGTCTTTATGGCTAAAATTTTGGTGAATATCACAATCAATGGTTTTCCACTTTTGTTAGCGGTAATTCTCCTTGCAAGTAGAATTCCACTAGTATATAGTTTATTTTGTTTTTTAATTTCTTTTCTAGTTATTATTTTATCTTCTATTTCGGGATTATATATTAACTTATCCTATCCTAAATTATTATGGCAAAGTGAACAAGAAGTAGTGAAACAAGGTATTGCTGTAGTAATTACAATGGGTGTAAATTTTATCTTGGTTGTATTACCAATGATGTCTTATTTTTTCTTGCCATTTGGTGAGGTATTAAAACTTCTTGTTGTAGTGCTAGTATATATAATTTTAATTGGAATAAGTTGTCTTCTTTTATTTAAAAAAGGGAAAGCATTATATGAAAGATTATAAACATAGAAAATTATCTTTTATGATAATTTCTATGTTTTTTTAACGTAAAAAAAGATTTTTTTCGTATTTATATAAGTGAAAGGAGAAATAAAAATGAAAATAATTTTAAAAATTAATTTAATTATATTTTTAGCGGGGCTACTTTTAACAGGGATAATTTCTAGTGATGCGGCGTCCAAAACTGGCCACAAAGAGTTTAATAAAATTACTTTTTTATATAATCCTGATGCGAAGCTATTGGTGGATATGGATAATAGTGAATTAAACCAAATATTAAAAAAAGTAAAAAAGAAGGCTTTCGGTTGGTCAGTTTATTCCAAAATTAAAAATTACGAAGTAATTTATGAAGCAGGAACTATTTTTTCTCGGTCAAATAATACCTCACAAACAATTGACTTTCAGTATAATACCTCCTCATCTACCACAAAAGAAATAGACTTCAATTTATCAGGAACGCTAGCTATGAAAGCATCTGGTAAAATTGATTCAATTAGTGCAAGTTTAGATAGGAGTATTCGATCTGATATTGGTTTTCGAAATAATGTAACTTTTGAAGAAGAAATGGATTTCCAGTTACAAATTCCACCTAGAAAGAAAATCTCATTGATTGTGAAGGGAAGAGCTACCCTTTCAAGTGGTGCACATAAATATTATTTTTTAGGTATTTGCTTAAATAAAGGCTACTGGGAATATGTAGACATTATCAATGAGTATTATGAACTATATGAAGAAGAAATATATTAAAGTTTTTTTACCAACAATTCTTGTCATTAGTATCGTATTATTTATTGTCATTTCAACGGTGATTCGAAAAAAAGATTTTTTTTATTATATAACAAAGCCAGTTGAATATTACTTGCCAAATAAAAATTTAAATATGAATGTTAATATCTATAGTAATCATCAAAATGATTACTATTTACAAGAAGAAGCAATTGAAAAACTAGTCATAAAAGACCAGGAAAATCAAGATTTTTATACCATAAAGTTAAAACAAATTGTTGAAGAAAATAAGATATTAATACATGATAATAAAACTTTTTATCAGTATAGACTTTCACTTGAACTTCCTTTGCAAGATATTTTGTATTTACAGATTAATCAAACGGTATTAGAGATATATTATCTTTCAGAAGAAGTAATGTCTTTTGATATTGGTACAATTATTATATATAACGAATACCCTAGTCGCGATTTAAATATCAGTCATTTAAAAGGGGTAGTAAATAATATAGATACTTTAGATGTTTTATGTGGTGTTGGGATTACGCTTTATAGTGATGCAAGTATAGTAGTAAATGATATCAAGGTACTAAATGAAAAAATTACTATCCAAGGAAGTAACATTAAAATAATAGAAGATGATAATTATGAAAATTCGCAAGCAATAAATGAACTTTTAGGAGGGGCTTATCAAGTATTAGATATTGAAGATTCTTTTACTCCTTTTTTAATTGACAAGGGTGAAAAAAAACATTATTTGCTTCCTCTTGGTTATAAGGAGATTATAAGTATTGAACGTCTTGGCTTTTTAATTGAATATACCATTGAAAATACAAGTTATACGCAATTAATTGAGCCTTTTCAATTTTACAAAAGTCATAAAAATAATTATCAGGTAATAAAATATGAACCAAATCGAAATATTTAATCTTACTAAAAAATATAAAAAAACGACTATTATTGACAATTTTTCATGTATCATAAGCCCTCATCAATATCACTTCTTAATTGGAAAAAATGGTAGTGGTAAAACAACTTTTATAAAATGTTTACTAAATGAAGTAAAATATACTGGTCAAATTTATACGAATCATTTATCTTTTGCTTATGCACCAGAAAAATTAATGATGCCAAGCTATATTACGATGTATGATTTTTTAAAATTGTTACTAATGAATAAAAAGATGGATAAATCAAAAATAAATAGTCAAATTCAAAAATATTTAGAACTTTTTGGTATTATAGATTATAAAAATATGCCAATTCATAAATTATCAAAAGGAACAAAACAAAAAATTATTTTAATTCAAGCATTAGCTTGTAATTGTGATGTTTATATTTTTGATGAACCATTTGATGGATTAGATGAGACGTCACGCAAAATTTTTATAAAATTAGTAAGCAAAATCAAAAGGCAAAAAAAGATTATTATTATTTCTACGCATTATTTAAATGAATATCATTTTAAGAAAAAACAAGTATATAGGTTTCCAATAAGATGAAGTTATATCAATTACATAAGAAATATTTATTTAATACAGTAACAATTTTTACTACTATTGGTTTACTTTTTATTGGGATTATTTTTAGTTTTAGTCTCATTCATCCTTTTTTGAATCGAACTTTAAGATGGATGAATAGAGTCTATCTTTCCCAAAATTTTGAACAAGCTTATTTTTCATTTGTAAAAATGATTAGTATTTGTTTTAGTTCTTATTTATTTGGCAGTGCTTTCACACAAAATCATGATAATTACTATTTAGTATTAATTGGTAATGTTTCTAAAATAAAATACTTTTATACAAAAATTGTTGCAATAGCACTACAAATTTTAGAAGTAATAAGTGTACTATTTTTAAATTACATCCTTATTCAATATAGTTTTAATCAATGGTATATTATTAGTGGAGATATTTTTTTATCTTTTGTGGTTGTTTATTTATTATCGATAATTTATGGATTATTGAGTATAATTGTCATTTGTCCTACTCATAGTATATACAGTCTAATTATTATTTTTGGCATCTATTTAACAACTGAAATAATTGTCGATTATGATGTAAATACAAAATTTATAAAATGTATGGCTTTGTTTTTTCCAACTACCTATTATAAAAATCAAAAGTTTTTTTTAGAATATGGGTATTTTCAACTTTTGATAATTCTAATTTTATATAGTTTTATTGGTTATTTAGTATATAGAAATAAAGAATAATGAGTTAAATGGTTGACGAAATTGTGAATATATGATATAATACATAAGGAAATTAAATAATGTAGTGAAAAGTAGAAGACCACTTCTCACCTGACCAATTCATATTGGTAGGTAAACAGTCATGAACAAAATTTTATGATTCGTTTTTTAGCAGTGGTAATTCCACTGCTTTTTCATTTACAATATTGATTCAAAATTATTAAAGTAGAGGTGAAAGTTATCAGTAAACTAGGCGATAAGAAAGATAATTTAGTAAATGAAGAAATTGAAGCTTCGGTTGTTCTTGTTATTTCTGAAGAAGGTGAGCAATTAGGTGAATTAGCCTTAGAAGATGCGCTAAAAGAAGCTGAAAACCGAGGATATGATTTAGTTTGTGTTGCTCCTAACGCTCCAATTCCTGTTTGTAAGTTGATGGATTATAGTAAATATCGTTACGAACAGATTAAAAAAGCTAAAGAAGCACGCAAAAATCAAAAAGTGATTACAATAAAAGAAATATGGTTGAGTCCAACTATTGATGTAGGCGATTTTGAGACTAAATCAAAAGCAGCTAGAAAATTTTTGTCAAGTGGCAACAAATTAAAAGTTACTTGTCGCTTTAGAGGTAGAATGATTGAACAAGCAAATAATACGAAGGAATTATTTGTAAAATTTGCGATGGGATTAGATGATATTTCACAAGTAGATCAAGCCCCATTATTGGATGGAAAGAATATGTCAATGGTTCTTTCACCAAAATTACCTAAAAAGAAAAAATAATTATAAGGAGATTTATTTATGCCAAAAATGAGATCACATAGCGGAACTAAAAAACGCTTAACCGTAACAGCAACTGGTAAAGTTAGACGTGGCCAAGCCGGCAATAGACATCTTGCACCAGGAAAGACACAAAAACAAACAAGACAAACTCGTAAATTCGCGCTTGTATCAACAAGTGATAAGCGCCATTTAAGACAGATTTTGTCTAACATTGAGTAGGAGGTAGAAGGATATGCCACGTACTAAAGGCGGAGTAGTTTCTAGAAGAAGACGTAATCGTGTTTTGAAACAAGCTAAGGGTTACTTTGGTTCAAAACATTGTTTATTTAAAGTTGCAAATCAGCAAGTAATGAAATCACTTTCTTATGCTTATAGAGATCGTAAGAATAACAAACGTAACTTCCGTAAATTATGGATTATTAGAATTAATATTGCAAGTCGTGCATTTGGTTTAAGTTATAATCAATTGATGCATGGGTTAAAACTTGCTAATGTTGAAATTAATCGTAAAATGTTGGCTGATCTTGCTGTAAACGATGCTGCAATGTTTGCAAGTCTTTGCGAAACAGCAAAAAAAGCTCTTGTAAAATAGTTAAAAAAATACTAGTTTAAAAACTAGTATTTTTTTCTTTAATGTTTTTTTCTTAAAAGAATGCATGTCCCTGCAAGTAATCCAATACCAAGTAGTACTTCAATTGTCATATTTTTTTTGCAACCTTTTGATTTTGTTTGTTCCCATGTTGCAGTAAGGGTAATATTACCTTCTGAATCACTTGGAATACTATCAATCTTTGTGCCTCTTAATGTCCAACCTGTAAAAGTATAACCATCTTTAGTAGGTGTTGGTAGGGCTGGTTTGTTTGATTTACTATATTCAGTTGGTGCATTATTTGGATTTGTACCACCAACAAGACTATATGTAATTTTAAAAGTTTCTTCTTCCCAAATAGCTGTTAATACAATATTAGAATTAGTATTAGTTGGAATTTGGGTAATGATGTTGCCATTAAGTGACCAACCGGTAAATATATAACCTTCTTTGGCTGGTTTAGATAATCTTAATGGAAGATCTTCTGGATAGAATTCAACTGGATTATATTTATTATTGGTACCACCATCTAATTCATAGGTAATACTATATGGTGCTTTTTCCCAAGTTGCTTTAAGAACAATATTATGATACGTACCATCAGGAATTGTTTCAGTTACATATTTATCATCATCTAAAATCCAACCATCAAATAAGTATCCATCTTTTGTAGGATCCTTTAAGAAAGCTGTAAGATCAATTGGCAATAAAGTACCTTTGAAAGTGCTAGGATTGTCAGGATGGTTGGTACCACCATCTAAATCATAGATAATTTCATAATCTAAAAGAGCAACATTTAGAATAAGGGGTAATGTCTTATATAATTTTGAACCATCCATTTTGGTAATCTCTACTTCAAATTCATAGTTATAATCAGTATAATAGCCAAGCCATGACATAGAAACTAATTTGTTACTAGCAATAGCAATTTCTATACCATTACTGGAGATATTACCACCAGTAAATTTTACAGATGAAACATTACCATAAATTTTACCATCCCAATTAATTGATACTTTGCTATTTTCTTCATCATAAGAAATATTAAAGGTATCTAGTATTTCTTCATCAGTTAATGGTTCAATTGTTGTAGGACGTTTTGCAGTAAGAGTGAAGGTATCAAGAGCAGTACCTGAAGCATTATATAATGTTGCAGTTAAAGCATTACCTTCAAGTTTAAATAAAACACCGGTATTGTTGACAAATTTATCAACATAATCATAATCAGCTATTAAATCTGGTTTTGAAAGACCGCCATAGTTTTTCAAACCTGCAGCCGCACCTTGTAAGTAAGTGATACCTAAAGCTTCATTTTTAGGTCCAGCTGATGTTTCATTGCTATTACCATCATAACGAAGATTTTTTCTAGCATATACATGTTCATGGCCGTTTAAAGCAAGATCAACTTGACATTCTTCAAATACATCAAGCCAGTTTCTTCTCATGATTTGCGCATCGCTTGCATAGGCACCAGTTGAATAAAGACCTGGATGTGAGCCAACAATAATCCATTGTGTAGGGTTGTTTTTTACAACATTTCTGAACCATTCTTGTTGAAGAGCGACATTATAATCGTTTTTTACAGTATCTAACATAATAAAAAGAATTTGGTCCCAAACAAAATAATAAGAAGAACCTAAACGATCTTCAGGACCATTCATAGGATTATTATAGAATTGATTGTAAATCTCATTACTTATATAGCCGCCATCTGTGCTAAAATAGTATTCATGATTTCCCGGAACAGTTGCTTGTAAGAAATTATCAAGAGCGGGAACGTAACTATGATAGTCCTTCCATTGTTGTTCATATCCACCTCTATCAACTTGGTCACCAGTCATAACAACTAGATTTGGATTTAAATCGTCATTTTCTTCTAAAATAGCTTGAATTAAATTTTCAACATTTCTAAATCCAGTTCCACTACTTTGAATATCAGTTAAAAACATAAATGACTTATCATCATTATTATCTGATGCTGTGGTAAAACTTTGAATTTCAGATTTAACATTGCCTAATACAACTTGATAATAATATTTTGTATTGGCTCTAAGATTGGTTAAATTAACTTTGCAAACATATCTTTGTGTAAAGCCTGAATTAGCATCGTCACCAATTTTATCCATTTGCCATAGTTTTGAATTAGGATCAACACGGGTAAAATTTGTAAGTTCATTATTATTCATAGTTGTACTATAAATAAGATAAGAACCATCTTCACTTGCATGATAGTTGATGCCTACTTCATCATATGTTTCGCCAACACTTGCTGTCAAGTACAAAATTTCGCCAGCAGCATGTGTTGTAAAGTGGATGCTAAATAATAAAATTAACACAAATACTGGCACAACTAATAATTTTTTAAAAAATTTATAAATCATTTTTCCTCCTTGTAATAATAATTTAATTCTATCATAATAGAAATAATTTTTCAACAAAAATGTAAACGCTTTTGTAAAAGTCTTGAATCTTTATTTAACATAAAATTTTACTTTTGGTAAAAAATATGATATAATAAATATAAAATTGGAGGGAAATATGTATCAAAAATTTAAAGATTGTCTATTAAAACCATCTAAAATTGGAAAATATGTAGATGAAAAAATTTCAAGAACCATTATATATTTTCTATTATTACTAATCATTTATACTTTACCATCGTTTGTTTCACTAATCTCAGTTGATGAAATGCCAAATGATTATGCTAATATGATTGTTGCAAGTTTTTCAAATAGTAATACAATAAATTATAGATTAGAAAACGAAAATAACAAAATGATTTTAAAAAAGACAGATTCGAATGCAACAAATCAATATGTTAATATTGAATATTTTGCTGGTATGAATATTAATCTTTTAATTCTCTTTACAGAAGATGAAGAAGCATCTTTAGATAGTTATCAATTTACAGATGATTTAATTGGCAAAAATGTGGTTTTAATTACTTTGGCTAAAGAGGGATTTTATCTTAACTTTGGCACTTTAAAAATAAATTCAAATCATGAAAGTAATAATGTCCAAGAATTAGTTACTACATCTACTAGTCAGTTTTATCGAAGTTATGAAGATTTAGGTATCACTAGTATTGATTTTTCTATTGCAACTACGAATAAAACAATATTTAAAAAAGATTTAAATGATGCATATGTTGCTATTTATAAGAAGTCACTACCAATTATACTAGCGATAGGAGTTCCTTATATTTTAATCAATGGCATTATTTCCCTTTTATTAGAAGTGTTATTCTTAGCTCTTTTAATGAAAATATTATACATGAAGTTTAATGTGAAATATGGTGCAATTTGTAGGATTGTTATTTTATCTTACACGCCAAGAGTTATTTTTAATTTATTATCCATTTTTTGGTCTAGTTTAATCATGTATTTTATCGGTCAAATCTTAACAATTATTTATGTAACAATAGGCTTAAGATATTATATTATGAAAAATATTGGTCAAAATATTGTTAATTTTATTAATAGGAACAAAAACAATCAAGGAGATAATAATAATGAATTATAATCACGAGATAATTGAAAAAAAATGGCAAACTTATTGGGATCAACATGAAACGTTTAAAACATTAGTAAATTCAGATAAGCCTAAATATTATGCGATGGATATGTTTCCATATCCAAGTGGTGCAGGACTTCATGTAGGCCATCCTGAAGGCTATACTGCAACAGATATTATTTGTCGATATAAACGCATGAAAGGATTTAATGTTATGCATCCAATGGGTTGGGATGCTTTCGGGCTTCCTGCTGAACAATATGCGATTAAAACAGGTCACGATCCAAAAGATTTTACTTATAAAAATATTGCTAATTTTAAACGTCAAATTAAAATGTTAGGTTTATCTTATGATTGGTCAAGAGAAATTGCTACATGTGATCCTGAATATTTTAAATGGACGCAATGGATTTTTTCACAAATTTACAAAATGGGTCTTGCGGAATTACGCGAAATAGAAGTAAATTGGTGTGAAGGTTTAGGAACTGTTTTATCTAATGAAGAAATTATCAATGTTAATGGCAAAATGGTTAGTGAAAGAGGTCAATTTCCTGTTGAAAAAAAACCAATGAAACAATGGGTTTTAAAAATAACTCAATATGCTGAAAGATTATTAAATGATTTAGATGAAATTGATTGGCCAGAATCCATCAAAGAAATGCAAAGAAATTGGATAGGTAAAAGCAAAGGGGCTTTAGTTGATTTTAAAGTTAAAGATACACCTTATCAATTTACTGTTTTTACCACAAGATGTGATACTTTGTTTGGCGCAACTTATTGTGTACTTGCGCCAGAGCATAAACTAGTTGATTTAATAACAACTGCTGAACAAAAAGAACAAGTAAAAGCTTACATTGAACTTGCTAAATCAAAAAGTGATCTTGATAGAACAGAATTAAATAAAGAAAAAACTGGTTGTTTTACTGGTGCTTATGCGATTAATCCGGTAAATGGTAAAGAAATTCCTATTTGGATTGCTGATTATGTTTTAGCTAGTTATGGTACTGGTGCTATTGTGGCAGTACCTGCGCATGATGAACGTGATTTTGCTTTCGCAAAAAAATTTAATTTAGAGATTATTCCAGTTTTAGAAGGTGGAAGTGTTGATGAGGCATATACAAAAGATGGTATCCATATCAATTCTAGTTTTTTAAATGGTTTAAATAAAGGACAAGCTATTGATAAAATGTTAGAATTTTTAACAACGAACAATATTGGTAAATCCTCTATAAATTATCGTTTACGTGACTGGATTTTTTCTCGTCAAAGATATTGGGGTGAACCATTCCCTATCATTCACTGGGAAGATGGTACAATGGAGTTATTAGACGAAAGTTTACTTCCACTTGAATTACCAAAGATGACAAATTTAAAATTATCAGGTACTGGTGAAAGCCCTCTTGCTAATGCCAAAGAATGGTTAGAAGTTACAAGAGCCGATGGTGTAAAGGGACGTAGAGAAACCAATACAATGCCACAATGGGCAGGTAGTTGTTGGTACTATATTGGTTATTTATTAAAACAAGATGGCAAGATGTTAGACTTAAGAGATAAAAAAGTCCAAGATATGATCAATGAATGGCTTCCAGTAGATCTTTATATTGGAGGTGCCGAACATGCTGTATTGCATCTATTATATGCGAGATTTTGGCATAAAGTTTTATATGATTTGGGCATTGTTAAATCAAAAGAACCATTTCACAAACTATTTAACCAAGGCATGATTTTAGGTGAAGATGGCGTTAAAATGTCTAAATCACGTGGGAATGTAATTAATCCTGATGCCATTGTCGAGTCATATGGTGCCGATACACTTCGTGTATATGAAATGTTCATGGGTCCACTTGATGCGATGAAGCCTTGGTCAACTACTGCAGTGGAAGGTGCAAGACGATTCCTTGAAAGAGTGTATCGTTTAGTAACTGAGATGATAAAAGTTGATGATCAAGATAATACTTTAGAAAAGATTTATCATCAAACTGTTAAAAAAGTAACAGAAGATATTGAAGAACTTCATTATAATACAGCAATTTCCCAATTGATGATTTTTACAAATGAAATGTATAAACATCCTTTTGTCACTAAAACATACTTAGAAGGCTATATTAAGATGATATATCCATTTGCGCCGCATCTAGGTGAAGAATTATGGCAATATTTAGGACATAAGACTACAATTACTTATGAAGAATGGCCTATATATAATTTTGAAAAAACTATTAATCAAGAAGTAACAATTGTTATACAAGTTAATGGTAAGATTCGTGATAAATTACAAGTTGCAATTAATCTTTCTGAAGAAAAATTGCAACAAATGGCTTTAAGTAGTCCGAAAGTTATTACTAATTTAAATGGTATGACACCTAAAAAAATTATTGTTGTACCCAATAAATTAGTTAGTATTGTACTTTAAACTAATAAGATAGTCATGCTAGAAAAACTTTTTATCCCCAAAATTATAAAAGATAAAGTTTTCCATTTACAAATAGGTTATCAACATCTCATTATTATTGATAATTATTGTTATCAAAATAGTATCATTACAAATAAAAAATTAGAAGAATTATTTTTATTTTTTCCAAATTTATTTTTTTTTGATAGTTTAGAAGAAATGGAAAATGACCTTGAATTGTTAGTTCGGCATACAAATGATGATTATATAGTAATAATAGGGTAAAATAAAATTACAAAAAGCATTTACATTTTTTCTTTTTTTTGGTATAATAATATTGTAAGGTATTTACTTACAAAATATGCGAGAAAAGGAGCTATTGTTATGAAAATTAATGTTAGAGGCAACGATTTAGTGAAAATGAGTGATAACGCACGTGAATATATTACTAGTCATGTCGAATCGCTTAAAAAACTATTTAATCAAAGTGAAAATGTGATAGCCAATGTGTTATGTAAAGGAACAGATAAAGATGTAATTGTCGAAATTACTATACCCCTAAAACACATTATTTTGCGAGCTGAAAGTAAAGCAGATACTTTATACGGAGCAGTTGATTTAGCAACTGATAAAATTGAAAGACAGTTGCTACGACATAAACAAAAAGTCAATTCAATTATCAAAAAACGTGAAGGTATTAGTAATTACTTTAGTAATTTAGAATCAAAAGAAGAAGATAAAACATTAAAAACAGCAACTAAAGTAAAGGTTATAGATGCAGAAGTAATGACGCTTGATGAAGCCATTACGCAAATGGAAATGTTAGATCATGACTTTTTTGCTTTTATTAATGAAGCAAATCATCGTCATACTATTGTATATATCCGAAATGATGGTGGATATGGTACAATTGAAACAAAAGAATAGTAGAAAGTTTAAAATCATAAGTCGATAGACTTATGATTTTGCTTTTTTAATTGATAAATTTCTTAAAATTTGATATAATAATAAAGATAGAGGTAATAAATATGATAAAAAATGTGATAATGGATTTAGGCAATACAATCATAAAAAATATTGAATTTGATTTCAAAAAAGGATTATCCATTGTATATCAACAATTAATAACAAAAAAGATGAGTGAAAAAGCATTTATTCAACAAGGTTATGTTCTCATGAAACAGATGTATCAAAATCGCCATCTTGATAATATCGAAGTACCTTTTAAGACTTATTTGCAAAAGTTAGAAGATGTGCTTGGCGTAAACTATAACCAAAGTTATGAAGTATTAGAACTTACTATATACAAAAATTGTGTGAAAGATGAATTAATTCAAGATGCTTTTGCTTTTTTAATGTTTGCAAAAGCGTATGGATTAAGTATCTATGTCTATAGTAATTCTACTTTTTCTAAAAAAGTATTGATGACAACTCTAGATCAATTTAATATATCTAGTTATATTTGTGGGTTATATTCATCAAGTGATGTTGGTATGCGTAAACCATCGTCTGCATTTTTTTTCCAAACGCCACCTAGTAAAAAGTTAAATAATGAAGAATGTCTTTTTGTTGGCAATGATGATTATGATGATAGGTTATTTGCCAAAGCTATTCAGATAAAATTTTGTTGGTATAATGTTGATCAAAAGAAGCGAGATTATTCGGATGTAAGTCTTGATTTTGCCAGTTATAATGATTTAAAGGAGTATATAACAACATATGATAAATAATTATCTAGAATTTAAAAAATTCTTAAATGAAGAAATAAAAACCGATTATAAACCTACTTTGTTAATCCATAGTTGTTGTGGGCCTTGTAGTTCACATGTTTTAACTTTATTACAAGATTATTTTAATATTAGAATTTTTTATTATAATCCAAATATTTATCCTATTTTAGAATTTAAAAAACGATTAAAAGAACAGCAACGATTAATTCAAGATATGAAATTAGACATTCAAGTAGTGGAAGGTCAATATGATTATAAACTATATTTAAATCAAGTGAAAGGTTTAGAAAAAGAAGGCGAAAGAAGTCAAAGATGCTATAATTGTTATGAATTTAGGATAAAAGAAGCATATGAATATGCAAAAAAACATCATTTTAACTATTATACGACAACCCTTTCGATTAGTCCTTATAAAAACAGCGATTGGATTAATGAAATAGGGAATAAATATCAAGATGAAAATTGTAAGTATTTATATTCTAATTTTAAAAAAGAAAATGGATATCAACATTCGATAAAATTATCAGAACAATATCATTTATATCGTCAAGAGTATTGTGGATGTGAGTTTTCGCTTGCTGAACATGAAGAAATGCTACGAAAAAAGCAAGCATTATAAAGATACGTTTAACTTGAAAAAAAGCAAAAAATTTGATATCATATATATAAGTAAGATAGTAAAGATAAAAGAAAGGATTGTGATTAAAGTATGAAACTATTTGATCCTGCAAATAAAGAATTAAAAAAATGTACAAAAATTGCTAATGCAGTTGTAGCATTAGAAGATCAATATAAGGCATTATCTGATGACGAACTAAAACATAAAACAGTTGAGTTTAAAGATCGTTTGAGTAAGGGTGAAACATTAGAAAATATTATGGTTGAAGCCTTTGCAACAGCCCGTGAAGCTGCAACTAGAGTAATTGGTCTTACACCTTTTAAAGTACAAATTATTGGTGCTGCTGCAATGCATTTTGGTAATATTGCAGAAATGAAAACTGGTGAAGGTAAAACATTAACTTCTGTTTTAGTTGCTTATCTAAATGCCTTAACTGGTAAAGGTGTACATATTGTAACTGTTAACGAATATCTTGCTAGTCGTGATGCTAGAGAAATGGGACAAATTCACAACTTCTTAGGAATTAGTGTTGGTTTGAATTTAAGAGAATTAGATTCTACTGAAAAAAGAAACCAATACAATTGTGATATTACATATTCAACAAATAGTGAATTAGGTTTTGACTATCTAAGAGACCACATGGTTTTATATAAAGAACAGATGGTTCAACGTCCAGAAATGAATTTTGCTATTGTGGATGAAGTTGACTCTATCTTAATTGATGAAGCAAGAACACCATTAATTATTTCTGGTGGTGAAAAGAAAGGTGCTAATTTCTATCTTCAAGCAAACACTTTTGTAAAAGGTTTAAAAGAAGAAGATTACGAAATAGACGTGAAAGAGCGCCATGTTACTTTACTTGAGTCAGGTATGGCAAAAGCCGAAAAATTCTTTAATGTCGAAAACTTATATGATATTCGTAATGTTGGTCTTGTTCATTATATTAATAACGCTTTACGTGCAAATTATATTATGGAGAAGGATAAAGATTATGTTGTACATGAGGGGGCAATTGTAATTGTTGATCCATTTACCGGACGTTTGATGGTAGGTAGACAGTGGAGTGATGGCTTACATCAAGCTGTTGAAGCAAAAGAAAATGTCCAAATCAAAAAAGAAACTAGAACTCTAGCAACGATTACATATCAAAATTACTTTAGAATGTACAATAAATTAGCTGGTATGACTGGTACTGCAAAAACGGAAGAAGAAGAGTTCCGTAACATTTATAATATGTTTGTTGTTGAAATTCCAACCAATGTGCCTGTAATTAGAATTGATGATCCAGATTTAATTTTTAGATCGATGAAAGCAAAATATCAAGCAATTGCGCTAGATATTAAAGCAAGACACGAAAAAGGTCAACCAGTGCTAGTTGGTACTATTTCAATTGAATCAAGTGAACTATTATCAAATCTTTTAAGACGTCATGGTATACCTCATAATGTTTTAAATGCTAAACAGCATGAACGTGAGGCTGAAATTGTTGCGCATGCTGGCGAAAAAGGTGCTGTTACAATTGCTACAAACATGGCTGGTCGTGGTACCGATATTAAATTAGGCGAAGGCGTAAGAGAACTTGGTGGTTTAGCAGTAATTGGTACTGAACGTCATGAATCAAGACGTATTGATAATCAGTTAAGAGGTCGTTCAGGACGTCAAGGTGATCCAGGTTATAGTAGATTTTATTTATCAGCTCAAGATGAATTAATGGTTCGATTTGGTGGTGAACGTTTTGAAAGATTATTAGGTATGATTGCCAAACCTGATGCAGAGGGAAACGAAACACCATTAGAATCCAAGATGTTTTCACGTTTTGTCGAAAGTGCCCAAAAGAAAGTTGAAGGCTCTAACTATGATCGTCGTAAGAGCGTTGTTGAATATGATGAAGTTTTACGTAAACAAAGAGAAATTATTTATAAACAAAGAAATGATATTCTTTTCCTTGATGATATGGAACCAACCATTCATAAGATGATGAATTCAGTCGTTTCTCGTTATATTCCTATTTTTATGAATGATGACAAAAAACATTCCGTTGTTGATGCACCGCGTTTTATGAACGAATTTGGTCTTAAATATTTTAATCGTAGTGATCTTTCAATTGAAGAAATTGAAGGTTTAACTGAAGAAGAGTTAGCAAAAGTAATTAGTGATAAATTTAATCAAAATCTTGAAGCAAAGAAAAAAGCTGTTCCGCTTGAAATCTTCCAAGAGTTTTTAAAAGTTGTTCTCCTTAGAGTGGTTGATAAATATTGGATGGATCATATTGATCAAATGAGTGATTTAAGACAAAGTATTGGTTTACAATCTTATGCCCAAATTAATCCTCTTCGTGAATATCAAGAAATTGGTTATGAAACATTTAATGACATGATTAATACCATCAATGATGAAGTAACCTTAACAGTTAATAGAGCAATCTTAAGAGAAAACTTACAACGTGAAGAACAAGCAAAAGTAACTGGAACCAATGCAGGTGGCTCAGAACCAGCAAAACGTAAACCAATTGTGAATGCTAATAAAAAAGTTGGTAGAAATGATCCATGTCCATGTGGATCAGGTAAAAAATATAAGCATTGCTGTGGAATGAATGAAAGATAGGAAAAAAGCAAGCTTAGTGAGAGACTAAACTTGCTTTTTATATAGATAGGTGAATACATTATGGAAAAATATGAAATTGTAAAATGGTTAGAAAATTTTGAAAAGCGGATAAATGATATTAAAGAAGTATTAAACCTTGATAATTTAACATTACAAATTCAAAAAAATGAAGAAAAAATGTTAACAGAAGAGTTTTGGAATAATACCAAAGAAGCAACATTACTTACACAACAAAATAATGCTTTGAATGATAGTATAAAAAATTATCAATTGTTGACAAAAGAATATGATGATTTAGCGACAATTATTGAACTAGATGATGAAAGTTTATTTGATGAAGCTGAAAAGTTGGTGCATAACTTAGATAAACATTTGGAAAAAACTGAAATCGATTTATTGCTTGATGAAGAATATGATAAAATGAATGCCATTTTAGAATTGCATCCAGGTGCAGGGGGAACAGAATCTCAAGATTGGGCTTTAATGCTTTTTCGAATGTATAAAAGATATGCTGAACGTAATAATTTTGAATTTGAACTAATTGATTATCTAGAGGCAAATGATGCAGGAATCAAAAGTGTGACTTTTTTAATCAAAGGTATCAATGCGTATGGTAAAATAAAAGGTGAAAAAGGTGTTCACCGCCTTGTTAGAATTTCGCCTTTTGATGCCAATTCAAGAAGACATACATCCTTTGTTGCATGTAATGTTACTCCCGAAATTAATGATACGATAGATATAAAAATTAACGCAGAAGACTTAAAAATTGATACTTATCGTTCAAGCGGTGCTGGTGGTCAACACGTCAACACGACTGATTCAGCAGTCCGTATTACGCATTTACCAACTGGAATTGTGGTTTCATGTCAAAATGAAAGAAGTCAAATTCAAAATCGTGAAAGAGCTTTACAAATTTTAAAATCTAAATTATATCAAAAATTACAAGAAGAGCAAGAACAAATGAAAAAAAATATTGGTGCTCCATTAAAAGAAAATGCCTTTGGTAGCCAAATTAGAAGTTATATTTTACATCCTTATGCAATGGTCAAAGATCATAGAACAGGAGTTGAAAGTTCTAATCCAACTGATGTTTTAGATGGCAACTTAGATGACTTTATTAACGCATATTTAAAATGGTATAAAAATAATAAATAGGTGAAATCATTATGAAAGAGAAAAAAGAAGTTTTAAATAAGAAAAAGATAAAAGAATTTTTAACGATTAATTTTGGCGTTTTTCTAATGGCGATTGCTTATGGTATCTTTATCGACCCCAACAATTTAGTTATTGGTGGTGTAGGTGGTCTTGCTACAGTTATCAGAGAAGCTCTTGCTAATGTGACAATTTTTGGCATGCATATTACATCATCATTTTTAATCTTAACATTAAATATCATCTTGCTTATTTTTGCTGTCATTTTTATTGGTAAAAGTTTTTTTTTAAAAACTTTATATGCTTCTTTAATTTATCCAGTTTATATTTTTATCTTAGAATTATGCATTAAAGCTTTAGGTGATAAATTTATCAATTTAGCGCAAATTGCCAAACAATTACAAATTCAAAATCAACTAGATGATACGACAGTTAAAGTTATGGTATCAGGGGCATATTTAGTCTTTGTCATTTTTGGAGCAGTCATCAGTGGTATTGGATTAGGACTTGCCTTAAAAAAAGGAGCATCCACTGGTGGTGTAGATATTTTACAACAAATCTTTTTGAAATATTTTAAAATTCCTTTTTCCGTAAGTCTTTTTATAATTGATGGTTCAATTGTTTTGATTGCTTTTCTTTATTTTCAAGATTTATTTATTATTTTATATGGCATTTCATTTATTCTAATTTCAGGATTTGTTCTAGATTCAATTGTTTTTAGTGGTTTTAATTCACGAGCTGTTCATATTATCACAAAAGACCCAGAAAAAATAAAAGAAAAAATTTTTGAAATTTTAGATCGTGGTGTTACTGAAATATATGCACATAGTGGGTATGAAGGACGTGAATTTAAAATGATTGTTTGTATTATGTCCAATAAAGAATTTTATAAAATTAAATCGACAATTTTAGAAATTGATAATAAAGCATTTATCTATGTGACAAGAGCAAGCGAAGTGCATGGTGAAGGATTTAGTTATGATTACATCCCAGAATAAAAAAGAAAGACAAGAAGATTATAAAGTTGACAAGATTAGTTATAAAAACAAAAAATACTATGTAACTTTTAATCATTATACAAGTGAAATTATTTTATCAGAAGAACAAATTGTCGAATTTCGTATTATTGTGGGGAATACTTTTTCTAAGCAAGAATTTAATAAAATAAAAAATGCAGAAAACATTGCTTATTATTACGATAAAGCCTTACATTATATTGATTTTAAACCACGTACAAAATTAGAATTAGTACAGTATTTACAAAATTTAAATGTAGAGGAAAAAAATATTGATCAAATTGTTAAAAAACTTACAAATATAAGTTATCTAGATGATGAAAGATATGCCAAAAGTTATGTTTTAGAATGTATAAGAAAAGCTAAGGGAAGAAATTATATTTATCAAACACTACTAAGTAAAGGCTTAAAGGAAGAAACAATTCAAAATTATTTAGAACAATATGATATAACCAATGAGAAAAATAATGCGTTACAAATAGCTAAAAAACTTATTCCTATTATTAAAAACAAACCTCTTAAAAAACAAAAAATTCAACTTTCAAATAAGCTTATTCAAGAAGGGTATAGTTTTGATATTATCAATCAAGTGTTATCTAGTATTGAACTAATTGACGAATCAGATGTATTACTTACAAAAGAGTATCAAAAATTGCAAGATAAAAATATTGAGAAAAATCAGATTATTGCTAAACTATTAACCAAAGGTTTTGAATATTCAGCAATTCGAAAAATCATGGAAGATTCGAAGTATAATTAATATTCTTTTACATATAATTTAATGGTGATAGAAGTGAAAAAGAAAAAAGTCAATGATGGCTTGCGTAATTTATCTAAAAACTTTTTGACTGAAAAAGAATTAGAAGAAAATATTAAAACAGAAATTGATAATGAAATTACCAATACGCGTAAAAGATAAAAACGAGCAAATTAGTTGTAAAAAAAGATAAATAGGTATAGAATTAAGATGATCTTCAGGGCAGGGTGTAATTCCCGACCGGCGGTATAGTCCGCGAGTCACCTTGTGACATGATTTGGTGAAATTCCAAAACCGATAGTACAGTCTAGATGGAAGAAGACATAATGTTTATTATGCTTTTTTAGTTGCCTTTGAAGATTAGGCAACTTTTTTTATGGAGACAAAAATATGCAAAAAAGAAAAATTTTAGATTACATAACCAAAATCGCAATCTTTTCAGCACTTTCAACAATTTTTTATTTTTTTCCAAAATTTCCTTTACCTTTTTTATTCCCGGCTTTTCTAGATGTGCAATTTTCTAATTTACCAGCTATTTTAGGTGGGTTTGCACTTGGGCCTGTTGGGGGTGTAGCAATTGTTGTTATTCGAACTTTAATTAAATTACCTTTTTCTAGTACTGCATATGTTGGTGAATTCGGTGATTTATTAATTGGACTTGCAAGTGTTTTAACTTCATCTTTGATATATAAGCATTGTAAGACCAAAAAAGGTGGTATCTTAGGTTTGATTTTTGGTAGCATTGTTTGGACAGTTGTAGCTATGATTGTAAATTATACGCTTTTGATGCCTTTTTATATGAAAGCTTTTGGTTTTGAGGCAGTGCTTGGTATGTTTGAAAATATCTTTCCTAATATCAATGAATCTAATTTTATGGTATTATATATTTTCGGGTCGATTTTACCATTTAATCTTTTCCTTTCGACGATTGTATCACTTATTACTTTCTTAGTATATAAACGTGTATCTGCATTATTTAAAAAAGAAATTATTCATTAAGGAAAGTAAAATGAAAATATTAGTGGTTAGCGATTCTTTTAAAGGAACAATGTCATCAAAACAAATTGGTATGACAATTTGTGATTATTATCGAAAACAAAATATTGAGTCAGATTATATTCCTATTTCAGATGGTGGCGAAGGTTTTTTAGATGCTATAAATCATTATTTACAAAAAGAAATGCAATCCATCATGGTAGAAAATGCTAATTTTGAATTGACTTCTGCTTCCTATATCATTGATCAAAAAAACCAAACGGCTTATTTAGAACTTGCGGAAAGCATCGGGCTTGCAAAAGTGGATAAAAACTCTTTGGATGCAATCAATGCTTCAAGCTATGGCTTTGGTCATTTAATAAAGGATATTATCAAAAAGTATTCTATCAAAAAGATGATAATTGGCATTGGTGGATCAGCTACATCAGATTTAGGATGTGGAATGTTAGAAGCTTTAGGTGTCGAATTTATAGATCAAGATGGTTTTTTAATCAAAAAAATGAATAATGCTAAACTTATGAGAGTAAGAAAAATTAAAACAAAAGCGTTTGAAAAATTGATTAAAGGGATTGAATTTATTACTCTAACAGATGTTGTAAATTTACTGCTTGGTAAAAAAGGCGCAATTATGACATTTGCTAGTCAAAAAGGCGCAAAACAAAATCAACTTTTTATGATGGAAGAAAATATTAAACATATTTTTAAATTATTAAAATATCAAAAAAAACAACAAATTGCTGATTTTGCGGGGGCAGGAGCAGCAGGCGGTATTGGCTTTACGATGAAATATTTTTTTCATAGTAAAATAGCATCTGGTATTGACCAAATATTAGAAATGATTGATTTTAAAACTTTAGTTAAAACTTATGATGTTATTATAACAGGTGAGGGAAAGTTTGATAAACAAAGTTTGGATGGTAAAGTTTTTAGTGGTATTAAAAAATATCAACCACAAAGATTAATTGTTATTTGTGGTCAAAATCAATTAAAAAAGAAAGATGAAGAAATTTATGCCATCGTCCCAACTGTTGCAAGTTTGGAAGAGTCTTTTAAAGATCCGGTTCTTGCTCTTCAAAAATTATTACCATTTATTAAGATAAAATAAAAAGTTGCAAATGAATGCAACTTTTTATTTTTCAAAAAATTGTTTTAAAAATTTAAGTACTCCTTGTGCTTGATAACTATCAGTTACATATTTGGCATAAGGGAGGAGTTCAGGGTTACAATTTTTCATGGCAACCCCAATTTCAGCAGTTTTTAACATTTCAATATCATTGTGACCATCGCCAATCGCAATGGTACGTTCTTTAGGAATATGATAATAGGTACAAGCTTCTTTAAAACCATTACTTTTATTGACAAGTGGATTATAAATTTCGACGATATAATTATCATCTATTTCCCAGTGCCTTGATAAAAGTTTATTTAGATAATTTTTTTTGATATAAGAAACTAAGATATCAATAGCTTCTTTTTGTAAGAAAAACAAAGCACCATTGGGGTTATCTGGTAAAATATCTTTTATTTCGCCAGTATGAAGATTGCCTCCATCGATATGTAAAAAAGGTTTAATTTCTTCGTTATAATTTTGTACATAAATATCATCTATGATTTCACAAAAGACATTAATTAGATAAGGTCTAATATGTTCAATAATATCCAATAAATTTTCGCGAGAGATGCGATAATCAGTTATGGGATAATTTGGATTACTTGGATTAGAAATGAAAGCACCATTATAATTTACTAAAGGTGTATGAAGATTTAATGCTTTATAGATAAAATAACTAGAACGCTTAGGTCTACCAGTTGCAATCATAACAATATGTCCTAGTTCATTTAAATGTCGTATATAAGCAAAAGTTTCTTCATCATATGTTGCAAAATCTAACATTAAAGTTCCATCTAAGTCAAGAGCAATTAAATAGGGTTTCATTTTTTTCACCTCTTTGTTATTATAACATAACAAGGTATTTTTGTCTAATTAAAAATTCAAATTTTCTTGCAAAAAAAATAAATCTATGATAAAATAAAAAAATCAGGAAAGATTAACAATTAAGGCTGGTGGTTAAATGCCAACATGTATGATTTATTTGAATATGATTCAAAATATAGATGATTTTTTCACTAAACTTTTTGCTTCCTTAAAGGATGCTGTAAGTTGGAGTACTTTTACAACTTTGGTGGCTGGTATTGTAATTGGTGTCGTAATTTGTACAACGATATATGGTATTTTATTAGTCAATTCTATTAACAAAAAAGAAATAGAAGTAAACGAAATCAAACAAGAAATAGATGATGATAATATCAATAAAATGATTGAAGAAATTAAGAAAAATTATGTGGAAGAAACAGAAGGACTTCCAATTAGTAGTCGATTTGATATTTTAGGTAAAAGGCTATTTGAAGTGATTAATCGGATTGCTGGCAAATATTATCCAGAATCTAAATATCCAATATATGAGTTAACCATTGATGAAATTATTTTATTTATGCATTATTTATCAAATCGTATTGGTGATATTTTTGATAAACCAATACTTGCACCATTTAAAAAAATTAGTATTGCACAAATTTTTAAAATTTTAGATACAAAAAAGAAAATGGAAGAAACCAAAGCTGCTAAAGTTTTGAAAAAAACCAATGCCACGAAAGTGACAAGTATTGTAATGAGTGGTTTAAAGTATGCAAATCCAGTTTATTGGGTGAAAAAACTTTTTGTTGGTTCAACGATTAATTTTGCTTTTCGCAAAATATCTTTGTTAATTATCGATATTGTTGCTGACGAAACCAACAAAACATATAGTAAAAATATTTTTAATAAAGAAAGAGAATTGAAAAAATTAGAGATTGAGACATCTTTAAAAGAACTAGAGGGTGATGAAATAGATGCTTAAGAAAAAAAATAATAGTTTAGATAATCGAAGAGAATTTTATATTTATCGTGTAACTAGAAATAATAAGATGTATGATGATGAAGAAACAGAAAGAGAAATTATTTCTAAGAATCAAGTTTTTCCGAAAACAAATAAAAATCAAACAACTACTTTAAAAAGTAATAAAAAGGTTATTAGTTATGCAGAATCTTTTGGCTATCACGAAGATCCCAAACGTTATAATAATTTAAGATCTAAAAAAACAGTAGAGCAAGAAATACAAAACGCTACACAAGAAATTGAAAATCATCAATTTGTTGAAGAACCTCTTCATGATAAAAGTATTGGTTATTTTGATGAAGGAGTCGTTTTAGAAACTTCTTTAGAAAAAGAGAAACTTCTTTCTAAAACTGAAAATACTGATGCAAGAGATTCTAGTTTTGATAATATTGAAGCACAAATTGATGAAATTTATCAAGAAAACTTTTATCAGGAACCTATTTCCGAAGAAATGGTTGATGATATTTTTAAAGAAGCTTTATCTTATGAAGAAGAACTAAAAAAAGAACCAGTAAAAGTAGAAAAAACGATTCATTTTGAAGAAGAAAAGCCACGTTTTCAAGAATTACCCACAAAACCGATTGTCACAAATAGAAGAAAAACCAAATATATAGCACCTAGTCTTGAGTTATTAACAAGATCAGATGCTAAAAATGCTGATAATGTTGAAGAAGCAAAAAAACAACAGGAAATTATTAACAATACTTTTAGAGAAGCGGGCATTAGAGCTCAAGTTGAAAAGTTTATTTTTGGTCCAACTGTTACTCAATTTTTAATCACGATTGAAAAAGGGGCAAATGTAAAAGATGTTCGTAAAGTAGAATCTAATCTTTTGATGTATTTGCAATGTGAGAGTATTCGTATTCAAACTCCAATTCCAGGTAAACCATTTGCTGGTATCGAAGTACCAAAGAAACCTGAAAATCGTAGAATAGTTTATCTTGGTGATATGCTTGCAAGTAAAGATTTTAAATCCTTAGATTATAGTGTGCCAGTTGCAGTAGGTGAAGATAATTATGGTATTTATCACTATATTGATTTGGTTGAAATGCCACATGGATTAATCGCAGGTACAACAAAATCAGGTAAAAGCGTATGTTTAAATACTTTTATATTAAGTTTAATTTATCGCTTTTCACCAAATGAATTAAGATTAGTATTAATTGATCCAAAACGTATTGAACTAGGTAGTTATGAAGGTATACCACATCTTGCCATGCCAGTTATTGTTGATCAAGAAGATTTTCAAAGTGCCCTTGGATGGGTGTATGATGAAATGGAAAGAAGATATAAAGAATTTGAACTTTATGATGAACAAAATATTAATGATTATAACAACATAAAAGTAGCCAAAAAAGAACCAAAGATGCCTCATATTATTGTAATCATGGATGAATTTAGTGATTGGTTTGCAGATGCCAATAGTGAGATTGAATCATATATGCAAAAGCTAGCCGCAAAAGCTAGAGCCGCTGGTATCAATATCATTCTGGCTACTCAAAGACCATCTAAAGATGTCATTAAAGGAACGATTAAAGCTAACTTTGATACTAGAATTGCTTTTAGGGTATCATCTTTTGACGATGCGAAAGTTATTCTTGGTTATGGTGGAGCTGAGAAATTAGAAGGTAGAGGCGATATGTTGATTCGTTATGCAGGTAAAGCTGATCAACGATTACAAGGTGCCTATGTACCAAATAGCGATATTAAAAAGGTTACACGTTTTCTAAAAGAAAACAATACTTGTGAATATTTAGTAACAAAAGAAGAAATTCATCAATCTACTCTTTCAAGGCAAACAACAAATAGTTTTGAATCAAGAGATACTGGTCGTAATGATGAGCGATTTGAAGAAGTTGCTTTCTATGTAGTTAGAAATAAAAATGCTTCGATTAATCAATTAACGCAAATTTTTAAAATGGGATTCAATCGTGTCAATGATATCTTTTTTGTTTTAGAAGAAATGGGCGTTTTAAGTCCTAGTGTAAAAGGTAAACAACGGGAAGTATTAGTTGATGAATTCCAACTTCGTGATATGTTAGATGCGTCAAAAGATAGCTAAATAGGGGGAATTATCTAATGGAACAAAGTAAATATCTTTTAAAGTATTATAAAAATAACAATCCAGTAATAGAAAGATTGATGCTTCAAAAAAGAATGTCTATTCGTATTACTATTTTAATTATTTGTTCGCTTACTTTTTTTGCTATGCTTATTTTTTCTAATGCTAGCAAATTTAAAGGTGAAATCAGTCTAATTGATACCTTAGTACCTCTTAAAATTATAATGATTTTATCTACTATTATAGGAATTATTGGTTTAATCTTTTTAATTGTATCTTTTATAAGCAAAAAGACTATTTTTCCTAAAGTATCATTTACTATAAAAAGAAAATTATTTGTTTTTCTTGATTGGTTTTCTATTTTACCAATCTGTGTAGTGATTGCCTTTTTTTGCTTTTCCTATTTATTTATTATCACACCTGTTAGTGGTAACTCCATGATGCCCAATATTAAAAATGGAGAATATGTTTTTGTTCTTTATAACAAAGAAATTACCAAGGGTGATGTAGTTGTTTTAGAGGTAAATGAAAAAGATAACTATTTTGTAGATGAAACAAGTCATTATATCAAACGAATTATTGGCATGCCTGGGGATAAAATTCAGTGGATAAATGGACAACTATATGTAAATGGAACTATCTATCCAGAAATATATTTTCCTGATGGTTACCTTGATAATATTGTTACTGAAAATTTTTATGGTATGTTCAAATATATTGATGAAAAAGGTCATCAAAAAGAAACGGATGTAATACCAGAAGGTTATTATTTTGTTATGGGGGATAATCGCAAAACTGGTGAAAGTAAAGATAGTAGAGCTATTGGTTTAATTCCTGAAAAAAATATTGTTGGTGTGGCAATGTATCATATGAATTTTATTATACCTAATGGTAAAATAAAATAAAAAAGAAAAAATAATTTATTTTGGAGGATTAATTATGCGTAATAAAATTAAAACAACGGAAGCTATTTTCCCAATGCCTGTTTTAATGATTGCAACTTATAATGAAGATGATAGTGTTAATGTGATGAATGCCGCATGGGGTACCATGTTAGATCGTGATATGGTCATCCTTAATTTATCTGAAACACATAAAACAGTAAAAAATATTAAAGCAAAAAAAGCTTTTACGATTAGCATTGCAGATGTAGATCATGTAGTAGAAGCTGATTATTTTGGTGTAGTATCTGGCAATGCTAATCCTCATAAATTTAGCGATAGCAATCTCACAGTTACTAAATCAGAATTTGTTGATGCACCAATTATAAATGAATTTCCTATATGTTTGGAATGTAAATTTATTACTTATCAAGGTGGCGAATTAGGTTGTGGTGTAATTGGTAAAGTAGTAAATGTAACAGCAGATGAAAAAGTAATGGAAAATGGTCAAGTAAATATGAATGCCGTAAAAGCAATTGCTTTTGATCCTTATACTCATGGTTATTATGAAGTAACAAAAAGAGTAGGAGAAGCCTTTAAAGAAGGCTTAAAATTAAAAAATAAAAACATAGATGGTTAGATAATTATCTGTCTTTTGTATTATAGATAAAAAATAGTTGCTATCAAAACTGATTTTATCCAACAAGTTAATAATGTAGGATATATTAGATATATGATAAATATTATTTATTCTATTTTTTACCAATTATGTCATTATCGATTTGGAATTACATTACATCAGCCAATATTTGGAAGGTTAGATTATTAATATTTGTAAAAAATAAGTGGTAATAAACCCCATATTTTGATTTAATATTAAGGTATACCAAAAACTTTTAGTTTATATAAATAAAAAAACTATCTTTAAGTGTATTTATTGCAAAAGAAGATAAAATATAGTAATATATTTTAAAGTAGAAGGAATGTGATAAAATGGCAAATGAAGAAAATTTTGGGTTTAAAAAAAGCACTATCAATTGGTATCCGGGACATATGGTCAAAGCTATTCGGGAAATTAATGAAAAAATCAAACTAGTTGATTTGGTTATTGTCTTGCTAGATGCAAGATGTCCAAAGTCATCTCTTAATCCACTTTTAAGTGATAGTTTAAAAAACAAAAAATGTTTATATGTGTTTACAAAAAAAGATAAAGCTGATACACAAAAAACTAATCAATGGGTACATTACTTTAAAAAGCAAGATATTAGAGTAGTTGCCATTGACGCAAGAGAAGGTAAAAATGATAAATTGATTATTAAAGAAGCAGAACTTCTCATGAAAGAAAAAAGAGAAAAAGATTTAGCCAAAGGCCTAAAACCAAGACCAATTAAAACAATGATTGTAGGTATTCCTAATGTTGGTAAATCCACTTTAATTAACGCATTAGTAGGTAAAAAAGTAGTAGCTGTAGGTGATAAGCCGGGTATTACAAAAGCACAACAATGGATTAAAATTAATCAAAATTTAGAACTATTGGATACACCAGGTGTGTTATGGCCAAAATTTGATAATCAAATCATTGGTTACAATTTGTCAATTATTGGTTCGATTAACGACACCATCCTACCTATTTTTGATGTTGCACTTTATTTTATTGATTTTATTAAAAAAAATTATCCACAGTCCTTAAAAAATCGTTATCAGTTTGACGATGTAAATGAAGAGGCGCTTAACATTTTGACTAAAATTGCCAAGAGGCAAAATTACTTATTGAACAATAAAGAAGAAGATTTAGAAAGAACTTCTCGTTTTATCTTACAAGAATATCGTATGGGATATTTAGGTAAAATGACATTGGAACAATGCAAAGATGATGAATAATTATCAAATTGAATTAGAATTATATGCTAAAGGCAGAAAATATATTGCGGGAACTGACGAAGTAGGAAGGGGTCCACTTGCAGGACCGGTTGTCGCAACAGCAGTCATCATGCCTAAAGATTGTTATATAGAAGGAGTAACTGACTCTAAGAAATTATCGGCTAAAAAAAGAAAAGTATTAAAAAAAGAGATTGAAGAAAAAGCACTGTCAATTGTGACCGTCTTTATCGATGAGTCTACGATTGATCAAATTAATATCTATGAGGCTAGCAAATTAGCAATGATTAAAGCAGTTGCTGGATTAAAGCCAAGACCAGATATTGTATTATCCGATGCAATGAAACTTCCGCTTGATATGGAAAATATACCCCTTATTAAAGGAGATGAGAAAAGTTTTGTAATCGGTTGTGCAAGTATTATTGCCAAAGAAACACGAGATGCCTATATGATGCATTTAGATCAAAAATATCCGGGTTATGGCTTTGCAACTCACAAAGGATATCCAACAAAAACTCATCTTTTGGCTATTGAAGCAAAAGGAATTTTACCTATTCATAGAAGGAGTTATAAGCCTATTGCTAACAAATTAAAGAAAGAAAACATAAAAAATAAATAAAAATTATTAATTTTATAGAATAATATAAGTTATTATGTTATAATATAAATGTATTTTAACTATATATAAAATTTGAGGAGTATTATTTATAATGATATTATAAAAGTTTGATAAAAGAAGGAGTTAAATTATTTTTCTCAAATTACGGGGAGACAGTTAAAAAATTTTAAGATAAGGGGGGACCAAACGATGAATCATAGATTGGTAAATAGTTTAGAGGAATCCGTTATTAGGGCAATTAGCAATCAAATCACAAATTATTCTTGTGATTTTGAAAGAATTAAAAGTAAACTAGTTGACTATAAAAAAGACGATTCTGAAAAATCAACTAAGATTTTCAAAGAATTGAAAAAGAAATAGTTTGTATTTAAAAAATTGTTGTCATTAATAAAAAAGTAAAAAAGTGTCTAAAAAATATGTCCGAAACATTTTCGTTTTTGTTGACATATTTTTTTTCGTATTATATAATCAAAAAGCAAAAAATCACAAAGAGGTGTTTTATGAAATTATTAATTGTAGAATCACCAGCCAAGTGTAAAACAATTGGTCACTATCTAGGCGATGAATATCACGTAGAATCAAGTATTGGTCATATTAGGGATTTATCTATAAAAGGTAAAGGTGGCTTTGGTGTTGATATTGAAAATAATTTTCAACCTGAATATGTTATTTTAAAAGATAAAAAAGAAGTTGTTGAAAAACTTAAAGCGATTGCAAGTCTTGCTGAACATGTTTATTTGGCAACCGATCCTGACCGTGAAGGAGAAGCCATTAGTTGGCATTTGAGTGAAGTTTTAAATGAACCAAGCCAAAAAGTTTCAAGAATTGTTTTTAATGAAATTACCAAATCTGCTATTTTAAAAGCAATTCAACATGATCGTGATATTGATATGAATTTAGTACATTCGCAAGAATCAAGAAGAATCTTGGATAGAATTATTGGTTTTAGACTATCTAGTTTGTTACAACAAAAAATAGGATCTAAATCAGCTGGTCGTGTTCAATCTGTAGCCTTAAAATTAGTTGTGGATCGTGAAAGAGAAATTCAAGCATTTGATAAGAAAGAATATTGGGATTTAACCGCAACGCTAAAAAAACAATTGGATGATAATGAATATATTCTTAAAACAAAATTTTATGGTCAATTAGATAATAAAATTATTTTAGCAAATGAACAAGAAACTGATGAGGTTATTTCAAAACTGCAAATAGATGATTATGTCGTTACAAACATTGCGAAAAAAGAAAGAAATAAAGTATCTAGACCTCCTTTTATTACTTCTACTTTGCAACAAGACGCAGGTACAAAATTTAATTATAATGCCAAAAAAGTAATGCGTATTGCACAAAAATTATATGAAGGTGTTGAAGTTGCCAAAGAGATGGTAGGGTTAATTACTTACATGCGTACTGACTCTGTGCGTTTATCAGATGAATTTGTAAAAAGTGCCAAAGAATTTATTATTGATAAATATGGTCAAAAATATTATAAAGGTGTTAAAAAAATTGTCAAAGGAAAAAATGTACAAGATGCGCATGAAGCTATTAGACCAACCGATATCAAAAGAACTCCTGATAGTATTAAAAAATATTTATCACTTGAAGAATATAAAATATATTCATTAATCTATAATCGTGCAGTTGCTTCATTGATGAGTGATGCAATTTTAGAAGATACCAAAGTAGATATTATAAATCAAGGCTATTTATTTAATATATCTGGTGAGGTTACTTTATTTGATGGCTTTAAAGTTATTTATGAAGAAGCAAACTTAGTTGATGATGAAGAAGATTTAACTCGTTTACCAGAACTTATTGTTGGCGAAAAATTAACATTTATTGAAGTAAATAAAGAACAAAAATTTACATCACCACCATATCGTTATAGTGAAGCTCGTTTAATCCGTAAAATGGAAGAACTTGGCATTGGTAGGCCTTCAACATATGCACTTACAATGGAAACTTTACGCGCAAGATCATATGTTGTAATGGATAAAAAAGCTTTTGTTCCTACTGAACAAGGTATACTTACAACTGAACAATTAGAATTATTTTTTAGTAGTATTATCAATGTAAAATATACAGCCGAGATGGAAAATACTTTAGATGAGATTGCAGAAGGTAAAGCCATTTGGTATGAAGAATTAAGAAAGTTTTATGATGTTTTTGCACCATTAGTTGAAAATGCACGCGATCATATGGTTAAACTATATCCAAAATTAACAGATGAATTTTGTCCAGAATGTGGATTACCTCTATTAATTAGAAGAGGCCCATATGGTGAGTTCACGGCATGTTCTGGCTATCCGCATTGTAAATATATTAAAAAAGAACCTAAAAAAGAGCCTAAAAAGTTAGGCATTGTTTGTCCAATTTGTGGTGAAGGCGAAGTAGTTGAAAGAACAAGTGGTAGAGGACGTTCAAAAGGAAGTATCTTTTATGCTTGTAGTTTATTTCCTAAATGTAAAGCAACCTTTTCTGGTATTCCAACGGGAGAAAAATGTCCAATATGCAATGCACCAATGATTCAAGTTGGAGAAATTGTACGTTGTAACAATGAACATTGTAAAAGTAACGAAAATCTTGTCAAAAAATAGGAAATAAACAAAATTATATAATTACTTGCATTGCAAATAAATTTATGATAATATCTATGTGTAGTTACAAATAACTACACATATTCCCTACATATGGACTTTATTGTCCAACCCTTCTTTGATTGGTGATAACTTTTTATCACCAGTCTTTTTGTTTTAAATGAAAATATGAGCTAAAATAGCATTTTTTAATGCTTTTTTCATAAGTCATGTGGTTGAAAAAAAAAGATAAATATAGTATAATAAACTAAATATCAAATCATGAGGTAACAAAATGGGATTATTTGATTTATTTAAAAAGAAAAATAAAGATGAAAAATCTAAAAAATATGAATTAGGGATGAAAAAGACTCGTCAAGGGTTAATGGGAAAATTGAAAAGCATTCTTGCGGGACATAGTGAAATTAATGAAGACTTATTTGACGATTTAACCGATGCTTTTATTATGGCAGATATTGGTGTAGAAACAACATTAAATTTTATTGATGCTTTAAAAGAAGACCCTAGAGTTGAAGGAATTAATTCAGTTGAAGAATTACAACCTATTATTATTGATAAAATGTTTGAACTCTATTTAAAAGGAGAAATTGTAAATAATAATTTCAATATAAATAAAAATGGTCTTTCTGTTTTTCTTTTTGTTGGTGTAAATGGTGTAGGTAAAACGACGACCATTGCTAAAATTGCATATCGTTTAAAAAATGAAGGCAAAAAAATTTTACTTGCGGCAGGAGATACGTTTAGAGCAGGAGCTGTTGATCAATTAGAAATTTGGGCAGAACGTGTTGGTGTCGATATTGTAATTAAAAAAGGTGCAACCGATCCATCTAGTGTCATCTATGATGCAATTGCAAAGGCAAAAAAAGAAAATTATGATATTTTACTATGTGATACGGCAGGTCGTTTACAAAATAAAGTGAACTTGATGAAAGAATTAGAAAAGATGAATAGAGTTATCTCGCGTGAAGTAGAAGGAGCCCCTCAAGAAACTTTACTTATCATTGATGCAACAACAGGACAAAATGGTTTATCACAAGCTGAAGCTTTTATGGAAGTTGCCAATATTACAGGTGTTATCTTAACTAAATTAGATGGCACTAGTAAAGGTGGAATTGTGCTTGCTATTCGTGATAAATATAAATTACCAATTAAAATGGTTGGTCTAGGTGAAAAAATGGAAGATTTGGAATATTTTGATTTAGAAGATTATATTGGTGGCTTATTTATTGGGGATGATGAGTAATGGAAGAAAAATTAAATAAGAAAAATCATTATAATATGTTATATTCATATTATCAAAATCTTCTCACGGAAAAACAAAAAGAAGTGTTTGAAAATTATTATTTTGAAGATTATAGTATTTCCGAAATTTCCGAATGCTTAGATGTCTCAAGAAATGCTGTTTGGGATTTATTAAAAAAAGTTGAAATAAATCTAGATAATTATGAGAAAAAATTACGTTTACATCAAAAAAATGTTGATCGTAATCTTCAATTAGAATTACTCAAAAAATATGTGAATGATAAAGGATTACAAATTATTGAAAAAATAGAAGAAATGGAGTGAAAATATGCCATTTGAAAATTTATCAGAAAGAATTCAATTTTCTTTAAGAAAATTGACAGGGCGTGGTAAAGTCAATGAAAAAGACATTGAAGATGCAATGCGTGAAATCCGCGTTTCTTTACTTGAAGCCGATGTAAATTATAAAATTGTAAAAGAATTTATAAACGAAGTAAAGACCCTTGCTTTAGGTGAAAAAGTCATGAAATCTTTAACACCTGGTGATCAAGTAGTAAAAATCGTTTATGAAGAATTAGTAAAGTTAATGGGCGATGAAGCAGTTCCACTTAATTTAAAAAAAGCTGGAATAAGTATTGTACTCGTGGTTGGTTTACAAGGAAGTGGTAAAACTACACATGTAGGAAAACTTGCTAATTATTTAAGAAAGAACAACAAATTAAAGCCATTAATGATAGCAGCAGATATTTATAGACCTGCTGCTATCAATCAATTACTAACAATTGGCAAACAACTGGATATTGAAGTTTTCCAAATGGGAATTCTTACTAAACCACAAGTTATTGTAAAAAAAGGTATAGATTATGCAAAAGAAAAAGGGTATAATTTAGTTTTGATTGATACAGCTGGTCGTTTGGCCATTGATGAGCCATTAATGCAAGAGTTGGTTGAAATTAAACAAATTATTAATCCTGATGAAATTCTATTAACAGTTGATGCAATGACAGGTCAAGATGCAGTCAATGTCGCACAAACATTTCATGAAAAATTGAATATTACAGGTTGTTTATTGACTAAATTAGATAGTGATACTAGAGGTGGAGCTGCTCTTTCTATTCGCTATTTGACGCATATACCAATTAAATTTGTTGGTCTTGGTGAAAAAATGGATGAAATTGATGTTTTTCATCCTGATAGAATGGCCAAAAGAATTCTTGGTATGGGGGATGTCTTAACTTTCATTGAAAAAGCCCAGGAATCTTTTGATGAAGAAACAGCCCTTAAGATGGCTGAAAAAATGCAAGCAGGTCGTTTTACCTATAATGACTTTCTAGACCAAATTCATCGTATTAAAAAAATGGGATCACTAAAAGGCTTATTAGCAATGATACCTGGTATTGGTTCACAAATTAAAAATTTAAATATTGATGAGAAAAAATTTGTTTATATTGAAGCAATTATTGGTTCCATGACAAAAGAAGAAAGACAAAATCCTGATTTAATATCAAAAAGTCATGCAAGAAAAACAAGAATTGCTAATGGTAGTGGTAGAAGTTATCAAGAAATTAACAATTTAACCAAGCAATTTGAACAAATGCGTCAGCAAATGAAGGCCGTTATGGGACTAGATGAAAGTCAAATGGAAAAACTATCAAAAGGACAAGCACCAATGCCAGGAATGATGGTACAACGTCCTAAAAAAGGAAAAGGGAAAAATAAAGGCGGTTTTCGTTTTTAAAAAATAACTCCACGATAAAATAAAAAATATTGTGGAGTTTTAAAATATATATAAGGAGGTAAGTCTAATGGAACAAAATTATATGGATGAATTATTAAACTTGTTTCAAAGTAATTTAGGTGATGATGAGTTAAAAGAAAAGTTGCAAAATTATCATGAAAATGATATTGCTAAAGTATTTCCTCAATTGTCACTTGAAAATCGACAAAAATTATATCGTATTTTAGATAAAGATTTTTTGTCAGATATTTTTAGTTATTTAGATAATCCACAAGAATATTTAGATGAATTATCCAATGATTTAGCAGCCGATCTTCTTGAGAGCATGGATACCGATGATGCAATTGATGTACTTGAAGAATTAGAAGAAGAAGAACGTAAAGAATTGATTAATTTGATGGATAAAGATGCGGTTGCAGAAATTAAATTAATTAAATCTTATGATGAAAATATGATTGGTAGTCGTATGACAACCAATTATATAGCAATTGATAAAGACGCAACAGTTAGACAAACAATGAAAAAAATGATTGAAGAGGCTGCTATTAACGACAATATTTCAACCATCTATTTTACAATAGGTGATAATGAATTTTATGGCGCTGTTGATTTACGAGATTTAATTATTGCTAGAGAAAATGATGATTTAAAAACCATTATTAAGACTTCCTATCCTTATTTGAAAGCAACCGATTTTGTAAGTGAATGTATTAACAAAATTCAAGAATATGCTTTAAGTTCATTTCCAGTAGTAGATGATGATATGCATCTTATTGGGGTAATTACTAGTGATGATGTTGTTGAGGCAGTTAATGATGAATTAGGTGATGATTATGCAAAATTTGGTGGTTTAGTCGGCGAAGAAGATTTAAAAGAATCCACTTTTAAATCTGTTAGGAAAAGAATTCCTTGGTTATTTATTCTTTTATTTTTAGGTCTCGTCACTTCCCTTTTAATTTCGCAATTTGAAAATGTTGTTATAGGTATTCCAATTGTTGTTGTTTTTCAATCACTAATTTTAGATATGGCAGGAAATTGTGGTACGCAATCTTTGGCTGTTACAATTAGAGTGTTAAGTGATGGAGAAGTGACTAATAAAAATTTATTCAAATTAATTTTTAAAGAGTTTAGAGTAGGGTTATTTAATGGTGTAATTGTAGGAATTTTTACTTTTATTTTTGTTTTATTATTTTTATTGCTTAGTGCACCAGATAATCAGTTTAATCAAAATATGAAGATTTCTATTGTAGTAAGTCTTAGTATTCTACTTTCCATTATGGTAGCCAATTTTTCAGGAAGTTTTATTCCAATTATTTTTAAAAAATGTAAAATTGATCCTGCTGTTGCTTCAGGACCATTTATTACCACTCTTATAGACCTTATTGCAGTTGTAATTTATTATGGCCTAGCGTGGTTAATTATTTTAAACGTTTTATAAGTCATATTATTTGGTGAATTTACAAAAATATGCTATAATCTACTTCGAGATGTTCCTTGCATAACCATCTCAAATAAAAAACAAGGAGAAAATATATGAATCAAAAAGAAAGTTTGACAAGAAAAGTAATACGACTCTCAGTTGTTACAGCTTTATATGTGGCTTTAACACTTGTCTTATCTTGGATTTCTTATGGTGAAATTCAATTTAGAGTTGCAGAGATATTAGTATTACTTTGTTTTTTTAGAAAAGATTATGCAATAGCCATGATTTTAGGATGTGCAATAGCCAATGCCTTTAGCCCACTTGGTCCTATTGACGTAGTAGTGGGAACTTTAGCTACAGCTGTTGCAGTAGTGGGTGTAATGTTTTCTAAAAATTTAATTGTAGCAGGAATTTTTCCTGTTGTTTCCAATGCATTGATTGTCGGATTAGAATTGTCTCAAATTTTCGAATCACCATTTTTATTAAATGTATTAACTGTAGGCCTAGGTGAACTAGTAGTTATCATCATCGGTGTGATTGCGTTTCAAATGCTAAAGAAAAACGAAAATTTTTTGAAATTGATTTTGGCTAATCAAAATGTATAATACAAAAATTGAATATTCACTTTAGTATAGCAAAAAAAGATAGGATTTCGAAATGCACCTTTTTTCTTGGACACACTAAAAGTGTGGTATAATACAAGAAAGGGGTGCATTTCATCTTTGATATCCTATCTTTTTTAGAGCCGTTTTATTACTTGAAAAAATAGCAATCATATGTTATAATAAATTTAATTCTTTTTTAAACGTTTTAGGGCTTCTTTTACCGCATCACTTAAAGAAGTTTCATCTGTGATATTTAAATCTTTTGTTGCAACTTTTATTTCTTGATTATTATAGCCAAGCGATTTTAAAGCAATGCTAATATTTTCAATTTTTTCATTAATTTTAGGATTTTTAGAATCTTCCTCAAAATTAATTTTTCCTTGTAAATCAAGGATGATTTGTTGGCTCAATTTAGGACCTATTCCTGGGAATTGATTAAAAAATTTCGTATTATGCTTATTTAAAGCATCCACAATTTCTAATGGTGTGCTTGATGCAAGAATAGCCAATGCCCCTTTAGGACCTAAGCCTTTTACATTGATTAAACTTTCAAACATATCACGTTCTTGATGTGTTAAAAAACCGAATAATTCATGAGCATCTTCACGAATATGATAATGTAAATAAATTGTAGTTAGAGGCTTATTTAATTCAAATTGATAAGGATTGGGTACTCTAATGATATAACCAATTTGATTCACTTCAAAAACAATATGAGTTGCAAAAATATTTGTAACTTCGCCCTTAAAATAACTATACATAGTAACCTCCATATACTATATTATAGCATATAGTAAGGATTAAAGCAAAAGAAAGGATGTTTGTATGGATAATATTATGGATAAAAAAATGATTTATGGTGATGAAATAGAAGTAACCCTTAGACCTCAATCACTAAAAGAATATATTGGCCAAAATGAATTAAAAGAAATGATGAAAATATTTATTGAAACAGCAAAAATGCGAAATGAATCTTTAGATCATGTTCTTTTGTATGGACCTCCTGGACTTGGTAAAACAACTCTTGCACATATTATCGCAAATGAAATGAATACGGCAATCAAAATTACAACAGGTCCAGCTCTAACAAGAGTGGGAGATTTGGCTGCAATATTATCTTCTTTAGAACCAGGTGATATTTTATTTATAGATGAAATTCATCGAATTCCTAAAGTAATTGAAGAAACGCTTTATTCAGCAATGGAAGATTTTGCAATTGATATTGTAATGGGTAAAGATTCTGGTTCATCGACGCTTAGAATTGATTTACCACCATTTACTTTAGTAGGAGCAACGACGAGGTTTGGTGATTTAACTGCTCCTATGCGTGATCGTTTTGGAATCATACACCAATTAAAGTATTATAGTATTGATGAACTATTTAGCATTATTAAAAGAACATCACGAATTTTTTCTTTTTCAATTGATGATGATGCCAATTTAGAATTAGCAAGGCGCTCTAGAGGAACACCAAGAATTGCCAATCGCTTATTTAGAAGAATTAGAGATTTTGCGCAATTCCATTCGTTAAATCATATTACATTAGAAATTACCGATTATGCATTAAATAAACTTGATATTGATAAAGCAGGACTTGATATAACAGATCGCAAATATTTATTAGGTTTAATTGAGCGTTTTAATGGTGGACCTGCAGGAATAGAAGCTTTAGCAGCTACCATTTCAGAAGAAACTGTTACCTTAGAAGATGTTAATGAACCATATCTTTTACAAGAAGGGTTTATTATTCGTACACATAGAGGTAGAATTGTTACTGATAAAGCATATAAACATTTGGGTATTACAAAAGGAGGATTATTTTGAAAGTAACAGATTTTGATTATGATTTACCACAAGAATTAATTGCACAGACCCCATTAGACAATCGTTCATCTTCAAGACTTTTAGTCTTAGATAAAAAAACAGGTGAAATAGAACATAAATATTTTTATGATATCGTTGATTATTTAGATGAAAATGATGTATTGGTATTAAATGACACTAAAGTCTTACCATCTAGAATATACGGGAAAAAAATAGATACACAAGCATCTATTGAGATTTTGTTATTAAAAGAAATTGAAAAAGATGTTTGGTCAGCCCTCACACGTCCAGCAAGACGTGTTAATATAGGAACAAAAATTAGTTTTGGAGATGGATTGCTTGTTGCAACCTGTATCGAAAAAAGACCTGATGGTGAACGAATTTTTAAGATGGATTATCAAGGTATTTTTTTAGAAATTCTTGAAAAGATTGGATTAATGCCATTACCACCATATATTCATAAAAAATTGGCTAATCAAAATCGTTATCAAACTGTTTATGCAAAAGATTATGGTAGTGCAGCAGCACCAACAGCAGGTCTTCATTTTACTAAAGAATTATTAGAAAAAATTAAAAATAAAGGCGTTGAAATTCTTTATGTAACTTTAAATGTAGGTTTAGGAACGTTTAGACCAGTAAGTGTTGATAATGTTGAAGAACATCATATGCATAGTGAAACTTATCAAATGACAAAAGAAACTGCAGAAAAATTAAATCTTGCTAAAAAATCGGGCAAAAGAATTATAAGTGTAGGTACAACTTCAACAAGAACTTTAGAAAGCATTATAAAAAAATATGATAAGTTTGTTGAATGTTGTGAAGATACTAATATCTTTATTTATCCACCTTATGAATTTAAAGCAATAGATGCCTTAATAACTAATTTCCATTTACCAAAATCGACACTAATTATGTTAGTTAGCGCATTTGCAACAAAAAAAATAATTCTAAATGCATATAAAATTGCTGTAAAAGAAAAATATCGTTTTTTTTCTTTTGGTGATGCGATGTTTATAAAATAAAAATAAGGTATAAAAATTATTAATAATTTTTATACCTTATATAAATATTAATTAAATAGTACCGCCAGTAGGACCGGTAGGACCAGTAGGACCGGTAGGGCCAGTAGGACCAGTAGGACCAGTAGGGCCAGTATCACCAGTTAAACCAACAGCACCAGCATCTCCGGTAGGGCCAGTAGGGCCAGTAGGACCGGTAGGACCAGTAGGACCAGTAGGACCAGTATCACCAGTTAAACCAACAGCACCAGCATCTCCGGTAGGGCCAGTAGGGCCAGTAGGACCAGTAGGACCGGTAGGGCCAGTAGGACCAGTAGGGCCAGTATCACCAGTTAAACCAACAGCACCAGCATCTCCGGTAGGACCAGTAGGACCAGTAGGACCAGTAGGACCAGTAGGGCCAGTAGGACCAGTAGGACCGGTAGGACCAGTAGGACCAGTAGGACCAGTAGGACCAGTAGGACCGGTAGGACCAGTAGGACCAGTAGGGCCAGTATCACCAGTTAAACCAACAGCACCAGCATCTCCGGTAGGGCCAGTAGG
>CALVCV010000008.1 GCA_944326155.1 uncultured Bacilli bacterium
TATCATAAACAAAAAAATCGTGTTTTTATCTAAACTATTCATTTAATATTTCAGTTTAGATTATACACGAATATTAGATATAATAGTAAAGCATTGATGGGGGTGTAATAGTATAGTTCAGTTGCTTATGAATAATGAGGTATATATATGATAGATAAAAAAATATTAGATAAAGTGGTCATTCATAAAGATCAAGGCTATGCGTTTTATTTTCAGCATAATGATTACATTATGAAGAAAGTAAATGGTTTTGAAAAAGATGAAAATAGTCCGCATATTACTTTTGATACTTGTTTTAGACTGGCGTCTGTTACAAAACAATTCATCGCTTTGGCAATTATTCAATTAGTGAATAATGATAAACTTGCTTTTTCAACTAAAATTACTGATATATTTTTAGATTTTCCTTGTTATTTTGACAAAATTACTGTTCAAAATTTACTAAATCATACATCAGGTATTTATGATTATGAAGATCTACCTCATAAAGATGATGATAAACAAATTAAAGATGAAGATATTTTATCTTTTTTAAAAACAACAACAACTACTTATTTTAAGCCAGGCACAAAGTATCGTTATAGCAATACAGCATATATTTTACTTGGGCAAATCATTGAAAGAGTAACTAACAAGAAACTAGATACCTATTTAAAAGAAAATATTTTTGAAAAAATAGGATTGATTCATACATATGTTAATAATGAAGGAACAACACAAATTCCTAGTAGAGCCTATGGTCACTTATTGCAAGACGAAAAAATAATCGTTAAAGATCAATATTGGTGTAGTGCAACGGTTAGCGATGGAGGAATATATTCTACTATCAATGATTTGAATAAATGGATTGATTATTTGTTAAATGATGACTTTGCAAAGTTAAAAAAAACGATGTTTTATCCAAGCGTTTTTGATGAAAAGACCACTTCTTATTATGGAGCAGGCATGCGTATTTATCATTTTAATAATAAAGATATATATTATCATTGTGGAGATACAATTGGTACCAATACATTTATCCTTTTTTCTCCAGACGTTAATTTACGTTGTCTTTTCTTAACAAATATGGGTAATATTGATACTGAAAATTTAAAAGAAAATATTATAAAATATTTAAAAGAAAAGGATTGAGTTCATTATGAACACAATCCTTTATTTACATTATCTTATTCATTCTTTTTTCTTGGTTTAAAAGCATGATTTAAAACAAGAATAAGAAGGAAAATTATAAACATCGCAATAAACAAAGCAAGGAACCCTTTCCAAGCAATATTTAAAGCATCCATTACCATATCTTTATTAAAGGACATTATAAATAATTTCATCATAGTACTACCTTCCTTATATAAATAATGATAAAATTACACCACCAGCAATTGCTGAAGCGACTTGTCCAGCAATGTTTGCACTAGCAGCATGCATTAATAAATAATTTGTTTTATCTTCTTTTATACCCATTTGATGTACAATTCTTGATGCCATTGGAAAAGCTGAAATACCTGCTGCGCCAACCATTGGATTTATCTTTTTTTTAGAAAATAGATTAATCAATTTAACAAAGAAAATACCACCAACTGTATCAAAGACAAAAGCAAGTAAACCAAGTCCCATAATCATAAGGGTTTGCCATGTAACAAACTTATCAGCTACCATAGTAAATGAAATGGTAATACCAAGTAATAAAGTTACAAGATTGGTTAAAACATCACTTGCAGTCTTAGATAGACTATCTAAAACACCACATTCTCGAATTAAATTACCAAACATTAAGAAACCTACAAGAGAAACAGATTCAGGTGCAAGAAGCCCTGCCACAATTGTAATTGCAATTGGAAAAATAATTTTTGTTCCTTTAGAAATACTTCTTGGATTATATTCCATCTTCATTAATCTTTCTTTTTTAGTTGTACAAAGTTTAATAACAAATGGCTGAATTAAAGGAACAAGTGCCATGTAGCAATATGCAGCAACGGTAATTGGTCCAATATAATTTGAATTTAATTTTTGTGATACTAAAATGGAAGTAGGTCCATCAGCAGCACCAATGATACCAATAGATGCGGCATCTTTAATATCAAAGCCTAAAAGAGTGGCTAAGATAATAACCAAAAAGATACCAGCTTGGGCTGCAGAACCAATAAAAATTAATTTTGGATTAGATAGTAAAGGACCAAAATCAAGCATTGAACCAATACCAATAAAAAGTAGTAAAGGCATAATTTCGCTTGCTTCAATACCAACACTAAATAACCACTCAATTGCTCCTGACTCACCTATTGCACCACTATTTGGAATATTGACGATAATTGCACCAATACCCATTGGTAAAAGTAGAGATGGTTCTAACTTCTTTTTAATAGCTAAGAAAATTAAAATAATTCCAACCACATACATTACAATTTGATCAATTGTAATGTTTTTTATTCCTTCTAATAAAAAACTCATTTTAAGACCTCCTTGTTGATTTGATTTAAAGGTCTTGCAAATCATTACTGACTATTATATCCGGAAAAGTTGAAACTTTTCGTGTTGACGAATATAATATGGTAGCTACTCCCCTTTTATAAATGAAAGAATATGTAATTATTTTAAACTAAAATAGTTATCATAACTCTAATATTATACTATAAAAAACAAAAAATATCATACTATTTGATAAAATATTGTAAAATGGTTTTTTTTATAATCAATAATTTTATCTTGTTTTAATTTGCTTAATGTAATGGAAAGTGCACTTCTATCAACAGCTAAATAATCTGCTAATTCTTGACGATTAAAAGGAATATCAAAACTATCTGATTGATAAAACTTGCTACAGTTTGAAAGGTAAGATAGTACTTTTTCTTTAATTGTTCTTTTTGAAATATTTTCAATCTTATTAATTAAAGCAATATTTTTAGTAGAAAGGATACTGACAGAATTTTTCATTAATGTAGTATGATGATGGCAATGATTCGAACAAGGATTAAAAATTTTCTTACTATCAATAAATAAAATCTTACAATCTGTCATTGATATTAAAGAAACTGGATAATGGGTAATATTAGAATAAGAATAAGCAATGCCAAAAACCATATTTTTACCTAGATAACTAATAATTGAGCGATTACCCCAATAATCATCAGATACAACTGAAGCTGCACCTTCTTTAATGACTAAAACATATTTTATTTCATCCCCATAGTGAATAATAGTGTTACCCTTTTTAAACTTTTTTTCAAATGTTTTAAAACAATGTGTAATACTTTTTTCTTCTATTTCAGTGAATCCTAAGAATAAAGGGCATACATTTTCTTCAATATTTTTTTTCATAATTTCTCCTTTTGTTGCAAAAACAACATACTTTCTAATTATATTATAGTATAATAATAATGTATTGTAAAATATTAAGAGAAAAAGGAGATAAAAAAATGAAATTTTATTATTGTAAACATTGTAAAAATATTGTTACTTTTGTCAAAAAAGTAGTTCCAAAAATTGTTTGTTGTAATGAAACAATGGAAGAATTAGTACCTGGAAGTGTTGATGCGGCACAAGAAAAACATGTTCCTGTTGTTGAAGTAAATGGTAGAGAAGTAAAAGTATCTGTTGGTAGTGTTGAACATCCAATGTTACCTGAACATTTTATTGAATGGATTATTATTGAAACAACAAAAGGTTCACACACTAAGAATTTAAAACCTGGTGAAAAACCAGTTGCAACATTTACGCTTGCTGAAGATGAACAATTAGTTGCTGCATATGAATATTGCAATTTACATGGATTGTGGGTGAAATAATATGGTAGAAGTAATAGTGAAAAATGGTGAAATTTCTGAAGAAGAAAAACAAGCTTACATTCAAAGAGGTATTGAAAAGTATGGTGCCGAAAACCTTCTTGGCATTGATGTCGAGTTGGATGGTGAATATGTTAATCTTTCTTATCATATTCATAAACTTCCTTTTCAAAGAATCAGAAGAATTACTGGTTATTTAGTAGGAACATTAGATCGTTTTAACGATGCAAAAAAAGAAGAAGTTGAAGATCGTGTAAAACATCTTTTTGCAAGATAATAAAGACTTTAAAAAAGAATAGTATAATAGCTATTCTTTTTTTTGACAAAAAATACAAAAATGAAAGAATTGACAATCATTTTTCGATTTAGTATAATTGAAGTAGATAAAAGAATATATGGAGGGAAGAATGAATAAATATTTAAGATTATCTAGTTTACTAGTAGTTATGTTATGTTGCAGTTTACTTTTTTCTTGTAAAAAAGATAAGGATAAGGATAAAGATAATCCAGTAACTCCAATTGATCCTATTGAATATGTTGTGGTATATGATACAACTTTTGGTAGTTTTAAAGATGGTAGTACCTACTTAGAACAAAAATATGAAGCAGGTAAATCCGTTAATTTAATAACTGAAGAACCAACAAGAGAAGGCTACGAATTTGCAGGATGGATTAATCAAGAAACACAAAAACCGGTAGTTAGTTCTTTTACTATCCAAAAAAATGTTGTTTTAGAAGCCAATTGGGTAGTTAAAAAATTAAAAGTAACATATGATGCCATGTCAGGTAGTTTTGAAGATGGTAGTTATGAAAAAGTTTTATATGTAGAACAAAATACCCCATTTGAATATTTAGAAATTCCTACAAATGGTAGTAGATTATTCAATGGTTGGTATAACGATGAAACTGGTGATCTTGTAGAAGAAGGTATGATGATTACAGAAGATTTGGCTGTTTATGCTAAATATCGTGAACCAGGGGAACAATTTAATGTAAATTATATTATTAATGGTGGAACGCAAGACTTACCTTTAGTTGATACATATTATAATCAAGTTATATATCGTCTTTCAGTACCAACAAAAGCAGGCTTTGAATTTTTGGGTTGGTATAAAACTAGCGATTTTACTGGTGAGCCAGTAAAATATCAACCAGAAAATACAACTGGTGATCAAACATATTATGCAAAGTGGCAAATCATTGATGCTAGTTATGCTGAAGTTATTGTAGATGAATTATTACCAGCAGAAATTGATACAGATATTGATTTACCAATTAGTTATCAAGGAGCTGATTTATACTGGAGTTCTTCTAATTATGATATTATGACCGCAAGAGGTAAAATAAATCAAACACATAGAAATGAAAATGTTGTAGTTAATGTTGAAATAACAATTGATGGACAAATCTACTCTTTTGAAAAAAATGTTGTTGTTAAAGCTATCCAATTTGAAGAATTAATTAATCCTGTTGCAGGATACTTCTACACAACAAATGTTATAACAAAATCTGAAACTTTGATGCGTAATTTAGATATTGTTTATTATGCTTTTGCTAATGTATCTAGTAGTGGTTCACTTAGTATTGAAGGCGTAAGTAGCTTTAATAAATTAATTGAAGAAGCAAATTATCTAAGACAAAATGGTATTCGAATTGTGTTATCAATTGCTGGTGGAGCAACTAATTTTTCAAATGCATGCCGTACAATAGGTTTTTCAAAACTTGCTGATAACATTATTGAGTTAGTCACAAAATATCATTTGGATGGGGTTGATATCGACTGGGAATTTCCAAGTGATGATACAGATATGAGCAATATGGCATCTTTATGTCAAAGTTTAAGAATTAAATTAAGCGCATTAGAAGATGGTAATGGTTCACCATATCTTGTTACAGCAGCCATTCCTTCTCATGACTCATATAAGAAATTTAATCTAAGATTATTAAATAAATGCTTAGACTATGTGAATATGATGTCTTATGATATGAATCTAGCAGGTCGTACAACACACTTATGTCCATTATTTAAAGCAAGAAATGATGGTAATGGTAAATATGGTATAGACCAAGGTATACAGTGGTTTACTGGTGCTGGTCTTGATAAAGATAAAATTATTATTGGTGCTGCATTTTATGGTAAAGCATATCATATTACAGGTCCATCACTAGGTGATAGATATCCTGGTCTTGGTGCAATGGCTGAGTTATATCACATGCAATATCAAAGTGGAACAGTTACATATTCATATATTTATAGTAATATTTTATCAAATAAAAAATATGTAAGATATTTTGATAATGAAGCAAAAGTTCCATATTTGTATAATGAAGAAGAACAATTATTCATCACTTATGAGGATGAAGAATCATTAATTGAAAAGGTAAATTATGCATATCAAGAAGGTTTAGGTATCATGTTTTGGGAGTATGGTTATGATGAAGATAATATTTTAACAGATACTATTTGTAATCGTATGGAAGAATTAAGAGGTTAAAAAAGATAGTAAAAAAGCGTTTTATATGAATTATTTATATAAAACGCTTTTTATTTTTAAAGGTCTAAATTATTTAAATACTTGAAAAATATGTCCAAAATATGGTAAAATAGTTATATATAGAGGCAAAAAATTATGAAAAAGAAAAAATGGATTAAGTTTAGGCACCAATTCGTTATCGCTATTGTTAGAATTTTTATGCGACCAATTGCCTATTTTTATTTTGGGTTCCGCTATAAACGTTTTAAAAATGAAAAACAATCTTATTTAATTTTACATAATCATCAAACAGTTTGGGATCAATTTTTAATTGGATTAATTTGGAGTAATAAAGTTTATTATATCATGAGTGATGATTTGACAACTATTAAGTTTTTATCACCCATCCTTAGATTTTTAGTCAATCCAATTCCCTATAAAAAATCATCAACCGATTTTACCATTTTAAGAACCTGTAAACAAATTGCTCAAGAAAAAGGTTCAATTGTAATGGCAGTTGAAGGTAATAGAACTTATAGTGGTAAAACTGAATATATTAATCCTACAGTTGTGAAAATGATTCGTTTCTTAAAAATGCCAGTTGCTATTGTAAAAATTGAAGGTGGATATGGAATTTTTCCAAGATGGGCAAATAAAAAACGTAAAGGGCATTTTTTCGGTGAGGTTTATAAAACTTATACATATGATGAGTATAAAAATTTAAGTGATGAGACTCTTTATCAGATAATATGTGACGATTTATATGTTAATGAATCATCACCATCAGGACCATATTATTCCTCACATAGTGCAGAATACTTAGAAAGAGTAATATATAACTGTCCACGATGTGGTTTTACAAAATTTTATTCACACAAACAAATACTTGAATGTACAACTTGTCACATGCAATTAAGATATAATGAATATAAACAATTTGAAGGAATCAATGTTCATTCCCCATTTAAAAATGTAAATGAGTGGTATGAATATCAAAAAGATAAATTATTTGCGATGAACCTTTTAGATTATGATACAAATTATGTATTCTTTGAAGATCAAGCAAAATATATGAACGTTGTAGCAAGAAAAAGGAAAAAGGTAATTGCTAAACAGGCGACACTTAGACTGTATGCCAATCGTTTAGAAATTAGTTATCAAGACCAAACAAAAACGATTTATTTTGATGATATCTCATCCTCAGGTGTATTTGGTAAAAATAAACTTGATTTTTATGTAGATAGAGATATCTTGCAATTTAAAGGTGACAACAGTTTTAATGCTATGAAATATGTAAATTTATTTTATAAATACAAAATTGAAAAAGGAGATATAAAAGATGGTAAATTTTTGGGACTCTAATATTTGGTCATTATTATTATTAGGGGGTATGCTTTTTGCGAGTATGTTACTTGCACATATTTTAAAAAGAAATATTCCGTTTTTACAAAAATCATTAATTCCTGCATCTGTTTTAGGTGGCACTATCATTTTAATATTTACAACAATTTATAAAATCATATTTAAAGAAACTTTCTTTGAACTATCCATATTTTCCATCATAAATACTAATGAAGATGCAAGTATTGCAATGACAGGAAGTGCTATTTTAGAAACTATTACATATCATTGCCTTGCTTTAGGTTTTATATGTATGGCTTTTAGAAGTGGCAAAAAAGATCAAGGTAAAAAACGGGCAATAGAAATTTTTAATACAGGTGTTACAACCGTAAGTACGTATTTAATTCAAGCTGTACTTGGTTTAATTATTACCTTAATTGCCATTAACTTTATTCCAGGATTAAATGCGGCAGGAGGTATTATTCTTGCACTTGGTTATGGACAAGGTACTGGTCAAGCTTTAAATTATGGTACAATTTATGAAACTCAATATGGCTTTATAGGTGGTGCTAACTTTGGTTTAGCGGTTGCAGCATTAGGTTTCTTATCTGCTAGTATTGGTGGTGTAATTTATTTAAATTATTTAAGACGTAAGGGCAAAATTAAAGTTTCAAATGTTGAAGATGTTGAAGAACTTAATTTGGAAGCAGTTCAAGGCAAAAATGAAATTCCTTTAAATAGTTCAATTGATAAGTTAACAATTCAAATTGCTATTGTAGTATGTGTATATATCTTTTCTTATTTTATTATGAAATTGTTAGGAGGTATTGTAGGAGAAGGACTTCGCGCAACTATCTATGGTTTTAACTTCTTAATTGGTACGTTACTTGCTGTATGCATCAAAGGGTTATTGAGTTTTTTAAGAAAGAAAAATATTGTTAAAAAAGAATATATAAATGATTTTATGATGAATCGTATCGGTGGTGTAGCATTTGATGTTATGATTGTTGCAGGTATTGCTGTAATTGATTTAGATGTAATCAAACAATATTGGTTAATTCTTATTATTATGGGTATTATTGGTGCTGTTGCAACTTTCCTTTATATCTATTTTGTTTCTAAAGTTCTATTTAAAGAATACAAATATGAACAATTTTTTGCTATGTATGGTATGTTGACAGGCACAGCTAGTACTGGTATTATCTTACTAAGAGAAATAGACCCTAATTTTGCTACTCCTGCATCAAACAATTTAGTATATCAAAATTTGCCAGCAATTATATTTGGGTTACCTATTATGTTTTTAGCATCATATGCTCCACAAGGTTTAACCCAAACATGGATTACTTTTGGCATTATTGTTTTCTTATTAATACTTTTATTAATAATTTTATTTAGGGCGCAGATTTTTAAGAAAAAAAATAAAGTAACAAATCAAAAATAACGTTATTTACTCTCAACAATTAGCAAAAAGCTTAAGTTGAGAGTTTTTTTATTAATAGATTATATTTTATCAATAAATCTATAGTATGATTTATAAAGGTGATTAAAAAGATAGAATAAGCTTTTTAAAATAATAATGGAAATATTTGCTTTTATGATTCAATTATGGTATAATAAAATCCCAGATAGGATGGTATAACTATGAAAATGATTGCTCATCGTGGATATTCAAAATATGAACTAGAAAATACAAAGGAAGCTTTTTTGGCTGCTGCAAATCGTAGTTATTTTGGCATAGAAACTGATATTGTTTTATTAAAAGATCGTTCGATGGTCATCTTCCATGATGATGATTTAAAAAGATTAGCAAACATTGATACCCCAATTAGAGATTTAAATTATAAAGAAGCTTTAAAAATAGAATTAAATGCCAAAGGTACTTATCATACCTATCATTATCACATTGCTACTCCATTAGAATATTTAAGAATTTGTAAACATTATCATAAATATCCAGTAATAGAATTAAAATGGGGTTTTGATAATGAAGCTGTAGATGAATTAATGGCTCTATTATTAGAAGAAGATATGTTTGATAAGAGTATGATTATTTGTTATACGATGAGTACAATTTTATATATTAAAGAAAAGTATCCAGAATATCATACACAATTTTTATTAGGTTTTTTATATAGCGAAAAAATAATTGAACAGTGCTTAGAAGAAAATTTAAATCTAGACTTAAGACATGATTTAATTACTAAAGAATTAGTTGATCGCTTTCATGAAAAAGGTCTAGAAGTAAATACTTGGACTGTTGATAATAAAGAAATATATGATAAAATGTTGGCTTGTGGTGTTGATTATATTACAACTAATATTTTAGAATAGAAGGAGGATATAGACATGGGTTTTATTAAAATTCCGGTTAAAGGAATGAATGATTATTTACCAGATGAAATGTCGATAAGAGAGTATGTAATTGGTGAAATTAAAAATACATATAGCACATTTGGTTTCAATACTATTGAAACACCTTGTATGGAACATATTGAAAATTTATGTTCAAAACAAGGTGGTGAAAATGAAAAATTAATTTTTAAAGTATTAAAAAGAGGTGAAAAATTAGACCTTGCACACGCCAAAGATGAAAATGATTTGGTTGATATAGGTCTTAGATATGACTTAACAGTTCCTCTTTCTAGATACTATGCCAATAATATGTCAAAATTATCATCCCCTTTTAAAGCCTTACAAATTGGTAATGTATGGCGAGCAGATAGACCACAAAAGGGTCGTTTTCGTCAATTTATTCAATGTGATATTGATATTTTAGGTGAAAAAAGTAATCTTGCAGAAATTGAATTGGTTCTTGCGACAACTACTTTATTAAATAAGATTGGTTTTACAAACTTTAAAGTTCGTATTAATGATCGTCGAATTTTAAAGACGTTAGTCGAATATTGTCAATTCCCTGATACGGATGTTGATAAGATTTTAATTATTTTAGATAAAATTGATAAAATTGGCAAAAAAGGTGTTTTTGAAGAATTAACTGCTGCAGGATATAATCAAGAAGCAGTTGACAAATATCTTACATTCTTTAGTGAAGATATTATTACTCAAAGTGCTAAAGAATACTTTGCAAAAATTGGTGTTTCATGTGTTGATGAGACGGTTATCAATAATCTTGATGAAATTATGGATACAGTTAAAGCAGTTTCTGGTGTGAAATTCCAAGTTTTATTTGATCCTACCTTAGTTAGAGGTATGTCATATTATACGGGTCCTATCTTTGAAATTCAAATGGAAGAATTAGCAAGTAGTGTAGCTGGTGGTGGTAGATATGATAATATGGTTGAAAAATATGCTGGTATTAGTGTGCCTGCTTGTGGATTTTCTATAGGCTTTGAAAGAATTATTGCGATATTAAAAGAAAAGAATTACCAGTTACCAATTGACTCAAAACAAAAAATTGCATATGTTATTGATAAACAAATCTCTAAAGAAAAACTTATTGAAATCTTTAAAGAAGTAACAGATTTAAGAAATAAAAAAAATAAGATCGTTTTAGTAGTTTATAAGAATAAAAACTTTAAATTTCAAAAAGAACGTTTACTTGCCGATGGCTTTAGCGAAATTATTTTGAAATAAATTTATTTTTTGGTATTAATTTGTTAGAATAACAAATAATATATATAGTTTAATAATATACAATTTAGGGAGGTTAAAATGAAAAAAATTGTACATTTATTGTTAGTAACAGGTTTATTATTAACTTTAGGTCTTTTTACGGGATGCAAAAAATCCAAAGAAACTACTGCTACAGGTTATGGTATCGTTCATAAGGATTATGTTGGTGTTGCTGAAATTAAAGTAAAAGATGAAGTAGTAACAAGTTTAACATTTGAAGAAGTATATCTTCCTCAAAATTGGGCACAAATTACAGATACTACTGGTGTAGATGATACTTTATATTTTACTGCAGTTGGTGGACATGGTGATTTAACATTAGCAAAATACTTAGTAATTGGCGATAAAAAGTTTACTGGTAGTGTAGATAGCAACAATGCACCTGTGTATAGTGCAGAAGGAATTACTGATTTAAAAACTTGGATTGCAGCTGATGAAGCAAATGCAAAATGGTATGCAACAAATGTTTTAGAAGGTAATGCAAAAGTTACAGATAATGAATTTAAAGATGTAACTTTCAGTTACTATGGAAAAGCAACAGGTTTCAAAAAATCTACAACTAATTATTGGCCTGCTGGTAGTGTAGGACTTGGTTGGAAAAAGAATATGGAAGAACTTGCAAAAACTTTTGTAGGTACTAAAATGGATTTAAATGAAGCTAATTTTAAATTAGATGGTACTTGGAAATTTGACACTGTTGATTCTGCTGCAACATTAGTTGATGCAAAAGATTACTATACAGTTGCTAAGAGAGCGTATACTACTGCTGTAAATAGTAAATAATAGATGAACAAAAAATCTCTATTGATATAATGGACATTTTTTTAAAAATTAAAATAATATACAAATAATTAACAAAATTCGACTTAAAAAAGATATATAATATAGATGCTTCTAATATTTCTAGGGGGGGAAGAAAATATTTGAAGCATTTTTTTATAAAAATAAAACCTTTTTTTATTTATAAAATTTGCACAATTGATAAAAAGTGGTATAATATTATGGATTAGAAAGAAGGAATTCATATGAAATTATTTGTAACAGTTTTAGTTGATGGCGAATATATGCCAAAGATTTTAAAAAAATTATCGGAAAATGATTTTCATGGTAGTGTTATGCCAACACTAAGTATTAAAAAAGCTCTATTGTCTAGTAATATTGAACCAGTTCCAATGTTTGGAGGAATTAGTAAAGTTATTGAATATGATCATTCACCAAGGCCAATGGTTTTTGTAGTTGTTAAAAATGATGAAGATGTTAAGACTTTAGCTAGATTAATTAATGAAGCTACCAATGGTATTAAGGATAAAGGATTTATGTATTCTTTACCAATTGACTTCTTAGAAGGAATTGAATAATATGCCAATTATTTTAAGTATATCAATAGCACTGATTGCAGGACTTTTATCTACTAGAATTGTTAAACTCATTCATTTACCTAACGTAACAGGTTATCTCGTTATTGGTTTGATTATAGGACCATATTGCTTAAAACTTTTAAGTAGCGATGTAGTGGAGGGATTATCAATTATTGTCACTATCGCCTTAGGTTTTATCGCCTTTTCAATTGGCGGTGAATTTAAAATTTCAAGTTTGAAAAAATTGGGTAAAAGTATTTTTACAATTACATTTGCACAAAGTATTATGGCTTTAATTTTAGTTGATGTTTTTATTGTTTTAGCTTTTATCATTATGAAAAATTATAATCAAACTAATCTTGCTTTAGCAATCGTTCTAGGTGCTATAGCAACAGCTACTGCTCCTGCTGCAACTTTAATGGTTGTAAGACAATATAAAGCAAAAGGTATTGTAACAGATACATTATTACCGGTTGTTGCTTTAGATGATGCTTTTGGTCTAATGTTTTTCTCCATTTCTTTTGCTATAGCAAAAGTATTCGCAACAGGTGATAAAATTACTTTTATGAATATTTTAGTATATCCAGTTGCTGAAATTATTTGTTCATTGTTAATTGGCTTTTTACTAGGTGCAATACTTGCTTTAGCAATGAAATGGTTTAAATCAAGAGCCAATAGATTAATTCTTATGATTACAATTGTTTTATGCGGAGTAGGAATATGCGAATTATTTGAACAAGGCTTTCCATTTAGTTTATCATCTTTGCTTGTTTGTATGATGATTGGGGCTGCATTTTGTAATCTAAACGATGGTGCCTTGGCTATTATGGATGGATGTGAAAGATGGACACCACCACTATTTATGTTATTTTTTATCTTATCTAGTGCTGAATTAAATGTAAAATTACTTGCTTCAATTGGTGTTGTTGGCATTGTATATTTAGTAGCAAGAAGTATTGGTAAATATTTTGGTGCTTTTCTTGGTGCAAAGGCTGTTCATGCCAATCGTAATGTGCAAAATTATTTAGGTTTAGCCTTACTCCCACAAGCTGGTGTTGCAATTGGTATGGCACAAATGGTATCTAGTAAATTTACAGATATTAATCCCAATCTTGCTAACCAGGTTGTAACAATTGTACTTTGTGCAACTTTAATTTATGAGTTAGTAGGCCCTGTTATTACCAAAATAGCTCTTACTAAAGCTGGTGAAATTGAAGTTGATTTAAAGAGTAAGAAAGCTGAAAAAGTTGCTATTACAAATTAAATTTATAACAAAATAAAAGATTGAATAAATTGCTTTATTCAATCTTTTTTATTTAGAAAAGGTATAAAAAATCTAATCTTCAACAATAATATTTCTAAGCCATCTTCTAGCAATAAATTTATGACCTTCGTCAGTAGGATGAATACCATCTAAAGAATAAAACGTCAATTCATGTTTAATGCATGCACTTGCAAAAGAACCATCTAAAGCAATGTATTCTTGTGCATATTCTCTTGCAAGACGTCTAATGATATCTACTTTTTGCCATAATTCTTCGCGCATTTTTGTCAATTCTGGCGTAATGTCAATAATAAATGGTTCAATGATAATAATAGGAATATTAAAATCATTTTTAATTTTTTGTAATAATGTTCGAAAATTATTTTCGAATTCCTCATTAGTTGTTTCAATATTTTTAGAATAATGATGCCATACATCATTCATACCAATATATATTGTGATCACATCAGGTTGTACTTTTAAAACATTTTCCTCGTATTGATTTAATAAATCAATTGTTTTATTCTCATCAATACCACGATTTACAACTTTAATTCGATAACTTTTAAGCGCATCATAAATTCTTTCAACAAATCCATGACCTAAATCATCTGAATTGGTCATGTCGCGATCGCCACTTGTAATACAATCGCCAAGAAATAAAATAGTACTCTTCTTCTTAATTTCCATTTGCAACCTCACTATTATCATATATATTATATATAAAATCAAATGCTAATTCAATTAAAAGATACTACAAAATGAAAACGTATACAAATAATTATTTATTTTGCTTTTTAAAATCATAGTCGTCTAAAAAATAATGACTAATTAAATCATCATGATAACCAAGAATGGTATTTAAATTAACATTTTGAGTGCTATTAAAAATATTTCGATCAATATCTTTATATGTTTTACGAAGAGATATAATGAGATCTTTAATTTCCTTGCGTTTAGAATGATTGACATATTGGTTGTTTTCAACAAAATGACAAGCACATTGCAAAAAACTTAAGTCATTGTATTTGCACCAGTCATTGATTGCTTCCTCTTTTACTAAGTACATGGGTCTAATTAATTCCATATTTTGATAATTTGTACTGATAAGTTTAGGCATCATTGTTTTAAATTCAGCGCCATAGAACATACTCATAAGGATAGTTTCTATAACATCATCAAAGTGATGTCCTAAAGCTATTTTATTACAACCTCTTTTTTGGGCTTCATTATATAAGTAACCCCGTCGCATTCTTGCACATAGGTAACAAGGCGATTGTTTTAATGTTTGAATATAGGAAAAAATATTTGCGTCAAAAATATCTAACTTTAAATTTAATAATTCAGCATTTTGCTTAATTTTAGTAATATTTTTTTCACTATAACCAGGATTCATACATAAATATACCAAATCAAATTTAACTTTACCATGTTTTTGTAATTCTTCTAGACATTTGGCCATTAACATTGAATCTTTGCCACCTGATATACATACAGCAATTTTGTCATTTTCGGATATTAATTGATAATCATCAACAGCTCGAATAAACATTCGCCAGATTTGAGGTCTAAATTTTTTAATAATACTTTGTTCAATTAATTGATATTTTTCCATTTTTATACCTCTTTTATACACTATAAAGTATTATATATAAATGTGCTATTTTTTTCAAGCAAATAAACAAAGTAAGCCAAAAAATACAAAATAAAAAATGTATATAAATATTGAAAAATTATTTTTTATATGATATAATAAAATTACCTAGAGAGTTCGCATTTTCACTATTATTTTGAGCGACCCGAACATAACATACTTAGGGAACAACGTTTTACTGGCGTCGAATGCCTATCCCATATTATATGTGCAATAGGAATCCCGATGTAAAATACGAAGTTTACCACCTTATTTTAGATGCGGTTGTGCATCTTGTGATAACGGCTCATCTGGGTCTTTACTTAGGAGATTATAAATGAAAGTAGATAAAATAAAAAAAACCTGTGGACTAATTTTATACATCAAAAGTATACTGGAGTTAATGGCAACTATTGTCCTTCTTTTAGGTGGTATTGCCCTTATTGTTTTGACGCAATCTGCAATGGATAAAACAGAGATTGTAAATGATTTAGATAATGCGATAGGAAAATGTACTGTTGCTTTTACGGGAGCTATTATTACAGCCATTGGTATCATTTATATGATTTTAGCATGTTTTTTAGGAATTATTGCCATTATTTATTTTATTAATGCTAGAAGACTATTATATCGTAATAACTATCAAAAGAATGCAACGATTACATTATTGATATTAGAAATTTTATCGATAATTTTTTCATTTATTGGTGTTATTTTATGCGGTATAAAACTTCAAGAGCAATTATTCTTATTTATCATTTGCGTCCTTTTATTGATACAAAGTATCATTACGGTTATTCTACTTGTCAAATATATAAAAGAAAATAAAATACAAAAGGAAATGTAAGGGGAAACCTTACTTTTTTAAAAATAATAAAGTATTTAATCAACAATTAAAATTTATAACAAAAGCAAGGAGGCAAAATAATGAATTGGGATTTAACATATCATTTTAAAAATCAAGAGGAATTTGAAAAGGGTTTAGAGCATGTAAATAAACTTCTTGAAGAATTCAAACAATTTGAAGGTAAACTTAAAGAAGAAGAAAGTTTTGTAAAATATTTTTTATTGACAAGACAATTTGAAGTGGAAGTATCAAAAGTTTATCAATATGCTTCACTAAAAAGTGATTTAAATAAAAAAGATGTTGAGAACGCGGCAAATCTTAATCGATGTCGAATGACATTATATAGTATTTCAGAAATTACATCCTATGTAGAACCAGAACTTATTACCTTAGGTGAGAATAAAGCAATGGAATATTTAAATAAACATCCTGAAATTGAAGAATTTCGTTTTATTTTAGAAAAACTTTTCCGTGGAGCAAAGCATGTTTTAGATGCCAATAGTGAAAGACTTCTATCATTATATGCACCTGTTACAACAAGTGCTGCCGAGCTTTATAGTGCATTAGCAGTAGGTGATGGTACAAATGAGAAAGTGAAATTAAAAAACAAAGAAGTAGTAACTGTTACACAAGGTAATTATCGTGCTTTAATTGCTTCAAGTGATAATGCGACAGATAGAAAAAAGATTTTTGAAGCTGTTTTTAAAACCTATTATGATCATAAAACAACTTATGCAACAATTTATAATAATGTTTTACAAACTAATAAAGCAATGGCAAAAGCTAGAAATTATAATTCGATTCTAGAAAGTTATTTATATAATAATAATATTCCAACCGAAGTATTTACAAATTTAATTGAGGTTGCGGGAACATATAATAAGGCACTAAAAAAATATCTTCGTCTTCGCAAAAAATATTTAGGATTGAAACAATATCATACATATGATCGTTTTTTAGAATTAGCACATTCTAATAAAGAATATACATATGAAGAAGCTAAAACTCTTTTCTTTAACGCCATTAAGCAATTTCCACAAGATTTCCAAGATAAAGCTCATGAAGTATTAAGAGATGGGTTTGTTGATGTTATGGAAAAAGAGGGTAAAAGAACTGGTGCTTATTCATCAAGTGTTGCCAATTTACATCCATTTATTTTACTTAATTTTGATAAGACCTTAGATAGTGTATTTACTGTTGCTCATGAAGCAGGACACTCTATTCATTCAATGTATGCTACTGAAAATCAACCAATTATGTTACAAGATTATACGATATTTGTTGCGGAAATTGCATCAACATTTAATGAACATGCTCTTCTTGATTATTTTTTGCTTCTTCCTACAGCAACTGATGATGAAAAGATTATGGTTATTCAAAAAGCCATTGATGAAATTATGGGAACTTTCTATCGTCAAACATTATTTGCTGAATACGAATATATCGCAAATGATAAAGTCGCTAATGGTCAACCAATCAATTATCAAGTTTTATCACAAATTATGATTGATTTATATAAAAAGTATTATGGCCTTGATATTACTAAAGAAGGCATAAAAGAATATGTTTGGGCATATATACCTCATTTATTTTATACACCATTTTATGTATACCAATATGCCACATCTTTTGCTGCAAGTTTTAAAATCTATAAAGATGTCAAAGATCAAATTCCTGGTGCCTTTGATCGATATATTAATCTATTAAAATCAGGTGGTTCAAAATATCCAGTTGAACAAGCAAAAGATGCTGGTGTTGATTTTACGAAAAAAGATGCCTATATGGCGGTTGTTGAAAGAATGAATAATTTAGTTGAAGAATTAGAAAAATTGTTAAATAAAAAATCTATTTCTTAGAATAAAAGATATATTAAAGAGGTGATATTTTTGCTAAAATATATAAACTACCTTGAAGAAACCGCCAACACAGTTAAGAATCAGAAGAAATCATCAGTGATAATTCTAATTGCAATCTATCTTGGAATTTGGGCAATTGCTCTTAGTGTATTTTGGTTTTTTTGTAGCAGATTAGATGCTATGGGATATAGTATTATGTTTTTTTGGATATTGCTTCCGGTGACTATTTTTATTATTTCCTTGTTTATAGGGGAAAATATTTATTTTAGAAAAAGTAAAGTTTTATTGTCTATATTTTTTGGTATTATGTATATGTTTGCTGAATATTTGACTTTTAGTACAAAAAATATGATTTCCTTTAAGAAATTTAATTTTCCAGAATTTATGATGATACTAGTTGGGTCAATTATTTCTTTGCTAGGTATGGTAATTGGCTTTTGTATTAGACGAGCGACTTCTTATTCTAGTAAGAAATCAGCACGATAAACATTTTATACAACCTTTGATTATTAAATCTACATGGATGAGGCTAATTTTATTTTGGAAACAAAAAAGGGAATGGAAAGTAGTATTATCGTAGTTTTTTCTATCACACCATTTAAGAAAATCTAATAATAATATGTTTTATTCATTGTTAATTTGTGTTCAAATTGATATGTGTAATTATAATTAATGTTCATAAAAAAGCAAAATAATAATTATGTTTATTAAAATTAATTTAAATAAAGCAAAAAGGAATTAATCTATTTGATTAATTCCTTTTTATATTATGATTTGATATTTTTTAGATATACTGATGGAAATTGTTTATTAATTTGCTTAATAGCAGGAAGAAGTGCACAAATTAAAATAAATACAGCTGTTGCCGAAGGGAATACATAGGTAGCATTATAAGCGAATGCAGCAGTCCAACTATATTCGTAGAAAATAACTGAATCGATAGAAGCACCAAAAAATCTAATAACTGCTGCACATGCAACACAGCCAAAGATTACACCATATAATATAGCGGTATTTTGACCATTTTCATTCATTAATTTTTTATTGATGTAATTAGCAAAAATGCCTAAAATAGCAACTGCGCCAAAGGCTACAAAATATTCTAATAGAAAATATTGAAATCCATAGCCATCTAATAGACAAGTAGTAAGGGCATATACAACACCACCACCAATAAATCCTTTAAACCAACCATGTCTTAATGCAATAATAAATAATGGTAACATGGAAGGATTGATAGAACCACCAGTTGCACCAATTGGAATTTTTGCAAAGCGATCTAAAGCAACCGCTAATGCACATAGTATTGCAATTTCTGCAATATCACTAACACTAAAACCAAAAACAGCTTTTTTCATACTTTACCTCCTATAACAAAAAAATTCTTTGGTTTTATCCAAAGAACATTGCTAAGAACGCGTTTAAACGTTGTCCCTACGCTAGCATTACCTAGATCAGGTTTTGGGTCGTTAACTAAATAACCTCTCAGCAAATGCTCCCCATTTAAATGGTTAAATATCATTAAACAACACTATTATACTATTATTTTTAAATATATAAAGTCAATTGCTTTTCTAAATAAAAAGCATTATAACTTTTTAGTTATAATGCTTAAAAAGTTTTTAATCCACCTTCTGGTGTTCACTGACAATAGTCCACCAATTAGTTCCATCTTCTTTTGGAAGTGCAATCCAACTAAAATCTTCACGTACACCTGAATAAGATGGATATTCAGGATGTGCATAACCTGTAATTCTTGCATCATTTATAGACCAACGTTTAATGTCAACTTGATCAGAAGTATTTCCTTCTATAGTATATACATATAAATCATCCGAATAAATAACGATTCCAGTATGAGACATATCACTACTTAAGAAAAAGACAATATCACCGGTTTGTGGTTTATAATCGGTTGCATATTGGATTGAAGAGACATTGTTTTCTAATTCTTCATTAAAGGTATAATTTTGGACAAAATGCATAATGCCTTTTTCAGTGCACCACTTCATTCCTGTGTAACAACCTTGATATTTACATAATATATCATAAGAAAGACCACTATGATACCAACACCAAGAAACAAAGGTTGCACACCATGGTTGGCCATTATTTGGATACCATTCACCAAATTTTTGATAATTATCACCAGTTTCATGTACACCATCTTCACGAAGTGCCATATGAATAAAGCGTGAAATATAATCTGCTTCTGTCTCACCAATAACAGTAATAACATAATTGGTTTTCTTCATAGTATTTTGTGGATCATTTGGATCATATACGGTAATGGTTACAATGCCTTCTTTTTTTAAAGCCACATAACCTCTATCTGTGATAACCGCAATATTTTGATCAGAACTTACCCATTTTAAATTTGTATGAGTTTCAATATTATCAACAATTGTAAATTGAAACTGTTCACCAGCTTTAACAATACCACTATCATCTTTTCCATGTAAAATAACAAAAGAACTAGGATTAACAACATCAATATCAATAGTAGTTGTAATTCTTTCATCTAATTTTGAAGTAAGTGTAATGGTTTCCATACCAAATCCTATGGCATGTAATTTTTTATCTATTGTATCAAAAATTAAAATATTGCCTTTTTTAAAAGAAATATTAAAATCATCAATTGATTTTTCAACTAAATCATCAGTATTTTTAAAAAAAATAAAAGTTGAATCATTTAGCGCAATTCGAGGTGAGGTAACATATGCTTCAGGCTTTTTACCAATAACTTTAATATCAATACTTCCTTTTATTGTAGGATTATTTTTAGAAGTAAGAGTAATAGTAGTTTTACCAATTTTTAAACCGGTAATAAAACCCCAATTATCCATTGATATGACATGATCATCGGAATATTCAATATTAAATTCATATAAATCAAAATAATTTTCAACTGAAAGAATGGTTCTTTCACCAACACTAATATAAGGTGTACTAAGTGATAAATGAAGCGCTATAAGAGCCTCCCCTTCTGTTGCACCACATCTTGTGCAAGTTTTTGGTGCATCATAGGTTGCATCAACCCAATCGTGACCCAAAGCCTTCCCTTCTGTTGCACCACATTTTGCACAAGTTTTAGGAAGAGTGCATGTTGCATCAACCCAGTCGTGACCCAAAGCCTCCTCTTCTGTTGCACCACATTTTGTGCAAGTCTTAGGAAGAGTACATGTTGCATCAACCCAGTTGTGACCTAAAGCTTCCCCTTTTGTCTCATGGCAAATTGTACAAGTCATTGGCAATTCACAAGTAGCTTCAGACCATTGATGAGTATGCTTTTTGTTACAACCTATATTGGTAAAAGAAAGTAAAATAAAAAATATCATAATCCAAATTCTACGTTTTCTCATATTTTTCTCCTTTGATATAAAAGAATTTTTATGCATAAATATTATAACAAAAATTTCTAAAAAAAGCAATATAAAGAGTGTTAACTTGCAAACAAAGTCTAAAATATGATATAATTATCAATAGAAAGAGAGTATAATCATGAAAAAATTATTTTTATTAATCATTAGTCTAGTATTACTATTAGTTGTAGGTTGTGAAGAAACTATTATTTTACCTAATTTAGAAGGCATGTCAAGAGAAGAAATTACTACAATTATGCAAGAATATCAAATTGATTACGAATTTAAAATTGCTTATACAATTATTAATTCTGAAGATGAATTAGATCAATTTGTTGAATATGGAAATGGTTATAAAGGCGGAGATAGTTTTCCTTTAGGACAATTTTTAACCATTTATACAACTGTTTTACCTCTTACGCCACACCTTTATCAAGAACTAGAGATGGATTTTGAGTGGGAAAATAAAAGTTTTATTAATGATGGTGTAGGTGAAGTCGAACTTGTCTATACGACTGACGGAGATACAGCTACTTTTAGAGATAAAATTACAAATACAGCTTTTAGAGTACGTTTTCTTGGCATTGATACACCAGAAACACATGCTGGCGAAGATCCTTGGGGACTTGCGGCATCTGATTACACGAAAGAACGTTTAGAAAATGCAAATACGATTGTGTTAGAATCTGAAGGAGCAAGAAAAGATACGTATGATAGATATTTAGCATTTGTATGGGTAGATGGCAAATTATTAAATTTAGAAATTATTGAACAAGCATATAGTAATTCAACTCTTAATAATTCAAAATATAAAGAGATTTTTATGGAAGCATCAATTACTGCGATGAAAACTGGTAGACGTTTCTTTGGTGAAATAGATCCTGCATATGATTACGAAAATGAAAGGTTTTATTAAAATGAAATATAATACACTAATATTTGATTTAGATGGGACACTTTTGAATACGATTGAAGATTTAACAGATAGTCTTAACTATGCATTAGAACAAAATAACTTACCAACTTATACTGTTGATAATGTAAAATTTTTTGTAGGTAGTGGTATTAAAGTCATGATAGAAAGAGCATTAAAAAATAATATGGTTAAGTTTGAAAGTGTTTATAATGATTTTTTAGCCCATTATTCTAAAAATAATACCAATAAAACAGCACTTTATCCTGGAGTTTTAGAAACTATTAAAAAATTAAAAACTATGAATGTAAAAATGGCAATTGTATCAAATAAATATCAACAAGGTGTAATAGATATTTGTAAACCACTACTTGGCGAATATATTGATGTAATGGTAGGTGAACAACCAGGATTAAGTAAAAAACCTAATGCTGATATGGTTAATTATGCCTTAGAAAAACTTCAAGTAGATAAAGAGACTGCAGCGTACGTCGGTGATAGTGATATTGATTATTTAACAGCAAAAAATTCTGCTTTAGATTTTATTGGAGCCGCTTGGGGCTTTAGAGGAAGAGTTTTTTTAGAAAATTTAAAATCTAAATATGTTGCTAATTCTTTTGAAGATATCTTAGATATCATTCAATAAATTTTAAAATATATTAGTTTTTTGCTAATATATTTTTACTTTAGAAATAAATTATGAGATAGTAAATATAATAACTTGTGGTGATATGATGAAAAAATATAGATATATCTTTTTAATCGTAGCCATTTTATTTAATGGCTATCTCGTTTATCAATCAACACTTCCTGGTGAAAAGTCAAGTCATAATAGTGTGGATGTAACAAATGTAGTGGTAGATATTGTTGGGGAGGTCCCACCATTAAAAGATGCTTTTCTTGATTCATTATCTTTTAATCAAATTCATCTTTTAGTTAGAAAGTTGATTGGTCATTTTGGAGCTTTTATGCTCAGTGGGATATTGTCATTTATTAGTGTATTGTTATTCGTTCCTAATCATTATTTAAGATTTGGCATTACTTTTTTAAATGGTATTGTTTTATCAATGGGAACTGAATGGATTCAGTTACATGTTAAAAATCGCTATGGTAGTATAAAAGATGTAGGTATTAATCTTTTAGGATATGTAGGCATGATGTTTCTTATATACCTCATCATGTTAGGATATAATTTTAAAAAAAAGAAAAGAGGAAATTATGAAAAAAGAAATATATAATTCAATTGCAAATAATGATCAAGCTATAGGTATAAGTGCTTTAATTTGTGATAAAAAACAAATAATAGATACTTATTATTTTGGTAAAAGATCATTAGAAGAAAATTTAGAAACAACACCAGATACAATTTATCGAATTGCTTCAATTTCTAAGGTAGTTGTGGCGATAGGGGCATTGATGTTATATGATGAAGGACGTCTTGACATTTATCAAGACATTAGTAACTATTTAGGATATAAAGTACGTAATCCTTATTTTCCAGATGATATCATTACAATAGAAATGTTAATGACACAAACTTCTAGTATCAATGATGGTGCAGATCATAAATTAGGGTATGATGGCGTAAATGGTCCGCGCTTTTATGTTGAATTAAAACGTCTTCTAACTGATCCGACATATGAGTATTATACAAGTAAGACTTTTTTAAAAATGCATCCTGGGTCAACTTTTTGTTATTCCAATTTTGGTTGTGGCATTTTAGCATGTATTATTGAAAAAGTATCTGGTATGTACTTTACAGACTTCATTAAAGAACGTCTATTAGACCCACTCCATTTAGATGCAGGTTTTAGAAGTGATGATATTAAAAAAATCGATAAAATCGCTAGTTTATATGATGAAAATATATTACAAAGAGATGCAAATATGTTTTTGAAGAATGTTTTTCCTCGCTATCCATTAGGGGATAATTTTAGAGGTCCAGCTGGTGGATTATTTATTAGCGCACAAGACTTATCAAAAATTACTAGAATGCTTATGAATAAAGGTGTATATGAAGGTAAAAGATATTTAAAAGAAGAAACTATTTTAAATATGGAAAAGATTCACTGGAAAACGCTTTATCCAGATGGCCTTTATACTCAAAAAGGTTTACAATTATTAATTTTAGATGATTATGGGCCAAGATTATATGGTCACACAGGTAGTGCTTATGGACTAAAAAGTTTTATGTTTTTTAATGATGAGTATGGATATATTTTCTTATGTAATGGTTCTAATTTTAAAATGGCAAGAGATGGGTTTACAATAATTCAAGAAAGTTTTTTAAAACAAATGTTAAAAGATTCTAATAACGCTTAAAAATTGTAATCGTTTTATAAATTGTGTTTTTTGACAAAAGCAATACAATTTAGTAAAATTTACTTTGTAAAGAAGGTATAATTATGAAAATAAAAAATATAGCTATTATTGCACATGTAGATCATGGAAAAACAACTTTAGTAGACCAATTATTACAATCTACCCAAACCTTTAGAGAAAATGAAGTGGTTACTAATTGTGTAATGGATTCTAATGACATTGAAAAAGAACGTGGTATTACTATACTTGCTAAAACAACAGCCGTTCATTATAAAGATTATAAAATTAATATTTTAGATACACCAGGACATGCTGATTTTTCAGGTGAAGTTGAAAGAATAATGGGTATGGTCGATGGTGTTTTACTTGTTGTAGATGCTTATGAAGGAACAATGCCACAAACGCGCTTTGTTTTGAAAAAAGCTTTAGAATACAATCATAAAGTTATTGTGGTTATTAATAAAATTGATAAGCCTTCGGCAAGACCTGCGGTTGTTATTGATCAAGTATTAGATTTGTTTATTGATCTTGGCGCAAATGATGATCAATTAGATTTTCCTGTTGTATATACCTCGGCAGTAAATGGTACATCTAGTTTATCTGAAGATGTTGCAACCCAGACAAAGGGTATGATTCCACTTTTAGACATGATTTTAAAAGAAATTCCTGATCCTACGTATGATTATGATGCACCTCTTCAGTTTCAACCTGCCTTACTTGATTACAATGAATATGTAGGTAGAATTGGTATTGGAAGAATTACTAGAGGTAAAATGAAAGTAAATGAAATCGTATCATGTGTTCGCGTCGATAGGAGTATTAAAAAATTTAGAATACAAAAATTGTATAGTTTTTTAGGTCTTAAAAAAATTGAAGTAGAAGAAGCAAATGCAGGTGATATTGTTGCAATTGCTGGACTTGACGATATATATGTTGGAGAAACTATTTGTGAAGAAGGCTATGAAGAAGCCTTACCACTTATTCAAATATCAGAACCAACTGTTCAAATGAATTTTGGTACCAATACTTCGCCTTTTTCTGGTAAAGAAGGTCAATTTGTAACAGGTAGAAAAATTGAGGAACGTTTATTTAAAGAAACCCAAAGAGACGTTAGTCTAAAAGTAAAGCGTGTAGATAATAAAGAAGAATGGATAGTATCTGGTAGAGGTGAATTACACCTTTCAATTTTAATTGAAAATTTACGTAGAGAAGGTTTTGAATTTCAAGTTTCTAGACCAAGAGTAATCTTAAAAGAAATTGATGGAGTAACTTGTGAACCATATGAGTATGTACAAGTTGATGTACCAGATGAATATATTGGTTCTGTTATCGAAATGTTAGGTAATAGAAGAGGTAGTCTTGAAAATATGAGCAGTAAGGATGGACAAACAAGATTAATTTATACTATTCCATCTAAAGGTCTAATTGGCTTTATGACTGATTTTTTAACTGCTACAAGAGGATATGGTATCATCAATCATAGTTTTTTAGATTATCGTCCAATCCAGTCAGATGTCTTCACAGGCCGTAAATTGGGTGTTTTGGTATCGATTAACCAAGGCATGGCCACTGCCTATGCATGTGGCGGTATTGAAGATCGTGGTGAATTATTAATTGAACCTGGTATAATGGTATATGAGGGAATGATTGTTGGTATCTGTAATCGAGAAGAAGACTTAGCAGTCAATATTACAAGAGAAAAACAAATGACCAACCAAAGAAGCGCTACCAAAGATACAACTGTTGTCTTGAAAAAGCCCAAAGTATTTAGTCTTGAAAATTATTTATCCTTTATTGATGATGATGAACTAGTAGAAGTAACACCAATTTCTATTCGTCTTAGAAAGATGATTTTAGACACTGTTGAAAGAAAAAAATTTGATAGTACAAAAATGAAAAAGCATTAAAAAACATCTCCATTTGGAGATGTTTTTTCTTATAAAACTTTATCTAAAAAATTATTAATTCTATCATTATCTTTTTGATTGAAAATTTCATCTGGGGTGGCAAATTTGATAACATTACCATAATCCATAAAAAGAATACGATTACTAATGCTTTTGGCAAAATTCATCTCATGAGTTACAATAATAATCGTTTTACCTAATTTGGCAATATCTTGAATAATATTTAAGATATCTTTAACCATTTCTGGGTCCAAGGCACTAGTTGGTTCATCAAACAGCATGACCTCAGGATTCATTGCTAACATTCTAGCAATTGCGACTCTTTGCTTTTCACCTCCAGATAAAGTATTAGGATAAGCATTTATCTTATGTTCTAAACCAACCATCTTTAATAAATATTTTGCTTTGGCTATCGCATCTTGTTTGGTTAAAAATTTATGCATAACTGGGGCTAAAATAATATTGTCCAAAACACTCTTATGTGCAAATAATTCAAAATGTTGAAAAACCATTCCCATTTTGGTTCTAATTTGTTGGGCATTTTTATCAGTAATCAATTGACCATTATAATACACATTTCCACTATCAGGACTAATAAGGTGATTAAGGATCCTTAAAAAGGTTGATTTACCACTTCCTGATGGTCCTATGATACTAATGATTTCACTATCTTTAATTTCTAAATTAATATTATTTAAAACAGGTATTTTATTATCATTAAAATATTTATAAATATGTTCCACTTTAATCATACTTTTAATACCTTTCGTTCAAATAATTTAAATAAATATGAAATAATTAAAACAATTAAAAAATAGAGAATCCCCATTGTTAAATAAGCCATAGTATATTGAAAGGAGGCTGTCGCAATTTCTTTAAATACTTTTGTTAATTCGGTTGCACCAATAAAACCTACAATACTTGTCTCTTTAATAAGAGAGATGAATTCATTACCAATTGAAGGAAAAGCATTGCGAACTGCTTGAGGAATAATAATCTTCCTCATAGTTTGGTTATAACTGAAACCAAGACTAAGTCCTGCCTCAAGTTGACCTTTTGGTACTGAATTGATACCACCTCTTAAAATTTCTGATACATAGGCTCCACTATTTAATCCAAATGCCAAAGTGGCAATTGTTACTTCTTGACCTCTTACAAAAGCAAAAATGATAAAGTAAATGATTAAAAGTTGCACCATCAATGGGGTACCTCTAAAAATTGACAAATAATAAGAACAAAAAGTTCGCAAAATAATCATAATGATATTGTTGGATTTAGAAAAATTTATGATATTAATAATTGTACCAATGATTAAACCTAAGATTAAACCACCAACAGAAATAATAAAAGTATTGAGAAGTCCACGTAATATTCTAGTTGTTCCATTTTTTTCAAGGAAAACTTTATTAAAACTATCAACAATAGTTTGATAATCTAAAAGTACATATATTAGCAACCCAACAAAAATAACACAAAGCATGCTTATTTGCACAATTCTTGTTTTGCGGTCGGTTTTAGACATTTAATTATTCTCCAAAATATTTTTCAAGAAGAGTTTCTAATTGACCATTCTCTTCAATTGCTACTAAGAATTCATTTAATGAATCTACCAATGATGTATTTCCTTTGGCAACACCTATTGCATATTCTTCTTCAGTTAAAGTTGTGCCTAAAATTTCTAAATCGGCATAAGATTCGCTTAAAGCAATTGCAGGTAATTGATCAATGATTACAGCATCTACTTGACCATTATTTAAAGCTAGAACAGCTTGAGCACCATTATCATATGTTTGGCAAGTTGTATTAGGAATAACTTCAAATCCCCAATCAGAATCACCTTTGGCATAATATTCACCAACAGTACCAGCTTGAGCAGCAATTACCGCATTATTATCTGATAAAGATTGTAATATTTCTTCAATATTATTACCATTAATACCACTACCTTTTTTAACAATAACAACTTGGCTTGCTAGAAAATAACCATTTGAAAAACTTAATGATTTTTCACGTTCCGCATTTTTTGTTACTGCTGCAATAACCAAATCAGCTTTATTGCTACTAACATTAAGCAAAGCGCCATCAAAATCAACATTATTAATTTCAACCTCAACGCCAATATATTCGCCATACATCTTGATTAAATCTATATCAAAGCCTGTAAGTTCATCACCATCTTTATATTCAAATGGTGGAAATTCAGCATTTGTTGAAACAATAAGTTTACCATCAGCTTTTATATCATCTAAAGTTCGTGCTTTACTACAACTACTTATGGCAAATAACAAACATCCAAAAAATAAACTAACAATAAATTTTTTCATAACTATTCTCCTCATATCATATAATTTTTCCATTTAAATGTAATATAAAAAGCCTAACAAGGGGTATCCTTGCTAGGCTTTTTTTTCTAATTTGAAATTAGATTTCCGACTAGCTAATAATTATGCGTTCACTATTGCTAGTCTCATAATTATGCTCAAGGATATTACTCCCATCTTGTAAACAATTTAATATTAAATTTAAATTACTAGTATTATAATAAATAAAAAATATTTTTGCAATATTTTTGTATAATGAAAACGTTAACAAAAATAAAAAAGTAGTTTATAATCAAAATATTGTTAAAAATTATCTTTTGTGATATAATAGATATACTGATGATATAATGGAAAAAGGTGAAAAAATGACATTACATGATCAACATGTACATTCTAAATACTCTGTTGATTCCGATGAAGCGTTAATTAATTATATTCAAATTGCAAGTGATAAAGGTTGTAAATATTTTGTTACAACTGAACACTTTGATTTAGATTTAGTTGAACATCATGAAGATTGGACGGTGGACTATTCAGCTTTAAAACAAGAATTAAAAAATTATTGCAAATTATTTCCAAATATGGAATTTTTATTGGGAATTGAAGTTGGTTATCGCAAGGATAAACTAGCACAAATAGAAGAACAACTAAGTAGTGAAACATTTGATGTAATTAACTTAAGTATCCATGATAGTAAAAATGCTGACTTTTATTGGTATAAATATTTTAAAAAATATGGTGAAAAAAAACTATTAAATCAATATTTTGATATTATGATTGAAGCAACATCAAACTTTGAACATTATAATGTATTATCTCATATTGATTATGGTTTTAAAACAGTTTATTTACAAAATAAAAATATCAAAATGAGTGAATTTGAGGATAAATTAAAAGTAATTTTTAAAAACTTAATCGCCAGAGGGAAAGCATTAGAAATTAATACCAAAGTCCAAGAAGCCATTGATAATATAGAGCATACCCAATATATTCTTAGTTTATATAAAAATTTGGGAGGAACGCGAATAACTTTATCCAGCGATGCTCATATTAGAGAGCGTTATTTATCTAGTTTTAATATATATAAAGATTTGATTAAAGAATGTGGATTTGATTATTTAGTGTATTTTGTTAAACAAAAAGAGTATCATTATGCAATATAGGAGGAAAAATGACTGAGAAAGATTTTCGTAGATTAGTTACTGATTTAGAAATTTTGAATATTGAAAAAGAGAAATTAAATTTAAAATTAAGCGAATTAGAGGAAAAACTCGCTAAACATCAAAATGCGTATTTCAAAATTACAGCCGTAAAAAAGAATGGTGCATGGGCCAAAGGAACTTTATTAAATGATACTGATGAAGTAGATATCATGGTTTGTGTAGAATTAAATAAACCAAATAACTTTATAATCGACAATTATTATGTCTTAAATGCCGTTGAAAATAGCATTATTGCAGAATATCCTATTTTAAAATTAAGCAATCTCGAGAGAAATACCAACTTAAATACGATAACTTTTAAAGAAAATAATTTTACTATTCATCTTGCAATTCGTTATTTGAGCAATCCATTTGGAGTACCCGATGAAGAAAAAAGAATTAACTTTGTCGAAATTGCCAATAAAGATTATACATATTTTCGTAATGCCCTTAAAATTATTAAATATTATCGTGATGAGCAAAAAATTAATATTTCTGGATATCTTTTAGAAATTATGTTATATTATTCACTCAATGAGTATTTTAAAGAGAATCGTTATGAAGACTATTTAAATGGTTTTATTAAAACTATTGATGAATTTATTAAAGGTAATAAAATTGAAGTTTCTAAAGATATTTATAAAAAATTAGAAGTTAATATAATAAGTAATGTGAAAAAAAGTTATATGGTCTTAGATGTAGCAAACCCTAACATTAATCTTGCTGAAAACGTCAATGATTTATCTGTTGGTGAATTTAGAAAGTTGAAAAAAGCCCTTGCTAAATTAATTGAAAATAAAAATACTTTAATAACTAATGGCAATGCACCAATTGTTTTAAATATTAATCCTGTCTTAATCAAAGATACAAATGAATTTAGTTGGTGCTATAAAATTGAAGGAAGCGAGTATAATAATACTGGAGGCGCTTATCAAAATAGTGAAGATCAATTACTTTCTGCTATGTATAAAGGACTTTATAAAGGTTTAAGAGCTATTGTAGATTATGGCTTAAATCGCAAAAATATTGAAGTGGTTTGTCAAAAAGGTAACATTTTAAAATTAACAGCAAATATTTCAGCTGAAAATGTCTCTAGAATTAAAAATATTGAGTCTTATATTGAAAATAATGGTCTTGTGATTCGCTATCGCTAGAAATAAAATGTGATTTTTGTTTCAAATTACTTTTATTTTTTGATAAAAAGTGGTATAATAAATCGATATTTAATGATAAAGGAGAATTATTTATGGGTAGAGCACATGAAGTTCGTGCTGCATCAATGGCTAAAACAGCCGCAGCAAAATCAAAATTAAATAACAAGTGGAGTCGTCTTATCTATATGGCGGCTAAATCTGGTGTGCCTGATCCTGATTTAAATCAAAACTTAAAAAAAGAAATCGAAAAAGCGAAAAGAGAACAAGTTACAGCTGATGTTATTAAAAGAGCAATCGAAAAAGCGAAGGGTGCTAATCAAGAAAACTATGATTCAATGACTCTTGAAGGTTTTGGACCTGCTAATTCAATGTTTGTTATTGAATGTTTAACTGATAATCACAATCGTACGCAAACAGCCGTAAAAGTCGCTTTACAAAGATGTGGAGGTAAAATCGCAGGTAGCGGAAGCGTAACTCATATGTTCAAGAATACCGCAATTTTCTCCATTGATTTTATGAATGAGGATGAAACACTTGAGGCACTACTACTTGCTGATTGTGAAGTAGAAGACATTTCTTCTTCTAATGGTGTAGTTACAATTACTGCACCAAGTACGGAATATGGTAAAATTAGAGAAGTATTAAGAGATATGTTACCTGAGGGAAAAGATTTTCTTGAAGATACTGTTTCTTGGATACCTTTAAATGAGGTAGAACTTACAACTGATAAAGAAAAAGAACAATTGCAAAGATTACTTGATTTGCTTGAAGAAGATGATGATGTACAAGATGTTTACCATAACGTTATTGGCTTAGATAACGAAGAATAAAAGAAGAAGGCTAGAGAAAGAAACAAACTAATCTAGTCTTTTCTTCTAATTAAGTTTATATCAAGCCATAAATAAAAATATTTTATAGAAAGGCCAATCTTATGAACTTAATTCATTTAAAGTATGTAGTGGAAATTGACAAAACAAGATCTATTAGTAAAGCTGCAGAAAATTTATACATGGGACAGCCCAATCTAAGTCGATCAATTAAAGAATTAGAACAATCTTTACAAATTACAATTTTTAAAAGAACACCAAGAGGGATTGAAGTTACACCTGAAGGGGAAGAATTTATCGAGTATGCGAAAAAGATTTTAAAAGAAGTAGAAGCAGTTGAAAAAAAGTATACTTTAAGAGAAAAACCAACTGAAAAATTTTCGATACTTGTACCTAGAGCAAGTTATATTGGTTATTCTTTTGTCGAGTTTATGCGTGGAATTGACCCAAATAGTTTTTTTGAAGTTACATATAAAGAAACAAATTGTCTAAAAGCAATTACTAAAGTATTACAAGGTGAGTATAAATTAGGCATTATTCGCTATCGTTCTTCATTTCAAGATCAATTTAAAAAATTCTTTATAGAAAAGAATTTAGGCTATGAAATAATCTATGAATTTCAACATCGTGTTGTTGTGCATAAAAATAGTCCACTTTGTAATATTAAGGAATTAAAAGAATCTGATTTAGAAAATTATATTGAAATTTGTTACCCAGATCCTTATGTACCCAATTTACCTTTTGCAGATGTAAAAAAATTAGAATTACCTGATAATATTCATCGTAGAATATATATTTACGAAAGGGCAAGCCAATTTGATTTATTAGAAAATCTAGAAAATACTTTTATACTTGTTTCGCCAATGCCTAAAGAAATTCTTAGACAGTATAATTTGATTGAATTAAAGTTAGCAAATAGTTCGAGTGATTATCGTGATGTATTGATTTTCAAAAAAGGATATAATTTAACGTCGATTGATAAAAAGTTTTTAACTTGTCTTTGTGATGTAAAAAGAGAGGTAAGTAAAAATGAATAATATATCAAAAATGTATGGCCTTATAAAATTTTTATATTTTACAAAATAGTTTAAAAATAGTAAAATTTATAAAGTAATAGTTAGTATACATTGCTCTTCCAATTACTTATAAATATATATATCCAATAATTTATATTCTAATTATTACTAAAATCATCGCAAGATGATTTCCCTTTTATTTATTTATCGGTATAAATTTATCGATAAATATTTATTTTTTGAGTAAATTGAATAACAAAAAAATAATTATATTGTATAATTAAAAAGAGAGGAAATTAAATGTTACAAAATGGAATTGCCAAATCTGTTTTAAATAGATTACCGCTTTATCTAGAATATTTAATTGATTTAAAAGAAATTGAAGGATATACTGGATATGTTTCTGCAACTAAAATTGCCACGGATTTAGAATTAGGAGAAGTCCAAGTAAGAAAAGATTTAGCATTTGTATGTAAGAGCGGAAAACCAAAATTGGGTTATAATCTAGATGCTTTAACTGAACGTATTAAAGAATATTTAGGTTGTAATGAGCCCAAAAAGGCTATTATTGTGGGACTTGGAAAATTAGGAAGTGCTCTTTTTGGATATGAAGGCTTTGAAAAGTATGGTATTCATATTGTTGAAGGCTTTGATTTAGAAAATAAAGAATATGAACATATTCCAATCAAAAAGTTTAATAAAGAAAATTTAAAAGAATTTTTAAAAAATGAATCTATTGATATAGGCATTATATGTGTACCTAAAAATGTTGCACAAGAAGTTTGCGATATTTTAGTTGAAATGAATATTTCAGCAATTTGGAATTTTGCGCCAATAAGACTAAAAGTTCCTAAAAATGTGCTTGTTCAAAATGAAAATTTAGCATATTCTTTAAGTGTTATCTCATCAATTATTACAAATAAACAATAAACAGGAGAATAAATATGGATAAATTAATTGATAATTTAGAAAATCTTGAATTGCAAATTCAAAAAACAAGGAAAGCGCAAAAGATTTTTTCAACGTATAGTCAAGAAAGAGTAGATCAAATTTTTAGAGCAGCGGCAATTGCTGCAAATCAAAATCGCATATTACTTGCTAAAATGGCTGTTGAAGAAACAGGAATGGGCGTTATCGAAGATAAAGTAATAAAAAATCATTTTGCAAGTGAATATATATATAATGCATATAGAAATACTTTAACGTGTGGAATAATTGAAGAGGATACAACTTATGGTATTAAGAAGGTTGCTGAACCAATTGGAATTATTGCGGCTGTTATTCCTACAACAAACCCAACTTCAACTGCTATTTTTAAAACTTTATTAGCACTTAAAACTCGAAATGGCATTATTATTAGTCCCCACCCAAGAGCTAAAAAATCTACTATTGCAGCAGCAAAAATTGTACTTGATGCAGCTATAAAAGCAGGGGCACCTAAAGATATTATTGGATGGATAGATATTCCTACTTTAGAAATGACTAATATGGTTATGCGTGAAGCTGATATTATTCTTGCAACAGGAGGCCCAGGTATGGTAAAAGCGGCTTATTCTAGTGGTAAGCCTGCTTTAGGTGTTGGTTCTGGAAATACACCTGCTGTTATTGATACAAGTGCAGATATTGTCCTTGCTGTGAATTCTATTATTCATTCAAAAACTTTTGATAATGGTATGATTTGTGCATCTGAACAATCCGTTATTGTTTTAGATGAAATTTATGATCAAGTCAAAGAAGAGTTTAACAAACGAGGTTGCTATTTTTTAGATGAAGAACAAATAGATAAAGTTAGAAAAACAATAATTATTAATGGATCATTGAATGCGAAAATTGTTGGTCAAACTGCTATGACAATTGCCAAATTGTCTAATATTGAGGTGCCATCTAATACTAAAATTTTAATTGGTGAAGTGGAAAAATATGATTTAAGCGAAGAGTTTGCTCATGAAAAATTATCACCAGTACTAGCAATGTATCATGCTAAAACTTTTGATGAAGCAATGACGAAAGCAGAATGTTTGATTGCGGATGGCGGATATGGACACACTTCATCGATATTTATTAATCAAGCAAAAGAAATTACACGATTAACGCAATTCTATAATCGAATGAAAACTTGTAGAATTTTGGTTAATACACCTGCTTCACAAGGTGGTATAGGTGATTTATACAATTTTAAACTTGCACCATCGCTTACACTTGGTTGTGGCTCTTGGGGTGGAAATAGTGTAAGTGAAAATGTAGGTGTAAAGCACTTACTCAATATTAAAACAGTAGCAGAAAGAAGGGAAAATATGCTATGGTTTAGAGTTCCACAAAAAGTATACATCAAAAAAGGATGTTTGCCAGTTGCGCTTGACGAATTAAAACAAGTATATAACAAACAAAGAGTTTGTGTTGTAACTGATAGCTTTTTATATAAAAATGGATATACTAAAGCTGTTACAGATAAATTAGATGAACTTGGTATTGTCCATACAACATTCTATGATGTTGCTCCTGACCCTTCTTTGGCTAGTGCTAAAGAAGGTGCAAAAGTTTTAAATAATTTTGAACCTGATGCAATTATTGCTATTGGTGGTGGTTCGGCAATGGATGCGGCTAAAATTATGTGGGTATTATATGAACATCCTGAAGTAGATTTTTTTGATATGGCAATGCGTTTTAGCGATATTAGAAAAAGAATTTATACTTTCCCTAAAATGGGTGAGAAGGCTATGTTCATTGCTATTCCAACAACTTCTGGGACAGGATCAGAAGTTACGCCTTTTGCTGTAATTACAGATGAGACAACAGGCATTAAATATCCACTTGCTGATTATGAGTTATTACCTAATATGGCCATTGTTGATGTTAATTTAATGATGAATGCACCTAAAGGATTAACCGCATCTTCTGGTATTGATGCTGTAACTCATGCAATTGAGGCTTATGCATCTATGATGGCTACTGAATATACTGATGGTCTTGCAAAAGAAGCATTAAAAATAATTTTTGAATATTTACCAAGAGCTTATGAATATGGGACAACTGATGTACAAGCAAGAGAAAAAATGGCTAATGCTGCAACAATGGCAGGAATGGCATTTGCAAATGCTTTTTTAGGTGTATGTCATTCTATGGCACACAAACTTGGGGCGTTCCATCATTTACCTCATGGTATTGCAAATGCTTTGATGATTAATGAAGTCATCCGCTTTAATAGTGCAGAAGTACCAACAAAGATGGGAACATTCCCACAATATGGTTATCCACATACCCTTGAAAGATATGCAGAAATTGCGGATTATCTTGGTTTAAAAGGAAAAACCAATGAAGAAAAAGTAAACCAATTAATGAAAGAAATTAATAAATTAAAAGCAACTATTGGTATTAAAAATACAATTAAAGATTATGGAATAGATGAACAGGATTTTTTAAGTAGTTTAGATGAAATGGTCGAACAAGCATTTGATGACCAATGTACGGGTGCAAATCCTAGATATCCATTAATGAGTGAAATAAAAGAAATGTATTTAAATGCATATTATGGAAAAGGAGAAAAATAATATGAATTTAGAACGTGTTATAGCAGTTAGAAATTCTAAAACAATATATCGTGATGGTGAAAAAGTAATTAAAGTTTTTGACAAAGAATATTCAAAAGTTGATGTTTTAAATGAAGCACTAAACCAAGCAATTGTTGAAACTTTAGGATTAAATATTCCTAAGATTTATTCAGTTGAAACAGTAGAGGGCAAATGGGCAATTGTATCTGAATTTATTAAAGGCACAACACTTGCTGATTTGATGAAATCTAATCCAGAGAGAAAACAAGAATATTTAGAAATATTTGTTAATCTTCAACTTTCAATGCATAAAATTAAAGCATATAATTTAAAAAAATTAAAAGATAAAATGAATGCTAAAATAAATCAAACAGAATTAGATGCAACGACTCGTTATGAACTTCATACTAGACTTGAAGGCATGCCAAAACACAATAAATTATGCCATGGTGATTTTAATCCTTCTAATATTATTGTTAAAAATGATGGCACTTTATATATCTTGGATTGGAGTCATGCTACTCAAGGTAACGCTTCAGCTGATGTCGCTAGAACATATTTGCTATTTTGGTTAAATGATGATTCAGAAGGGGCCAATCAGTATTTAGATTTATATTGTCAAAAAAGTGGTGTGAATAAAAAGTATATTCAATCTTGGCTTCCAATTGTTGCTGCTTCGCAGTCAGTTAAAGGGCACAAAAAAGAACGTGAACTTTTGTTATCATGGGTTAGTGTTGTAGATTATGAGTAAATAAAGGAGATAATTTATGAAAAAAGTAGTTGTATGTATTGGTAGTTCATGTCATTTAAAAGGTTCAAGACAAGTGGTGGAAGAATTACAACGCTTAATTAGCCAGTATGATTTAAAAGAAGAAGTTGAACTAGCAGGGACATTTTGTATGGGAAATTGTCAAAATGGAGTTTCTGTTAAAGTAAATGATGCGTTATTTTCTGTATCTCCACAAACAGTTGAAGAATTTTTTATGAAAGAAATATTAAATAAATAAGGAATTGTATTATGAAAATCCAAATATGTATTGGTAGTTCATGCCATTTAAAAGACTCAAGAGAATTAATCGAATTATTTCAAAAAAGTATTAAAGAAAATAATTTAGAAAATCAAGTAGCGCTTATGGGTTCATTTTGTATGGGAAAATGTAGCAATGATGGTGTTAGTGTTCGATTTGATGAGGGTGAGGTATGTAGTATTACCAAAGAAAACTTTTACAAAAATTTTTATGAAAAAGTTATTAAACGTGTATAGGTGAAGAATATGCCTGAATTTTTAAAATTAAAAAAATCAAATTGTAAAAATTGTTATAAATGTATTCGTCATTGTCCTGTAAAATCGATTAAATTTTCAGGTGATCAAGCGCATATTGTTAATAATGAATGTATTTTGTGTGGACAATGTTTCGTGGTATGTCCGCAAAATGCTAAAGAAATAGCCAATGACGTGGAAAAAGTTAAAGTAATGATTATGAACAATGAGCCTGTTGTTGTTAGTTTAGCTCCTTCTTTTATTGCCAACTATGATGGTGTAGGTATCGAACAAATGGAAAGTGCCCTAAAACAATTAGGATTTGCAAGTGTTGAAGAAACAGCAATTGGTGCAACTATTGTCAAAACGCAATATAATGAAATTTTAAAATCACATCGTCAAAATATTTTGATTTCATCTTGTTGTCATTCGATTAATTTATTAATACAAAAATACTTTCCAAATATGTTAAAATATCTTGCAAATGTGAAATCACCAATGCAAGCACATGCCTTAGATATTAAAAAAAGAATACCAAACGCAAAAGTTGTTTTTATCGGTCCTTGTGTTGCAAAAAAAGACGAAGCTGATCATTATACAGGAATTGTTGATGCGGTATTAACATATGAAGAACTTACCGAGTGGCTAAAGGAAAAAGGAATTACTTTAGAAAAAGGAATTAAGTATGAAGAAAAAAGTAAAGCACGGCTTTTTCCAACTACTGGAGGTATCATTAAAACAATGGGTCCTAGTGTTGATGGGTATAAATATATTGCAATTGATGGCGTAGAAAATTGTATTGCAGCTCTAAAAGATATTGAAAATGGTCTCCTTGACAATTGTTTTATTGAAATGTCTTCTTGTGTAGGTAGTTGTATAGGTGGTCCGGTTATGGAAAAATATCATCGCTCCCCTATTAGAGACTATTGCTCTGTGGTTAATTATGCTGGTGATAAAGATTTTGATGTGGAAATGTTAGATGAATATAGTGTTTCTAAGAATTTTGAATATATTGCAAGAAAATTAGAAACACCAAGTGAGGAAGAAATTCGTGTCATTTTAAGACAAATGGGCAAAATGCGTCCATCTGATGAATTAAACTGTGGATCTTGTGGATATGATACATGTCGTGAAAAGGCTATTGCTATTATTCAAGGTAAAGCAGCTATTTCAATGTGTCTTCCTTTCTTAAAAGAAAGAGCAGAAAGTTTTTATAAAAATATTATGGATAATACGCCAGATGGTATTTTAGTATTAAATGAAGATTTAGAAGTCCAACAAATTAATGATGCAGCTAAGAAAATTATGAATATTAAATATGATTCTGATGTTTTAGGTGAACAAGTGATTAGAATTCTTGATCCTAATCCATTCTTACAATGTAAATTAGGAAATAGGAATATTATCAATGAAAAAATTTATCTTGCGGAATACAACAAATATATTGAACGTTCCATCATTAATGATAAAAATTACCGTATTATTATTTGTTTTATGCGTGATGTAACTGATGAAGTAATTGCTAAGGAGAAAAAAGAAGCAATTAGTGCTCAGACGATTGAAATTACTGATCGTGTAGTAGATAAACAAATGCGTATTGTTCAAGAAATTGCATCACTTTTAGGTGAAACAGCGGCGGAAACTAAAACAGCTTTATATAAGTTAAAGGAGTCTATTAAAGATGAATAATTTATGTACAGATATTGGTTATCAAAGTTTAAACAAATATGGTGAACAATTATGTGGTGATCATATTGATATTATTGACCAAGAAGATGGTACAAAAATTATTGTTTTGGCAGACGGCCTTGGTAGTGGGGTAAAAGCGAGCATTCTTTCAACACTAACATCAAAGATTATTTCTACGATGATATCAAATGGTATTTCTATTGAAGAATGTGTTGCTACTATTGCCGCAACCCTTCCCGTATGTTCTATTAGGAAGGTGGCATATTCTACTTTTACGATTTTAAAAATTTCACCTACAAATGAAGCAGAGGTTATTGAATACGATAATCCTGGTATTATTTTGATTAGAAATGGGGAAAATATTGAACTTTCTAAGACGGAATTAAATATTGGTGGAAAAAAGATATATAAATCAAAAGTTCGTCTTTTTGAAGATGATGTATTTATTATGATTAGTGATGGTTGTATATATGCTGGTGTTGGTAAAACATTAAATTTTGGTTGGAAAAGAGAAGAAATTATTGATACAATGAAGGTTCTACCTGAGGCTGGGTATACTGCAAAAACCATGACAAAAATTTTGCTTGATGAGTGTAATAAATTATATGAAGAAAAGCCTGGTGATGATACTACTGCTTGTGTAGTAAGAATTAGGAAAAGAGAACCAATGAATCTTTTGTTTGGTCCTCCAAGTAATCGTGATGATTGTGATAAAATGATGTCGCTTTTCTTTTCTAAAGAAGGGAAACACATTATTTGTGGTGGGACTACTTCATCGATTGCCGCAAAATATTTAGGAAAGCCAATTATTCCATCATTAAATTATAGTGACCCTAAAATTCCACCTACTGCTGAAATTGAAGGTGTTGATTTGGTTACAGAAGGGGTTATCACCATTAATCGAGTATTAGAATATGCAAAAGATTATTTAGCAAACAATGAATCTTATGTAAATTGGTGTTATAAGAAAGATGGTGCTTCTTTAATTGCTAGACTTTTATTTGAAGAAGCAACTGATATTAATTTTTTTGTTGGTCGTGCAATTAATCCTGCCCATCAAAATCCTAATTTACCAATTAATTTTAGCATTAAGATGCAACTTGTTAATGAGTTAACAAATTGCCTAAAACAAATGGGCAAAAATATAAAAGTAAGTTATTTTTAGAGGTAAATATGAAGAAGTTTGACACACAAGTTCAATATTTGAAATATAAAGTATTAAGGGAAGTTGCAAGAAAAGCTTGGAATGATACATTATATGATAAACTATTAGATATACCTAAAATTATTATTCCTGGTCCTGAACCTACTACTAGATGTTGTATATATAAAGAAAGAGCCATCGTTGAAGAAAGAATGAAACTTGCTATGGGTGGCAATCCCAATAATCCTAATGTGATTGAAGTTATCAACATTGCTTGTGATGAATGTCCGGTAGCAGGATATGAGATTACTGATGTGTGTAGAGGATGCCTTGCCCATCGCTGTCAAGATGCATGTAAAAAAGATGCTATTTATTTTGATCATAATCAAAAAGCTCATATTGATAAAACAAAATGTGTAGAGTGCGGAAAATGCTCAGAAGCCTGTCCTTATGGTGCAATTGCCAATTTCAAAAGACCATGTGAAAAAGCCTGTAAGGTAAAAGCAATTTCAATGAGTGAAACAAAAGCTGCACAAATTGATAATTCAAAATGTATAGCATGTGGGGCTTGTGTATATCAATGTCCTTTTGGTGCTATTATGGATAAATCTTATATTTTAAATGTGATTGATCTCATTAAAAAGAGCCAAAATAATGAAAAGTATAAAGTATACGCAGTAGTCGCACCATCAATTTCTAGTCAGTTTATTCATGCTAAACTTGGACAAGTCATTTCAGGAATTAAAGAATTAGGTTTTTTTACTGTTGTTGAAGCAGCATTAGGTGCAGATATGGTTGCCTATAAGGAATCAAAAGAATTGACCGAAAAGGGTTTTTTAACAAGTTCTTGTTGCCCTGCTTTTGTAATGTATATTAAAAAAAGTTTTCCCAAACTTGTAGGTCATATATCTCATAATTTGTCACCTGCGGCTGAAATTGCTAAATATATCAAAGAAACTGATCCAACTTCAAAAGTAATTTTTATCGGCCCTTGTACGGCTAAAAAAGCTGAATTTTTGCAAGAAGAACAAAAAAAATATATTGATTCTGTCTTAACTTTTGAAGAATTACAAGCTTTATTTGATAGCAAAGATTTAGATATTTATTCGTTATCAGAAGATGTTTTAGATAATGCTTCATATTATGGTAGAATTTTTGCAAGAAGTGGTGGATTAAGTGATGCAGTCAAACAAGCCTTAAAAGAACAAGGTCTTGCAGAATTTGAGTTAAAACCAGTAGTTTGTAATGGTATTGAACAATGTAAGATGGCATTATTAAAAGTGGGGAAGGTTGACATTGGTAACTTCATTGAAGGTATGGCTTGTGTAGGCGGTTGTATTGGTGGTGCTGGATGCTTAACACATGGAGAGAAGAATAAAGATGAAGTTGATAAATATGGTATGGAAGCTTATGAAAAAACGATTAGTAGTGCAATTTCAATGATTAAAAATATTAACAATTAAAATAATTATTAAAATAAAAAATACCTATATGTTAATTTAACTTACAGGTATTTTTTAAATGGAGAAAGTATAATAAAAGGTAAAGTATTTATGAGAAAATTTATTGGTGATAGAAAGTTTTATCGATTATTATTTGCCATTGTTATACCAATTGTCTTGCAACAATTTATTACGCAATTTGTAAGTCTTTTGGATAATTTAATGGTAGGTCAAGTGGGTAGTAGTGAAATGACTGGTGTATCACTAGCCAATCAAATTCTATTTGTCTTTAATCTTGGTATTTTTGGTAGTTTATCAGGAGCATCCATTTTTGCTACCCAATATTTTGGAGCAAAAGATAAAGAAGGCTATCAAGAGACATTTCGTTTTAAATGGTTGTTAGGACTTGTTATTTTTGCAATTACAACTATTATTTTTATTATTTTTAATAAACAACTAATTAATTTTTTTATTAATACTCAAGAAGGGGAATATTCCAATCCTGAGGTGGTTTTAGAAAGTGGTAGAACATATCTTTTGATAATGCTAATTGGTAATTTACCTTTTATTATAAAAGAAATTTATGCAACCTCATTAAGAGAAATGAAAGAAACTTTTATACCAATGCTTAGTGGCATCATTGCCATTGTGGTGAATTTATTTTTAAATTATTTACTTATTTTTGGTAAATGGGGCTTTCCTAAACTTGGTATAAGTGGAGCTGCTCTTGCAACAGTAGTGAGTCGCTTTGCTGAATTATTGTTAGTTTATATTTATATAAAAATTAAAAAAACTAAATTTACTTATTTTATAGGTGTTTATAAAAAAATTTTATCTTTTCAATCGGTAAAAAGATTTTTGCCTAAGACGCTTTTGCTTTTATCTAATGAAGTTTTATGGTCTTTAGCTCTAACGTTAATTCTTAGTTGCTACGCTTTAAGAGGACTAGATTATGTAGCTTCATTTAATATATGTAATACGGTTACAAATGTTTTTTTAACTGTTGGTACTTCTCTTGGTAATGCTACAGCAATTATTCTTGGTAATAAACTTGGCGCAAAAGATAGTAGTGATGCAAAAGCATCTAGTTATCGCATTTTAGCATTTTCAATTATTGTTACTATTGTTTTTTCTTTCATTATGATAGGAAGTAGTTTCATTCTTCCTAATATATATAAAACCAGTGAAAATATTAAGGAAGTAGCTAGAAATCTAATAATCATTGGAGCAATTTTCTTGCCAATTCATGCATTTAATACATGTTGTTATTTTGTTTTAAGAGCAGGTGGTAGAATAGTTTTAACAATTTTGTTTGATAGTGTTTTTGTATTAATAGTAAGGTTACCACTTGCGTTTATTCTTTCAAAATATACAACTATGTCTATTTATATTGTTTATGCAATTGTAGATGGAATAGATTTTATTGAAACCTTTGTTGGATATATTCTAATTGATAAAGGTATTTGGTTAAAAGCGATTATATAATGCGTATAAAATTGTTATCAAAATATTTGCATTAATAGGATAATTTTGCTATAATATTAATGCAAATTGATGCAGGTATAGTATAACGGCTATTATACCGCCTTGCCATGGCGAAGATGCCGGTTCGATTCCGGTTACCTGCTCCATTAAAGTACTATGAGAAGTCTTCTACTAATGAAGGCTTTTTTTGCATTTTAGGTACTATTTTAAAGAGTTTTAAGGGTATAAATAGTAAAATTACATCAAATACAGATGAAGATGTGTGTTTATAGAGGGTACCATTTCCTATAAGAATCGAATGTATGTGTTAACCTTGTGTAAGGGAAATCGAACTATATATGTGGATTTGATTATAATATTAGTATAATAAGCCAAGAACTATTTGATATGGTATAAAACGAGATGGAAAACCGAAAGAACATAAGAGGAGCATCAGATACAGGCAAAGGAAGATACTCAACTAAATATCTATTAAGTGGACTTGTAATATGTGGAGACTGTGGAACAAAGTTCAGACGTTATGGAAGAAGACTAGCAAGTAAAGAGTATGTAGCAACTTTGGTATGTATGAATCATCAAAAAGATAGTACTAAGTGCAGTATGCTATCAGTCAAAGAAGATAACAATAGAAACACTTCATGAAATAGAAAAACTAGAAAATGCAATCAAGTTCTTAGAAAGTGATGCAATAAAAGTAGATGATCACTAATATGGTAAGGAAACTATTAGAATACGTCAAAGTAATCGATAAACATACACTAGAGTCTAAACTCAACTTTGGAATGATGTAAAAGGCTAGCTGGTTTTAGTTTTTTATCAAAAGTTATTAAAATATAGAAAAGTAAAATATGTTTTCTCGACAATTTTTTAAAAATTTAGTATAATAATCATAATAAATATACATAGAAATATACGCAGTAGGATGGTGATTATTATAGGATATAAATATAGTAGTTTTGAAGAATATATTCAGCTTAATTATTTAGATGAAATAACTGAAGCAATGGAAGAGTACATTAAAAAAAAAGAATTAAATGCATATAATAATGAAATAGTTTATGCTTTTAATTTATATTGCATTCAAAATATAGAAGTCAAAAGAATTAAATTTACTAAGTCTAAAATTGACCAAGTGGAATTTAATGTAGTTTTTAAGGCAGAATATGAGTTAGCAGATGGTAATGAAGATGATGGATATATTTATACTTCAATCACTAAAAAAGAATTTTTCGAATTTAAGATGAAAGGATCATTCAAAGAAGGTTTTAAAGGAAAAGAAAAGGAAGACATTGAAAAATTAGATGAAGAACCAGATGAAGTGTTATCGAGTGGATTAGTGCCAATAATTTCTACAGAAGATATGGATTCTTATGCAACAAAGTTTTTGAAGGAGTTTTGTCCTGAAGTATTAGTTACACCAATGAAACTAAATATTCAAGTTATGCTTAAGAAAATGAATATAGATTATTATTATGCACCTTTAGAAAATGGCGTATTTGGTAAAACATATTTCGCAAATGATAAAGCAAAAGTTTATACGGAAAACTTATTAAAAACTAAAATAATACATGTAAAGCCAGGGACAATATTAATTGATATAACTAAACATATTGATAGAAATGAAGGCTCTTTTAGAAATACTTTTATTCATGAGTGTGTTCATTGGTATTTTCATCGAAATTATTTTGAACTAAGACAATGTTTAAATAGTGAAGATACTTATGTAGCCTGTTATAAAGGAGAAAATAAATATGCGATTAAAGATATTGAATGGATGGAATGGCAAGCTAGAACTCTAGCACCAAGAATATTAATGCCTAAAAAAATGGCTGCTCAGAAGTTTTCTAAATTAACAAAAGAAATTGATGTGGAACAAGAAACGTTAGGTGTGATAAGAACAAAAACGGAAAAGTGGGAAGAGTTACTTATGAGATTTGCAAATTTCTTTGGTGTGTCCAAATTATCTGCGAAAATTAGATTAAGAGAAATTGGTAAGACAGAAATCGAAGGTGTAGGAAACTATGTTGATGGTGAATATACAAAACCATTCTTTTTTAAGAGAGGTTCTTTAAAGAATAATCAAACATTCATTATTAGTTCAGAAAACTTATCGAGATTACTAACAACTAACTTATTAGTACAAAAAGCATTACAAGAAGAAAAACTATTATATATTAATAAAATGCTTGTTGTAAATAATCAAAAGTATGTGAATTATCAAAAATATGAAATGACTGAATATGCACTAGAACATGCTGATGAATGTTGTCTAATTTTTAATGTTACAAGATTGGGAATTAATGAAAATGGAATGTATGATAAGTATTCATTTTTATTTAGCAGTCCTGGACAAAGAAAAGAAATTAAACAAGTAGAACAAGAACAAGCAGTTAGAGTTATTAGGATGGCTGATATAGCATCATCACATTTTGAAACACACAAACATAAAATACCAAATGATTTTGCAGGTACTCTAACATATCATTATGATAAATCTAAAGAAAATGGCGTAATAACTAGTCATGAAGATTTATCAGGAGAATCAGATGTTGGTGAGAAAACAATTAGATCCTATAAAGATGGAAAAACAGTTCCACCTAGAATTAATATAATAAAATTAGGATTAGCAATGAAACTATCGGCACCATATATAATTGATATGTTAGAAAAAGCTGATTGTAAAATGACTTTAAATAATGGAGATAATACAATCCTATTTGCTATAATATACGGATTTCAAAGAGTTGGATTAGAAAGAACGTATATTGAATTAAGGAAAGTTAATAAAGAATATTTATTAGAATTATCAGAAAAGTATTTAGAAAATCATTGTTTATAAAAATTTTCACTAAAAAATTGGTAATTGATTACCGGAATATATAATATAAAAAGTATTAAAATTGCAAGGATATTAACAAATTCTTGCTTTTTTTTATGAAAAATATACAAAAAAAGTCTTTTAAAGTGGTAATTGATTACCTAGGTATAAAAAGGCCTTTTTGTTATACTTAAAGCGTAATTAATTACAGACACCTTATATTATTGATGGAGTAGCTAACTATCAATTATAAAACAAAGAAAGGAGGTAATTTTATCAATAAATTAACAGTTATAGTTTCATTAATAGGGATTATTGGAACACTATCTAGTATTTTCTTTGCTTCTCTTGCTTGCAAAAGAACAAATATTAAGGAACAAAAAAATGATGGTAGGAGTGAAGGCGTTATTGTATCAGACATTGGCTATATTAAAGCATGCGTTGATCGAGTAGAGAAAAACTTAAATAAAGTTGATGAAAGATATCGTATTATTCTAGAAAGAGTTGCAAAAGCAGAAGAAGCAATTGTAAGTGTGAATAAAAGATTAGATGAATTATAAGAAAGGATGTAATAATTAATGGATTTTACAAGTGTACCTATTATAGTTGTATGTTGCTATATCATAGGAGAAATTTATAAAGTCTTATTTAAGAATAAGCAAGAAGCATACAAGTTAATACCAATAGTAATGGCTATCATTGGAGGATTGTTAGGAATTATAATTTATTTAACTAATCCAGAGATGATTTTAAATGCTGAAAACATTTGGATAGCGTTAGGTATTGGTATTGTGAGTGGTGCTAGTTCAACTGGTGCAAATCAAATTATAAAAAAAATATTTAAAAAAAGGAGAAGAAAAAAATGAATGAATTTAAAGATAGGGATGTTCAGTATCCTAATAGAAAAAAATTAACAATTAAAGATATTACATATGATGAGAATGGTGAAATTTATGAACTAATTGTTGATGAAGTAAGAAATGAAGGAACTATATATGAAACTGGTACGCCTTTGAAAGCAGCAAATTTAAATGCAACAATTAAAGAAATGATTGATTCTATTGTTAAATTAGCATTAGAAAACTATCATGAAAATGGACTAGCAGAGTTGGAAAATGCTGAAGCTACAGTTTTATTTGATGGATCATGCGCAATGTACGATAGTATTAATATTGATGTATCAGAAGCAGTTAGAATTGTTGTTCAAAATAATTATCAAGAGTATTTTAGTGTTTCTGCTCCAGATACTTCATCAGCAGGAACAATCACTGTTGAAATTACAGCTCTGCAAGAACCAGAATCATCAGGAGCAACAGAATTTGATTTTATAGTGAAATTATATTCGCTAGAAACAGATGAAATGGTAAAAAAAGTAACATGTACCGTTACTTTTCAAGTACCATCCACAACACCAGAAGATTAAACATTTAAGGAGGTAATTAAAATGAAATTATTAAAAGTCAAAGAGAAATTAGAAAAAAAACAAATTAAAAAAAGAGGCATAAAAAAAGAATATAAAAATAATGTTAATTCTAAAGGAAATGATTTAAAAATTATAGGTATTACTGGAAGTCGAGGGAAATCTACAACTGCAGTAATGATTCATAATTATTTAAAATCTTTAGGATATAAATCAACATTATATTCAAGTGTTATGGTTGATTCTCCTGCTAGTCATTTAAAGAAAAATGAAGCTTATGAAGTTGCGGTAAGAGATGAAGAATCTTTAATTAGTATCATCGAAGAAGCTGAAGCATATGGAGCAGATTATTTAGTTTTAGAAGTTAATGAAAGTACATTAGCAAAAGGATTTTTAAAAGATGTTCCTTTTGATGTTCGTGTGTTAACAAATTTGAATCCTAAACATAATTTAGAACAATATTCAGAAGAACAGTATGTGGATTTAAAAAAATCATTTTTTAAAGATATTGAAGATGATTGCAAATGTATCTTTGGATTTCAAGATTATAGTAAAGAGCTATTAGATGAATTACTACAATTGAATAGTTACCCAAAATTTGTATGTTCAAGTAATTATATCGCTACACTAAAAGGTTTAGATAAAGAGAAAGTAAAATGTTTATTAACTGGATTAGATACTGATATTTCTGGAATGAAGTTAAAATTTAATTTAAATGATGATACATATAAAATGGATACAACATTGATGATGTCACATAATGCATTCAATATTTTAGTTGCATTAACAACATTAGATGTTATTGGTGTTTTAAATGTAAAAAAATTTGAAAGTGCATTAAATCAATTAGTAATACCTGGAAGAGCAGAAGTATATAGAGTAAATGGAAGATTAATTATTGTTGATTCTCATTTACCAGCTATGTTAGATTGTTTAAAAGAGTTAAAAGAACAAGGAAAAGTAAATAAAATTAAAGTAGTTGTAGGTTCCATGGGACATGGTTATAAACATTGGGAGGAAAGATTTAAGACACAAGAGTTTGCTTCACAGAGAAAAGAAGTTAGAAAATATGCGATGGATTTATTAATTGGTATTGCAGATTATGTTTATTTAACAGAAAGTGATAGTGGTAAAGAAAATCCAATAAATATTTGTGAGGAAATGAAATCTTATTTAAGTGATGAAGTTTCATCAACAATTATTGTAGATAGAGAAGAAGCAATTAAGCAAGCAGTTTTAGATTCAGAAGAAGGTGATGTAGTATTTATAAGTGGACGAGGAAATAGAAGAATCTTGTGTAATAGTGAAACAACATTTAAGCTAGTTAAAGATAGTGAAGTTGTAGAAAATGTAATCAGAGAACTTGGATGGTAATAATATGGATAGAAGTAAAATTAATCAAAGTGAATTATCATATAGTTCAGGAGCAGGGTTTGCAAAAATAAATCTTTCAACTGGGAGATTATTATATGAATATTATGATGTAGGTATTGGTAATAATTTATTTAATATTGATGTAAGTCATATATATAATTCCATGTTTGATTTATCGCAATATGTTAATACTTATGTAGGTAATAATTTCAAATTAAATGTTCAACAATATATAATTGTTGAAAATGGGAAATATGTATACATAGACTCGATGGGGTATAAACACATATTTGAACAATTATCAAATAATAAATTTTATGATTCAGAAGGATTAGAATTAATATTAGAAGTGAATAATAATTTATTAACTATTAAAGATCAACAAAATAATAGATTAATATTTGAAAACAACAAGATAATTAAAAGTGTTTCAAATATTAATGAAACAAAAAAATTTGATTATGATTCTTTTGGAAGATTGAAAATCATTTATGATACAAATTATCCTAATATGAAATTACTATTCGAATATGATAATAAAACTAATTTATTAAATTATATAAAATATAAAAATGGTATCAATGTCGTAAAAAAAATACACTATGAATATAATGAAAATAATAATTTAATAAAAGTGTCTGATGATATTGAAAAACATATGTTTATTTATGCAAAAAATTATTTAACTAATGTTGTGTCATTAAAGGACAAGTCTACATTCTTATTTGATTATAATATTAATGGTCAAATTGAATCTATAAAGCAAGGATTTGTTACTTTGGAGAGCGTTAAAAAAGAAAAGAATAACTATTATTTAAATGATAATAGTTATGTAGATGAGGATAAATATATTGGAGGAAAGTATATATCAGATGAGAACTTTATTATTAAGAATCCAACAATTTATGGAGAAGATTTAATTTCATATAACAATTTAATTTATGATGATAATAATACAATTGTGGAAAATGAAAAAAATCTAAAGTTTATATACTTTTTTAATGAAAAAGGATATACAGTCTCTGAATTTGAAATTAATAATGGTGATATTAATGATTTGAAAACAACAGAAAAATATGGAAAAGAAACTATGATTTCAAAATCAAATAGTTTAGAAAAAATAAATACTAGAAATGTTCATATTTTAAACATGGATTATATAATTAGTAAAGAAAATTTAATGAAAGACTATTTTGAAAACTTGAAGAGTTATAGAAAATATAAATGTTCTAATTATATAAATTTTATGTGTGATTTTTGGTTAAATATACAACAAAATGTATCTAATTCAAAAGTTAATATTGAAATTAATTCATCAGAAAATGCACAAACTCAAGAAGAAATTTTCTCTTTTAATGTTGATACTTCTGCAATAAATAGCTGGCAACATGTTGCTATACCAATTTGTATAAAGTATCAAAATTTAAATGATATTAAAATAATGTTTGGCGAAAATAATAGTAACAAAATTGTAAAAATTGCAGATATGAAATTATATCATAGTGGAGTGTCAAAATATTGTTTAACAAACGGAGAAAATCGGGGATATGTAGATAAAATAACTAAAATAAAATATAAAATAACCAGTGATTCAGATGAAATCACTGAATACGTTAATTCGAATTTATATTTTAGTGAAAAAGATATTCAATCTACTTACTATAGTTTATTCAAAACGAGGGGCTTAGATGACAGTGATTTACCTTACATTTTATCGAGTTGTGATGGGACAAAAAAAATGTTGGTTAACAGTGTAAAGTTTTATTCTAATAATATAGAGTTTCCAGTAATGTTTGGAAGTGATGAATATGGAAATAATACTAGAGCTTTATATTTTTCTGAAGTAAAGAGTCCTGATAATAATTTATACACTTATGGAATACCACATTTTTTGAAAAATATAAATATTAATGGGAAAAATACTGATTGTATTTTGCAAATTACAGAGATAAATAAAGGTTTAAAATCTGATAAAAACAATCATGAAATGAGTTCAATATACAATTATTATGATATTAATGGGAATCTTTTAAAGGAGATAGATGAATATGGTGTCGAAGTATGCTATTATTATGATGAAAAAGGTCATTTAATAGAAAAAACAATGAAACATGAAGATACTGATGAAGTGATTTCAACAAAATATTCCATTAATGAAACAGAAAGTTCAGAAGAAAGTTATAGAGGTAAAGTTGTTACTACAACTGATGATCATTCGGGTAATATATCTAATATACATTATAACAAAGATGAAGAAAAAAGTTTATCCGTTGAAATGAAATATAATACTACTTCACAAATTAAAAAAATTTCAAATAATTTAGATGGGGCAAATTATTTGAAATATGATAAGAATGGTAGATTGTTGGCAGTAACACCTATTGGATGGAACAAAAGTAATATGTATGGTTTTTTGTTTAAATACAATTTATTGGGTGAAACAACGAATTATTATTTAATGTATAGAGATGAATTAAAAAAAACTAACAAACAATTGTTATTATCAAGAAACATGAATTATGTAGAAAATAAATTAACAACTTCATATTATAGAGATTTATATAATTCTAGTGAAATAGATACATCAACTGTACATTTTGATAAATACGGAAGAATAACTTCAGTTATTAATGGTGATAAAGAAATTACATATAGAAGACAAGAACTATGGGAAAGTAATGGTGCTAGTAAAATTGAAGAAAAATATGATCCATATGAAAATAGAACTTATAAGTATCATTATAATGAGTTCAATGACTTAACGGAGTATGAGGTTTTTGATGAGGATGGTAAGAGTTATTTTTCTACTAAATTAAATTCACCAAACCAAGTACAATATGGAGGAGTATACTATAAGTGTGAAAACACAAAGGATGAAAGTAAACTAATGAATCCACGAATTAAAGAAACTATTACGGAAGTAGTTAATGATAAACTTGAGATATTACCTATAAAAACATCCTATGAATTTGATAAATTAGGTAGACTAAGTTACAAAGAGGATGTAATTAAGGATGGACTATTTGGAGCAAATTCAAAAGTAACAGAAGAAATAATTTATAAAAAAGGAACATTTCAAGTAGAACAAATTACAAAGAAAATTACTAATCCACTGTCAAAATCCCAAACATATCAAATAAATTATACCTATGACAAAAAAGGAAATATTTCTAATAAAAAAATTACTTCAGAAAGAGGTAATGATAGTGAAGAAACTTTAAATGTATATAAATATGATAATGCAAATAGGTTAATTTTTGAAAGTAGTACAAATTCCTCTTTTATATATGCGGATAAGACATATTCATATAATAAAGATGGAAGTTTATATTGTGAATCTATGGCAGGTGAATCTATATATTATACATATGATAAAGGAAGATTAACAAAAAGAAAAGAGAAATTTATTGAAAACTTATTTGATTATGATAATTTTGGAAATTGTACACATTATAATATTGATTCAAAAACTAAACCTCAAAATATGTTTTGGGAAAGAGGTAACTTATTAAAACAATACACTTGTGATAAAAATATTAAATATTATTATAATGGTGAAGGAGTGCGTTTTAAAAAGACTATTAATGACAATAATGTAGATTATGTATATGATGGTTCAAAGTTAATTAGGGAAGAAAGAAATGGTCTAATGATTAGATATTTATATGATGCAAACGGATTGAGTGGAATTATACCATTATATAATAATGATGAATTTCAATATACATTTGTTAAAGATGCTGAAGATAATGTAATTTCAATATATAATAAGGATAAAGAAGTAGCTTATTATGAATATGATTCATGGGGAAATTGTATGGTATATGATAAGAAAGGTGGAACCATTATTACAGATGAAGGCCATATTGGGAATATTAATCCAATAAGATGGAAATCACAATATTATGATACTGAAAGTAAATTATATTTTATTAATGGTAGATATTATTCTCCGTTAATGAAACAATTTATTTCAGCAGTATCACCAGAAGTTGCATTTTCAAATGCTAATTCTTTATATAGTCTTAATTTGTATAGTTTAACTGTTGCAAATCCTATTAATTTAGTGTATAATACATATACCTATGAAACATTTGAAAAACTTATTTATGATTCTGATGAATTAACAAAATGGCAATATTTTTGGCAAGTGACTTGGCAAAAATTTTGGAATAGTCCGCTCGGGAAAGCTATATCAATAGGTTTAATGGTAATTGCTGTAATAATAATTATTGTTGTTGCATTCTTTAATATTGGTGCTGCTGCTATCTTGGCAAAAGCTTTAGTAAAAAGTGTAGTAATTTCAGGGTTGTGGTTTTTTGGAGCAGCTGCAATAGCTGGCTTTTGCTCAAAAAAAGGTTTTGGTCCCGGTTTTTTTAATTATGTAAATAATAATTGGTCGTTCTCATTGGCTATTACTGGATTTTTTGTAATCATAAGTACTAGCCTTAATATTTCCAGTGCTATTAAAATAGTAAATGCTTCACAAAAGTCAGCACTTCAATATGCTAAAGATGTGTTTGCTACTTCAAAAAGAAAATATAATATGGTATCTACAGCCATTGATAAAAAAACTGGAAAAATTTATTATGGAAAAGCAGGAAGAAATCCTGATTTTATTCCAAATAAACTTTTAAAAGCAAGAGAGTTTCCATCTCTAGAAGATTGGGATGATATTTTTAATTGTGCAGAAGTGAGGGCAGTATCAGATGCTTTAGATGATGGGGCTAGGCTTAGTGATTTAGTAGTAACAACTGTAAGGGTGAAAGATTTGGCCATGGCGCCTATGTGTAGAAATTGTAGAAAACTTCTTCGAGGTATTTTATTAGTTGTCAGTGGATAGGAGGAAATTATGTGTTTTTCTAAAGATGTACTACAATGCTTAAAAAAAAATGGTTGGAATAATGAAAAAAGAAATATTGATCAAATAATTAAATATATAAAACAAAACGGATATGAAGTTAATGAAAATCTAATTCTGTTTTTAGAAAGATTCGATAAGTTTACTTTTAAATTTCCCTTAAAAAAATCAAGAGATAAAGTATTTTTTGATTGCGAGAAAATGATAGCAGAAGATAAAGAAGTAGCATTAGATTATGAGGAATCTGTAGGAGAACAGTTAATACCTATAGGAGAAATTGGTTTTTATTATTTAATTATGATTTCTTTGTCAGGAAAAATATATGCTTCATTTGATGGTTATTTATTCTTGTTTGGAAATAATATTTATGAAATGATTGAAAATTGCTATTATGGAAATAAGGTTGAAGAAATTCCAATTAAAGCTAAGCCATGTACTTTTAAAAATGAAATATATAAAATAAATAAAGATGAAATTAATAAGTATAAAGAAAAATTTAATCACTCTTTTGTAATTGAGTTAGATGGGAAAAAATGTAGTAATTTAAAAAATTTTATTTTAGAATTAAATAAATTAATTCCATTTGATAAAGTATCTTTTGATTTTCAAATGCATATTTTAAATATGAGAAAATTACCTGAGTATATAAATAAGGAATCATATTTAATGATTATAACGAATTATAATTACTTTCTAACTAATGATGTTATTAATAAGGAATTATTTGAAAATAAATATAAAAGTGAAGTATTATCATGGTATGACAATTTAATTGCTGTAAAATTATGGGGTGGCGAATATAAACAGTTTAATATTTTATTAGTTTCTGATTAGTATGATCACGACAATTATTGATAAATGTTATTAACTAATTATATTTTATGAGAAATAAAATAAGTTTATAATTTATTTAAAAGGAGATTATTATTTTTAAAAAATAATAATCTCTTTTTCTACAAATTATAAAAGTATTATATAAATAATTTATTATAAGTGTATCTAATAAATATGTGCATGATTAACATAAATATTATTCATAAAATTGTGATAACTATTTTAATGGTTTAGAAATATCGATAGTATTAGTAGCCATTAAGCAATTTTTGAGTTATTGATATGTAGAAATAATAGTTCATTTTATTTTACACTAAATTTATTGAAAAATATAAGTTTTATGATATAATATTGTAAAAGGCACGATTAAATTAACAAATTAATATTTGAATAACATAATATTTTTTATATTGTAGTAAAATAGATGGAGGAAATACAATGAATAAAATATCGTTAAATGATTATAAAGGGTCAATGATATATTTTCATTTTTTTGATACATATATAAAATTATTTGAAAAAGGTAAAGAAGTCATATTTAATGAACTCTATATAAATAATAGTTCATATAGAAGATGTAAAGAAAAAGAACAAGGAGTAGGACCAGAGATTATTTCAAAGTTAACTACTTATTATAATATAAAAGAAGTTAATAATGAGGATATAGATAATTATGAAATACTTTTAAATGACCTTTATACAAATATCTATTATAAAAATACTGATAATTACGAAGAAGACTTAAATAAATTAGAAACTTTAATAGCTGAAAATAATTTGATGTCACCAGTTTTTAAATTAATAAGATTATTACTACTTTTGAATTCTAAGAAAAGTGTAGAACAAGTGTATAATGAAAATACTCATGAATATAATTATATAAAAAAATTTAGTTCCTTTTATGTAGGAGAACTAAAAACTATTCTTAATATTATATCTTTATTCTTTGAATCAACTTCAGATAAATGTGAATGGGACCATGATTTCAAAAATGCACTAGCTTATCAAATATTATCATCAAAATGTTTTAAAGACCAAAAGTATATAGAAGCAATATTTTATGCTACGAAAGCAAATGATATTTTAATAACTGATTATAATTACAAAAGAATAATTAGTGTTAATAACATTGTAATGCGTTCACTACTTTATATTGGTAACTACGAAGAATGTATGAAACTATCAACAAAGCAAATTAGAAGTTTAGAATCATTAGGTGTTATAGGATATGATTTAATAGCAACAAAGTCGAGTTTGAATTTATCTTTACTTGGACTTAACAAATATAAAGAAGTTTTAATTAACATTAATAATCAGGAAAAGATGGATTTATCAGATATTACTTCAATGCTTATATGCGAGTATAAATTAAATAAACAATCATTTAAAGATTATTATAAAGATTTTATTGAAACAAATAAATTTAACGAATCAACTTTAAAATACCTAAATTTGCTAACTTATTACTTTACACATAGGGATAAAAAGATATTAAAAACCTTATCAAAAGCAAATATTAGTGGAATTTTAATAAACATTTTACAAAATATCTAAAATGGGCATTTTTATTACTCTAATTAAAAAGTGCTCAAATAATCACCCATTTATTGGGCTTTTTTTTTATTAAAACGTATATATTTATAAAAAAATGCTCAATTATACAAACTTTAGTCATTTGACAAAACGTTATTTTTAATGTATACTAGTAATAAGATATTAATGTATAAAGAGAAGTTCAATGTATAAGAGGTTTATATTATTAATTGCTATTTTAGCTTCATTATTTTTAATAGGGTGTAATCAGACTAAGCATATTCATATTAAGTGTGAAGAATGTGGTAAATGTACTGATGTAAATTGTGATGGACTAGAAGAAGAAAGGTGTCAAGGACATCAACATTATATATTTAACTTAACAATAACTGATGAAGATAATTTTATTTATGATAAGACAGCTGAAACAAGTTTTGAATCAGGCACTAAAATTGTGATGCACTCTCGCCCAATAATGGATGCTGATTTAGCAATGTACATAAATGGTGAGTTTCATTCTATTCAAAATACAATTCGAGTAAATGATGAATACGTTTGGGAATACTCTTTTGTAATGCTAGCAAGAGATACTACTATTGAATTTAAGACTCAAACATTAGAATATTCTGATGTAAAAACTATTCTTGGTATTACATCACTAACAAGAGAAGATATCTTAAGAATAAAATATTCAAGTTCTAACATAGAGGATGACAATAAACCTAAACCTGGTACTTTAAAATTAGTTATCAGTATTGCTGACTATGAAGATATTACTTCTATGTTGGAATTTATGAAAGTAACTGTAATTGAAGATAGAAGTGATGACTGGCAAGAAGATGCAGGTATATGTAATAAATATTCAATTTATACAAACGATAAAAAGTATGATTTCGAAATAGTTAATGGATATATATTAGTTAATAATAAACACTATAAAGTTTTAGGGTATGAACCAGGCTGGAACTATGGGGATGTCACTTTTGCTTTTAATACTAATTTAGATTCATATGAGGCATACACATTAGATGGAACTAAAATAGGTGATTTTAATGGTCTATCTGAATTTGAGTTTTATGAAATTGATAGTCCTTTAACAGGTGTAGATGATTATGGATATTTAGAAACTGAGTTTGGAATAATTTATATTCATGATGCAAAAATATTTTACATCAAAGAAGGAGAAAATTATACTTATTATGAATTAGTTTGGGAATGGGAAAAAGACTTTAGTGATATATTTAACAAACATAATTAATAAATAGTTAAGCATCAAGGCAAATACGCTTTGGTGCTTTTTCTCTTTATGCAATTTTTACAATGTAAACTAATAATTATGCATCTTTTATAATTGAAACTATCAAATATAAAACATTACGCAGTATACACACATTAAAGTACTATAAAAAGCCTTCATTAGTGAAGTGAACCCCATTTAGTTCACACTTATAATAAGACTATATTTCCTTATGATATAATGATATCGTAAGGAGGTTTTTTTTATGGCAAGAAAAGGAATTAAACACAATAATTATACAGTTGAGTTTATACAAGAAGTTTTGGAAAAATATTATTCTGGCCAAGGTCGATTCACTTCTCTAGCTAATGAGTATAAAATTCCAATTAAAACCATTAAAACATGGGTTTATAGGACGA
>CALVCV010000009.1 GCA_944326155.1 uncultured Bacilli bacterium
GCACTTTTTTTCCATATTAAAAGGAGTGGACTTTTCCACTCCCTAATTAGGACTCACGAGACTTTTTCAGCAGCCTCGAAATACCCTACTCTTTTTTCAACTTTATATTTCATCTACTGTCTTGAACGTGTATCCTTCTTGCGTAATTTTATCAATTACAATAGGCAAGGCTTCTTGATTACTACGTGATACACTATGCATTAAAATTATTGCGCCATTATGTAAATTATCCATAATCGTCTTTACACAATAATCTACACCTTTTTGCTCATTTTGATTCCAGTCCACATAAGCAATTGACCAAAAAATCGTTTTAAATCCTAAACTCTTAACATTTAATAATGATGTTCTATTAAACAAACCTTCAGGGGGCCTAAAATATTTTGCCATTTTTGTGCCTGTTAAAAGATAAAATTCATCTTCTAGTTTTGTTAAGTCTTTTTCCAAATCGCTTAAAGATAGTGTCATAATATTTTTGTGGGCATACGAATGATTACACACCAAATGACCTTCATCTACAATTCTTTTGGTTAACGAGGAAAATCTTTTTACAAAATCTCCTGTAATAAAGAATGATGCCTTTACATTTTTTTCTTGTAAAGTGTCTAAAATTTTGGGCAAATTATCATTGTCATAGCCAGCATCAAAAGTTAAATAAACACTTTTTTCATCTGGACCTACATAAAAGCTATTTGTACCATCAATTTCTTCTTGGTATTTACCAATTTCTGGTACTTGGTGATTTTTATTTTTTCGAAAACCCCACCCACTAGCATTTGATGTAATATAAGTTGATGTGAAAAATATGGTGAACATGACCATTGCAAAAATTAAAAATTTATGTATTTTTTTAATAATTACACCTCTTTCATGTCCAAAGATATTATATGCTTTTTTTTTTGTTTTATACTATTTTTTAAATAAAAGCATAGCAATTCCCACAAGAAAAATATAGCAATTTAAATATAACCAAACAAGTAGAGTAATAATAGTTGATAAATTACCATAGACAAACATATATTTATTTACCATCATTTGATTAATTATATTTTGATATAAAATGCTAAGTATAAAAAGAATGCTTGTTATAATAATAGCACTTTTTAATGTTTTTTTAATTGTAATCTTTATTGGAATAATATATTTATAAATTATAGCAATATATAAGGTTATAAAAATAAACGGACAAATAAATTGTAAAATATTGACTATTATAAAATAGGGTGATGCAAGTCTAGTTTTTACATATCCCAAATACATAACGGCAACAATCATAATAATCGCAACAAATAAAAATAAAATAGTTAAAATTATTGAAATGATTCTTAATTTCAATCTTGGTCTATATTTTATATTATAATATATTTCATCGGCAATAATTAATAAATGATGTGTTAATTTTGAACTTGTCCAAAGTAAATTAATGGTAAAAATTATAATATGAAACAATTGATTTTTTAAATTTAAATCTATCTTTGTTTCTACTAAATCCAAATGAATTAAAATATTAAAAATTAAATATAATAAAGGAATTATACTAAGTAATAAATAAAAGGCAAAAGATGAAGCCAAAATAGTGGGATTGATTTTGGCATTTAAATAACTTATTTTTTTGAACAATTGTTTTATGCTATCTATCATATTACTATTATGACAATTTTTTTATCATTCATACAAAAAAAAAGCAACCTCAATTAGTTGCTTTTCATCATTTTTTCTATATCTTCTACTTCTTTAATTACATCTTTGGAAAGTACAATTGCTTTATCTTTTGTTACAACAACATCATCTTCAATACGAATACCAATTCCTTCTTCTTCAATATATAGACCAGGTTCAATTGTAATAACCATACCTTCTAAAATACCCATGTTATCAAGTGATGGATCATGCACGTCAAGTCCTAAAGAGTGACTAATTGAATGAAAATAATATTTTGATAATTCACTATCTTCTTTAATCAGGCCTAATTTCTTGCAGCCATTTGCAAGAATTTTTTTAGCATAATCATTTAATTCTTTCCAACTCATACCATCTTTTACATATTCGATACATTTTTTATTACATTCAAGTACAACTTCATAAACGGCTTTTTGACGTGGTGTAAAATTACCAGTTGTGGGGAAAGTTCTTGTAATATCAGATGAATAATGTTCAGTATAACAACCTACATCCATCAATAATAGACTATCTTTTTCAATTTTTTTATTATTATCATCATAGTGTAATATTGTAGCATTTTTACCTGAAGCAATAATGCTATTAAAAGAAACTTGTTTATTTTCTTTAGTTAAAATAAAATCATAATAAGCTTCCGCTAAAGTTTCCATATCAAGTTCTTTACTATGATTCATAACATTATAAATTGCTCTTTTAGTTGTATCAATTGATTTACAAATTAAATCAATTTCTTCTTTATCTTTAATCATACGCATTTTTAACATCATAGTATATAAATTTTCTATTTTTACACTAGGATATTCTTTGCGTAATGTGCGAGATAGCACTAAAGCAAAGGTGTTATAAAGTGCTTGTGGTCTTTTTTCTAAATCTAAATAAATTGTCTCTGCAACATCAACAAAATGTCTTGTTGGTTGTAGACGATTGGTTAAAAATTGATGGAAACTACCATTATATAAAATATTATCAGTAAGGATACCACTAATATTAGCAGCTTCTTCTTTATATAAAGTTCTACCAACCCATTTAGCCATTACTTCATCAATTTCATCTAAAAATAACCATTCGCGATATTCTCCATTAAATTTGCCTACTACTAATGTAACATCAGTTTGATCAATACCTGTTAAATAATAAAAGTTATTATTTACTACAAATGGATATTCAGAATCAGCACTTTTAAATTGATGAAATCCTGAATGCAAAATAGCCATTGAATTATTATTTAATTTTTCAAATAATTTTTTTCTTCTACTTATATAATTTTCTTTTGAAATCATTATTTTCTCTCCTTTTTGTTTGTCTTTTCATCATTTGCGATGGAAGGATCATAATATAATTCTAAAACATAAGCCAATTGATTCATTACTTTTGTAGCCTGAGCAAGAGGAATCGCATCTAACATAAGGCCTAAAATATCGTCATGAAATTTATCATGGAATTTTAAAACTTTCTTTCCTTGTTGCGTAATACTAAGTAAAATGACACGACGGTCCATTTCATCACGAATTCTTAATAGATAACCTTTTTGTACTAAGCGATTGACACCTATTGTAAGGGAACCAACTGTAACATGCATCTTTTTTGCAATTAAAGTCATCGGTTTATTGTTATATTTATTGACCATTTCAATGACATGTAGTTCACCAATTGTAAGATCAGGAATATTTTTGGTATCCATAGTTCTTTCTTCAATTACGTTTGTCATATTAGCAATGATATTAAAAGCATCTTCTAAATTTTTATATAAAACTTTTTCTTCTTTTGTCCATTGTTTTTGTTTTTTAGGAGTCGGTCTTACAATTTCTTTCGGTTTATTATCGCGAGGTGCTGGTTCAATTGTTACATCTGCACTTTTTATTGAAGGTTTTTTAACTTTCTTTTTAACTTCTTTTTTAACATTTTCTTGTTCAATTAAAACAGGATCAGGTTTTAATTCTTTAACCTTTTTTTCTTTAGTTTGTCTAATTGTACCTGTTCTTGGATCAATTTTGGTTGAAGTAATCTTCTTTTCGTCAATTTTAACCTTTTCTTGCTTTTGTATTTTTGTCTTAGTTGTTTGTTTGGTTTTAGATGTACTAGTAGTTTTACTTTTGGCTACTTGTTTCTTAGTATCTTTGTTTGAATCAACTTTAGGTTTTTCCAAAACTACTTTTTTCTCTTCAATATCATCACTTGGTAATACAATTGGACTAACTCTTTTTTTTGGTTTTTTAATTTCTTGAGTTTGCTTTTCCATAAAATCTCCTCTATATATATATTATAAAACAAAATATTTTGAAAGTCAAACTAAATATATTTTTTTTGAAAGCCTGCATAAATGTGCAGGCTTTCACTACTATTTATTTTCTTCAATATATTGTACTAAATCTTTAACGTATTTAATGTTTTGCGCTGATTCATCATCAATTTCAATACCAAACTCATCTTCAATTGCCATGATTAATTCAACAGCATCTAAAGAATCTGCACCTAAATCATCTACCAAATGTGTATCCATTGTTATTTTGTCTAGTGATACGTTTAATTCTTTAGCAATAATTTCTTGTACTTTTTCGAATACCATTTTTTTCCTCCTAATTAATTTCCAAATTTATTTTTTAAAGCCTGTAATTGACGTTCAAATCTTTCCTCTTGACGTCGCTTATATTCTTCACGTTTTGCTTTTTGTTCCTGGCGTTCTTTTCTTTGCTTTTCAGCAATAGGGTCTATTGGTTTTTTATTCATTTTAGGTTTATTAGTATATTTCTTTTCTTCTTTTTGTGGTTTTGGTTCATTTGGATCAATCATTGTAAGTTGAAGACGTCCTTTGTTTAAATCAACATCTAAAACCCATACTTTTACAATTTGTCCAACATGAACAGCCTCTAATGGATGTTTAATAAATTTATTTGACATTTTTGATACGTGAACAAGTCCATCATCATGAAGTCCACAATCAACAAAGGCACCAAAATCAGTAACATTACGAACAGTACCTTGAAGTTCCATGCCCGCAGATAAATCTTTGAGTTCTAAAACATCACTTCTTAAAACTGGAGCTTCAATAACATCACGTGGATCACGAAGAGGTGAAACAAAAGCTTCAAGAATATCATTAAATGTATATTCACCAACATTTAATTCAACAATCATATTTTTCTTTTCATCATCAGTTAAATCTTTAATTTTTTCAACTAATTCTTCTTTACCAAGATCGTTTGAAGTAAAGCCTAATTTTGTTAAAATAGCAATTGCTGTCTCATAACTTTCGGGATGAATACCAGTCATATCAAGTGGTTCATTACCATCTACAATTCTTAAAAAACCTATTGCTTGTTCTAAGGCCTTAGGTCCAACACCTTTTACTTTAATTTCATTACGATTTTCAAAACGACCATTTGCTTCACGATGTGCAACAATTTTCTTAGCTGTACCAGCGTTTAAGCCTGCAACATATTTTAATAAAGAATAAGATGCTGTATTAATATTTACACCAACTTGATTAACTGCCGTTTCGACAACAAAATCTAGCGAATCTTCAAGTTTTGATTGACTAACATCATGTTGATATTGTCCTACACCAATTGATTTTGGATCAATTTTAACAAGTTCAGAAAGAGGGTCTTGAAGACGTCTTGCAATAGATACGGCTGAGCGTTCTTCTACTGAATAATCAGGAAACTCTTCTCTTGCAAGATCTGATGCTGAATATACAGAAGCACCAGCTTCATTTACAATAATATATTTCACATCACGATCAATTGTTTTTAATGTATTAGAAACAAAAGCTTCAGTTTCACGACTTGCGGTACCATTTCCCATAGCAACAACTTCAACATTATATTTGTTAATTAATTCACAGAAAGTATCAACAGCAGCTTGGTATCGTGCTGGTGGTACAACCTCACCTTTTTGTTTTTGGTGTGGATACATTACATTTTTTTCTAATACTTTACCTGTAGCATCCACAACAGCGAGTTTACAACCTGTTCTAAATGCAGGGTCAACACCTAAAACAACTTTACCTTTCATTGGTGGTTGCAATAAGTAGTTACGTAGATTTTCACCAAAAATATGAATTGCTTGATCTTCTGCTTTTTCTTTTAATTCAGAACGAATTTCTCTAACTATCGCAGGTTTAATTAATCTATCATATCCATCTTGACATGCGTCAAGTACATAAGGCGCAGTAATTGATTCTTTCACTTTTACAACATCACCAGTTATATATTCTAATACTTTGGCATAATCTTCAACTAAAGTAATTTTAACTACTTTTTCCGCTTCTGCCCTATTCAAAGCAAGAATACGATGAAGTTTAATTGTTTTAAGTGGTTCTTCGTAAGCATAGTACATTTCATATACTTTCTTTTCATCTACTGCATCTTCTTTTACTTCTGATTTAATCTTTGCTTCATTCTCAAAATTTTCTCTAATCCAAGAACGATATTTTGGTTCATCTGATACCATTTCCGCAATTATATCTTTGGCACCTTGAAGAGCTTCATCTACATTTTTAACAATTATGCCTTCTTTTTTCATTGCTTCAATTTCTTCTTCAGTCTTTCCTTCTAAAGATGTAACATATTGACCTGCGACTTCTTCAACATTACCTTCAAGTGGAAATGAAAGTAAATATTCAGCTAATGGTTCTAATCCTTTTTTCTTAGCATCAGTAGCACGTGTTTTCTTTTTTTCTTTAAATGGGCGATAAATATCTTCAATCTCAGAAAGTTTTGTTGCATTGATAATACCCATTTTGATTTCATCAGTAAGTTTTCCTTTTTCTTCGATAAGTCGCATTACATCTTCTTTACGAGCTGAAAGTTTTTGGCCATAATCCCATTCTTGATATATTGCACGGATTTGTTCCTCATCTAGATTGCCTGTTACTTCTTTACGATAACGGGCAATGAACGGAACAGTTGCTCCACCTTCAATTAAGTCTAAAACCGCTCTAATTTGACCAATACGCACATTTTGTTCACGGGAAATTTTTCCTAAAAGAGCGTCATTCATGTAATTATTTTCCATAAAAATCCTCCAACACCTATGCTTAAAATCAAGTTTTATTATTTATTTTTTCACAACTTTTTTAAAGCATATTCTTAATTATTATATCACAAATACCACTTTTTAGCAAACAAAATAACCATTTATATTCGCTCTAATAAGTCATAAATTCTTTTTAAAATATGCCTTGTTTGAAAAACTCTAACCTCGTTTCTTAGTCCTATAAATTCTACATCTTCAAGATATATTTTGTTATTTATGATTATACAATAGTAGCATTTACAAATATTTTGCTCATTCTCTGCTTCTCCTGTCACGCTAATGCAAATATTTGCATGTGTAATTTTAACTAACCCTTCTGCCATTTCTTGTGCTACTTCTTTTGAATAAACGCTATACTTATTTAATGTTTCTTTTTTCACACCTAATATTTTTCTTTTGGCAGTTTCTGAATAAGTCACATAGCTTTCCGAAAGAACTTTTGATGCACCACTAGCATTAATCAATGTAGCTACAATTAATCCACCCGTACATGATTCAGCAGTACTAATTTGCCAATTCTTAGCAGTTAACAAATTGACAATTTGTTGTTCTAAACTCAAATTCATCATTTAATCACCAAAAGTATTATATCTTTTTTCTTCATATTTTGCAAATAATTTCTTCTTTATAATGAAATAGTTGTTATTTTTATTAAAAAATGTTATAATTGAAGATGGTGATACTATGAATACAATCAAAAAAGAAGTTAGAACCACATATGAAATTAGCAAAAGTCGTTTTATTACATCCTTAAAACCAGTAGAAAGCATTGATGATGCAAAACTTTTTTTTGCACAAATTAAAGATGAATTTGATGATGCAACTCATAATGTTACCACCTATATTATTGGTAAAACAGGTGAGGCTGGGCATTATAGCGATGATGGTGAACCAAGTGGTACAGCTGGACTTCCTGCTTTAGACGTTTTCCGTAAAAATAAAATCACCAATTTTGCTTGCGTAATAACTAGATATTTTGGTGGTATCAAACTAGGAGCTGGTGGTCTTATTAGAGCATATAGTACTGCTGCAAGTCTTGCATTAAAAGAAGCAGGAATTTCTGAAATTATCGAATATATGCATTTGGAAATAGAATTTGCTTATCCATTTCATGATATCATTGAAAATCGCTTGCAAAATGTTACAATTATTTCTAGAGAATTTTCAACCAATATTAAAATGATTATTAAAATTAATCGTAATAATTTTGAAAAAGTTAAAGATATGCTTATTTATACGACCAATAATATGATTAAAATTACAATATTATAATATTTAAAAAGTAAAAAAAGAATGATTTTCATCATTCTTTTATTTTTCATCTTTTGTACCGGGTGCAAAAATAGGCAGTAATGCATTGGTTTCTTTTTGATATACATCATAACCGCTTTTACTTTTTAATAGTTTTTTATCTAGCATTGGAATACTGATAAAAACAAACATTAAAAAGATGATAAGTGGAGAAAAGATAAGTATCCATAAATCTGTTCTAACGGCTAAGCAGAATAAAAACATACTAAACCAAAAAATGATTTCACCAAAATAATTGGGATGGCGACTTTTTTTCCAAAGACCACTACGATTAATCTTTCCTATATTTGATGAATCTTTCTTAAATTTTTCCATTTGAACATCTGCTATCATTTCAATCACAATCGCAAAAATTGAGACAGCGATGGATATTACATATGTACCATTGATTTCAACACTATTTCCTTCGCTAAACGCATCTATATAAGCAAAAACAGGTAATAGTCCTATAAAAACAACTAATGTCGGAAACATATGAATGCCAAAATAGGATATAATTGGCCATAATTTAGGATATTTAGTTTGAAATTTATTATATCGCCAGTCTTGAATCGTCAAATTTTTGAATCTAATTAAGCAGTTTGCGGTTAAACGAATTGCCCATATTGCAATGATTACCAAAATAATAATATTATATACATTAAAACCTGTTGTTTCTAAAATAAAAAAAGGTACAATAAAAATAGGAAAAACACTCCAATATGGATCATAGATAGAAGAATTATTAAATAGCATACTGCCTAAAAAAACAAGTGTTGTCGCAATAACATCAAATAGAAACATTTTTAATAATACATTGTCAAAAATTAAATATCTGTAGCATAGATAACTAATTGCAAATGCAATTACATAAATGATTATTATCACAATGATACTTAAAGTTTTATTGTGTTTAATTTTTTCTATCATTTTATCACCTTTTATAATTATATCATAAATGCAATTTTTATAAAAGTTAAAACACCAAAAATGACAAAAAAAATAAAATATAGTAAAATATATATTGGTGAAAGTTATGAACATATTGATCAATGATGAAAAACATTATCTTACGCTTAATAATTATTTAAAAGCGTTGTATCATAAAAAAGTATTTAAAATTCCTTTGAACGGCAATTTTTCATGTCCAAATCGCGATGGTACAATTAGTAAAATAGGATGTCTTTTTTGTTCAGAAAAAGGTAGTGGAGACTTTGCAGGAGAAAAAAATTTACCAATAAAAACACAATTTACAACTATTGCTAATATGATGAAACAAAAATGGCCTAATGGATATTATATTGCTTATTTTCAGGCTAATACCAATACGTATGATACTTTAGAAAATTTAAAAAAGCGATATAGTCAAATTGTTCAAGACAATTATATATTAGATAAAAATATTAAAATTTTAAGTATTGCAACAAGACCTGATTGTATAAATGAAGAAATTGTTCAATATTTTGCGAAGATTAATCAAACTCTTCCAGTATGGATTGAACTAGGTTTTCAAACCATGCATCAACATACAGCTATTTTAATGAATCGTGGCTACCTAAATGATATTTTTGAAAAGGCCATTCAGTTATTAAAAAAATATCACTTAACAACTATTGTCCATATTATCAATGGATTACCTGGTGAAACAAAAGTTGACATGATTCAAACTGCTCAATACCTCAATCACTTTGGTATTGATGGTATTAAAATTCATATGCTTCATATTATGAAAAATACACCTTTAGAAACCTATTATACACTTCATCCCTTTCATATTTTAACAATAGAGGAGTATGTTGATATTGTTGTCAATCAACTTAGATATTTGAATGATAATATTGTCATTCACAGAGTTACTGGTGATGCACCAAAAAATTTATTGATAGAGCCAAAATGGACATTAAAAAAATTTGTTGTTATCAATGAAATTGATAAATTTATGCGTAAAGAACATATTTTTCAAGGTGACTTATGTTTAAAATAGTAGAATTTTCTCATTTTTTAATTACAGAATTTTATCAAAAAAACAAAGAAAAATACTTAACTTTTATTGACGCAACTTGTGGTAAAGGAAATGATACTCTATTTTTAGCTGAAACTCTTAATCACAATGGAACTGTGGTTGCTTATGATATTCAAGAAGAAGCAATCGATATTACCAAAAGATTGTTATTAAAAAATCATTTTAAAAATTGTATTTTTCATCTTTCTAGCCATGAGAAAATTTTAGAAGAGAATTTTGATTTAATCATTTATAATCTTGGATATTTACCTGGTTCTGATAAGACTATCACAACAACAGCTAACTCAACTTTAAATAGTATTAAATTGGTTCTTTCTAAAATTTCAAATAAAGAGGATTATTTAATTATAATTGTTTTATATCCTGGACATGAAAATGGTTTAATTGAAAGTCAAATTATAGATGATTTTTGTTATCATTTACCGAGTAATTTTTATTTAGTTTCTAAATATCAAAACTATAATCGATTAAATGCACCTTATATCATAACCATTAGTAAAAATAAAAAGAGTTTAGTTAATCATTCAAAATTAATGATTAACTAAACTCTTTTTAATATCTAATTTTATTACTCAACTATATTTCGGATAGTTTTTTGCCAACTAAAACTTCAGGATTTACATATTTACCATCTTTTAATACTTGAAAGTAAACATGGTTGCCAGCTTCTTTATCAATGTCTGTATTACCACTTGTACCAACTTTATCACCTTGAGAAACTTCTGCACCTAGGGTTACGGTTACCTCACTTAAACCATAGTAACAGGTTTTTACTTTATCACTATGTTCAATTACAACATAATTGCCATAAAGAGGACTTTCTTTGATTTCAATAACCTTCCCACTTAGAGCTGCTAAGACTTCAAATGAAGTATTATCTTTTTTCGCATAACCTGTTCCACTGCTAGTACGATATGTATTACCATATTTAATCAATGCTTTTAATTGATCTTCCTTTGAAGCATTTTTATCATAAAATTTTCTAACAACTTGATATTCTAGATTTTCATCAAATGGGAGTATTAACACTTCTTCAGGCTTAGTATCCACATTCTCATCATCAATCGGTGGAGTTACAACTGGTGGGTTATCATCAACTGGTTCTTCTTGTCTATTAATTGAAGCAGATATTGTAAGTGCTACTAATAAAACTGCCAAGACACCGACAAAGAAGAAAAATTGAAATTTATTTTGGCCAATTTTTTTAATCCAATTCTTCACTGTATCACCTCGTAATTAGTATGATACAATTCAATTTTTTTATACATTCATTATTTTAAAATTATCGTATAAATTTCTTCTATAATTCTTACTACACCATATGCAAAAATAGTAGCTAGTATAAAAGTCACAACTACATATCCTACTCTTATTTCACCAATTTTTCCTTGCTTAAAAACTTTTTCAAAATTTGATTTTATTAAAAGATAAAAAATCAATGCGCATGCTAAGATAAAAATAATAAAATACAAAAAAGCAATATATTTTTCCATCAGTTACCACAATTTTATTTTACAATCTGAACATTTAAAATATTGGTAATGCCATTTTCACCTGCTGTAATTACAACACGATCATTTTTACTAACATAGCCATTCATCTTAGCACAAGCAATAGCATGATCAAACAATAAATTGGTATTAGTTTGTAGTAAAGCCCTTACTGGATATACACCCCAATTGAGTGATAATTGATGATATGTTTTACTATTTGGTGTAGGAGCAATAATGGGTACATTTGGGCGATATTTTGAAACACATCGTGCAGTATGTCCAGATTGCGTTACTGCAATGATTACTTTTGCATTTAAATCACGAGCTGTTGTGCATGCTGCATCGCAAATCGCATTGGTTGTATCTTCAATATTTGTATCATGAGATACGTTTTCGTTCATTTTTAAACTCAATGCGTCATTTTCAGCTTGACAAGCAATTCTTGACATTGCTTTAACAACTTTATCTGGATGATCACCCATAGCCGTTTCGCCAGATAACATTATAGCGCTTGTACCATCAAAAATAGCATTAGCAACATCAGTAATTTCAGCCCTTGTAGGCGTAACACTATGAATCATGGACTCCAACATTTGGGTTGCAGTAATAACAAGTCTTCCTTTTTGATAACATTTATGAATAAACTTCTTTTGTAAACCTGGTAGCCTTTCATATTCAACTTCAACACCCATATCACCCCTTGCAACCATAATACCATCAGATACTTCTAAAATTTCATCAAAGTTTTCAACACCTTCAATATTTTCAATTTTAGAAATAATTTTGATATTTTTTCCTCCTACAAAATCTAAATAATTACGAAGAAGTTTTACATCCTCTTTTGATCTAACAAACGATGCCGCAACATAATCTACATCATTTTCGACACCAAATTTTAAATCTTCTTTATCTTTTAAACTTAAATATTCAAAATTTAAATGGACATTGGGTACATTTACACCTTTATGATTGGATATTTTACCTCCAACTAAAACCTTACAAAGGATATCTGTTTTGAAAATACTGACAACTGATAAAGATACTTTACCATCATCAATTAAAATTGTGTTTCCTTCATTTAATTGTAATGGTAATTCTTTATAACTAATACTAACCCTTTCTTGGTTACCAAGTATATCATTAGTTGTTAGCGTAAATGCATCACCTTTGGAAAGGGTAATTTCGCCGTTGGTAAAGTCACCTAGTCTAATTTCTGGTCCTTTTGTATCAAGCATAACAGCTGCTGGTATTTGTAATTTATCTCTTACTTTTCTAAACATTTCAATTGTTTCTTTATGATATTCATGCGTACCATGCGAAAAATTTAATCTTGCAACATTCATACCATTTAATAACATTTTCTCTAACATTTTTTCGTCACGTGATGCAGGGCCAAGTGTACAAATAATTTTAGTTTTTTTCATTTTTTCACCTTTAATTATAACTTATTTTACCAAAAAAGGGTATTATATACCCTTATTTTGTCAAAATTCAACATTTTCTAGCATTTTTTTACTATTTTTTTAATTAAATTATATTTATTTAATATATTATTTGTCAAAAATAATTTATTAAACCATTTATTTTTATAATTTAGAAGCTTTGATTTCTTTTAAATTTAATGCTAAATCTTTTTCCATTTCTGAAAAATCAAAGGCTTTTTGACGATTGCTTTCTTTTTGTAATTTTCGAAGATCATCTAATGCCTCCTTAGCATCTTCAAAAGTCTTACCGGTGACGGTTTCTTGAGCAATAACTGTTGCAACATTATTGCAAAATTCCAATAAACCGCCAGAGATAATATGAAAGGTTTCTACATCATTATTTACTCTTTTGACAAAGCCAAAACGAATTGACGAGACGATTGGAATGTGATTTGGATAAATAGCAAATTGGCCATTATCACCATCAATGACAATGTGATCAACTTCACCCTCAAAAGACATCCCTTTTGGTGTTACAATTGATAATTTCATATCTATTTGCTAAGTTCCTTTGCTTTTTGAATTACATCATCAATCGTTCCCGCAAATCTAAAAGCTTCTTCAGGTAAATCATCATATTTACCTTCTAAAATTTCTTTGAAACCTCTAATTGTTTCCTTAACTGGTACATAGACACCAGGTTGACCAGTGAATTGTTCTGCAGAATAAGTATTTTGTGATAAAAATAATCTAATTCTTCTTGCTCTTGCAACTAGAGCTTTATCTTCATCCCCTAATTCATCCATACCAAGAATCGCAATGATATCCAATAATTCATTATATCTTTGAATTGTCTTTTGGACGCCTCTTGCTACTTCATAATGTTCTTTACCTACAACTTCAGGTGTTAAGGCTCTTGAGGTTGAAGCAAGTGGATCTACAGCAGGGTAAATACCTTCCTCACTTATTTTACGACTCAAATTTGTTGTTGCGTCAAGATGTATGAAAGTTGTTGCAGGAGCAGGGTCAGTATAGTCATCAGCAGGAACATAAACTGCTTGAATTGATGTAATTGAACCTTCCTTAGTTGAAGTAATTCTTTCTTGAAGAAGACCCATTTCAGTGGAGAGTGTTGGTTGATATCCTACAGCTGATGGTGTTCTACCAAGCATAGCACTTACTTCAGATCCAGCTTGTGTAAATCTAAAAATATTATCAATAAATAGTAATACATCTTGATGCTCTACATCACGAAAATATTCAGCCATTGTAAGACCAGTTAGTCCAACTCGCATTCTTGCTCCAGGTGGTTCATTCATTTGCCCAAAGACCATTGCGGTCTTATTAATAACTCCAGTTTCTGTCATTTCATGATATAAATCATTACCTTCACGAGTACGTTCACCGACACCCGCAAAGACACTTATTCCCCCATGCTCTTGCGCTACATTATGAATTAATTCTTGAATTAAAACGGTTTTTCCTACACCTGCACCACCAAATAAGCCAATTTTACCACCTTTTATATATGGAGCAAGTAAATCAATAACCTTAATACCAGTTTCTAATATTTCCATTTTTCCTGATAGTTCTGAAAGTTTTGGTGCATCTTTATGGATCGGCATTTTTTTAACATCTTTGCTTAATTCTTTTTTACCATCAATTACATCACCAAGGACATTAAAAATTCGGCCTAACGTTTCATGGCCAACAGGAACTTGAATAGGAGAACCAGTATCTTCAACTTTCATTCCTCTAACAAGTCCTTCTGTAGCATCCATTGCAATACATCTCACTGTATTATCACCAATATGCATTGCAACTTCCAAAACTAAATTATGTAAGGATTTAGGTATATTATTATCACTAGAGTTTAATTTTAAGGCATTATTAATATTTGGTAAAGTACCATTCTCAAATTTAACGTCAACAACTGGTCCAATAACTTGAACAATATATCCTTTGTTCATAAAACCTCCTAATTATTATTTACAACACTAGCACCACCAACAATATCCGTAATCTCTAAAGTAATCGCTGCTTGTCTTGCTCTATTATATAAAAGTTCTAAGTTAGAAATTACTTCAGTAGCATTATCAGTTGCACTCTTCATGGAATTCATTCTTGCAGCATGCTCACTTGCTTTTGAATCCAAAACATAACTATAAATTATATTTTCTATATAAATTGGTAAAGCCATATTTAAGATTTCATCAACTTCACCATCAAATTCATAATTTATTAAACTATCGTTTGCATTCGTATCTACTACTGGTAAAACGACATCCGTTTTAATTTCTTGAATTAAAGTATTTTTATGATGATTATAAATAACTACTACTTCATCAATTATACCCATTAGATATTTTTCTATAATAATATGGATAATACCAGTAATCTCACCAAATTCAATATTATCTTTAACATTAATAATCTTATCCTCAAGAAGCGGATATTTTTGTTTTTTAGCATACACATAAGCCTTAAAACCAATAGGTAGAACAAAATAGCCTTTTTCTTTGTCTAATTGATTAATATTTTTAGTTAACTCTTTGCAAACATTAGAATTAAATGCTCCAGCAAGTCCACGATCTGAAGAAATTAGCAAATAACAAATATTTTTGATTGGTCGCTTTTCCATTAATGGATGTTTAGTCAAATCGCTATTAGATGATAAATGAACAATAATATCACGAGTTTTTGCAATAAAAGGTCGATAGACCTTAATCGCATTTTCAGCACTTTTTAATTTTGAAGCACTAACCATATTCATTGCTTTCGTAATTTGAGCAGTTTTTTTCGTAGCAGCAATTCTATTTTTTACTTTTCTCAATTGTCCAGCCATCTTTTTTCCTTTCCTTAATTCTAAAATTCAAAAGAATTAAATTGTTTTTTTGAAACTATCAAGAACACTATTAATTAATTTTGTATCTGGTAATTCAGAGGTTTTTTGGATATGTGAAAGTATTTTTTTGCCCTTTTCATCATTGGCTAAGAAACGATAAAAACTTTTTTCGACAGTATAGAGTTTTTCAACATCCACATCATCTAAATAACCATTGATTAAAGCATAAATAATTAATGCCAATTGTTCTGATGTAACTGATTCATGTAAATTTTGTTTTAATACTTCAACAGTTCTCTTGCCCCGCTCTAATTTAGCTTTGGTTGTAGCATCCAAATCAGAACCAAATTGTGTAAACGCTTCTAATTCACGATATGCGGCAAGATCAAGACGAAGGGTACCTGAAACTTTCTTAACAGCTTTAATTTGTGCTGCTCCACCGACTCTTGATACAGATAATCCCGCATTAACAGCAGGTCTAATACCTGAATAAAACATTTCTGATTGTAAAAAAATTTGTCCATCCGTAATACTAATTACATTTGTTGGAATATAAGCAGAAATATCTCCTGCTTGTGTCTCAATGATAGGTAAAGCAGTAATAGAACCAGCACCAAGTTTATCACTAAGTTTTGCGGCACGTTCTAAAAGACGTGAGTGTAAATAGAATACATCACCTGGAAAAGCTTCACGCCCTGGTGGTCTTTTTAATAATAGTGATAATTCACGATATGCTACTGCATGCTTACTTAAATCATCATAAATGATAAGCACATCTTTACCACTATACATAAATTCTTCGGCCATTGTGACACCTGTATATGGTGCTAAATATAAAAGCGGTGCAGGCATGGATGCGGCAACAGATACAACAATTGAATATTTCATCGCACCATTTGCTTTTAAAGTTTCAATTACACTTGAAACGGTTGACTCTTTCTGGCCAATTGCTACATAAATGCATATTACATTTTGATCTTTTTGGTTTAAAATGGTATCAATAGCAATAGATGTCTTTCCAGTTTGACGATCACCAATAATTAATTCTCTTTGACCACGGCCAATTGGAACCATTGCATCAATAATTTTGATTCCCGTTTTTAACGGTTGTTTTACACTTTGGCGATCCATTACGCCAGATGCTTTTTTTTCAACTGGACGATATTTATCAGTCTTAATTTCACCTTTTTCATCAAGTGGTTGACCTAAAGCATTTACTACACGACCGATTAATGCATCACCCACGGGAACTTCTAGAATACGATGTGTAGAATTTACTTTATCTCCTTCATTGACTTTGCTCGATGAACCAAATAAAATAGCACCTACATAATCTTTCTCTAGATTCAAAGCCATACCATATACGTCATTAGGAAACTCTAGTAATTCTCCACTCATTACATCGTCTAGACCATATACTAAAGCAATGCCATCATATACTTTAATAACTGTTCCAACACTTTTTGTATCGATGACTTTTTCATATTTTTTGATTTGTTCTTTTATTAAAGAACTAATTTCTTCTAGTCTTAAAGGTTTCACAATTTACCAACCTTTCTTCAATTCATTTTTTAAATTTACAATTTGGTTTAATGCAGAAGCATCAATGACCTTCCCATCAATATCCACAATTATCCCACCTAGTAAATTTTCATCTAATTGATATTTTAAATTTATTTTTTTATTAAAACGCTTTTCTAATGCTTTTATTAAATTCTTTTTTTCCTCTTCAAGCATCTCATATTTGCTAAAAACAATTGCATTACAAACATTATTAGATTGATTTAAATAATATTCATAACAATCAAAAATATCAGTAATTTCTTCTAAGCGAAAATTATCTACTAAAACAAAAAGAAAATGTAAAAATTCTTCATGAACACTATTTTGAAAAATATTTTTTAATATATTTTTTCTTTCTTCTAAATTGATAAGCGGATTAGATAAAACTTTCCATATCTTATTATTTTCATTTAAAGCCTCACAAACCATTTTTAAATCAGCATAATAAATATCTTCAAGTTGTTTTTCTTTTCCTAAATCAAATAAAGCTTTAGCATATTGTAAACTAACTGATGTAATCATAATTCACCTAATGTTTATCTTTTAATTTAGACAAAGTTTGTTCAATCATATCTTTATTTGCTTCTTTATCAATTTCGTGATTAACTATCTTTTCTGCCATTAAAAAAGCAATATCAACGACTTCATCTTTAATTCCTTCTTGCATTAATCGACGTTCTCTTTCAATTAAGTCTTGAGCACTATCTTTTTCTTTTTGAATTTGATTTTTTGCAGATTGAATCATTTCATCAACTTCAATTTGTGATGTTTTTTTAGCTTCTTCAATAATTAAGTTTGCTGTTTTCTTAGAATCTATTTTTACTTGTTCTATTTCTTTTTTAACTTCTGCTAATTCGTTTAAAGCGTCTTCTTTTGCTTTTAAACTACTTGCGATTTGATTTTCTCTTTTTTCAATCATAGAAGTTATGACATTCCAAAACTTGAAACGTATAACAAGAAATAATACCAATGTTGCAAGTAATTGCAAAACAAATGTAACTGCCATATGCGATATTGCTTGTGAGGTACCAAGATCTTCATTTAGAAATTCAATAGCTTGATTTAATAAATTTCGAATCTCTTCACTCATAATGTTATCCCTTTAATTAAAATACAAATATCAATAAGATGGCTACAATTAAACCATAAATACCAGCAGTTTCAGCAACAGCTTGACCAACAATCATTGTTGAACGAATCGCATCAACAGCCTCCGGTTGACGACTAACAGCTTGTGCACCAAGACCAGCTGCTAAGCCTTGTCCAATACCTGAACCAAAACCTGTAAATACGGCAATACCAGCTCCAATACCAGCACCCAATTGTTTTAACCCTTCATCGGTAATTGCCACTTCTAAAAAAGTAAATAATTCAATTAATAAACTCATAAAATCCTCCTATTTTTAAATTATTTATTATTTAAATTGTTTCTAATTTTTTGTTTATTCTTCATCAGGTAATTTTCCTGCAATAAAAATAACTGTTAATATCATAAATACATAAACTTGAATTAGTCCTAAAAATACATCAAATATCGCATGTAATATTGGAGTAATAAATGGTGTAATAATATATCCAGCAGGAACTATCCAAAGCCATATTTGTCCTAAAACATAATATATTAATGTCATTACTACTGTTCCACTAAAAATATTGCCAAAAAGACGTAAACCCATTGAAATTGGGGTTACAAGTTCACTAAAAATATTAATTGGTAACATAATAGGAATGGGATCTAAAAATCCTTTTAAATATGCCTTAATACCATTATACTTAATAGATGATATATGCATAATAACTCCCGTTACAATTCCTAAAGCAATTGGAACACAAATATTTGCCGTGGGAGGTGTTAAGCCTAATAACCCACTTAAATTAGCAACAAGTAAAAACATACCTTCAAATAATACATAAGGAGCAAACTTTTTCCATCTCGAACCAAGTGCTTCTTTACATATATTATTGGTAAAAGTAACTAACATTTCAGCAAGAAGTAAGATACCTTTTGGTGGTTTGTTGGAATCATGTTTATTTAATTTTATACCAACAATTATAATAAATGTTAAAATAATAATTGTAGTTGCGATAATAGCAAAGTTTGAACTTTTATAAATACTTAAAATTTCATCCAATCCTATTTCCCTCCTTTACTTGATTGCTTACCAAAAAGAATAATAATTATAATTTTAATAATTATTATGCCTAAAAAACATAAAAAAATGTTAAAAATTGGTATTAATACATTAACTAATAAAACAATAAAATATACCAATAGGCTTGATATATTATTTAAGATAAATACTTTTTTAGGATTATGATAAACAAAATTAGTCACATTTGTAACGATATATACTAATTTAACATAATTCAAAACACTAGCCAAATAACCGATTAAAATACTCAAAGCCCAGCTAAATTGCCAACAATTAAAGCATAAGGCAAGACATAATGAGAAAATGATTAAAAAAAGCATTACAATAAAAGATATTTTTAATATTTTAAAATCATCATTGCTTAGATACTTCATCTTTATTTTCTAGACTTTCACTAATTGCTTTTTCTCGTTCGTCTTTTTCAGTATTCTTTTTTTCGAGTTTTTTAACTCCTCTAATAATACTTACAAAAAAGTTAATTATACCTATAATTGCAAATAAAATAATAGAAAAAGCCATGTAATTAATACTTTCATTAGTAGCATATTTATCGAATAAATATCCGGCTAAAACACCTATTAAAATAATCGTCAAAAGTTGCCAAATATTTGTCATTACTAGGTTATATACTTTTAAATCTTTGAACAAATTATCTTTCTTTTTTTTCATTTTTTTCTATATTCATCACTTTCTGAACGCGAGTTGCATGCCTATCGCCTAGAAAACTAGTACTTAAAAAAGTGTCAACGAGCAGTTTTGCTTGTTCAAAATCAACATCTTTTGCACCTAAACATATAACATTGGCATCATTATGTTCTCTTGTTAATTTAGCATTTTCAACATTGTCTATTAGAGCTGCACGAATACCTTTTACTTTATTAGCCGCCATACTCATTCCAATACCTGTATAGCAAATTAAAATACCATAATCACTATTATCTCTTGTTACGGTTTGACAAACTTGCACTGCATAATCAGGATAATCTACAGATTCTTTATTAAAAGTCCCCATATCATGGACTTCAATTTTTTTATGTTGTAAATATTTTACTAAATTGCTTTTTAATTCATAACCAGCATGATCAGAACCTATTGCGACTCTCATATAATCATCCCCTTCATGTTATGTATTATACCATATTTTGCACCTTTTAACAAGTTGAAAGATTAAAAAAATATTTAGATTTTCATCTAAATATTTTTATTCTATATCGAATTTTAAAATTTGAGCATCTTCTAATTCGGTCCCCTTAATATTTTGTCCATTTATCAAAAAATTATCTTGATCAATTTGATAAAAAGCCAAACTTTGAAATAAGGAAATCACTTCTTCTGTCTTACCAATCGAAACAAAGCTTTCTATTTCATCAGCCTTAGCTTTATTTATAAGGGCTAAAAACATATCATTAATTAAAGTAGGAGATAAATTTTTTTGAAAAATGAAATATCTAATTAAACCATACTCACAAAATTTTTCGTATGTAATATACCCCTTTACAAGATTTTCATCTAGAATAGCCACACCATTTGTTAAAATTTCTTCGTCAATTTCGGTTACAGAGTTTATATTTAACAAAAACTGAATAATATCTTTTTTTAAATCTTCATTTATATTAATTACTTGCAAAATCATCACCATTATATTATAGAAAAAAATGGTGTTAAATATGCTTTTTCTTTTTTAATAAATCCCAAAAAAAACTATGATATTCTACTTCATGATTATCTTCAAAAGATATATTGAAAAAATCAGGATAAAGAAGTGTCCAAAAGTTATTTCCTTTACCCATTCCAATTGTAATTAAAATCGTATCATATATACCTGCTTGGACAATTTTACCTTGATAGGCTTTGGCTTCATAGTTGGATGCCGTTTTTTTAACTGTTATTTGGTCTTTTGGAAATTTTTGATTTAAAATTATTTCTAAATCTGCTAAATCAAAATCGATAGGATTATGATTGACTAAATAATTTTTAACCACCTTTTTTACCGCTAATTTTGTTTCTTGATCAGCTTCACTATTTGAATTGGCAACTATTCGTAAACGTAATTCTTTTTCTTTTGGGTTACAACAAGTTAACAAACATAAATATATGATAATTACCAATAATTGAAGAATTCTTTTTTTCATTTTTTTCATTATATCACCAATATTATTATTGGTAAATTTTGGCTAGTTATACCTATTTATTATAAATTTTTATTTCTCCATTTCTAATAATTTTTATTTCATTAGAAGTTGCATCAATTATAGTTGAAGAAACTTTAGAAGAACTCACATTTTTACAAAATAAATAGTCGATGGTATCACCAAAACAATCCGCAATTTCTTGGTAGGTATTAATAGGCTTATCACCACTAATATTTACGCTAGTTGTAGCAAGTGGACCTGTTTTTTCTAAAATACTTAAAGCAATTGAACTATTAGGTATTCTAAAAGCAATCGTATCTATATCATTATTTAAAATCAAGTGAATAGATTTTTTCTTTTGAAAGATAATCGTTAGCGCTCCTGGCCAATATTTTTTCATAATATCAATTACTTTATCAGTTGGTCTTTCAATATATGGTAGAATATCTTCTACTTTGGAAGCGAGTATGACAAGTGGTTTATGTAAATCACGTTTTTTTAATTGGTATATCTTAGAAATTCCTGCGCTATCATCAATTTTGGCACCAATACCAAAAACCGTATCAGTTGGAAAAGCTATTACTTTTCCTGTTAATTTTTCTTTAGATATTTGATCAATACTTTCTATAAACATTTTATTGATTAATTATTATCGTAAAACGATCCTTTCTATTTAAATCTTTAATTACTTCAACATTAGCTTTTGGAAAATATTTCCTAGCAAGATGTTCCATTTCTTTTTTTTTCGAGTAGCTATGTTCAAATAAAATAATATTTTTGCTTTTTAGTACTTTACTTGCATTTGATAAAATGACATCGTAAAAATGCATGCCATCCAATCCGCCAAAAAGAGCAATATTAGGTTCATTATTTTTAACAATATCTTCAACATACTCATTATCGGGAATATATGGAGGATTTGAAACTAAAATATCAAATTTAAGACCTCTTTCAATTAAAGGATCCAGCATATTCCCCTCTAAAAATTCAATATGTACACCATTTAAAGCCGCATTTTCTTTGGCCACATCCAAGGCTTCACTTGAAATATCTGTTGCGACCACCTCAAACTTTGGTTCTTCTTTAGCAAGTGCTATAGCAATAGCTCCACTACCAGTTCCTACATCAACAATTTTGACTACTTGACTGCCAAATACATCATCATATGTTTGCATAACGTAACTCACTAATTCTTCCGTTTCGGGACGTGGAATTAATACTTTGTCACTAACTTTCATCTTATAACCATAAAAGTATGTATAACCAATGATATGCTGAACAGGTAAATGTTCATTTAAATATAAATTAATAGCTTTATCAAAAACGGCTTTTTGTTCTTCAGGTATTTGATCATTTAATTTTGAAAAGAAAGTTGCGCCATCCATTTGTGATAATTCTAACACCAATAGTTTAATCGCTTCTTTTTCTAAATTTTGTTCTAAGGCTTTTTTCCCCATGATATTTAAATATTGATGGTAAGTCATAATTACTCCTTCTTATATAATTCTTTGGCATTTTATCAAGTGATGTCAAAATATGATACCAATTCAAATTATAATTATAATCATTAGTAGTTACTATTATACCATTAGTAGGAAAAATCGACAACCAACTTAAATAATTAATTTTATCACTCGCTATAAAATGAGTATGATGCATACAGTTTTTGCCAACAATCGGATATTTTTGACCATTTGCATAAATATTTTTAATCCCATCTAAATCAAAATCAGCATATCCAAATGGCAAAACACCAATTATATTCGAACCAACTTTTTGTTGTGCATAACTGATTCGATCTTTTGCTTGTACTCTAAAAATATGACAAGGCAAAACATTTAAACTTACAGTTCGATGCAATTTTAAATAAGGTTGATGATATCCATATAGTGCCATACCTACTCTAACATAATTACCAATTATTTCTTTATGTAAACTTTTTGTTGCATTGGCATGAATAATGGAAAAAGAACATAGTTTTAAATATTTTTTAAAATCTTTTACTTGTCTTTCATAATATTTCGACTCAAAGACATCTGAGGAAAAATGAGTGTAAATTCCTTCTATCTTTATATTTTCATGTTTCTCTAGAATATTTATAATTTTTTTTGCCTCATCAATACTTCTTATGCCAATTCGGTTCATGCCTGTATCTATTTGCAAATGAACTTTAATTTTTTGAGTTATGGTTTTTAATTTTATTGCATCAATAATTGAATTAATCGAAAATGCAACATTTTGAGGTATTATTTGTATATGGGAAAAATCAACACTTTCTAGTATTAATACCCTATTTTTCTTTAGCATATCTTGACACTCTAAATATTCACAATATTTTTCAAAAACAAAAAAATTAACTGATGCTTTTTTTAAAATTGGAATCATCTTTTTAACATTTAAACCATATGCATCATTTTTTACAACTGCCATAATTTGGCGATTTGTATATTGTATAATTTTTTCGACATTTTTTTCCACTAATTCTTCATAAATAAAAAGTGGCATTCTCATCACCACTTTTTTATATTCTTTATATTTAATTTTTATGCATTATTATCAACACTTAATTGTTGTTTTTGATAATAGCTAATTAATGCTTCAAATAACCCATCCAATCGTCCTTCCATAATACGATCTAATTGTTGAACTGTGTAACCAATTCTGTGATCTGTTACGCGATTTTGTGGATAATTGTAAGTTCTAATTTTTTCGCTACGATCACCATGACCAATTTTAGCTTGACGCTCTGCTCCTTCTTCTTTTTCTTTTTCTTGAAGCATATGATCATAAAGTCTTGCTCTTAAAACCTTTAAAGCACTCGCTTTATTTTCATGTTGGCTCTTACCATCTTGGCAAGATACAACAATTCCTGTAGGAATATGTGTAACACGAATTGCGGATTTCGTGGTATTAACGCATTGTCCTCCTGGTCCTGATGCACAAAATGTATCAATTCTAACATCATTCATATCTAAATCAACTTCAATTTCTTCAGCTTCTGGCATGACAAGAACTGTTGCGGTAGAAGTATGTATTCTACCTGCTGATTCGGTTGATGGAACTCTTTGTACACGATGGGAACCTGATTCATACTTCATAAAAGAATATACCGATTCACCACTAATCATAAAACTGATTTGGCTAAATCCTCCAGCTTCACATGGTAAAGAGTCGACAACTTCAACTTTCCATCCTTTTGATTCTGCATATTTGATATACATTCTATATAAATCTCCAGCAAAAATATTGCCTTCATCTCCTCCCGCAGCACCCCTAATTTCAACTATAACATTTTTTTCATCATTAGGATCTTTAGGAAGTAATAAAATTTTAATTTCTTCTTCTAATTGTGGAAGTTTTTCATGGGCTATCTCTAATTCGGATTCAGCCATCTGTCTAATTTCTAATTCAGGATCATTTACCATTTCTTTTAAATCTTCAATTTCTTTTTGAAGTTTCATTAATTCGTCATATTTACTGACAATTTTTTCTAGTGATCTTTGTTCTTTAGAAAGAGCAGTCATTTTTTTGATATCCGATACGATATTTAAGTCAGTAAGTTGTTCGCCAATTTGATTGTATCTTTGACGAATTACTTCTAAACGATCTATCATTTTATTATCTCCTTGTATTACTAATTTAATTGTTTGGTTTTAGCTAAACGTGCTTTTTTCTTCGTTACGGAAATTGGCTTTTTAACTTTTTGTTCGCTAAAACGTGAATATGCGCCATAGAAATGATAATCAATATAGTCAAGAGGTCCTTGACGATTTTTAGCAATGGATAAGATTAACTCTTGATATGCTTTTTTATCTTTTAGTTCAGTAGTTTTATCCAAAGATTCTTCTTCATTAGTATCACTGCTTTCAATGTCACTTCTACGATATAAAAACATTACTAAGTCGGCATCTTGTTCAATACTACCTGATTCACGAAGATCGGCCAAAACTGGTCTTTTATCTTCACGAGTCTCAATAACACGAGATAATTGCGACAATGCTAAAATTGGAACATCTAATTCTCTTGCTAAAATTTTTAATTGTCTGGAGATTTTAGATACTTCTTCTTGACGATTTCCTCTATTATTCGCTAGTGTAATTAATTGCAAATAATCAATAATAACAAAATCTAGCTGGTTTGACTGTTTAAGTTGACGACATTTTGATCTAATATCAGCAATATTAGTTGAACTATTTTCATCAAAATGCAAGTTTAATTTGCTTAAATCTTGTTTAGCAATTGATAATAGCAAAAGTTCATCACTTTCAAGATGGCCACTTCTAATATTTGAAAGCTCTATATTGGCTTGATAACTAAATATCCTCATCATAATTTGTTCAATACTCATTTCCAAAGAAAATATAGCAACATGTTTATCCTTATTCATATTGGCAACGTTTAAAGCAAGATTAATTGCAAATGATGATTTTCCAACAGAAGTTCTAGCTGCTAAAATAATGAAATCGCCTTTTTGAAAGCCAAGTGTTGTTTTATTAAGAAGTGGATATCCTGTATTTAAACCTGTTAAATCAGATTTATTGCCAACATATCCTTCAATTTGTTCATATACTTGTTTTGCCGCTTCCGCAATCGTCATAAAATCAGAAGTTCTTCTTTTTTTAATGACTGTTAAAATTGTATCTTCAGCCTTATCTAGGATATCATTGAAATCATATTTTGAAGTTAAAATATCATTGGATAACTCTTGCATATTAGCTAAAATTTTTCTTTCAACGGCCTTTTCTTCAACAATATTAATATATAAATCTACTGAGGAAGTAGATGGTACCCTATCTAAAAGTTCAATTAGATATGTTTTATAGTGTTCAATATCAGCTACTTTATCACGAACAAGTTGTTCAGTTAAAGAAATAGTTTCCACTTTAACTGAATCATTAAATAATGTCATCATTGCTTTAAAAATTATTGCATTTTCTGGATTATGAAAATCTTCTGCTGTTATTTTTCCTACTAATTGATTAATGATGTTATTATCGAGTAGGATGCTTCCTAAAACATACATTTCTGCATCATTATTATAGGGTACAGATTTCGTGCGATTTTCCATGAGATTCTCCTTAACGTTCTTCTACAACAAACAATTTAATCTTTGCGACAATATCTTTGTGTAATTGAATAGGAATATCGTAAGATCCTAAAACTGAAATAGGATTTTCTAATTCTAATTTACGCTTATCAAGTTTAATATTTAATTGTAAAGAAATTGCATCAATAATTTGTTTACTGCTAACTGAGCCAAATAACTTACCATCTTTACCTACCTTTACAGGAATTTTGACAATCGTATTTTCAATTTTGATTTTTAGTTCATTCATTTCTTGAACCAATTCAGCCTCACGTATGGCGGCTTGGTGTTTTTCATTTTCAATTGCTTTTAAATTTTCTGGTGATGCAACAATAGCGTTATCATTGCGAATTAGATTATTACCATACCCGGCTGCCACTTCAATGATATCGCCTTTTTTTCCTTTACCTTTTAAATCCTTGATTAAAATGACTTTCATATTTTCCTCCTCTGATAAATATTCATCGAGCTTTCCCTTTAGTATTGCAATCGTTTCTTCTATTGTTTCATTTTTTCTTTGTGCAGCAGCATTATTTAAATGGCCACCACCACCCATTTTTTCCATAATAATTTGACAGTTAATTTTACCAAGACTTCTAGCACTTAAACCAATTTGATTTTCATCAATTCTACCAATTGTTACTGCTAATTCAATTTCTGATATAGAAATTAATTCATCAGAGATTTTGGCTAAAGTAGCCCTTTCAACAATCTTATCACCATCAGTATGTGCTATTGCAATTTTTTTATTATTAGTTTCATAAATTTCAGTCGTCGATATTGCATTTTGTCTAGCTATCTTTTCATCTAAATCTTCTTTTAAATAAGCTTTTACCTCATTCATATCCGCACCATATTTTTTAAGGGTTGAGGCTACATCAAATGTAGTTGAAGTTGCACGATAAACAAAGTTATTGGTATCAACTACAATTCCAAGTAACATCCATGTTGCTTCTAATTCGGAGAATTCAACTGGTTCTTTTAGAAAAGACATTAATTCAAAAATCAATTCAACACTAGATGAAGCAGACGCTTGTGAGTAATAAAATTTAGGATGTTCAATACTTCCTGCCCCTTTTCGATGATGGTCAATAATACCAATCTTTTCAAAATGGTTAAAAATACGATTATCAATAGCCTGATAAATAGTTTGGAAATCAACTAACATCAATAAACTCTCTTTATTGGATAACCCTTTCATTTTATCATAAGTAATAAAAGCTTCCATAAAAGAAATATATTCTTTCTTTATGGTTTTAAAAATTTTTTCGACAGTTGAATCAATGCTTTTTGGATCATAAATAATATAAGCATTTTTACCTAATTTTTTTGCCCAGCGATAAATTGCAATTGTCGCAGCAAAGCCATCGGCATCAATATTTTTATGGCCTAAAACAAAAACGTTTGAGGAATTTAACATTAAATTAGTAAGTTCTTCACTTTTTACGCGAATTTCAACTTTTGATTCTTTAACAATCGGATCTGTTTTAGCACCAAAAAATAAAATTTCACTATTTTTTTTCACGACTACTTGATCACCACCTCTACTTAAGGCAAGTTCAAGTTGTGCTTGTGCTTCATCAGATAGTTCATTTACATTCACATCATTACAAGCAATTCCCATGCTTAAGGTAACACGTACGACTCTTGAATTAAATAATACTTTCACATCATCAAGAATCGTAAAATTAGATTTAATTAATTTCTCTAAATGTTCTTGATCTGTAATTAACAAATATCTAGTTGATGTAAGTGCACGTACAAATACTCCATTTTCAATTGCCCACTTGGCAATCGCACCTATAATTTTACCTTCATATTCAGCTTTGGTTTGAACATCAAATTCTTGTAAAGACTCTTCTAAATTATCAACATTAATATACCCTAATACTTCAATTCTATTATAATATTTAGTTTGTAATAATTCATAATTTGTAATATCTGTTAAATACATAACATTATATTTTACTAAATATTCAATATAATAAATTTTACCATAAATATCAGTATTAAAGGTAATTTTTTTATCTTCTTCAATATTTTCTCTAGGAACTTCTTTTAAATTTTCTTCTAATTGTGCGTATAAAGAAGAAGACAATTCTTTTAAGTAAATATGTTCTAAAGGACTCATAAAAATTGTTCTAGCGTTTTGATTGGACCAAACAATCTTTGAATCACTATCAACAACAATAATACCTATTGGTAATTTATTAAATGCTGTTTCACCAGCTTTTTTCACTTTATATGTGATAGAGTTCCACATCTTTAAACGATTTTGTAAGGTGAAAGAAGCTCTAGCATTTTTAATATTAATAGCAATTGAAATAAGAAATGCTAAAGAAATAATAAAAATTATAATAGGAATATATTGTAGATAATTCTCAATGTTCAATTGAATTAAAACTGAAATTGAAAAATATGCTGATGCCAAAATAATGAAGGATAATAATATAATAAAAACTGTTCTTCTTTTTTCCATGTTACTACCTCTTTTAGGCATAATCTTTATCTTATTATACCATATTTGCTTTTTTTATTCAACTTTATCAATATATTTTTTGTTTTTTATAAGTTTTACTAAACAAAAAATTCCTAAACAAAAAGAGAAAAATTAATTTTCCCTTTTATCTCCCATAAAAAATAAAGCCACCGTTCCTGGCCCTGTATGTGAACCAATTACTGTTCCTATACTATGAATTTTAATTTTCCCTTTTAAATTAGGAAAATTTTTTTCTACCATTTGTGCTACTTTTTGGGCATCTTCTAAACATGCTGAGTGACACATATAACATTTTCCACTATAATTAGTACCCTCTTGCGCATGTAATACCATTTGTCTAACAATTTCTATCATTGTTTTTTCTTTTGTTCTAATTTTTTTACGTGGTATTAGTCGTCCTTGATTATCCATATTTAAAAGCGGACAAATTTTTAATAATTGACCAAGAAAAAAACTAGTTGAAGAAATTCTTCCGCCTCTTCTATAACTTGTTAAGTCTGTTGAAAAAAACCAATGATGAACATTTAATTTATTTTCTTCAACCCATTTATAGCATTCCTCAAAACTTTTGCCTTCGTCTCTTAAATCTGCTAAGTAACTCATTAGCATACCATATCCACTAGAGGCACCTAATGAATCTACTACCTTAATCTTTTGATTTGGATATTTTTCTTCTAAATATCTTTTTGCTAAATAAGCAGAATTGTAAGTTCCGGAAATACCAGATGAAAGTGTTACGTGTAAAACATTTAGTCCTTGTTTTAAATAAGGTTCCCAAAATTCAATGTATTGTTCACTATTTATTTGTGATGTTGTTGGAGTTGCACCTTTGGAGATTTTAGCAAAAAAATCATCAGCCGATATAGTCTTACCCAAATCGTCATCATATACAACACCATCTAATGTATAATGAAAACAAACATAAGGAATATTTCTTTCTTCTAAATACTCTTTTTCTAAATCTACTGTTGAACAACAAGTGATAACAAAATTATTCATTTTATTAATTCCTCCTTAAATCTATGTATATATTTATATCATACATATAAATATATTCTACATTTTATATTATACTATTATTTATCGTTTTTTCTATCTCTATTTTATGATTAACGCTATCAAAAATAGCACTATTAGATAGAATTCAATTCTCTAAATAAGAGAATTGAATTTTAATTTTAAAAAAGAACCTGATTAATTCAAGTTCTTTTTTAACCTACTAAAAATAATATTTTTACGTTAACTTATTCTTTTACAAATGGTAATAATCCCATATGACGAGCACGTTTAATAGCTATTGCAAGTTCACGTTGGTAAATTGCTTTAGTACCAGTTATACGACGAGGTAAAATTTTTCCACGATCAGAAATAAATCTCTTTAAAAGTTCAGCATCTTTCCAATCAATTTTTTTTACTTTATTGTCTGTAAAATAACAAGTTTTTTTACGTCTTTTAAAAGTTGCCATATATACTTTTTCCTCCTAGAATGGTAAATCATCATCAGAAATATCAAATTGTTTTTTCACTTCGTCATATTGATTTGTTTTGTTATTGCTATTATCTGATGAGTAGTAATTATTTTGAGGTTGAGGAGTTGAGGATTTTGGTTGTGATTGCATATATGAATTTTCGTATGATGCATAATCATTATATGCAACTTGCGTGCTTTGTGTAGTACCTTTTGGTTCAAGGAACGTAATACTATCACAAATTACTTCTGTTGCAATTCGATTAGAACCATCTTGAGCAACATATTTTCTAGTTTGTAGTTTGCCCTCTACCCCTATTTGTCCACCTTTTCTAATAAATCTACATAAATTTTCTGCTTGCTTATTAAAAGCAACACAATTGATAAAATCAGCTTCACGTTCTCCATTTGCAGAAGGAGCGAAGCGATTTACAGCAATTGAAAATGTTGTAAACGGAACATTATTAGGCGAAGTTCTAAGTTCTGGATCCCTAGTAATCCTACCTACTAAAATGACTCGATTCATAATATTCCTCCTATTCGACTACAGTAATAAAACGAATAATATTTTCTTTAATATTAGCTACACGTTCAAATTCTTTGACTGCTTCAGGTGTTGCAGTAACATTTAAAAGCACATAATAGCCTTTTGTTTCACCTTTAATTTCGTAAGCTAATTCTCTCATACCCCATTCTTTAACATTGTCAACTGTAGAATCTTTTGCTGTAAAAACAGCATTAATTTCTTCAATTAAAGCTTTTCTAGCATCTTCTTCAACATTAGGGCGAACGATATACATAACTTCGTATTTTTTCATCCTTTGCACCTCCTTTTGGTCTAACGGCCTTATACTCAAATAAGGCAAGGCTTGAGTATATTACTCATGCTTTGTTATTATACCATATTTTTAATATTTTGTAAAGTCTTTAATTCTTTTTATTTATCAAAAAATATTCAATGGCTTGTGCAACGCCACTATCATTATTTGATGTTGTAATATAACTAGCATGGGCTTTAATAGACACACTAGCATTTCCCATTGCCACTTTTACCTTCGCATATGAAAACATTGATAAATCATTTTCTTCATCACCAATAACCATAATTTCATTTTTACTAATCTTAAACATAGTAGCTAATTTTTTAATTGCAATTCCTTTAGAAACTTTTTTGGGTAAAAATTCCAAAAAATTATTTGTGCTTCTAACAATATTATAGTTCTTTTTAAATTTTTTTGGTAATTTTTCTTTCACTTTATCAATCAAAGCACCATTATCTGCTAAAATAATCTTATTTGCCATATTCTTACTTTTTAGTTTTTCTACTGTTTGCTCTTCAAAGTTAATACCCGCAAAAACTTTAAGACTTGCAATATTCTTATCAAAGTGAAAACAAAAAATATGATCATCTTGATATAAAAGAATACCTCCATTGTATTTGTTGATAAAATCAATAGTTTGAATAATATCTTTATTTTTTAATTTGCTTTCATAAATTTTTTTACTACCATCACCAAGTAGGATTGCCCCACCATTATAAGTAATAACATAATCTAAAGGTTCATTTAATGTTAATTTTTTAAGAATCTCTTTAACCCGAAAGTAAGGTCTACCACTTGCAATAATAATTTTAGCTCCCATATTTTTTGCTTGTTTAATTGCTATTTTATTTTGCATACTAATTTTTTTATTATCGTCTAATAACGTTCCATCTAAATCTATTGCAATCATTTTTATCATGAACATACCTCTATTTTTAGTTAGTGATTCATTTCAATAATTTTACCAGCCATTTTTAATCCTTCTTGATATCCTATTTCTAAAAGACGCATCTTTTCATCTACACTCATTTTAAAATTTAATATTTTGTATCCCATCGTATTCATTTTAATCATATTAATATTACTTGGAATATTTTTTAATCCTTTTTTTAATATTTGAAAACCTATTACCAAATCAGTATTTTGATACTGAAAGGCGTTGTAGGGAAAGTTATTACATATTCCACCATCTAGAATATAATCGTTTCCTAGTTTTAAGGGTTTGAAGTATCCCGGATAAGATGAACTCATAATAATTGCCTTTGATACTGGAAAGAAATCCGGATTTATTTGATATTGTAGCAAATCATCCGGAAAAATAATTTGTTGATATCTCGTTGCTTTAGTTGCTACAGTTTTTAGTATGTAATCATTGTTCACTTTCAAACTTTGAAATGTATTGATACCTTTATTATTTAACAACATAGCAATTTCTTTTTCTAAATATGAACTTGAATAAAGGCCTTTTTCGTTAAAAAAGTTTTTTAATTTATTGGGTTCATTTTTTATTAATGATTTTAAATCTAGATAATTGATAATATCCATCATTTCTCTACCATTATATCCGGCAGTTACCAGTCCCGCAATAATCGCTCCTACGCTTGTGCCAGCAGCTTTTTTACATAAAAAGCCATTTTCTTCTAATGCCATATATGCACCAATATGCGCTATGCCCTTTATACCTCCACCTTGAAAAATTCCTATATATTCCATATGATCACCACTTTATTATATGATTAAAAAATTTTTTAATTAAAATGATATTAACATGTTGTTAATATCATTTTAATTCATAATATATATTATTGATAACATCTTTCGCAAGTTTTTCGCCTGCTAAATATTTTATAATTTCATAAGCAAAATCAAAAGTTGTACCAGCTGCCTTGGACGTAATCAAATTACCCGTTACTACAACTTTTGCATCACCTTTTAAAATACCATCTACATCTTTTTCTAAGCCTGGAAAACAGACATATTCTTTGTTTTTTAATAATCCTAAGGCATTAAGAGTAAGAGGTGCTGCACAAATTGTTGCAACAAGTTTGCTATTTTGATGGAAGAGTTGTATGCAACTTTTCGTTATATCTGAATGTAGATGTGTTTCATATACTGCTTTACCACCAGGAATCACTAAGAAATCATATTCATCAAGTAAAATTTCATCAATTAAATAATCTGATTTTAGTTGAACGCCTGATTGCGTAACCAATTGACAACTTTTTTCTATACTAACTAAATCAATTTGTATTTTTGCTCTACGCAATAAATCAATAGTGATTAAAGCCTCAACATCTTCAAAATGATTGGCTAATAAAATTAATCCTTTCATATTTTTTCCTTTCTATTTTTTTACTTTTAAATAATAAATTTTATTTCCTTTAGCTACAAACTTGTCTTCATATTCTGTTGTAATAATCTTTTCTTCTAGACTACGATTGTGTAAATCTAGACTAATATCAAGGAAAGTCCATTTATTTATATTAAAAGAAATTAGACTATATTCAAATAATCCTTGATTATCAGTTTTAAATTCAATATCACCTTTTAAAATTATATCGTATTTATCTAAAAAACTTTGATAAGTTAAACGTCTTTTTTCATGACGATTTTTAGGCCATGGATCACTAAAATTTAAATATATTTTTTGAATTTCTTTTGGTGCAAAAAAATCAATAATTTTATTTGCGTCATTATTAATCAATTTTATATTAGATAAGTTTAAAACAGTTATTTTATCCACTGCTTGGACAATGACACTATTATATTTTTCTAAGCCAATATAATTTATATCAGGATGATTGATAGCATTTTCTAATAAGAACTTACCTTTTCCCATTCCTATTTCTAAATAAATAGGATTGTTGTTATAAAAAAGAGTATTCCACTTGCCTTTATAGACTTCTGGATTTTGAATCACTAAATCAAAATGGCTATTAATCCTGCTTTGAGCGTTTTTAACATTGCGTCTACGCATCTAATTCTCCTAATGCTATAATGGCATCAATATAAATCAAAATACTATTCAACAAATTTTTAATTAAAACATTTTCGTCTTTTTGGTGGGCAAGTTCAATTTCGCCAGGAAAACCCATGCCATATGCTACACCTTTTTTTAAAAATCCTGCATATGTTCCTCCACCAATTGTAAATGGTTTATTAATGATATCACCAGTATTTTTAACATATGCTTCATATAATGATTTTACGAGTTGATCATTTGGCGATACATAGTGTGGCGCTTTAAATGTTTGTTCACGAACAATAACATAATTTTTTGCAAGTGTATCCTGAAATACTTGATTAAATTTATCTACATCATATCGTACAGGGAATCGAATATCCAAAGTCACTCTAACATCATTTACTGAAATATCCATAATTCCTACGTTGACTGTGATAGGTCCCATTTCATAATCTGTATAATTTAATCCCATATTCGCAAAGTTTGAATCATTATAAAAATATGTAGCTAAGAACTGAATTAATGAATTGTTTGTATATTTTTTTAAGAAATTACACATGTGTAGACCAGCATTAATGCCTTTTTCTGGTTCCATAGCATGGGCTGCTAAACCTTGAATAACATATTTATTGTTTTCTACGTACCCTTTTAAATCTTTTTCCTTAAGATATGACATAAATTCAAATTCTAAATTTACTTTTAAGATTGCTTCTACTTCATCCATAACAACATTATAACGTTCGCCACCTCGAATGGATTCTACTACATCATCAGTAAATCTTTCAAAGGATAAATCAAAAGACATCCGTCCTTTTTCACCATATACTAAAGGAAAACTAGCATCTGGTGCAAATCCTATTTCTGGCATCGAATATTTCTTAACATAATATCCTAATCCTCGCCAATCTGTTTCTTCATCAGTACCCAAAATAATCTTAACTTCTTTTTTTAATTTAATATTAGCGTCTTTAATAAATTTTAAAGCAAAATAACTTGCAATAGTAGGCCCCTTATCATCTGAAGCACCTCTTGCAAATACTTTACCATCAGCAATTCTAGCTTCAAATGGTGGATAAGTCCAATTATTACCCGCTGGAACAACATCTAAGTGGCATAATAAACCTACAGCATCTTTAACATTAGAAGTTTTATAACTAATTTCTCCTGCATAGCCATCAACATTTTTAACATCAAATCCATCTTTTTTTGCAAGATTTAACATATACACTAATGCTTCATTAATATTTTTGCCAAATGGCATTTCAGGGGTAGCCGAAGAATAGTCTAAAACACTTGGAATTCTCAATAATTCTTGAAATGTTTGAATAATTTTATCTTCATTCTCATAAACTATCTTTTTAAAATTCATATTATTAATATCCTTTCGTATAAAAATTATTAATTTTGACCATAATAAATTTACTAGGAGGTAGATTATGGATATCAGTATTAGAAAATCAGTTATTGATAACTTAAAAAATGCATCAAGCGATGAAATATTTAAAACAATTGAAGACGCCACAGTAACTACTGAAGAAAAAGTATTACCAGGTCTTGGTGTTTTATTTGAAGTATTATGGAAATCATCTGATGCAACTTTTAAACAAACATTAGCAACACAAGTAGCTAAAAATTTAAATTAATCATTTTTAATTTGATTAGCAAAAGTTTGTGAAGAACATTTGATAGTATTACCTGTAATCATCACACCAATACCCTCGCTTTTTAAGCCTTCTAAGTTTACTAAATCAACATCTTTAACAACAATTGTAACTCTTGATAAATTTTTATCAACTGAAATAATATTATCATTGCCACCAAAAAATTCCAAATACTCAATATTAGTATTTTTTTTACTTTGAACAATACGTTTTTTTTGTTTCAATAAAAATTTGATAAATGTTACGATAACCAAAACAAAAATAGGGATGAAACAACAAAAAAATACAATAAAAAATACAAGCCTCATTTGAGGATCAGTTGCTAAATTTAAATGTATCATGGCAAAACATTCCTTTCCATATATGTATATTATACGATAATTTACTTTTTTTTGCAAGCAACATGTGATTTATAGGTAATAAAACAAAACTTTTTATATATTTATTCATACTATACATTGAAAGTGAGGTGCAAATATGGCTTGTTTTGGTAATGGAACAAATGTCACAAATACTACGACAACTACCATTAATAATAATGGTACAATTGCTCAATTATTAAAGAAAATTGATCAGTTACAAAAAGAAGCAATTATTGCAAATGCTACTAACCAATGTGATAATTGTATGATTTCATCAATGTTTAATACAAAACCTATTGCTATCTATTTGTGTGGAAATGGTGCTAGATTTGAAGCAAATTTAGGTACCACTGAAGAAACTACTAATTTATTTAGAATAGAAGAAATCAGAAATAATGAAACAGTAATTTTACGATTACTTGTTGAAGATGATGGTACAGGTGAAATTACTTGTACGGCTTTTACCATTGTAATGAAGATTTCTTGTATTGGGGCCGTTCAATGTTTTGATCCAATCAACTGTGATACCCTTTGTTCAACATTTATGTAACATAGATAAAGTACCAGTAGTAAGATTTTGCAATATTTTCTACTACTGGTACCCATTCTTGCCATATTCCTTATTTCAAAAAAGATAAACTGCTGTAAACAGCAGTTTTTATTTTATCCTAAAGCAATATCTAATATCATCATTAAAATAAATCCTATCATTACACCAATGGTACCAAATTTATCTGCCTTAGAAGTTTTCCCCGACGGAATTAACTCTTCTGCAACAACATATATCATAGCACCTGCAGCTGCTGCTAATACAAAAGGCATCATTGGTCTAATAATAGTAACCAAAAAAGCACCTATTACAGCACTTATAGGTTCAACCATTCCACTTGCTTGGCCATAAAAAAAGGCTTTTTTTCGTGAAAAATTTTCACTTCTGAGCGGTACACTTACCGCCATTCCTTCAGGAAAATTTTGTAAACCTATGCCAATAGCTAAAATCCAAGCTGATGCAATTGTCAGTTCATTGGTACCTGTAGCAATACTTCCAAATGCAACACCTACCGCTAAGCCTTCTGGAATATTATGTAACGTAATAGCTAAAATAAGTAAAATTTTTCTACTCCAAGATGAATTAATTCCTTCTTTTGTTTCTCTATTAATATGCATATGTGGAATAGTTATATCTACAAGAAAAATAAATATACCACCAAACAAAACACCCAAGCCAACTATTAAATAACTATATTGATAAATTTGATCAGCTAATTCAATAGCTGGTAATAATAAACTAAAAAATGATGCAGCAATCATAACTCCTGCCCCAAAACCAAACATTAACGACATCATTTTATTAGAAACTTTTTTAAATAAAAAGACCATTGCTGCTCCTAAGGCAGTAACAAACCAAGTAAATATTGATGCATAAAATGCCATTTTAATATAATAAAAATCCATACTACACCTCCTAAGATATAATATGGATTTATAACTATAAATGTTTGGATTTTTAAACTATTTTGTCAAAATCTTTTTAACCGCACTTTCAATTGGAATAAAGATTAATAAAACAATGGCAAGCGTAATTGCACCATTAATCAATGTTGCTGGAATACTCAAAAGACCAATTCCTACTGAATATGAAAAATTACTACCACCTAAGGTCATTTGTTTTAATACTTTATAAATAAATTCCCCTAAAATATTTACAACAATAGCAATCGAAGTAGCGATGCTTACTACTTTTAAGTTGCTAGGCATCTTATTGGCAAAGATACCAACAAAAAGAAGAAAAAGACCATTAATAATACTAAATACATAACTTGGCCATTCAATAGTTTTTTCCCCAATATTATTAATTTCTAATAAACCACCCTTAGCAATAGCAATAACCATTAGTGTAATTCCACCTGCTAGCAATAAACTCCCAAGCAAAATTAATATATAATTATTTTTAGAATCTTCTTTTTTAATTAATTTATTATAAATTATACCTACTATCAAACCCATTAATAATTTTAAAATTATCGTTCTTGTAATTGACCAAATATCATATCCTGCAATAGTATCATACAACCCCATACCAATAGCTCCAGAAATACCTCCTATTGAACCACCAAATAAAAGTGCCGCAATAATAACAATTAGATTACCAAAATGAATCATTGGTTTACCCATAGGCGATGGAATAGGAATAGAAAACATGACCGCAATATAGCAAAGAGCACTAAGTACTCCAATTAATGCAATCTTAATAATGATTCTTTGATTATAAGTCATTTTTTTTAGTCGTTCATTTAACATGTTCATCATCTCCATATATAATATTTTTTAATTCTATATTATATTCTTTTTTTACAATTATATCATAGAATACAAATATATTTTTATGATAATCACAATTTATGGTTGTAATTATTTTTTATTTAACTTCACAATATCTTTTACTAAAGCACGATAGAAGACGTCACCTAATTGGAGATAACCACTCATATTAGGATGTACACCATTTGTACCTACTCTTTCCATAATTGTCGATCTAATATTTACAGGTTTCTCAATACTTGGTAAATTATATTCACTATCAAACTGAGCTTTACAATCTATATAACGACAAAAGTCTTTATAATTTTCTTCTTTTACCAATTGTTCTAAACATTCATTGTAATGAAAAGCTGTTGAAATTGTACCAAAAGTATCACTATATGGACCTTTTGCACCATAGTTTGCAGCAATACCGCCATTCACTGAACAAATGGGAATACCTAATAAAGCGACATGTGCATCAGGAAAAGCCTGATGAATTTTATCAATTAAATATTTTGCATAATCAATATGCCGATTAAACTCTGTATCATAAGGACGATATAATCCATTCCAAGTAAGTAAGATATAAACAAGATCAATTTGACTAGTACCTTGTTTTTTGGCATAGGTTAGAAAATCAATATCTCCTAATTCTTTATTCCAAAATGGATTACCAATTTCAAAATAACAATCATCAATTACAATAGAATCGTGATGAATTCCTCCATTGATATTCACAAATTCTTTTTCAATTGTAGGACTTGGTGAATAATTGTTATTACCTCTTTTAAATTTTAATCTTTTTGGTTCAATACTTTCTAAAATCCATTCTAAATTTCCTGATTTCCATACACTATGTTGATCATTTTCATCTAAATTATGGCTTTCTACAGTAACCCAAACTGGTGATTTTGTACTTACCAAATCATTTGTACAAAAAGATTTCCATGTCCAAGAACCATATCCCTCATAACCAACTTCATCCTCTTCGACATTTTTTTTACAACTACCAATCATCTTTAATGTATCACTAAATCCATTACCAAGAGGCATGCCACCTTCTTTAGTAAATCTTCTATAACCTTCGCTTGGCCAAACTCCATTAAATGTAATGCTATCTCCTATACATAAGACATTTAATGGTGTTTGAGGCCTTTGAGGATTTACGACATGTAAAGTCGTCGTTTTTTCTTCAATCATTTGGTTATTATTATCAAATAAAGCAATCGTTAAAGGATAATCTCCCACTTCATCTACTTTTGGTGTATATGTAAAATATCTTGGATAGGGATTACCTTTTTCACATCTTACCAAAATATAATATTGATAAGGATTATATAAGCAAATAACGCCACGATAAAATAACTCAAAGGTGTCTCCCACAACTAAGTCATAAGATTCAGCTAAAAATAGATATTTCATTTTATCCCTCCACAATCTGTTTTACATAATCAAATTCTTTTAATAGTCTATTTCTTACTCTCTCATTTTCAATTTTAGCAAGTTCATTTCTTATGGCATCTAATTCTACTAAATCACTATATAATAAATTATATAATCGTACCAATTCAGCACTATTTGGCATAATAATTGTATATTGATAGAAATTGGTAATTCTATCTAACATAGATTCGGCATATTTTTGACGAATAAGAATAGGACTTGCGTAAATTGTTATATTGTAATCACGTTGTAACATCGTAAAGCCATTCATGGTTTCTACTGATGAGAAAATATTTCTAGATGAAAATTCATTAAATCCTAAATCAACATATTGAGAAATCATTTCAATTTGTTCACTAATCGTAATAAAATTACCGCCTGAATTATCAGGAGAAATACCAATAACAATTGTCGCATCATTACCTATAGTTTCAATAAATGAATCAATTCTAGATTGAACATAAGAATTTGAACCACTATACATCATTGGATCTAAATTATCAACATATCCCTCTTTGACCCAAGTACCAAAGTCTTGTGAATACGTTTGGATTGCACCGGATAATCCTGACATGACAGCAGCACTAATCATAATATCGGGATTACTTTCTTTTATCGCAGTTGATATCATGCGTACCATATTTGTTACATTAGAAACTTTAAACGATTGCCACTTATTTCTAATATCCTCACTAGTTAAAATCAAGGATTTTACATCGCCCGTAATACCATATTGTTTTTTAAACTCATTTATTGATGTTTCAGTATAGCAAAAATCATCAATTAAACTACTATTAGTAATAGTACCAGAAAAAGTATAAATATTACTAGCAGGATATCTAACAAAATCATATTCAATACCATCTAATTCATATTTACTTGCAAGTTCACTATATACATTGACTAATAGTTCTTGCACTTCTGAATTAGTAATATCATAAAAATAAATATTACCACTATTATTTTTACCATGATAATCTAATGCTACAAGTCTACTAGGGCTATGACTTGGTAGGTAACCATCTCCACAAACAAAAGTATTTGTCCAAGCAATTACACGAAGATTTCTTTTATGGGACTCAGCAATAAAACATTCTAAATAGTCATTATAGCCATCATATGACAAATCATTTGCTCTTAATTGGCGTAAATATGCAGATGGGTAAATACTACCACCATTAAAATTTGTATTGATATAAATTGTATTAAAACCCATTCTAGCCACATCATCTAAGAAACGGCATACTTCATCTTTATTATTTTCTGGATAACCATTCACACGCAATGGGTAATGCCAAAAAGCTTTTACTTCTAAAAATTTATTTTCTACTACACCAAAATGAAGTTTTGCAACATTATTTTTAATTTTTGTTACTACTACTTCATCATAGTTTTCAACAATAGTTTTAAAATCTTCAATTACTTGATTATATAATTCAAATAAAGTTTGATAATCAATTGCTAATAATTCATTATAGGCATTAATAAGACGCGTTTTTGCTAAAGAAATATTTTCTCTTAATGTAATCAAATTACTAATCATACTACTACGATAAACTTCAGCTATTTGATTTTCTTGATTATAAATAATATAATCACCAATAGCAATATTATTTTGTAGAAGATTTGCTGACACGCCATGGCCAGATAAAATATAGCCACCTTCTGGTAGATCAACTAATGTTTTAGAATCAATTACAAAGCCGTTTGCGTCAATCGCAACTTCATGACCATATGAATTGCGGCTACGATAGTTTGTCGCATCATAAGCATGTAATTCATCTGTATTACGAAAGCCACCATAAATAATATTATTTAAAGTTGTAATGTAATTTTCTGTAGGATTGATGGTTTGAAGAATGTCACTAATATCAGTCGGATCACTTAAATTTAAAGTATCTACATAACTTATATGATTAGATGTTGATATTTCAACATACATAAGATATTCCTCTTCCAATATTTTTATCAAATTTTGATCAACTAATTCAACATAAACTGTAAGTTGAATCATCGTTGATGCTTCTAATTCCATTTGAATTGCTACATCAAAAATAGCATCGCCATCTAATTCACAATTAGTACGGTCTCCATTGATATCAATAATCACATTTTTGATATTTTCATTTGAATTATTAGCAATCACCCCATTGATTAAAAAAACATCTTGTGCATTTGAAATAGCATAATTTGTTAAATTAACATCAACATTATTTTTTTCATAAATGGCATGAATGCTTGTATTTTGTTTAACACCAGTTGTACTTAAATCTTGATCCCAGCCAATAAAAGTATACCCCTCAACAATAGGCGCTTCAACATACATAAATGGTTTCATATAATTAACAGTTGTATAACCGAGCACAACATTATTTAAACCATAAAAGGTAACTGTAAATTGCATGATATTATAAAAGGCAACAATTTCAAGATTACTTGTTGCATAATCTTGAATAAGATCCCAAGAGACAAAATTATATCCTTCTACTACTAATGGTTCAGGATATATAATGGTATCTAAATACTCATATTCTTCTTCTGAAATAATATCCCCAAATTGCGTTTTAAAAACAATTTTAAAGGTTTGTTTTTCGTATAAAGCAACAATTGTTTTATTTTCATCAAGATATTCTTCATTATAATCCCAACCTACAAACTCATAGCCTTCTATAATAGGCGCTTTTGGATAAGTAATTTTTTCATTGCTATCAAAAGCAGCTTTTTCTATTACATCACCAAATTGAGTCTCAAATGTTACTGTATAAGATATCGGTTGATAAAGAGCTGTAATGGTTGTATCTTCTTTAATGTGCGTTAAATCTTGATCCCAACCTATAAATGTATAACCTTCTACAATAGGCGCTTCTGGATAAGTAATTAAATCTTGATAAGCTATTTCTTTTGTTTCAATTATGGTATCAAAAATGGTTTTAAAAGTAATTTTATAAGAATTTTTTTCATAAATAGCATGAATGTTTAAATTCTCAGTTACCATTTGAATATCTTGATCCCAACCCATAAATGTATAACCTTCTATATTTGGTGGTGTAGGATATACTAATGTATCATTTTCGTCATAATTTTTTTCTTGAATAATTGTATCATTTATACCTAAAAATTTTACGGTATAAGTTGGTGTTTTTTTACAACTTGTAATTATAAATAAACATAATAATAATAATAAACTAATTAATTTTTTCATTTTTCTTCTTGTTCCTTAAAAAATTTTATTGTCTTTTCGATGGTATCATCAAAATTGGTTAAATTAAGTCCTAAAACATTTTTTAATTTATGATTGTCATAATTATAATTTTCATTGATAGTTTTTAAAACAAATTTAGATAAATAAGGTACAAATGGAATGGATAGGCGAGCAACAAAAAGTGGTATTTTCCAAATTCTTCTTTTTCTACCTAAATGGCGATTTACAATATTATAAAATTCATAAATGGTAACCGGAAAGCCAGTTAATAAGAAATCACCATCAATTTTTTTATCAATAATAATTTCGGTCGCTTTGACAACATCATCTACGTCAACAAAATTATAGCCACCCTTTACACCAAACTGTCTTTTTTTAGCAATGATATCTTTTACTACTTTACCAATATACGATGGTTTAAAATCATTTTTACCAATAACAGCAGATGGATACAAAATATTAATTTTCATCTTAGGATGTGATAATCTTGCATTAAAAATATATTGCGTAGCAAGAGCCTTTGTATGACTATAATTATCTATAAATCGGTCAGGAAATATTGCAACCGGTTCATTTATTATTTCATCTGCTTTTTTGTATATGCAGTCCACACTGCTAAAGTAAATAAATCTAGCAATTTTTTTGACTTCACATACTTCGAAAAGAGTTTTTGTAAGTTCATAATTGATTTGATAGGTTTCCTGTGGTTTGTTGTTTTTAATATCAATTACTCCAGCAAGATGTAAAACAACATCGTCTTCATGAATATTCTTTTCCAAAAAAGATTTATCTGAAAGATTACCTATTACAATTTTTGCATTTAAATTCGCTATTGATTCATCAATTTTTCTTACTAAAATAACAACATTTTTACCATGATTTATTAAATCTTTAGCAAGATTATTTCCAATATGTCCTGTCGCTCCTGTTATGATATATGCCATATTTACTCCTATTTTACAATTTTTACTTGATAATCAAAAATGCATTGTTCTGTTTTATCTTCTAATTTAATTTGATACTTTATTATTTTGTTATCAAAGCTATCCTTTTGAATAAGTCCTTCCGCATCAACTGCCTCATCATTACAAATAAGGGTGATTTTTACATCACTAAAATCTTTCAATATTTGATATTCTATGAGAACTAAATTCATAAAATAATCCCACAAATGATTACTTCTTAACGTCATAGGACAAGGTTTACCACTAAAGAAGTGATGTGGTTTTACTCTATCCACTCCTAAATGATTTTCTAACAATAAGTGAGCTACAAGTTTAGCACATCGATGCCAAGTTCTTATTAAATTAGAACCTTCATTCACCATCGTTTCAATACCTATACTATGTAGATTGCCACCCCGGTTAGCAATAAATCCATAAGTTGCATTATAATATGTAGGTCCAATATAGTATTTCCCATCAATTAAATCAATCCTAATTCCTGCATCATTGATATGATTAGTGGTAATATTTTGATATTTTTCACCTTCTATGGCTCCAAATGGTGCCAATTTTGTTTGTTTAATACCATCTGATGCATAAACTAATTTATCATTTACTTTTTCAAAAGTAACACTTGGTATTGAAACCTTTGTCTTTTTACCATCAATTGCATAAAAACCATCTATAATACTTAAAACTGGTGTAGGATTATCACCCATAAGCGTTGTATCCATTAACTTAAATTCTACTTCAAGCCCATCGCCGGCATGATAAGCAACTTCATTGTTTGGTATTTGATGGCAAGCCATGTTACTACCTACTGAATAATGCCAACTTGTTCCTCCGCCACCATTTGCTACATATTTGGCATGTGCATATTCATCAGCTGATTTTGCAGTAGAAGCCGTATCATGAATAGTAATATACTCTGTGCTCTTTTTGATTCTACCTGAACGATTATGATGATTGCTATCTTCATTTAAAGGAGCAATATATTCTTCTACTACATTATCACCAAACCAAAACTTTGAAATACTTTTAATAAAAGGCACTTCATAATTATATTGATAGCCATATACTTTTATATTTTGCCAAGATATTTCTTTTTCAGCTGCTGCATCTAATATAATTTTTAGACGTTCTAATTTCGTCATCTTTTTTACCTCTTCATAGATTTTTATTACTATTATTATACTATGGTTTACTAAAAAAAGAAAGAAAAAAGAAGTAATAAATTTTTATTACAAATTTTAACAATTTTTTTCATTATTATGCTATAATAACACAAGATTGATTAGAAAAGGAAGATATCTGTTTATGAAACCAACTATTATTGGAATTGCTGGAGGAACAGCTTCAGGGAAAACGACTATTGCAAAGCGATTATACGAAGAAGCATTAAAAAATGGATCTGTATCATTAATTAGAATTGATGATTACTATTATGATAAAGAACGTATTCCGCTAAGTGAAAATGGTAAAAGAAACTATGACCATCCTGACTCTTACGATTCAAATTTAATTTATGAACATTTATTAGCCCTTAAAAAAGGTATGAGTATCAACAAACCTTTATATGACTTCATCAGTCAATCACGAATTAACAAAACTGAAACAGTTCAACCATCAAATGTCATTATTGTTGAAGGAATTATGGCTTTTGCTATTGATAAACTTTTAAATCTGTATGATATTAAAATTTTTGTTGATACGCCAGATGACATTCGCTTTATTCGTAGATTACAAAGAGATATGGTGAATCGTGGTAGAAGTATCGACTCCGTTATTAGTCAATATTTAGAATCTGTAAGGCCAATGCATCATGCTTTCGTAGAACCCTCTAAAAAATTTGCTGATATTATTATTCCTGAAGGTGGCTATAATGATGTTGCTTTTGATATCTTAATGAGTAAAATTGAAAAATTGCAAAAATAATAAAAAATGTAGACACTTTTTTAGTGTTGAAATAGTCAAGTAAAAGTAGACACTAAAAGAGAGTTATATAAATCCCAGTTCAGTTCTATACTGAATTGGGATTTTATATTTTAAAGTATACGCTAATCTTTGCGTATTAAAGTATTTAATGTAATTTTCTATAGCTGTATTAATATCATCTTCTCTATAAATTTTAAAATCTATATATAACTGTTCTTTTATCCAACCATTTAATGATTCAATTACAGGATTATCTGTAGGTGTTCCTGCTCGACTCATCGATCTTTTTATGGTATAATTTTCATGAAGCTTGTTGAAAGCTGTTGAGGAGTATATAATACCTTGATCAGAGTGGACAATCGTCTCAAGGTCTTTATATCCTCTTTTTATTTTCTCTTTTAAAAACGATTTATAAGCTTCAAAATGATTTTTAACATTATTACCGTGTTTTGATGGCATTACATTAGAAGAAATCATCTCATTATTAAAAACATCAATATATAATGTCCAATCATAAAGTCTGCCATGATTGTAAATCATCGTTGTATCTGTCACAATTATTTTCATAGGTCTAGATGGATAAAAGTTTCCTTTAACAATATTAGGGTATGTTATACTTTCATTACCTCTTTTAAACTTAACGTACGTTTTACGTGCTTTTGAGCGTATCTTTAATGATTTACATACTTTATGACATAAATTATCACTTAAATACCAACCAGTTAAATTTCTTATATTAGCTGTGATAGCTCTATATCCATAAGTAGAATGATGCTTATGGATATTTTTTATTTGTTCAGCTAGCTCTAATCGATTCTTTTGTTTATTATTTAATTTTCCTTTTCTATTAATCCATTTATAGAATCCGCTACGAGAAACATTCATTATCTTACATAATGACTTAATATTATATTCCCCAGAAAGACTTAATACTATTTCGTATTCTTTTCTGATAACTTCTTGTGTGCTATAAGAACATCCTCCTGGGTGTAACCTTTTTTTAATCGTAAGTTCTCGATTCTTAATAACATATTTTCATATTCTAACTGTTCAAGTTCTGATAATTCTTTACGTCTGGAATATTTAGCTAATGGATTTCCTAGTTTACGTTTATTTTTAAGAGCTTCTATTCCACCTTCATTATATTTTTTTACCCAAATACTAAGCATACCACTACTTATTCCATCTTCACGTTGAATTTTATGTGCTGTTTTTTCTCCTGATAAAATTAAATTAACGTAATACAATTTTTCTTCCTTTAACCATTCTTTATTTTTACCACCTTTTGGTCTTCCCATAAAATCATCTCCTTTTATAAAGTATATCATAAAGTAAAAATGTAGACACTTTTTTAGTGTCTACATTTTTTATTATTTCAAATATTAACTTTTTTTGCTCTGCAATTATTTTTTAATTTTTAAAATACCTAAAATAATCATAGCTATACTTGCAATTACAAATATAACAGCTAAACTCCATACCAAAATTAAATTTGATATGATATTAGAAATAAAAAACCATGTACCTAGTGTTATTAAAATCACATTTAAAATTACTTTATATACTGGATATTTAGTTGTATTTCCTTTATAGTAATACGCTCTGAATGATTCCACAACACCTCTAATCCAAAAAGCAAGGCCAAGAATTTTCATTCCTTCACCTATGATAGTCTTATTTAATATTTCTGATAATATACAAGTAACCGCAATAATGGTAAGTACTATCATTTCGATTAAAGTTAATATTAATATGATACCACTAGACTTTTTAGCTACCTTTACAAGAAGATAGTAATAAACATATACAAGTAATAACGCACCTATTACAATTAATAAAATAATATTACCAACATCTGTAACTTCTGGTATCATTACAATACCTAAACCTAGTAATAATCCTGCAAGTATAAAATCTACTACTGCTATAAATATATTTTTTTTCCTCATTTTATCACCTCAATTTTATTATAAACATTTTTTTAATCTTTAAACTGATATTGGTACAAATTTGCATAAATACCATTTTTCTGAATCAATTCTTCGTGATTTCCTTGTTCTATAATGCCATTTTTATCAATAACGATGATATTGTCAGCATTTTTAACTGTTGATAAACGATGAGCAACAACAATAGTCGTTCTGCCTACGCTTAACTGTTCTAATGCTTGTTGAATTTGCATTTCTGTTACATTGTCTAAAGCACTTGTTGCCTCATCTAAAATCAAAATCGGCGGATTTTTCAAAAAAGCTCTAGCAATCGAAATACGTTGTTTTTGACCTCCAGAAAGTTTAATACCACGTTCACCTACATAAGTATCTAATCCATTTGGTAGTTCTCGAATATAGTCCCAAATATTGGCTTTTTTAGCGGCATCTATTATTTCTTCATCTGTGGAATTTATCTTTCCATATGCAATATTTTCCCTAATGCTTCCCGCAAAAAGAAAGACATCTTGTTGAACAATACCAATATTTTCTCTTAACGAATAACGATTATAATTTCTAATATCATGATGATCAATTTCAATACTACCACTATTGATTTCATAAAATCTTGGTAGCAAATGACAAATAGTGGATTTGCCACCACCTGATGGTCCCACTAAAGCAACAGTTGTTCCTTTTTTAATACTAAAGGTAAGATGCGATAAGATTAAACTATCACTTGTCTTCTCTTCATGATTAATATAACTAAAATTAACATCGTTAAAACTAATTTCTTTATGAAAATCTTTTAAATCAATCGCATTTGGATTTTCTTCTTCCACCTTACAATTTAATACTTCCATAAATCTTGCAAAACCTGTCATACCACTTTGAATTTGTTCAAAAATAGCAATGATGGTGCGAATTGGCATAATAATATTATTAATATAAAGAATGAGAGCTGTAAATTCGGCTCCATCGATATAATCTTGTGAATAAAAGATTCCTCCTGAAACAAGGGCAAGTAAATACAAAAAATCAGTAAGAAATGTCATTCCTGACCCAAAAATACCCATTTGTTTATATGCACCAGCTCTTGCTTTTTTAAATTCAGTGTTTCGCTTAGCGAATTTTTCATTCTCATAACTTTCTGTCACATATGCTTTGGATACCCTTATTCCTGATACACTACTTTCTACTTGCGCATTAATTTTACCGGTTTCTTCACGCATCTTTGTAAATGCATTACGCATTCCTTTTCTTGTAAAAATCGCATAAAAAACAATGAAAGGTACAACTGAAAAGATAATTAATGTTAACCATGGATTAACCGAGAATGCCATCAATATACAAGAACCAACAAGAGTAATACTCGCAATGAAAATATCTTCAGGTCCATGATGTGCAAGTTCAGAAATATCCATTAAATCATTGATTAATCTTGACATAATAGTACCAGTTTTATGTTCATCAAAATAAGCAAATGGTAATTTTTGAAGATGTTCAAACATTTCCCTTCGCATGTCACCTTGAATTCTAACACCTACAATATGACCCCAATATTGAATAATAAAATTTAAAATAGCTTTAACGATATAAATACCCAATAAAAGTAATCCTAAAATAATGATTAATTTGATTTTTTCTGGTTGTCCTGCTAGTTCTTCAATAATGTATTTTGCAATTAGTGGATAAATTAAATTGCATACTGATAATAACAACGCACAAAATAAGTCAAACAAAAATAATTTTAAATGCGGTCTGTAATATGAACAAAATTTTCTTAACATATAATTCTCCACTTGTTTAATATAAGTATTTGTATTTATTATACCATATTATGAAAAAAACTGCGCAAAATAGCACAGTTTAATTAGATTCTACTTGGTTTGGATAGCGTTTATATAACTTACTTAAAAAAGCCATGTATAAAGCAAGCTCATTGGAAAGATATTTTTTCTCAATTCGGTATGTCCAATTGCCCGTAGTTGTAGAAGGTGTATTAATACGGGTATCAAGGCCAAGACCTAAATAATCCTGAATGGGAATGATTGCTAAATCACTCACACTAGCAAGTGCAACTCTTATTAATTGATCACAAATTTTATCCTCATTTTGAAGCATAATATATTCCTTTAAGCGATGCTTACTTTCACCATTAAGCATATTATACCAAGCGCGAACTGGCATATTATCATGAGTTCCAGTATAGACAACACAATTCTTACTATAATTATGTGGCAAATACATATTATCCTCATCACTGTCAAAAGCAAATTCTAAAACTTTCATACCTGGAAATCCAGTCTTTTTTAATAATTTTAAAACTTTATCAGTTAAAAAACCGAGATCTTCAGCAATTATTCGTACATTTGGAATTTCTTTTTTGATAATGTTAAAAAAGTTAATTCCCGGTCCTTTTTCCCATTTGCCATATTTTGCGATTGCATGGGTTGCATCAATAGCATAATAAGATTCAAAGCCTCTAAAATGATCCATTCTAATCACATCGTATAATTTTTGAGCTTTTTTAATTCTATTTATCCACCATTTGTAATTGTCACGTTTCATTACTTTATAGTCATATAATGGATTGCCCCAAAATTGACCATCTTCACAAAAAGCATCAGGTGGACAACCTGCTACTTTAGTTAATCTAAGATTTTTATCAAGTTGAAAAAGCTTTGTATTTGACCATACATCACTGCTATCTAAAGATACATAAATAGGTACATCACCAATAATTTCAACATTATGTTTATGAGCATAATCTTTTAAAGCTTGCCACTGCTTATTAAATTGATATTGTAAAAAAAACCAAAAATCGACATCCATTTTATAATTTTTATAATATTGATCTACTACTTCTTTATTATAATAACGATATTTTACATCCCAATTTTGCCATGCAAGATCATTTTGTAATGACTTTATACTCATAAAAATTGCATAATCTTTAATCCAATCTTGATTGGCACTTATAAATTTAGTCATTTCTAATTTATCATAACAATATGTATCAGTATTTAAAAAATTAGAATAAGCTTTTCTTAAAATATCATATCTTTTTTGATATAAATTAGCGTAATCAATTCTAAGTGGTGCATCAATTAAGATTGATAAATCCTCTTTTTCTAATAAACCTTCTTGCACTAATATTTCTAGATCAATAAAATATGGGTTTCCCGCAAAAGCACAAAATGATTGATAAGGTGAATCGCCATAAGAAGTGGGTCCAAGTGGTAAAACTTGCCAGAAACTTTGATTAGCTTTTTGTAAAAAATCTATAAAATTATATGCTTCTTGGCCAAAAGTACCGATGCCATATTTACTTGGAAGCGAACTAATAGGTAATAAAATTCCACATTTTCTCATACGATCACCTTTTTCATTTACTATATCCTATATTTTTAGAATAATGATATCTCTTATATCATTTAATAAAATATGGATTGTATTTTGATTTTGTATAGTTACTAATTCATCACCTTCAATTTTGGTTGGTATCGCTTCAAAAGATTCATTTTTTCTTGTCTCAATTAAACAAGGTATTTGATAACCTTTTTCATTCATTTGAACAATATTTTGTATTTTTTGCAAAAGTATCTGATCAATTTTATGATTTCTATCATGTATGAATTCATTTTGCAAATTTTCTTCACTTTTTGCTTTTTGATATTTTTGTCGACTATCAAAATATCGTTTAGAACCATTACTCAATATCGGTGTTGAAACAGTATGAATAAACATTAGTGGTTCTGGTATAATTTTTCCAACATTTTTATTATTTTCCATCTAATCACCACTAATATATATGAAAGTAATACAACAATTATTAATTATAATACTTAGTTTTGCCTTTTTATTGGCTATTTTTTTGATATATATAAAATAAACCCTCTAATAATATATTTTCATCATAAATATAATTTATTTCTAGTAAATCTTTAATCACTTTCGCATAACCACCAGTTAAGATAACATTTATTTCCATAACTTGCAATGCTTTTTTAAATTTTTTCACAAGTCCTTCAATCATAGCAACATGGCCAAATACAATGCCACTTTGAATACAAGTAATCGTTTCGTTGCCTATAACATTAATAGGTGCCTCAATCGATGGTCTAGTTAATTTAGAAGTTGTATGAATTAAACTATCTAAGCTTCCTTTAATACCTGCACAAATAGCTCCTCCAATAAATTCTTTATCTTTGGTCACAACTAAAACTTTTGTAGCTGTACCCATGTCAATAATAATAGATGTTCCAGGGTATTTAATATATGCTCCAACAGCATCACACAATAAATCAGCACCGAGTTGTTTAGGATTTTCAATTTTAATTTTTAAACCACTTTTAAGACCAGGTCCTACAATAATTGGTTCAATTTGATAATACTTTTTAATCATATTTTTAAAAATATGGTCTAATTGAGGAACAACACTTGAAATAATCGCTCCTTCAATTTTTTCTAGTGCTAATTCTCTACTAATAGAAACATTAATTTTTTGATAATAATCGTCTTCTGTTAAAGTTGGGCTGGTCATATACCGATAGGTTTTACAAATTTTTTCATTCACTGATAAACCCAAAACAATATTTGTATTGCCAATATCAAATAATAATACCATATTTATTTACCTTCTTATTATTTATTTTATTAAAATCATTATACACCATTTTTGCTTTTTTATCAACAAAATAACGATTTGCTATTTTAAAATAAAAGTATTCTTATTTGAAGTGAACCCCATTTAGTTCACACTTATAATAAGACTATATTTCCTTATGATATAATGATATCGTAAAGAGGTTTTTTTTATGGCAAGAAAAGTAATTAAAGACAATAATTATACAGTTGAGTTTATACAAGAAGTTTTGGAAAAATATTATTCTGTCCAAGGTCGATTCACTTCTCTAGCTAATGAGTATAAAATTCCAATTAAAACCATTAAAACATGGGTTTATAGGACGA
>CALVCV010000010.1 GCA_944326155.1 uncultured Bacilli bacterium
TGTATTATAATTATTATAATACATTTTGGTAAAAAAATCAAGAGGATTACTCAAATCCCCTTAAGTTGATGATATTAACTGTAAAGTAGATTGTTATTTCATATTTTTAAAATATTAAACATATAATATGTTGGTGATTATATGATAATAATTGATGCAGGTCATGGTGGTTGGGATCCAGGTGGTGGATCAAATGCCTATTTTAAAGAAAAAGATTTGACTAAAAAAATTAGTGATTATCAAAAACGACGCTTTGATGAATTAAATATTCCTTCACAATTGACACGAATCGGTGATGAAACCCTTAATCCCACTGATCGTATCAATCAAATTAATCGTTTAAATCCAAAAGAATCAGATATTTTAATTTCTAATCATATTAATAATGCTGGAAATGGTGGAGGAGAAGTTATTTATTCCATTAAAAGTAAAGATACTTTGCCTAAAATGATTGGTGATGCTCTTGAAGATGCTGGTCTACCAATTAGAAATGTGTACCAAAAATTGGGGTCAAGTGGAAATGATTTTTATTACATTTTAAGAAATACTAAACCGAATACTTCAATGATTATTGAATATGGTTTTGCTAATATTGAGGATGATTCAAATCGTCTAAGATATGAATGGCCAAAACTTGCAGAGGCAGTTGTAAAAAGTGTTGCCCAATATTATGGTGTTCCTTATCAATTGCCTAAATATCAGTCTTATATTGTACAAAATAATGATTCTTTATTTAAAATTGCAAATCAATTTAATACCACAATTGATAAAATTAAATCATTAAATAATCTAAATACTGACGTTATTATGCCAGATACGCTTTTACTAATACCTAATGATTAAAAAATTAATAACTTGTTTCTTTTTTCTTTTATGTTTATTTGAAATTGTTTTTTTTCTTATTCACACACCTTTATGGCGTAACTATTTCATTGATACTACTCAATTATGGCTTTATAAAGTTGTTGTTGCTATTATTCCCATGTATATTCTTTCTAGTTGTTTAATCAGCATTCCTTTTTTAGCGAAAATAAGTTATCAGTTTTTAAAACCTCTTCATCTTTTTGAAAATCGGAAAGCTTTATCTTTATTTCTAATTAGTTTTTTAACTGGCAACCCTACTTCCACTATTTTAGTTAAAAAAGCATATTTAAATAAAGAAATATCTTTGCTACAAGCAAGTAAAATTATAAATAGTTCTTCACATGTGTCTTTTCTATTTATTTTAGTCATGTTTCAATCCAAAGATGCAATTGTATTAATTGTATCCCAAATTATTGCTACACTATTTTTGTATTTATTACATGGAAAAATAGAGTTAAAGGATAATTACATGCAAAATAACATAGACCCATGCCCTATATTAGAAAATATCAATATGATTATGGAAGATTTGCCCATAATTTTATTAAAAATTTTAGCATCAATGTACCTAATTACAGTTTTTAAGTTACCTTTTTTATCATTTGATAATTCTTTTTTAAATCTGTTACTTGGTTATTTAGAAGTTACAACGGGTATAAATAGTTTTATTGCTCTTAATCTAAATCATTTAGTAATAATTCTTTTATGCAGTAGTTTATTGTCTTTAAATGGTGGTGCTATTTTGTTACAAGTATTTAATATTATAAAAAAAACAAGACTAAGTTTTTGTAAATATTTGATTGGACGTTTTTACCATCTTATCCTATCTACAATTATTAGTCTTGGACTTCTATTATTTATTTAATTTTCTTTGCAAGGCAACTTCAACATCTTTAGGAACAAATTTACTAACATCACCTTGAAAGGTTGCAATTTCTTTTACACTGCTTGATGATAAAAATGAATATTCATGTGAACTCATAATAAAAATTGTTTCTATTTCTTTTTCTAAACATTTATTTAACGTAGCAAGTTGCAATTCATATTCAAAATCACTAACCATACGTAGTCCTCTTATCATTGCTTCAGCTTTTACACTTTTTGCAAATTCAACTGTTAATAAATTGCTTGTTACTACTTCTATATTAGGATATTCTCTTAAAATTTTTTTTAAAAGTGCTACTCGTTCTTCAGTTGTAAATAATGTTTTTTTATTCATATTATTGGCAACTAAAATATATAACTTATCAAATAAATGGCTAGATCTTTTGATAATATCTAAATGGCCATTGGTAACAGGATCAAATGTTCCTGGATAAACACCTATTTTCATCTTATTTTTCCCTTTCTAAAATTAATATTTCACTACTAGCATATTTTCGGCAGAGTTTTATACGATAACCATCATAATTTTTATTCACAATATCCGCTTTAGGATATTCACAAACAATATATCCACCAATCACAATCATCTCATTTTCAATTAAAAATTGACATATTTCGTCTATAACCTTCATTCGAAAAGGGGGGTCTAAAAAGACAACATTAAACTGTTGTTTGGTGAGTTGTTTTAATACCATATTATAAGATCCATGAATAATCGACAATTGTTTTTGCACTCCCAAATTGCTAGCATTTTTTTTGATAATTTCAATCGCCGCATAATTCGCATCAATAATGGTTGAGTGGCTTGCTCCTCTACTAATTGATTCTAATGATAAAGCTCCACTGCCTCCAAAAACATCAAGTATAATATCGTTTGTAAGATAACCACCAAGACTACTAAAAATAGCTTCTTTTACGTAATCTAATGTTGGTCTTGTTGCTAAACCATCAAGGGTAACTAGTTTTCTACTACGAAATTTCCCGGCAATAATTCTCATATTTTTTCCTCTTTTCATGTATAAAAGATTTTAAAATGTTCATACTATTATTGTAAAGGATTTATCCTTTGGATTAAAATCTTTTTCTTCTCCTCTATTAATCGTTTATATATTTTATCTAAAAAAGCAATATACTCCCATATATTGCTTTTTTACTTTTTTAGTCTTCTAAAATTTTTTCAATATAATAGAAATCATCTATTTTATCATGACAAATTAAATAACGAACCCCTACAACTTCAAATTCAGGATAATTATTGGCTTTTTCATATTCAGTATTGTGATTTAAAATAATTGTATTGCCCTCATTTGGTTTTCCACCAAGTTCAAGTGGTAATACATAGGATACAACCCAACCCACTTGATTTTTAACTAAATAATCAGTACGTTTAATTTTACGACCAGTAAAGTCATATGCATATTCGACATCACCAAATTCATGCGCCCAAATCTTTAAAGCTTCATCTTTTGTCATTAAATTCAACCTCTTTCATATTTTATAATCACATTAATACAACTATATTATAGCAAAAAATGATTAAACTGTCAAATTTTATTGAATATTGAAAACATTATTTTTTATACATTATCGATTTGTGAATTTTCTATTTCTTGAATAAATTGATTTTTATATAGATTAAAATAGTAGCCTTTTTGTTTTAACAATTCTAGATGTCTACCTTTTTCAATAATTTTTCCCTCTTTTAAAACAACAATTAAATCAGCATCAACGATTGTTGATAAACGATGTGCAACCACTAAACTTGTACGATTTTTAAGAATAGTTTGAATGGCATTTTGAATTAGTTTTTCATTTTCAGTATCAATGGATGAAGTTGCTTCATCTAAAATTAAAATTTTCGGATTGGCCAAAATAGCTCTTGCAAACGATAATAATTGTTTTTGACCAATAGATAATTTATTGCCTCCTTCGCCAATATCAGTTAAATAGCCATCTGGTAATTTTTTAATAAATTCATCAGCATTTACAATTTTACATGCTTTTTCTACTTCTTCATTACTAGCATCTAATCTACCATAACGAACATTTTCTAAAATATTACCACTGAATAGATGAGGCGTTTGTAAAACATAACCAATATTAGAATGTAACCAACCAATTGATCTTTGTTTATAATCTTTATCATCAATCAGAATTTCTCCTTCAGTTGGCTCATAAAAGCGACTAATTAAGTTAATAATTGTTGATTTTCCAGATCCTGTTTCCCCAACAAAAGCAATCATTTTTCCTTGTTTAATTTCTAAGTTAAAGTCTTTCAAAATATATTTATCTGTACCCTTGTATTTAAAAGAAACGTTTTTAAATTCGATTTTACCAAATAGCACTTCCCAATTTTCTTTTTTAGGGTAATATAAATCACCATATTTTTCTACAACTTCTAGACTATCTTTAACATCGGGTTCAGTTTCAATTAAGGATATTACACGTTCAGCTGATGCTTGTGCCTGTTGAAAATCCGAAATAATTCTTGCAATTGACATAACAGGGTCAAAAAAACGCATTGCATAATCTAAAAATAAATATAATGTACCTGTTGTAATCACTAATTTTAGATTGTCACTCATTACGAACTTGCCACCCTCAATAGCAATAATAGCAACACCTAAATATCCGATAACTAAAATTGTAGGCCAAAAGATAGAAGATAAAATTGCAGCTTTTACTGAGCGCTTTTTCATTCGTGTAATTACATCATCAAATTCTAATTCATTCTGTTTTTCTAATACTAAGGTCTTAGTTGTATTTGAACCCATAAAACTTTCATTAAATGAAGCGGTAATTTCAGAATTAATTCTTCGTACGCCACGATATTCTTTTAAAATCTTTTTACGGAAGTACATCGTCAATAATAGAAAAATGGGTACTAAAATCACTAGTGTTAACGCAAGTCGCCAGTTAATAATTATACTGACAACTAAAATTCCAATCATCAACATAAATCCCCAAAGTAAATCCACAATCCCCCATGAAATAATTGCTGCTAATTTTCTAGCATCTGATGTCATTCTAGCCATTATCCAACCAGATGAGGTTGTATCATAATAAGAAAAAGATAATTTTTGAAGTTTATCAAATGCTTGTTTACGTATTTCAATAGTTGTGTTTTCCTCAACAATTGATGCTGCTCTAATAAAACACCAAACAGTTAACCCAAGCGTAATTGCAACACACCCATATGCAATAATAAAAGCCCATTTAGATGAGAAATCTGGAGTATCATTAAAAAAATGTTCTAACGCATATTTATTTAAAAGTGGATAAATTAAATCGTTTGCAGCAAGTAAAATAACCGCTATAATCATTTGAATAATAACTTTTTTATCTTTTATTAAAATTTTAAAAATCTTCCGCCAAACTTTTAAGTCTATTTTTTCAAATTCATCTTCTGTTTCTTCATTTTTTATATTTGTAATAATTTGTTTTTCTTGCTTTAATTTTTTATTTTGCTTTTTCTTCTTAAACATCATGCTTTAACCTCTTCATTATTTAGAATCTTAAAGAACTCTTGTTCAGCTTTACCTTGAATATCCCATAATTTTTTGTATAAGCCTTCTTTTTGAATTAATTCTTCATGGGTACCAATCAAGGAAGCTCTACCATTTTCTAATACAATAATTTTATCTGCTTGTTTTGCTGTGGTAATTCGATGTGTAATAATGATTGTTGTCGCATGACTATTTTCTTTTAAGGCTTTCCTAATTGCTAAATCGGTTTCGGTATCAACCGCACTTAAAGAATCATCAAAAATAATAATTGGTTTATCCTTAAGTAGCATCCTAGCTATTGCTAAACGTTGCTTTTGACCACCAGAAAGCGTTGTTCCTTTTTCACCAACCATCGTATCATAACCATTTTCAAAATTGGTAATATCTTTATCAATAGAGGCAATTTTAGCAACTTGGATGATATTTTCATTGCTAGCAAAGCGGTCAGTAATTTTAATATTATCATATACACTTCTTGCAAAAAGAAATGGTTCTTGTAAAACAAGGCCTATTTTTTCTCTAATATATGATTTCTTAAATTTTTTTAACTCATTGCCACTTATTTTTATACTACCAGTTTCATAATCAACCAATCTTGTTAAAATTTTGGCAATAGTTGATTTTCCTGAACCTGTTTTGCCGATAATCGCTACTGTCTGTCCTGGTTCAATTGAAAAACTAAGATGTTCAAGTAAATGTTCATTTGTATCATTAAATTTAAAACTGACATCATCAAAAACAATACTACCATCTACATCATAGCACCCTACAGCATCATTTTCATATTCACTTTTTTCATCTAAAATCTCTTTGATTCTTCCTGCCGCAACGCCACATTTTCCAAGATCGCTTACAATACGACCTAAACTTCTTACTGGCCAAATATATGAACTTAAAAGCATCATAATAGCAACAACATCAGACCCTGTAATAATACCAGGATTATTTAGCAATAAGAAAATAGAAGTTGAAATTGTAATTAAATATTGAAATAAAGTTGAAGCATCACTTATACCCCAAAAAATAGCCGAAAGTTTATTTAATTTAAGATTTTTACTAGAATATATTTCATTTTGTTTTTCAAATTTTTCTTTTTCGAAAAGTTCATTTGCAAATGCTTTAACAACTCTTACTCCTGAAACATTTTCTTGAATAATGGACATTAATTTAGCTTCTTCTTTTTCAATAATCGTAAACTTCTTTTCAACATAAATACAAAATATAATTGATGTAATTGCCGCAAAAGGAACTATAATCAATGATACCAACATTAAAAGTGGATTGATTTTATACATTTGCATAACCGCCGTTATGAGAACAGCAAAAATTGATATTAATTCAGGTAGTTGTGAACATAGTGAATTACGAATGGTTTCATTATCAGTTGTACAACGTTGAATTAAATCTCCTGTATCAGCATTATTATGATAATTATATGGTAATGACTGAATATGTGCATACATATCTTTTCTAATTTTTTTTGCAAGCGTTTCTCCAAAAAATTGGCGATAGAAACCCATTAAAAATTTAAAAATTCCTCTTGCGAATTGAAACACAAACAAACCAATAGCAGCATAAGTAATCATTTGAATTTTTGTTTCGCCTTGATTAAATAAATTAATTACAAAACTCGGCAAATTATTAACCGAATTAAAGTTGTTTTCTAGTACCGCAATAATATACTTAATAAACATCGAAACGTATGTATAAGCTGCTGAATCGATACCAGACATAATCATTATAATAATTAACATTGGTAAGTATCTCACTACCAAATAACTTAAATATTTTATTCCTTTCTTATTATGTTTCATGTTTTTACCTTATTTCCCATTTTACTTAAAAAGCCTTAGTAAGTCACTTAACTGTTCTTTTTTACTCATCACAGTTATTTCTTCACCAACCAAAATAACAGCTGGTTTTAGTAAATTATTATAGTTTGATGACATGGAGTAATTATATGCACCAGTAGCATAAACCATCATAATATCACCATTATCAATGTGAGGCACATATACATTTTTACGAATAATATCACCTGATTCACAACATTTACCTACAACATCGACAAGAATATCTTTTTTTTCTTGCATTTTATTGACAATGTCACATTCATATGTAGCATTATAAAGCGCTGGTCTTATATTATCAGTCATACCACCATCAACAAATAAATAATTGGTACCACCATAAGTTTTTTTAATTTGCGAACAAGTATATAAGGTAATCCCGGCTGGTCCTACAATAGAACGACCTGGTTCAATCATAATTTCTTTAATTTTATTATTTTCCTTTAGGACTTCATCTAGTCTTTGACTGATGTGCATCATCATATCTTTAATAGACATATTTTTTTCATGATGTTCATACTGAATACCAAAACCACCACCTAAATTCAAAATAGGTAAATCATATTGATACTTAGTAGATATTTTTTCTTGAAATTTAACCATTTTATTAATTTCTGCTCTAAAGGCACCAAATTCATGGATTTGTGAACCAATATGAGCATGAAATCCTTTTAAATGCATACATGTAGATGCTTTAATTGTATTCATAATCTTATCTATAATCTTTTCATCATACATACTTTCGCCAAACTTCGATGTATATTTTGCTGTCTGAATATATTTATGCGTATGAGCATTAATACCAGGATTTAACCTAAATAAAATATTTTGTGTGGTTTTTTTTGCTTCACAAATTGCGATTAATTGCTGTAGTTCATGATAATTATCAACTACAATCAATCCTATTTTATTGTCAATTGCAAAATTTAATTCCTCAAATGATTTGTTATTACCATGAAATACTAAATCTTGTGGAGGAAAGTTGCTTTGTAATGCCACATACAAGTCGCCAATACTTACAGCATCCATATAGAGATGATACTCATTTATGATTTCAACTAATTTTGGTACTAAAAAGGCTTTAGACGCATAGATAATTGAAGATTTAAAATAATTCCCTTTAAAATAAGTTTGATAGTCTTCAATGGCACTCCTAATGCTTTTTTCATCCATAACATATAATGGTGTTGTGTATTGTTTTACTAAAGATTCTAATTTATATCCATTTAAATAGGCATCATTACCAATAATTTCTAATCCCTTAGGCCCCATTTTCCATACTCCTTAATTATTAACTAATATTGATTATTATTTACATAAGAAAAAGCATTAGAATACTAATGCTTTGTGGTTTTACATTTTCATTATCTTTCCTTGAGAATCAGTGAACTTTTCATCAGTTAATATTACTATTCCATCAATAAATCCCCAAATTGAACCTACACCAAACGTAAATATTGAAACTAATAATTGGGCAATAGCAATTTTTGTATGGCCAGAATAAAAGCGACCAACACCTAAGCTACCTAAAAAGATTTGTAATAATCCGCATGCCAATCTAGATTTACTACTATATTCAATATTTTCTCCTTGGTAAATGAATTTTTGACCACATTTATCACAAAATTGTGCATTGTCTTGACATTCTTTTCCACAATTTTCACAATATTTCATAATTATTCTCCTATTATTATCTTATTTCTAATTTATTATATATTAAAAAAACTTTTTTTTCAAATAATATAATCATAAATATTTATTTTTTAATGCTTTTTTCATATATTTAAAGGTTTCTTTTTCCCCTTTTTCGAGAAAAATTTCTAGTAGTTTTTCAAATTTCTCTCTTGTTTTTTCATGAACTGGCATATAAAATCTTTCTTTATCATAATAATATTCGTAAACTAATTTCGGTTCAAAATTCTTTTTGTTATAAACTTTAGATGCTGCCAAGTGATCACAAAAACTTTCAAAAATATATTTATCAGGCATTGGTATAGGTTTATATGTATAATCAGTTATATCTAAATCGATCCAATATTCCGGATGATGTTTATTGCGTCCTTTATGATGTAACCAAGCTTTACTATAACCTTGTTTTTTTCTTTCGGCACTAATCGGGCTACCTATTCCTCTATAGTATTTAGCACCATTAAAAAACTCAATAAAACTATATTTTGATAAATCATGAATTAGCCCTTGCCAATAAAGACCTATTTTGAAACAATATTTCATAACTTTTAATCGATGATTCGTAATTGTTATGAAATGCTTAATAATGTGCATTATCTTTTTCTCCCTATTTTTATTTAATTCTATATTTTTATTTTATCATATTTTATAACAATTGGCAATATATCTATTTAAATTGAAAGTAGCATAATAATTTATGCTACTTTTCTTGATTATTGTATTGGGCTTCATACATTGATCGATATTTGCCATTTTTATTATATAATTCATCATGTGTTCCTGACTCAACAATTTTACCATCGTCTAAAACATAAATATTATCTGCATATCGAATTGTTGAAAGTCGATGCGCCACAACAAAAGTTGTTCTACCAACCGCTAAAACTTTTAAGGCATTTTGAATTAAAATTTCCGTTTCAGTATCAATATTAGCCGTTGCTTCATCTAAAATCAAAATAGCTGGATTTCTAAGTAAGATTCTAGCAAATGATAATAATTGTTTTTCACCAGTAGATAAATTACTTCCTAAATATTCAAGTTTTGTATGAATGCCATCTGGATAATCTTTAACAAATTTTTTAGCACCAATCATCTCTAAAACATGTTCTACTTCTTCATCTGATGCTTCAACTCCAAAAGTTATATTTGACTTGATTGTTCCACTAAAAAGCGCTGGTTCTTGCAAAACATAACCAATATTACTTCTTACTTCTTGTTTGGTATATGTCATAAAATCAACATCATCTATTAAAATATGTCCATCAACTAAATCATAAAACCTTTGTAATAAAATCATTAATGTTGATTTTCCAGACCCTGTATGGCCGACTAATCCAATAAATTGTCCTGGTGTAACATGCATATTTATATTTTTTAAAACAAGACTTTCATCATAAGCAAAACTCACATCTTTAAATTTAATATCACCTTTGAAATGAGGCTTTTCATTAAATCCTAAATATTTATCCTCTTCTTGATCTAGTAAATCAAAAATCCTACTTGAGGCCACAAAGGAGTCTTCAAGGGAATTCAAGTTAGCAAATATTTCACGTATTGGATCAAAAATTTTCGTAATGTAGGTTACATATAAATATAAAGCACCAGCGGTAATAGCTCCTTCTTGATTTAAGAATTGACGACCAAAATAATAAATGATTAAAGCAAGTAATCCATTTTGGATGAGTAATAAAAGTTCTCCACCAAAAATAGAATTAATCTTTAATGCATTCATTTTGTTATGATAATTAGTTGTTAGTAAATTGTCGTATTCCGTTGTCATCGCATCTTCTTTATTAAATTGTTGAATGATTGCAATACCATCAACATATTGTGCCATTGCCGCATTAATGACAGAATTCATCTCTCTTATGCGATGCTGATATTTATTATTAACACGACGATATACTGTCATCCACAATAGAATAAGTGGTGTTGCAAGTAAAGTCAAAAGCGATAACATTAAGTTTACTCTAAATAATTCTACATAAACCATCACAAGCGAAATACCTGCAGTTAAAATAGAAAAGATAACTTGATATAATCCTCTTACACCTTCTGAATCACTTGTTATCTTAGTTACAACTTTACCACTTGGTTCTGATATAAAGTATTTCATAGGCAGTCGATTGAGTTTAGCAAAAGCATCCTTTCTAATATCTAAAGTTAAACGCATTGATGCAGTTAAGAAAAAAACATGTTGAAAATATCTAAATATAATGATAAAAATTGTAAGACTACCATAAATGATAATAAGTCTAGTAATCGCAGGAATGCTAGGATCATAGAAAGATTTTAATTCTTCTTTTGATAAGCGATTTGTGGCAATTTTTGTATCATCGCTCAAAATTAGCAAACTCGTCTCCTCATCGTAGCCAGTAATTTCACTACTATTATAAACACCACTAGATACATAATAATGACCATCAAAATATAAAACTGAAATTACTTCATCTAAAGTAGTAAGATTTTCAATTTCATCTTTTGGTAATTTATCATACTTATTGCCTTGATATATTACACTACCAGTATCTATTTTTTCCCAAACGGTTTGAACACCTAATAAATAATCATCTAAAACACGATTGATTAATTTTGGTTGATATAATTCTAAATACGTATACCCAATCAAGAATAAAAGGGATAAAATAATTAAAATACGACTTTTCCAAGCATATTTGACAACTCTTTTTAAAACAACCTCTGGTGGATAATTATAATATTTATCAAAAGTGTTTTTCCCTTTAATAACTTGCTTTTTGTTTTTATTACTCATGGGCACTACCTCCCATCTCTTGGATGACATATTGTTCGTAATACCAACCTTTTTGATCCATTAACTCTTGATGCGTTCCGCGCTCAACAATTTTTCCATTTTCCATGACAATAATTTCATCACAATCTTCAACAGCTGTTAGGCGGTGGGCAACAATAATATTGGTTTTATTTTTTCTAATTTCTTTTAAGTTTTTAATGATATTGGCTTCAGTAGTACCATCTACTGCACTAAGTGAATCATCAAGTATCAAAATTGGTGCATCTTTGATAAGGGCCCTTGCAATAGATAATCTTTGTTTTTGACCACCTGATAAGGTTACACCATATTCACCAACAATTGTATCTAAACCATTTTCTAAGAAAGCTAAATCTTTTTCAAAATCTGCCATTTGAATTGCATATTCTAACTCTACATTAGATTCTTCATTTTTACCCATTAAAATATTCTCTTTTACACTCCTTGCAAATAAGAGATGTTCTTGAGGAACATAGGAAACTAGTTTACGAATATCCGTTTTCTTATAATAACTAATTGGATAACCATCAATTTTTAAACTATTGCCATTTTGAATTGGAAAACGCCTCAATAATTGTCTAATCAGTGTTGTTTTCCCACTTCCTGTTTTACCAACAATACCTAGTGATTTTCCACTTGTAATGGTTAAATCAAAACCTTTTAAAATTTCTAGTCTTGTTTTAGGATAACTAAAGGTATAATCAAAAAATTCAATCGTATGAAATTGATTAATATCTTTGGCATTAGGATAGTCAATAATTTCAGGTTTTGCTTCTAAGACTTCCGTTACACGATCAAATGAAATAGCACTTTGGGCAAATTGTGATACTTGGTTACCAAGTTGCATCATTGGACCAGAAAATTGTGCAAGTAGTAAACTAAAAGTTATCAATTCACCAACAGTTAACTCTTGATTGATAATCAAATAAGCACCATATCCATAAGCAATCAACTGACTTATATTTGTAAAAAAACGAAATGTTGGACCAAAAGTTGATTGCATTAAAACCGATTTTTTTTCTGTATCATAACACTCTTGAGCTGAACCTTCTAATTTCTTATAGTCTTCTTTTTCATTTACAAAAGCTCTTATTAATTTAACATGTTGTACACTTTCCATCGCTAAATTACCCATAGTTGAGTTTTTCTTACGAACCAAGCGCCAATTAGCACTAATTTTTGGTCTCATAATGACAACTACAATAAAAATAAAAGGAAGAGGTATGATAGAATAAATTGTTAAAGTAAGATTTAGTTTTATCATCGAAACAGCTGTCATAATAATAGTTAAAATTACCGTAATTAAACCAAAAATCAAATGAGTCGAAACATTAGCCATTGAAAATGTATCAGATGTAGCCCTAGTCATCAAATCACCTGGATGATAAATAGTAAAATAATCTGCATCTTGAAGTAAAATATTTTTCATAAAGCGAATTTTAATTTGATAAAATAAACGATGAAATAAGTTACCTAAAAAAATGCTTTTACCAATACTAATTATAAATTTTGTCAAAACAATAGTTGTTAGCAAAATTAATAAAGAGAACAAAGTTTCTTCTTTAATTTGACCAAGACCAATTAAATCTACTGCTTCGCCAATAATCTCTGGTTTTTTTATATCACAATAAATAATACCAATCGATAATACTAATGTTAAAGCATATTGCCACCAATATTTTTGTATATACCACTGTATCGCTTTAAACCGTTTCATAGTACTCACCTTTTATTAGACTTTTTGCTATATTATATCACATAAATATCCATTTTTCTTATAATTAACATATAAATGTAAAATATTGATAAAAAAAATCTAATAGCAACAAAATATTGCTATTAGATTTTTTTACTTCTTATTTGTGCTCCCTATTCCGCCACTTCTTGTAGTGAATGTTTGATCATCAATCGTTTTGCCATATGATAAAAAGATTCCTTGAACAAAAGCTTCACCTTTTTTAAGTTCTACAATTTTATTTTCTAAAGATAAATTTGATATTTTAATCAAAATATGACCTTCATTTTGAGCATAATAGTAATCACTATCAATGATACCCACAATATTATCTAATTGAAGACGATATTTAAAACCTAAACTACTTCTTGGATAAATTTGAAGTACAAATTCTTCATTCATCATGCATCTTATACCTGTAGGAATAACAATTGAAGTATTAGGTTTTAATTCTAAATCGATTGGTAAGAAAAAATCATATCCGGCAGAGCCTTTGGTTGCTCTTTTTGGTAACAAAATATTTGTGTAGATTTCTTTCATATTTGCCACCACACCAAAATTTTGAATAAAATCCTTTTGAAATTGTTCAAATGAAACTTTGTCAAAATGTGTTATATTTTTCATCTTCATTTTATATCCTTATCAATAGTTAACTATTCCAGTTCAAAGGCACCAGTATATAATTGGTAATAAACACCTTTTTGTTCAATAAGACTTTCATGTGTACCTCTTTCAATAATTCTACCATGATCTAAAACCATAATAGCATCACTATTCTGAACAGTAGATAAACGATGAGCAATAACGAAAACCGTTCTTCCCTTCATCAATTGGTCAGTACCTTTTTGTACTAAGGCTTCTGTTCTTGTATCAATAGATGATGTAGCTTCATCCAAAATCATGACTGGCGCATCGGCAATTGCAGCTCTTGCAATTGAAAGTAATTGTCTTTGCCCTTGAGAAAGATTTGCACCATCACCTGTAAGCATCGTATTAAATCCTTCAGGCAATCTAGTAATAAAATCATATGCATTGGCAATTTTAGCAGCTTTATACACTTCTTCATCAGTAGCATCAAGTCTGCCATAACGAATATTTTCCATTACTGTACCTGTAAATAGATTAGTATCTTGTAAAACTATACCAAGTGATCTTCTAAGATCATCTTTTTTAATCTTATTAATATTTATACCATCATAGCGAATTTTACCATCTTGAATATCATAAAAACGATTAATTAAATTGGTAATAGTTGTTTTACCTGCACCAGTTGCTCCTACAAAAGCAATTTTTTGACCTGGTCTTGCATAAATGGATACATCATGCAAAACTATCTTTTCAGGTACATAACCAAAATCAACATGGTCTAAAACGATATCACCTTTCAATTCTGTGTAAGTTAACGTACCATCAGAATGTGGATGTTTCCAAGCCCAAATACCTGTTCTTGTTGGCGATTCAACAATATTGCCATTTTCATCTTTAATAGCATAGACTAATGTAACGTAGCCATTATCTTCTTCTGATTTTTCATCAAGAAAATCAAATACTCTTTTTGCACCTGCTAATGCCATAGCAACCATTGCAACTTGTTGAGATACTTGACCTATGCTTTGCGAAAATTGTCTACTCATATTTAAGAAAGCAACAATAATACCAATGGTTAACGTATTCATTCCGATAAAAACAAATTGATTATTGCGATTTGTAATCAATACACCAAGATTTGGCACATTATTAATTGCTAAAAAACATCCTACAATGGCTAGTAAAACAAAGAAAACATTACCAATATTGTGTAAAATTGGCATCAATGTATTACCATACTGATTTGCTTTAGTTGCGGCATGACACAATTCATCATTTAATTCATTAAATTTTAATTTTGATTCATCTTCATAACAAAATACTTTAACTACCTTTTGACCATGCATCATTTCCTCAATGTAACCTTCTACTTTTGCTGTTGTCTTTTGGTTTTGGATAAAATATTTTGTACTTCCACCACCTACTTTTTTCGTAACAAGTAACATTAAAGTTGCACCAATAAATACCAATAATGTTAACCATAAACTATAATGAATCATTAAACAAATAATAAAAGTTAATGATAAGAAAGTAGAAATAAACTGGATTAAACTTTGTGTTACAAATTGTCTAATAGCATCAACATCGTTGGTATAATAACTCATTACTTCACCATGTGGATGACTATCAAAATAACTAATTGGTAAGGATTGCATTTTATTAAATAAAGATTTACGAATTTTATTTAAGAATCTTTGACCAACTCTTGCTAGAATTTGTGTTTGCACTGTTGTTGCGAGTAAACAAATTGAATAAATACAAACCATTAAAACAATTAATGATGTAAGTTTAGCTTGCCATTCAACTAATGCAATTTGACCCTTTAATGTAGGTTCAATTACTTCATCTGTGATTCTTTGTAGAAAGATGGGACCGGTAATGCCCGCAACGGCTGATACAACAAGACAAAGTAATATAATTGTCATAGCAAGACCATATTCTTTAAACAAACGTTTTAAAATTTTTGGTAGGATACCCTTAATATCCTTTGATTTTATACCCATTCCTCTAAATGAATTACGAGTTTGAATTTTCTTTGCTTCAGGCATTAATGAGCACCTCCAATCTTATTTTGAATTGAATATATTTCTTTATAAATATCATTAGTTTTAAGAAGTTCTTCATGTGTGCCAATACCAGAAATTCTTCCTTCATCTAGCACAATAATTTTATCAGCATCTTCTACAGAAGAAATACGTTGTGAAATGATTATTTTAGTAATATTTGGAATATTTTCCCTAAATGCTCTCCTAATTGCCGCATCCGTTCTTGTATCAACCGCACTAGTTGAATCGTCTAAAATTAAAATTTTAGGATGTTTCAATAAGGCTCTTGCGATACATAATCTTTGTTTTTGACCACCTGAAACATTTGTCCCCCCTTGATCAATCATTGTATCATATTTATCAGGAAAAGTTTGAATAAACTCATCTGCACATGCAAGTTTACATGCTTGAATCATTTCTTCATCAGTTGCTTCCTTATCACCCCAACGTAGGTTATCTTTGATTGTTCCACTAAATAAAACATTTTTTTGTAGTACAACAGATACTTGATTTCTAAGCGTTGTTAAATCATAATCTTTAACATTGACACCACCAACTAAAATCTCACCTTCAGTTGTATCATAAAGACGACTAATCAAATTAACAAATGTCGTTTTTGATGAACCAGTACCACCTATTACACCTATTGTTTGGCCAGATTTAATATTTAAATTGATATTTGCTAAAGCATATTTTTCGGCATTCTTAGAATATTTGAATGAAACATTATTAAATACAATATCCCCATTTTTTACTTCCATTACAGGATTTTCGGGATTTGTAAGAGTACTTTTTTCATTTAATACTTCTGATATTCTTCTCATACTTGGAATCGACATCGAAATAATAACAAAAACCATGGAAAGCATCATTAAACTAGCTAAAATTTGAATACCATATTGTAATAATGCAGTTAAATCACCAACAGCAAGGCTAACTGCATTGCTATTAATAATCATTCTTGAAGCAAACAATGATACTAAAATAGTAGCTGTATATATTGAAAATTGCATAATTGGTGAATTCCAAGCAACTGTTTTTTCGGCACTTACAAAATTATCACATACTTCATCTGATGCTTTAGCAAATTTTTGCTTTTCAAAGTCTTCACGTACATAGGTTTTTACAACTCTGATACCATTAATATTTTCTTGAACAGAAGAATTTAATAAATCATATTTTGTAAATACTTTATTAAATTTACCCATTGCAAGTCTAACAATTGTAAATAGACCAACTCCTAAGAATGGAAGTAAAGCAATATAAATAAGTGCTAATTTTGCATTAATTATAAAGGTCATAATACAAGAGAAAATCATCATTAGTGGTACTCTAATAGCTGTTCGAATTCCCATGTTATAAGCCATTTGGACATTGTTTACATCGGTTGTAAGTCTAGTAACTAAGCTTGATGAAGAAAATTTATCAATATTTTCAAAAGAAAAATCTTGTACTTGATAATATAAATCATGTCTTAAATTTTTTGCTAGGCCACATGAAGCAATCGCACAATACTTTCCTGCAAGATATCCAAATATCAACGATAAAATAGCACAAACGACTAATGCAATGCTAACAAAAATTAAAAAGTTCATATCACTTTTTTCTAAAATTTCGTTTTCATCGGATTTATTTTGTAAAAAATTGATTAGTAGAGAAATCACAAAAGGCATTATACATTCCATCAAACTTTCAAGTCCAACAAAAAAGGGTGCAAGAAGCGATGGCGTTAGGTATTCTCTTACTCTTTTTAAAATTGTCTTTAACATATTTTCTCCTTTATTTTTTTAAATTATTCTTTATTCGTTCAAAATATGCATAGAGTTGTTCTACTTCTACTTCTTGAAAACCTTCTAAAGCTTTTTTTTCAACTTCATCTAATGTTGAACGAACTGATTCATTGATGGCAAGACCTTTTTCTGTTAAAACAATTTTCTTTAATCTACCATCATTGTCAACACCTATTCTAGATATTAATCCATTTTGCTCCATTAATTTTAAAATTTTTGAGGTAGTTGATTTTGTTATCAAAAATTTTTCTTCAATATTTTTTTGATAAACATCCATATCTTGATGCCGTTCTAAAAATCCAAGAATAAATGAGTTAGTACTAGTTACCATGTTAACATAACGAAAAACATCACTATTTTCTATATTGCGATTGAAAAGATTTTTAATAGAAGATATTTCACCGCCTAATTTTTTTTGTTTCATATGGACCTCCAAAATAGTTTTATCTCAAATAGTTCTATATAAAACTATTATACTATTTTTTTTAATAAAATAGAAGTTTTTTGCAAATGAAAACGCTTCTAAATGAAGCGTTATTATAAAAAAGAAATATGTAAAATTTAAACAATTAAGCAATCGTAGACGGCTTTAATTGCTTTTTCAAATTGATTATTTGCTACACCAATAATAATACTTAGTTCTTGAGATGCTTGAGCAATTACTTTTATATTAATATCGTTTTGACCAAAAATTGAAAAAATTTTTGCACTAATACCAGGTTTTGTTGCCATATTTCTTCCAACTATAGCAATAAGCGCAATATCATTATCCACAATTACATCTTGAACATTATCATTTTTTTTAATTTCTGCAATAATTTCATACTTTTGCTTAGCAAGCGATGTCCTTTCTATGATTAAACTAAAAGTATCAATACTTGAAGGAATATGTTCAATATTAATATTATATTTTTCTAAAATATCTAGTACATTTTGTATTACTTGTATTTTTGATGCTTTTGGTTTTTTAATAATTGTAATTGATTCATATAATTTTTTCCCTGTAATACCAGTAATAATTTGTGATGCATCTTGACATTTAGAAGAAATAACGGTTCCTTCCTCATCAGGGCGATTGGTATTCTTAATATTAATTGGAATATCTAATTCTTGGACAGGGAAAATCGTATCTTCATGAAGGACATTCGCACCCATATAAGATAGTTCTCGCAATTCTTCATAAGATATTTCACGAATTTTTTTAGGATTATCTACAATTTTAGGATCAGCAACTAAGAATCCTGAAACGTCTGTCCAATTTTCATAAATCGTTGCAGCCGTAAATTTAGCTAGAACAGCTCCTGTTACATCTGAACCCCCTCTAGAAAAAAGATGAATACTCCCATCAGGGTATGCGCCATAAAAACCGGGAACAACAATTTTCTTACTTATAAGAAATAGTTTTTTAACCGCGTCTGTCGTTTTTTGTTCATCTATTTTACCTTCATAATTAAAAAATACGATATCTTTAGCATCAACAAAATCATAATTTAAATATTCAGCCATTAGTTTGGCACAAAAGTATTCACCACGACTGACCAAAAATTCTTCACTCATGGTTTTAGAGAAACTTTTTTCAAGAGCTAAAAATTCTTCTTCAATAGCAGTCTTTAAACCTAAATTGTTTTTAATTTCTAAATATCTTTCTTTTATAATGTTGAAGATTTTTGTGCAATCAACACCATATTTTATATGAGCATAAATTAAATATAGTAAATCGGTTATTTTATGGTCACTGTCATCTTTTTTGCCTGGTGCTGAAACTACAATTACACTTCGCGTCTTATCTTTAAAAATAATATCTTTAATTTTTTTAAATTGTTCACTAGTTGCAAGACTAGATCCCCCGAATTTTGCTACTTTAATCATATTTTTTCTATTAGTGCCATGGCAATTTGAATAGCATTGCTAGCGGCTCCTTTCCGTACATTATCTGCAACACAATATAGCAAGATACCATTTTTATTTGCTAAGTCTTCTCTAATTCGGCCAACAAAAATTTGATCTTGATTGTTTGCAACAATTGAATGAGGATAAATATGTTTTTTTACATCATCATAAAGAACAATACCTTTTTGTTTTGCAAAAGCATCTCTTACTTCATCAAGGGTAAATTGCTTTGCTAATTCCACAGCAATTACAACACCATGACAATTTTTTACAGGTACTCTAATACAAGTTGCTGAAATTGGGACATTGTCTAAATGTAAAATTTTTTTTGTCTCATTTATCATTTTCATTTCTTCTTTTGTATATCCATTATCTAAAAATTCATCAATTTCAGGAATACATGTCTGACTTATATCATAAGGATAAAATTCATTTTTTAAATGTTGTAAACCTCTTTCTAAATCATCAATTCCTTTTTTACCAGAGCCACTTACTGCTTGATAAGTTGTATAAACGATTTTTTTAATACCAAATTGATCGCTTAATGCTTTTAAAGGAACAACCGATTGTATTGTTGAACAGTTTGGATTAGCAATAATAGCACTTTTGGTAAAAGCATCTTCAATGTTTACTTCTGGTACCACTAACGCACAATTTTCATCCATTCGCCAAGCACTAGAATTATCAATTACATAGGCTCCTTTTTCTGCTGCAAGTGGTGCAAACTCTTTAGAAACTTTTGCTCCTGCACTAAATAATGCAATATCAACATTTTCAAAAGCATTTTCATCTAATGCTTTTATTTCGTATTCTTGATTTTGGAAAAGAATTTTTTTACCAACACTTTTAGGTGATGCATAAAGAGTCAACTGATTAATAGGAAACTGATATTCATCTAAAATTTTTAAAAATGTTCTACCAACAAGACCAGTAGCACCCACAATTGCAATATTATATTTTTTCATAAACTAATCTTCCTTTCATTTCGTTTTATAATATAATAGTTATCAGTTACTGAATTTTATATAAATTTTTATTATAATAAACGTCTAAAACACGTTGATGTAAAATGTCATAAATATCACCTACAATTGCAGCAGCAGTTGGAAGACTGCCAGCTCCTTTGCCAACAAAAACGAATTTACCTGCAGGTTTTGTTTCTATAATAACCGCATTGTATTCATCATTAATATGTGACAAAAGGTCATCATTCTCTAAAGCAACAAGTTGAACCGAAAGATGAATTTCTTGATCAATTTTAGTTGCTTCACAGATATATTTTAAGGTCTTTTTTTCTTTACTTATCTTTTTTAGATTATATTTTTTAACTTCCGTAACTGGCACATGCTTAATTTGTTTAATATCGATTTTTGTATTCCATGCAAGATCAGATAAAATAGCAATCTTTCGCATCATATCAAATCCTTCAAGATCAAATGATGGATTACTTTCTGCAAAACCTTTTTGCTTAGCATCCAATAAAGCATCCTCAAATGAAAAATTTTCTTTCATCCTAGATAAAATATAATTTGTAGTACCATTTAAAATGCCGGTAATTTTGGTAATTTCATTGACTAGTGTTAACGCCTTAAGATTTTTAACAATTGGAATAGTTCCGCCAACACTTGCTTCGTAACAAAATGCAACACAATTTTGTCTTGCCAAAAAGCTCAATTCATCAATATCTTTGGCCACTACTTCTTTATTAGCTGTTACAAAATGTTTATGATGTGTGATTGCATCGATTGCTATTCTTTTTGCAAAATCATAACCACCAAGCACCTCAACAATCAGTTCAATGCTATCGTCATTTAATATTTCATCGATATTATCGGTAAATAAATCTATTAATTGTTTGTCAAATTTTTCCTTACGATCAAAAATTTTTACAAGTTCAATTTCCTTTTTAGTAAGGCAAATTTCGACTACTCCTCTTCCTATTACTCCATAACCAAGTACCGCAATTTTCATTATTCAACCCCCATAATATCAACTTCTTTGACTCCATCACATGATGCTAGAAATTTTTTAAGAGTATCCAAATTTACCTCTAATTCGCTGACATCTAACATAATTGTAATAAAAGCATTTTGGCCTATAGGAGCATCTTGATTAATAGAAATGACATTACCTCTTGAGCTATATATAATTTGTAAAAGAGAAGAAAGAATGCCTTTCTCATCAATAGTTTTAATGGCAAATAAAGCTTTACTCCCTTGATTTCTTGTAGGTCTATAGATATAGTCTTTATATTTATAATATGTCGATCGACTAATTTTTTGCATTTTACAAGCATCACTAATTTTAATTTTTTGATTATTAATAATTTCTCTAGTCATGATAACTTGTTCAAAAAAAGGTGGTAAAATTGATTTATGGACAATTAGATAATCATTATTCTTCATATACGTATGCTCCTTTATTGGTAACTTTTACATCTATTTTTTGCCAATTGTCAATTGGTGACAAAAAATCTATTGGTCTATCACTAATTAATAAAAGACTAGGACCTGCTCCACTAATTAGATAGATAAGTTGATTATATTTTTTCAAGATTGTTCTTACTTTTTCTTCTGGATCAATTAAAGCGTAGCGGTAAGGTTCATGTAGTAAATCATTTTTGGCGAATTGTAATAACTCAAAATCTCCCATTTCTAAAGCTTTTACTGTCATGATTGCATGTGATAAATTATAAACAGCAGTTTCAAGTAAAACATTTTTTGGTAAAACTGCTCTTGCTTTTGTGGTTGATAATTCAAATTGCGGAACTAAAAGCGCAAAATATAACTTTTCGCTAATAGAAAGTCTTAAACTAAAATAATCATTTTCTTTAAAACTACATATAAAACCACCATAAATTAAAGGAGCAACATTATCTGGATGACCTTCTACCAAAGTGGCAATTTGGAACATTTCATCCTTACTTAAAATACCTCCTAAGACTTCGTTGGCCATTATGATTCCCGCTACAATACAAGAAGCACTACTACCTAATCCTCGTGATACAGGAATCAATTGTGTTTTTTGCTTAATATGAATATACTGCAATTTTTGCTTTTTCAATAAAAATACCTTTTCATAACTTTGTATAATCAAATTAGTTTGTGGTATATTAAACAATTCATTAAATCCCTCTAATGCATATGCATCTGATAAAGTAAATTCATATTCATTATATAAATCAAAACAAACCCCAAGGCAATCAAAACCAGGTCCAAGATTTGCTGAAGTGGCATAAGTTCTAACAATTTTCATCTAATTCACCTATTATCTTTCTTAATCTTTCTTCAGCTTCTTCTTTTTTCCAACTTTCATATTTTTCAGATGATTGATAAATTTCTTGAATACTACTTGGAAATGGCATTTTACTCATATCAGAAACTTTTTGAATTAATGCAAAATTAGTTTGTGGTAAATGAAAGATTTCATTTACTGTATCTATAAATTTAAATGGACTTGCTGTACTAATAATTAGTGTTTTGCCTTTTAATTCCTTTTTTAATTTTTCAAATGCACCGTAAGCAACAGCTGTATGTGGATCTATTAAATAATTATATCTTTTAAAACATTCATTCATATAAAAAATAGTTTTTTCTTTATCAATATAAAAAGCTTTAAAATCTTGCAATTTATTATGATATGTATCAGGTAGGTAAAAACTTTTATTTATAGCTAAATCTTGCATTAATTTTTTAACAAGTACTTCGTCTCCTTCTGTAATCATATAAAGTAATCTTTCTAAATTAGAGGAAACTAAAATATCCATTGCTGGAGAATTAGTTACGTAAAAAGGACGCTTACAATCATATATCTTTGTATTAAAAAAATCTGTTAGTACATGATTTTCATTACTTGCACAAATCATTTTATCAATAAATAATCCCATTTTTTTTGCTAAATAACAGGCTAAGATATTACCAAAGTTACCTGTAGGTACCACAACATTTATCTTATCTCCAAAATTTATTTCTTTTTGTTTTACTAGTTGAAAATAAGCATAAAAGTAATATATTACCTGAGGAATAAGTCTACCAATATTAATTGAATTAGCAGAAGATAATTCTATATTTTCAAATATACTTGTAGTAAAAATCTTTTTTACTAGATTTTGACAATCATCGAAATTACCTTCAATTCCTATCACTTTCGCTTGATGATTAGTATAAAAATACATTTGTTTTTCTTGAAAATTGCTTACACCATGAGTAGGATATAAAACAATAATTTGTATATTCTTTGCTTTACTAAAACCTGCTAAAGCAGCTCCTCCTGTATCACCAGAAGTAGCAGTCAAAATAACTGTTTGACGAAAATTTTTATTTTTAACTTTTGCCTTTTCCATTAAGCTGGGTAACATAGTTAAAGCCATATCTTTAAAAGACAGTGTTGGTCCATGATATAGTTCTAAAAAACTTATTTCATTAAAATTTTTTATTTTGACTATATTTTCTTTAAAATAAGTTGATGAATAAGTTTCATCAACAATTTCTGCAATCTCATCTTTTGTAAAATCATCTAAATAAAAGTCTAAAATTGCCTTGCTCAACTGTTGATAAGATAATGAGCAAAACGACTCATCAAATTGAAAATGATTCAAATGAATTGGTATAAAAAGTCCTCCATCTTCACTTATACCTTTGATAATTGCTTTACTTGCAGTCAATTTTAATTTTTTTCTTGTACTTGTATACATAAACCACCTCTATTTTTCATTATTATAGCACACTTTGTTTTTATTATCAAGACATTTGTATTTATTTTAAAGACATTTTGTTGCAAATAATTATTGCAAATACTTTTTTTATGATATAATATTGGAGAAATCAGTTTTAGAAAAGGAGAGATATTATGAAAAATCAATACTTATGCAAAATATATGATAATGTAAAAGCCAAAAATCTAAACGAACCAGAATTTTTACAAGCTGTATATGAAGTACTTAATTCCATCGAACCATACGTAAATGAAAACAGTAACCTTGAAAAAAATGGTATTCTTGAACGTTTTGTCGAACCAGAAAGAATGATTACTTTTAGAATTCCTTGGGTAGACGATCAAGGTAAGGTACATGTAAATCGTGGATATCGAGTTGAATTTTCTTCTGCTATTGGGCCTTATAAAGGTGGTATTCGTCTTCATCCAACAGTTAATCAAAGCATCATTAAATTTTTAGGCTTTGAACAAACACTTAAAAATTCACTTACAGGTTTACCTATGGGAGGAGGCAAAGGCGGTAGTGATTTTGATCCTAAAGGTAAAAGTGATTTAGAAATTATGCGTTTTTGTCAGAGTTTTATGAATGAATTATATCGTCATATTGGACCAAATACTGACGTACCTGCAGGCGATATTGGTACTGGGGCAAGAGAAATTGGTTATATGTTTGGTCAGTACAAAAAATTAAAAAATGAATTTACCGGGGTTTTAACTGGTAAAGGACTATCCTATGGTGGAAGTTTAGGTAGAACCGAAGCTACAGGATATGGATTATGTTACTATACAAATAAAATGCTAGAGGTGATGAAAAATACTTCATTTAAAAATAAAAAAGTAATTATCTCAGGTTCTGGCAATGTAGCTTTATATGCAATGCAAAAAGCTCAAGAACTTGGAGCAATAGTCATCGCTATGAGTGATTCAAATGGGTATATTTATAATGAAAAAGGTCTTAATTTTAAATTCTTAAAAGAGTTAAAAGAAGTAAAACGTTTAAGAATTAGCGAATATCTTAAATTTGATGATAGTACCACATATGTTTCATGTTCTAAAGATATTTGGAAAGTTAAATGCGATATTGCTTTACCTTGTGCTACACAAAACGAACTTACCTTAGATGATGCTAAAATTCTTGTTTCCAATGGTGTAATTGCAATTGGTGAAGGTGCCAATATGCCTTGTACACTAGAAGCTACAGATTATTTTATTAAAAATGAAATTTTATTTGGTCCCGCAAAAGCTGCCAATGCCGGTGGTGTAATGGTATCTGGTTTTGAAATGAGTCAAAATTCTATGCGTTATGCTTGGAGTTTTGAAGAAGTTGATAATAAACTTAAAACACAAATGGAAAATATTTTTCTTGAAGTATTAGAGTGTGCAACACATTATAATGATAAATATAATTTTGTGCTTGGCGCAAATATTAGTGGTTTTAAAAAGGTTGCTAATGCTATGATTGCCCAAGGTGTATGTTAAAAAACTTAAATATTTATTTTGTTATTATCTAAAAAATATCCTATTGATAAAATAGGATATTTTTTTTATTCATATTATTTTTCTTCAATTGTAAAGCCTTTAGGTAATTGATCAACAAATTCTTGATAATTATCTTCACTTTTAAAATTTTTTGAAACAATAACCTTGCTGTTTGTTACATCTACATTAATTTTTGCTCGTGAATTATCAAAACCCCAATACGTAGATTCTTTAGTAGTATCATCTAAGTATGCTCCAGCAAAATCAATCGTAACATTTTTTAATGTTAAAGTTGAACCTGCTGCACCAGTAGTAGTAATTCGCCCATATTTAAGATCAACATTTTCTATTACTGTATTTCCTTCTTTAGTGCTTAAATAAATGCTACCAGCAAATTTTAATGTATCCATAGGTTCTATTGAAATATTTTTTAAAGTTGTATTTTTACCAAGTATTTCAATTACTTTATTTGGTTCTTTTTTGCATTGAAAGTCAATTCCATCAATTACAACATTGTCTCCTGCTATGGTAACAAAATTTTGATTTGCCCATACAGTATTAGGTGATTCTATTGTACTTTTTACTATAACATCACCAATACCTTTTAACTTTAAGTTATTAGCAGTTATTAGAAAATAATATCCGGTTTGATCTTCATACTTAGTTGTTTCGTCACGATCAATATTATAAGTACCACTTTTTAGGGCAATTGCTTGTCCATCTTTTTGATTTTGTAATGTTGCTCTTAACTCAGTCGCATTATTGACAATTTTATCGGCTACAAAAATTGTATATTTAAATTCTTGATCTTCATAAGTTATTTTTACTTCTTGATCGCCAGTTTTATTTTTATCATAGCCTGAAATCATATTTGCGACAACATCTACTAAATCACCTTTTGAGTTATCATCAAAAATTGTATTTACTTTCATACCAGTTAAATCTGTACCTTTTAATACCACAAGTTGATGATTAGTAACTTCAATGCCAGTTATTTTTTGTTTCTTACATCCTGAGTTCATTACCATTAGAGTAAACAAACATAACGAACATAATAAAAATTTTTTCATAGTTTCCTCCTTTTTTTAAAATTCATAAAAGTTCTATTTATTAATAAAACATTTTATTTCATAATTATTTTTTACAATTGAATTTATAATATTCAAAAATTTTTTTCTATTTTTTAGTTTAATAGATTTTTATTAACAAAAAAAATATAAAAAAGACTATAGAATTTATCTATAGTCAAAAAATTACAAAATAAAATTACTTTTCGTTGTTCTTTTTCCTCTCATCCATATTTGCTTGATGAATAACAATTTGCGAAAAAGGAATATTAATATTATTTTTGTCAAATAATATTTTTATTTGTCTATTCATTTCTCTTTCAACCTGAAATTTATCCATTTCTAAACATTTTGCGATAAATCTCAACGTTACTCCTGATGCTCCTAATTTTTGAACACCCATATAAAAAGGCCCTTCGGTAATTGTTGGAATATTATTTTTAATTATTGAAAGATTAGCATTGATAATACTTTCTACTTTTTCAAGTGATTCACTATATTCAATATCAACTTCCGATATCGCAATTGAAAGTTGGCTTGTCATATTGACAATCGTTCTAATATCTGAATTATTGATAACTTTGATATCGCCACCAGCATCTTCAATTTGCGTAGTACGAATTCCAATTTCTTTAACAGTACCACGGAATCCATCTACAACAATAATATCTCCAACATCAAATACTTGTTCAAAAACAATAAATAATCCAGCAATTATATCTTCAATTAGCGGTTGCGCCCCAAGACCTACAACAAGACTTAAAATTCCGATTCCGGCAAGAAGAGCAGTCGTATTTACACCCCATACATTTAATACAGCAAAGATTAATGCAATCACTGCAATATATTTAATAAAACTAGCAAGCAAATTCACAAAAGCGCGTCCTTTTTTCATTAGTGAAGCAATTTTTTGTAAAATAAATCTTATAATATAGGATAAAGATAAGAAAAAAATGATATAACTTAATGTTCGAATCCATATATTAAATTCTTCAGCTGTATTAAAAATATTAACACCTTTATAAAATACATTTTCTGCATTAAAAATATACTTACCAAAAATTAAAATGATAAAATATCCTAAAATAATAAAAATAAAAATTATTTCTAAAATTATAGCCATAGTACTTCTTTTACTTTTTTTATCAACCTTTTTTTGCATGATATTTCCTCTTTTCTTTTATTTATATTGAAACTATTCCTTTATATATTGTATATTGTCCATATCCGTCATCAAATATAATCTCTATTTCATAATTTGCACTTACTTCGATTTCAATTATCTCATATGATTGTAATGGTATACTACTAAAATCTGAACTTTGGATATAATTTTCAACTAATATGTCAGAATCAAGATAATATATTGCTTCATTATTTTCATTAACCAATAAATTACCATCAAGATGTTCAATCTCAAGTTGCATTGCTCCATCTTCGGTATATGCTATATTTATATCAAAAGTTGGATACTCAACTACATTTGTATCATCTTCAATTGTTATTGCAACAGAATCAATAATTTGTTTATTCATATTTTGATCAAAAGCGTACATTTGTAATTCATATATTTCATTACTTTTTGCATATTGTGTCATAATATATAGTTCATATTCATATTCTACAGAAACTGAATAAGAATAAGTTCGCGTCATGTTATTAAAAAGCGGTAAAGTATAACCATTATCTGAAATACATTCAAAGCCTACATCGGCTATATTAGTATTAGCAGGCAAAGTAAATAATGCATAGTTTAAATCACTAGCTGCATCATCTATACGTTTAAGTACAGCAAGTGATTCTCCAGTTTCAGTATAAGTTTCTTCTACCACATTTTGTATTTAAAAAGAATTTGCAGTAGTAAATACTGTATAATAAATAATATCACCATTTTTTAAATTCATTATTTCTAAAGCATATTCTGTTCCAGATTCCAAATTTTCAAAATATACCTCTGAATCTTCAACTAAGCTACCATCATTCTTAATTGTCGTTAATAAATATTCATCAACAAATTGATTATCCTTTTTTAAGGTAATACTAATTTCTTGTATATCTGAACTAACAAATCTTGGATAAATAGATACATAGTCTACTGAAACATTCACATCCCATCTTTCAATAGTAATATCTGAAGTAGTAATTTTATTTTTCATTAAATATATATTATTAACGGGATCATATACTTGAATATCATATTCAGTTGTTTTTTCTAAATCGCTAAAAGTGTATACCAAATTATCTATATTTAATTTTTCGTTTTGTAAAGTATTATTAAAATATACTTCTAATTCATAATCAATATTATTGGCTATTAACACTTCATCATCAAATCGAATACTAATTTCATTAGCATTAATATATTGTGGATAATAATATAACAAATCTCCTGTAGTCATGATTTCACTATATACCCATTCACCATTTATGGGATTAACAACTCTAACATCATATGGTGTATTTGCCAATAGATTTTCAATTATTATGTAACTTGCACTTTCACTTATTGTTTCTGTTTGTAGTATACCATTAACATATACGTCAAAAACTTTGTCCCCAATATCTTTGTCATCAAATTGTAATAGCAACGAATCACCACTTCCACCTTTTTCAACAGGTAAAATTTTAGGCTCATATGCTAATGTTTGGTAATCATTTGTAAAATACAATTTTCCTTCTTCATCACTAATTGATAATGTATAATTCATATCAGGAACTAAATGGTCAAAATAAACTTCAACATTTGACGTAGAATTCTCAATAGTAAAATCATACACCTTTATTCCATTAGTTAACTCGGCAGTTAAAATATGACTTTCAATGTTTTCGATTTGAAAATCAACTTGTAAACTATATGATGTAATATCAGATGACAAAACATGAATTACAATTTCTTTAACTGCTATTAAAGTTATGGTTGTAACAGTAACTATTATTGTTGCTGCAGCATATACGATAGAAAAAGCATTACTGATAATTAAATTTTTTTGTACATTTTTCTTTTCATTTTTTATAGTAGATATTTTTTCATCATTATTAGAATTAAATTCATAACTTTTAAATAATTCAGCATAGTTATCGTCTTGATTTATATGATTATATTCATAATTTTGATGTGTTTCTAAATACCTTTGATACTCCTGAGAATTAAATTTTTCTGACATTTATCTTCTCCTTAATATTACGATGTGCTATATTTTTAAATCTATTGATAATTTCAAAAAAATTATAACATAAAAAAAACATCTGTCAATAAATTGTAAAATAATCATAACTACTTCTTTTTGCCTAATAATTTTACAAAATTATTGAATTTATACGATAAATTTATAATTTAAATTAAAATAAAAGATCCTCCTAATGGAAAATCTTTTATTTTTTGCATTTATTCACTTTCTGGATTAGTTAACTCTTTAGTAGTTTGATGATTATCTTTTTTTGCTAATTCTATAATGATAAACACTGCATAGACAACAATTTCAGCAATATTTACTAACTTATAAAAAATATTATAAAAATCATAAGCACCGCTTAAAACGTATGAATCACCCATACTCAAAAAATTATAATAAATGCTGACAAATGCGTTGATTGCGGCAAAAATTAATGTCACAACAAAGGCCAATTTTGTTGTCTTTTTTAATTCCTCATCATCGTTTTTAATTATTACATAACCACCAACTATAGCAAATGCAATAAAACTAATGTAAGAACTAAACCAAATTAAACATTTTTTCCATTTTTTCGACCAATTACTATTCATATATTTCCTCCCATATACAAATTAATTATATCACATTTTATTTTATTTATTCAAGAATATACATAATATATACTTTTTTTCTTTATATTTTGCATAGTGATTTTTGATTGTTTGATTTTCTGTAAGCGAAGTTGAGGCCCCGCTCTAGTGTTCAAAAATCAAAGTCAATTATGTATAATTTTTAAAGCCAATAATAATCAATTCATATAAACAAAAATGTTCAATCCAACTTATGATTTGAACACTATGATATTTGTTTTGCTTTAATTAATCTAGCAGAAATTTCATCTTCTGGTTTCAACATAATTCCACCAGCTAAATAGCTTTCTAACTTTTCATAACAAATATAATTATTAATATTATATGCTTTAACATATCTGCCTCTAAAATCTGTAATTATGCCATTTTCTTTGGATTTTTTAACTAAATTTATCAAATTTATTTGAAGATATATTCATATACCGAATAATTGTTTTCTTTTTATATCCACACAACAAAAGCGTTACAAAAAATGGATATTTACTATTTATTTTCACCTCTAGTGATTTAAAAAATGATTTAATCCTAAATGATAAATTTCTATCATTTGCCACATCAATATATCCTTGCTTACGTTGAAATAATGAATAAAATCTATTTTTGCACCAAAGGCATCCTAATGTATTATTAGGAACAAAATAATTAAATACTATTGTATCTTCAATATTTTTAAATCCATATATGTATTTATTGGGGATGTTAAGGAACTCACTAAATTCAATAAATTTCTGACATTCAGTTTTTGATAAACATCCTCTTGTTATAAACTTTGCAGGTCTTATGTTTTCAAAATATTTAATGTCCAAATTAAATAAGCTATAATTATTTTTTATTGTATTAAATCTTTCAAATGCATAATTCGTAATAAATATGGGATAAAATAAAATATTAATTTTTCTTGTTAATGGTTTTTCTATTTTTTTTAAAATATCATTATGTAATTTATTTAAATATTTTTCAAATGTTGATAAACTTCCTGCATAATCATCAACAATAATTAATTCCACACCATGTTTTATTTCATTAATAAAAGTTTGATCAACACTATTTATTTGAAAAATATTTATATTACCTTGTAAAAATGCTAAAAATGCATGGCTTTTATGAGTTATATTATCTGTAATTAAGGAAAGTATTTTTGTTTTTTTATTAGCCATTGATTCTAAATTAGATCTATATAAATCAATCATATTTTTAAAATTATTTAAATCATAAAAATCAAGATTTGTTAAAATTTTAATAAGTAATTTTTGATAATCTTTATCAGCAAATTGATTAATATATAAATTAATCGCAATATCAAAAGATTTTTGTAATCTAACATCACTCGTCCATTTTTCTATAAAATCATACATATTCTACTCACCAAATGAACCTTCATATAAATTTAATTCATTAAGCTGTTCTAAAAACTTCTTGCCTTTTTCAGAATCTACCATTTTAATATAAAAAGCTAGACCATATAAGTGATTCACATAGTCTATATGTTCATTAAATTCAATTCTATCTAAATGACTCTCTAAACCATATCTTGATATGTATCTTATAGCATTTTCTAATTCACGAATAATTTTCTTATCAACATTCATTTTTGTATTAACTGTAATCCCTGTGACTTTCAGAGATTGGCCATTAACAAATTTTCTATATTTTTCTTGATTTGGTGTAAATCCTTCTTCTGTAATAACCTTATCTATAAAATTTTTTATATATTCACATCTTGATGTTGACAATTTTTCCTTACTCGATATTGTAATATCATCAGCATACCTTGTATAACTTAAATTTAGTTTTTTGCAAAAGGCTTCTATTCTATTATCTAGTCTTATACAAACTAAATTTGATAACATTGGACTAGTAGGTGCACCCTGCGGTAAACTATAATCTTTATTAACACACAAATATCCTAAATATTTAGAAACATTAGGGCCATATCCAAAGTATCTAAATTGTCCTACAACTTTGGGCAATTTAATAGACGGAAAAAAAATCTTTAATATCAAACTTCCTTAAAGTTTTAGCTTCCAAATGAGGAATTGCATTATCAACTATTGATTTACCTCTCATATATCCAATACAACTATTTGGCATATTAAAATTTGACAATATTACTCTATTAATTGCTTTTTGAATAAATTTTATTTTGTCATCGGGAATCTCAAGTTTACGAATTCCACCATTTTTTTTAGGAATATTATATTCGTGATATAAATTCTTTTTTCGATTATCTGGATATAAATACTTCTTTTCATCTTCAGGGCTTATATCTAAAAGTTCCAATAAATGATTAATAGATTTAATTATAGGTAAATTAAAACTTTGTAATTTTTTTAAATTACAATTATCACTATCTTTAATAATCATGTCTATCTACTCCTTCAAAAAATCCTGTAAGTTATGAGGCAACGCATCATAACTTCATTAACTTACATTACAATAATTGGACCGCTCCAATTATTGTAATTGCTATATCCTCTTAATGATACTAGAACGCCAGTATCATGTTTTATTTTCAACAAATAAAACCTTCGCTAAATAGACAATATTATTATATCAAATTTAACAAATAAATACAATTTTTTTATACTTTTTCAATAAACCCATTTATAAATTTATTAGAAATTTATTTAAATTATATTATTGACATTGCAAATTGTTTTTTCTAATCCATCTTTATCTATTATATCTGCAAACTTTAATAAAAACTCTTTTAATTTTGTCGAATCTAATTTTGTAATCTTATCAATGACTTCATTATTACCTTCAAACAAATCTAAAAATGAAAAATTATACATTGCTGCTGGCTTATCGGCAAGCAATCTAATATACGGACTCCAATTAATATATCTTGCTCCAGGTTTTGAATTCATTCTAGGTACAGTCATTATATATTTTCCATTTTCATAATATATTTCTATTTGTTCAGGTAAATATTTAACTTGAACCTTTTTATATGCAAGAGATGGTGCTAAATAATAATAATGTCTATTGTCAGTGGTTAGTCTTCCGTAATTATCTAATCTTCTTGAAGAAACAGAGGATGCTTCAAATGGTGTAGGTGGCAATGGATTTAATTCAGTAATATCTTCAAAGTGTAAATCTATTATTGGCTGTTTCAATACATAATGTTCTCTTTTCATCAGTTGTTTACTTCTATCTAATAATTCTGAATTATATTTATCAAAATCATCAAATGATGGCAATGGTACAAGTAAGTTTCTTCTCATATACCTTACACCTTGCTCCACAGTCCTTTTTTTATATCCTCTATTAACATTTAAAAATACTTCTTTGAAATCATAATGCAATTTAAATCTATTAAATGTATCTCCAACAATTCTTCTTATTCTACCATGTTCTAAATTTCCTATTTTTACTAAAGCACTATCATTATCAAACCATATCGTATGTGGAACACCATTTAGATATTCAAAAATATGTCTTATTGCTAAAGTTATACTTTCAGCATTTTTATTTTTTAATAATTGTATATAAGAAGCATTTGAATGAGTAAAAGCAAGTACTAAATATTTACCATATATTTTTACACCTTTTTCAATAAAAGAACATTCACCTAAATCTACTTGTGCTTCTCCTGCCTTATGATCTAACGGTAGAAAACCATTATGTTCATAATAAAACTCTTTCTTTAATTTTGTAAAATATTTAATTGTTGAAGTTTTCGCATATTTAAAATCAGGATAGTTTTCTACTAAATAATCATATGCACGAGAACCTGTATATCTTTGTTTATGATGATGTATACTATCTTTTTTAATTAGTGATAATAATACTTCTTTATATTGATCTAAATAATGTGCTCTTTTATTTTCTTTAATTTAAGCATTGAAATTTACAAACTTTAAATATTTATAACATGTATTTTTAGATATTTTTAATAGTCTAGTTATTTCAGTAACTGTATAATGTTGTTCATAATACATTTTTCTTATCTTTTCTATATCTTTATGTGTTAACATAATTATTTCCTTTCATATAATTAAAATAAAAGACCACTATTTGTATAGTGATCTTAAAATGCTTTTATAATTCAAATTTTATATTAATTATTATTTTCTGCTATATTTTTCTTTATTTTCATTATTTGATCTGAATATTTCTTTGATTGATTCATTTTTTTCTTCTTCAGTAAACTCATATTCTAATTGCATATCAATTATTGCTTTAAGAGTTTCATAGTAATCTTTACTAGTCTCTTCATCCAACTCATGTATACTTACACTTAAAATAGAATATAAACTTTTCATATAATCTCTAATTCTTGGATCTATATAATCCTTAATTTTATCTATTTTCTCATCCATATGTCCTAAAACAATATCAAGTTTTTTTTGTTTTAAATAGAAACAACCCATCTTCTCAAAGATTCTTCTTAAATATGCATATGACCAACATAAAATTTATCAACGTATGACAGATCAGCTTTTTTATAATCTTGATATGCATTTATTTTCTCTAATTGTTTTTTATATTTTTCAAAATCAAATCCATGAACATCTATATTAGATGGATATTGTCCAACCTTTATGACTGTAAATTCTCCTAATTCTTGCTGAATCATTATATCCATAAAATAAGAATGTGAATTTACATTTATACAATTAAACTTACACGATACCAACCAGCTATTATTAATACACATTTGATCCTGATATATGGATTGACAATTTGAAGATACATTTGATTTATCAAAAAGTAGTTCTCTACGCAAACTTACTCCTGTAATATATAGGGGATGCAATTGTAATACAGTGACCATTTGTATAATCCATATAATCACCTTTACAATCTAATATTTGATAATCAACTTCAAAGGGATATTCTTTTCCACATTTTATGCATTTTGTTATTAACCTTTTATCAGCTAATCCTAAATAATTAAAAAAATTGTCTAGTATTTCCTTGTTTAATATATAATTATTTTGGTCATCTTTTTCGAAAATTTTAAATTTCTCTTTCGAATATAATGATACATCATTAAATAAATTAGTAATACTCATTTTATTCTTCCATCCTATTAATATTAACTATATCAAATTATCCAAGTTCATAATATTTTTATAAAAATTATTTGGATTATATCTATATTCAGCAAATAACAACTTTGCTCCACGATCTAAATGTGCTTTAATATATTTTGGAAAATAATCATCATCATTAAGCCTTTTATTATTTTTAGATATAATTAAGGCTTTAAATAATTCATCATATTCTCCTGTAATTGTTTGTCTATTTAATTCCAAACCATCATTGTCAGTTGAAAAATCATATTCATTTAAACATTCATTATTATTAATAGATAAAGCAATTGCAATTTTAGCTAGAATAAAAGGTTGTAAATGTATACTATTTCCTAAATCTGCAAATATTGTCATTGTTTCTTTTGAAGTTTTTAATTTAAAATTCATTTTATTCTCCTCTAAAATATTCATTTTGAATAATTAATGTTTCTCCATGATTATCACTATCTAATAAAAACATTTTATTAATACTATCATCAATTTGTGCTTTATATTTACCATAAATTTCTGAGTCAGTTGATAAAATGAATATTTGGTTATTAATACCTTTAAAGAATACCTCAATAATTCCTTCTTTATGAACTGTATCAATTCTTGCAAATGGGGTATCAATAAAGAACGGTATATCCCTTTTACTTGTTTGTAATACTGCTAAATATATTGACATAATATAAACTTGTTTTTCACCATTAGAAAATGGAGACTCAATTTTAAATGGAATTTTAGCAGTTTTAGTTTTACCAGTCAAAACAGACGCAATTTTCTTGCCATATGTTTTATCAAACAAGTTAATAAACTCTTTGTTTTGTGGATTACTAATATAATTTTCTAATTTTTCTTTATTAAAACTTTCAATTTTGTATGGTATCAAGTTAATATCTTTATCAATTATAATTCCGTCCACAAAATTGTTTTTGTTAATAATTTTATTAAAAATTTCTATGAACTGCTTTTCTAATAATCTACTTTGTCTTTCTATCAACTTTTCTTCTAATAATTCAAATTCAATTAAAGCACGTTCTGAAATATTAGAAACAGATTCATTTTTTAATAATGATTGAATCTTTTCTTTTAATTTCATATATTCATTTAATTTAGCCTCAGAAGCAAACAATACTTTTTGATGCTCATTTTGTAAAAGCAACAATTCTTTTTCCATTTTTAATCTTTCAATTTCTAATTTATTAGTTTCTACTGTAATTGTTGAGTATCCATCGTAAGAGGTACTATTTAATATAGTTCTAATTTTTTTAGTAATTGCTAAAGACTTATCTACTTCTTTCAAAATTACTAATAACTCTTTTTTATTAAACTTTAATTTATCATGTAATTGATGATTAATTTTATTAAATTCATAATCAGAAAAGTCAAAAATATTTTCACCTTTATTATGATTATCATAATTTTCTAAAACATTTATAATGCTATTTAAGTTATTTTCTTTTAAATAATTTAAATATTCAGTACTGGATATAATTTCATGATAATGTTTTACTTTTTGGTTGTTTTTAAATGAATTAAGTTTTGATTCTAATTCAATCAATTCATTGTTAAGAATTATAAAAGGTAAATAATTATTTGCTATATCTTTTATTCTCTTAGATAATTCTTCTCTTTTTAATTCTTCATAGTCTAACTCTTTATTTAATTTCATCCATTCATCAATAGTAACTCCACCACTATTTTTAAAATCCATAATAATTGATTCTTTTTTTGCAGATAATTCATCAATATATTTATTTAATTCTCTTATTTGTCTTTCTAAATGTCTTTTATATTTAACTATTTCTTCATAATTATTCTTAATTTCGTAATACTCATCAAATACTTTTTTATTATTAGAATTATTTATATTTCTTTTAAAATTATCTTTCATTATTGAAAAAGTATCTAAACTATATAATTTTAAAAATGCATCTCGAAAATTTTGTTCACCATTACTTCCTAAAAAGAAATCAGTTATTTCTTCACCATCAAAAAAATAAAAATTAAACATTGCTGGCGGTATAATTGATAATAAGTATGAATTAAAATCATTCTTTTCTGATTCATCAATTTCTGCACCATTCTTTAATACATTTAATTTTTCTGCAAAAGATTTATTTGTTTTATGCCATTCTCTTTTTATTGTATATACATTATCTTCTTTCCCATCGTTAAATAATAATTGAATTTCAATATAAGCCAATGAATTATTATTCATTTTTTCTTCATTGTTTATTAAAGTACTTATTATATCATAATATGGTTTACAATTAGCATCAAATCCCCATATTCTACATCCGTATAAACACGTTTTAATAGCTCTGAAAAAAGTGGTTTTTCCTGCACCATTTTTCCCACCAATTAAGATTATGTGCTTTTCATTATCATCAATTTCAAAAGCATTCTCATTTTTATATGGGCCTATATTATATAAAGTAATTTTTCTAATCTTCATCTGATAGGCCCTCCTTTATTTTATTGTAATGTATCCACTCTTGATTTATTATGGAGTCAAACTCTTTTTGTAATTTAGTATTTCTATTATTATATTTATTATTATTTACAGAAACCATAAGTTTTGAAAGCAACTCAAATGGGACATCAATTTTATGTGCTATATTCTTTATATTATCAATTATGTCATCTTCATACAATTGTTGCTTATATTTATCCCATGGTAATTTTTCTTCAAAAATTTCAAAGTATAAGTCAACTAAACTTCTTCTAGTTAAATCTCCTTCTAAGTCCCATAAAGTATCTATTATTTTCAACTCATCAAATGTTATTAATTCATATTTTGTTTCTTTTTGTAAAGTTAATAATCTTTTTAATATTTCATATCTTGCCCAAAGTGTAAAAGGTCCAAAACCAAAATCTCCATTTTTCTTTTGATAAACCTTTCCATTTCGACGTTTATTATCTCTATAATCTGGATTTTGTCTAATACTTACTAACCAGTTTCTAAAATCTCTTAATGGAATTAATTCTTTTGCTCCATTATCAATAAATTTTTGTAATGACTTATCTTCTTTTACTATTGTACAACACCAACATCCAAAACGTGAATTTCCTGTTACTGGAATCTTAGAATTATCAATTTGTCCAACAACACTTTGTTCTTCCCCCATATCCTCGCCTTGATACAAACTAAATAAATATTTCATATCAACACCCCATTGACTTTTACCATTATCTTTTAATAAGTATTCCCATACTCTTTCATTTTTAATTTCAGTCAGAGGATTATAAACAAATGCATTTTTAAAATCACTATGTGGTACTAAAATTTTTCCTTCGATCTCACGATTAGTAATTGATCTACTTCGTGAGTTACTTTCTGCTTTTCTAACACCAAGTAACAAAATAACTTCACCATATTTATCAATTAACTTTTGTGTATAATTATTCATTGGATTAATTTTTAATCTATCTGTACACCAGCGAAACCCAGGTGGTTCTGGAGTTGGGTATCCTAAACCAATAACTAGTGTCCAATATGTTTTTCTTATTTCTGGATATATTATTTCTGCTTTAATGTTACAATGATTATTTTTTGAAAATTCATTTATTTTGTTAGATGAAGAATGCATATATTTCTTAATAATTGGATTTTCAACGCCAGTATCTGAACTAACAATATAAATATCTTTAGTTCTACTTTCCTCTGGTATTCTATTTATTGTTTCAATAACAAGTGATACTAATAATGATGAGTCTTTTCCACCACTATATCCAATTATCCAAGGTCTATTGTCATGTTGATATACTAATTGCATTTCCTCAATTACTTGTTCAAATTCTGGAAATTCATTATTTTGTTTCATTTTCTTTTACCTCTTCTTCACGAGATAGTATAATACCTAGTTTTTGCTTAATTAAATTTGTCCCCTTAATAATTGCATCTTCATTATTTTGAATTTTACCATTATCTTTAATAATTCTTTTTTGCCATTCAATGTTTGCTCTTGACCAATCAATTTTTCGTATACCATTTAATAGTTTTAAATCTAATTTTTCTTCATAAAAAAACTTTCCTAATCTACCAAAAATTTGTAACGTAACTGATAATGTTAATATATAATCTTCTCTTAAATCACACTTATATAATTGTTTTTCTTGAAGCATTTTAAATTCTTCTATATTGTTTATTAAGGCATTCCAATAACTTAATAAAAATGCTTTTGTTTTTTCTATATTTATATTTTCATTTTCCTTAATAATTCTTTTATTTGCACGAAGAAAATTAGCCAATGTAAAAAGTTTCATCGAGTTCTTTCCAAGGGTATCTTTTTCTTTATCAACATATTTATTTAAAAATTGATTATTAGCAATAATGTACTTAACAATATTTGCAAACTCATCTCTGTCATCATATAAAGTCGACAATGACATTGTTGATTTAACTGCATGTTTATTAAGGTCAGCAAACATTTGTTGTGATCTTTTTAATCCTTCATCTTTGAAGAATACTATTGATATAGTCTCATCACCAAGTTCTGGTTTTTCTTTCAATGCTGCTTCTAAAGCTGCTTTTCTATGTTGGCCATCATTTATTAGAAAAACTGCTTGCATATCGACTTCTAAAATTCCAATATTTTCATCCTTATTATCAGTTTTAAAAACAAATTCTCCATCAATAGAAGCTGATAATGCTGAAAAAACGTAATTTTCTAAATTATTCAAAATATAATTTTTCATTTCTGGAATTCTTGTTTCATTAATACATCTTTGTGCACGATACTCAGGAGAAATATATTCATCCTCATTAATAAAAAGTTTATTTAATAATTTTATAGGAATCATTGTAATATAGTATTCTCTTTTTGCTTGAACTCCTCTTACTGCTGGGAAATTATAATTAAAACTCATGTTCTCCTCCAAATAAAAATAGTATACGTAAGTATATACTTAAGTATACTATTTTTCTGTTATTTTGTCAAATAAAAGTGTTTATTCTAATTTAGAAAATTGATTTATTAAATCACTTAAATCTTCGTCTTCTTCTAAATCTTCTATTTCAACATCTTCATCTGGTATTTTATTAATATCATAATTATATCCTTCAACTGATGAAGTAAGAAATTTCTTTAAATTTTCCATCATTTCTACAGGTTCATCACTTGATAGATCTAATAATTTTGTAACACCAAAATTAGCAAATTTAGTCAAAAACTCAAAACGATTGAATTTAATATCACAATTGGTATCAAATGCTAGTTTTAATCTATCTTCATCTTTAAATTCTACTAGTTTAGAAGTTAATATAGCAGTTTGAAACATAAAATCTAAATCTGAATTATGAGGTTGTAAAACTGTTCTTGGAACATTCAAAGGTTGCTCATAATCATTTTCTATTGTTAAATCATCAAGTTGCTTATCATACATAACACCTATAGAAATACTTAATGCATATAAATTGTAAATAGGTTGTGATCTTTGTTGCCAAAAATATTGAAATTTTTCAAAAGTTCTTCTCCATATAGTACCTTTTAAAACTATATCACTTCTTATTTCCATAAATAGCCCTCCTTAATCTCAGCAATGTTTTGTTCCTCATTACTAGTAATAGTATAAACACGGCCTATATTATTTTCTTGGAAATCATTATGTAAATTATCTTTAGTAAATATGATGATTTGAGGTGCATAATTTGGTAATACATTAATTACCTTTTGACGTGGTTCATCTCCTAATTTTGAAAAAGGTGCATCTAAAACTAACGGAAATTCCTTATTTTCTAATAATTTTTCACTCTTTAAAACTTTGAAAATACCACCAATGTATGCAAATGAAACTGTCGCAAATTGACCTTCAGATTTCGATTCGTCACCATAGCTATCATAAACTTTCAAAGTGAAATCATTATTAATTTCCACAGTACGTTTTGCCTCAAGCATTTCATCTAATAATTGTTGAATTGTATCTTGTAATTTTTCACTATATGATTTTGATTTTTCAATTAATAATTGATCAAAATAATCTTTTACTTGTTCCATTATAGAAATTTTTAAATCTATAGTCTTGTTAACTTCTAAAGTAGAACTTAGTCTTTCTATTTCTTTTAAAAGTTTATCAACACGTAATCCAGCTATTCGTAATTCTCCAGAACATTTTGACGCATCTTCTTTTAAATCCTCTAAAGCTTGTTCTGCCTCTTTTCTTTCATCTACTAATTTTTCATATTTTTTATCTTCTTTGATTTTTTCATCAATTTTAGCAATTTCCTCTTCTTCTTTTTGAGCTAATAAAATAAGTTTTGTTACCTCAGAAATATGTTTTTCTACTTTTTCTCGAGAATATTCTTTTCCCCAATTTTTTGCTATCAAAGTAAAATTATTATATAAATTAGCATATCCATATGGAGGTAATTGACTATACAATTTAGTTAATTCTTCTCTTTCTTTATCAGTTATTTTATTACCACATATACATTTTTCTTCTTTTAGTAATGCATCAATTAATGGGACATCAACACCAGGCAATACTTTTTGCATACTACTTTGTGATTCAATTACTTGTGAAGCCCTTTTGATTGCTGTTGATAAGAAAAACTTTGGAAATGACTCTATCATTGTATCACCAAACAAATGGTATTGTTCTTCAACTAACGATAAATAATTTGCTTTAGTATTCTTATGGTATTCTCTCATTTTATTGTATTCTTTTTGAGAATTAGCACCGCCTATTAACTCTGATAATTCAGTAATACGGTCTTGTTTTTCTTTAATTTGTCTACTAATTTCATCTAAATTAGCTTGTAAGGAATCCCTCTTTTCAAGGGCACTTTCATATTGATTTCCTAACGTTTGCAATTCTGTAGATGATCCACTATCAGTTTTTCTTAAAGTCAAAGTCTTTAAAACAGAATTTGAAGTTGTTGGTGATCCAATAACACTGCTTGCTTTATCATAAATATTTAAATCCAAAATTAAATATAAAGCTTTTTTTAAATTTTTCGCAGAATCTCTTCCTTTCAATTTTAAATCAGCAATCATACTTTCTCCATCAAAGAAGAAATAATCTGCCAATCCAGAAGGTAAAATTTGCTCTACAAATTCTTCAGGATTATTAATTTTTATCCAATCATTACTATCATTTTTCTTAATAATTGAAAATTTTTCATTCAAAAGTTTAATGTCAAATAGAGACTTTTTATATATCCATTCTCTCCTGATTGAATATTCCTCATTATCATGAGTAAAATCAATTTTACCAAATACAGAAAATTGACTATTTACTGCACAAGTTTTTTCCATTTCTAAATTATACAACAATTTATCATTAGTTGTTTTATTAAATTTTACCTTACCATAAATAATCCATTGGAACAATTGATGAAATGTAGTTTTACCTGCTCCATTATTTCCATATATTATCGTTGGTTTACCATCAATTGAAAATTCAACAAATCCTCTATTTTTAAAGTTTCTAAAATTTTCATATTCTATACTCTTAATTTTCATTTCCAATCACCTTGTCCAATTCAGCAACAATGCTTTTTACAATGGTTTTATTTACAGTGTTTTGCTTACTAGAATCAAATTGCTCTTTATCATTTTCTTTTACAATTTCTTCTACTACTTTAATCATTTTTTCTACTATTTCATTTTGATTATTATTCATCTAAATGATCCTCCACTTCTACTTCTGTATATAATACTATTTCTTCTAATGACAAATCATATCTACTTAATAATTCATCAAGTTCTGCTAATTTTTCTTCTCTATTTATCGCTAATTTAGCATATTCATAAAATCTTCTTAATTCTATTTTTGCAAAATTAAACATTTCAATTTTAGGTAAAACAATTACATCATAAATATTAGCAAATTTTTTATTTGGATATTTTCTTAATATTCTACCACGTCTTTGGACAAATTCACGATAATCATCATTACTCGCAAGAATTAAAGCACTTTTAATAGATGGAATATTTATGCCTTCATCTAAGCAACGAATTGCTACTAGTGATGATATTTCATTATTATTAAACATTTCAACTAATTCCATTCTACGAGACATATTTTCTTGTGCTGTGAATTGACTAGCTTTAATACCTAATTCATCTAGATTATTTTTTACAAATTGAATATGTCGAAGAATATCTTTTTCAGTTTTTTCACTAAATACTTTCCCATCTCCACAATAAACAACAAAATGATCTTTATCTGGAACTGTATTCAACAGATCCTTAATTCGTGTCATTTTTTCTTCTGCCATAGCTATCAATCGAAGTCTAGCTTTTGTTAATTTAATTAGTCTTTCTTTGTCTAAAAGTATACCCTCTTTAGAAAAACACCCTATAATTTTACTAGTTAAATCTGCAAATGATTCTTCTTCAGTTTCACTTGCAGCAACATAGATTGGAAAATAATTGTAATTTACTAAAAATCCTTTTTCTAGTGCATCTTCTATTGGTAAATTAAAAACTTGTCCTCCAAAATATCTAACTAACGCATTACCTTCTTCATTATTTTTACCATTAATTGGAGTAGCACTTAATCCTAACATATATTTAAAAATTTGTTTAGTCTCGTCAGTCCTAGTTGTAAATCTATGGGCTTCATCAACAATCAACAATTTTTCTTGACTAGACATTTTTAAAATATTTAAAAATCTGTCTGAATAGAAAGATTGAATTGTTGATATTAATATAGTTTGCCTTTTATCATCATATTTTTGTCCTATAATACTATGTACAGCATCTGAATACCAAGATGGATTCTCTGAAGAAACTAATATTATGTCTGCCTTTGGGAACACTTTTACAACATCTTCGTGCCATTGCTTAACCAAATGTTTGTATGGTGCCGTTATAACAATTAAGCTCTTATGATCTTCATATAATCTTTTAGCAGAATATATTGCAGTCCATGTTTTACCTGTACCTGTGGCCATAACATAGAAACCTTTATATCCATTTTCAACCCATTTATCAATTGCATTTTTTTGATAGTCATATAACGTAATAGGTTCTTGACTTGTTTTTTTTGTTTTAGCTTCTTCTACAGCTTTTAAAATACTTTTTTTAATAGATTCCGTAAATTTGTATACTTCAACATATGGATTAACATTATTCCATAACGACTCAAATTCATTTATTTCTCCATTGACAACTTCTTCATCACCAAGATCCCAACTTTTTACAACTCTAATTTTTTCATAATTAGTTGAATATCCACTAAATGAAGAATTAGCCGAACCATAGAACACTACAGAATTATTATCTTTATCTGTAATTATTCCTAACTTATCATGATATATTCCTATTTCATTTTTCATTGAAGCAACTTTAATATCTAAAATACCTTTTAAAACCAGTTGGTATAAAATATTTAATCTGTCTTCATCAAATACTTTAAGTTCTTTTTCAAACACATCAAGAAAAGATTGTTCAAGAATTCTTTCTTTATTTTCATATCCTGCTTGTATTGCTACAATATCATCCTCACTTAGATTCGGACTAACTATTAGTTGTATTCTACCTCTATTGCTAATAAAAGTTGGTAAAGACTCTAATAGCAAATTAAAAACAGAAGACGAAAAAAATGCTGTTGTTCTTCTATATAAAGTTGCTCTTTTTAAAGCAGGATTTATTAAATTTTCAACTAAATTATTTTTGCCATGATTAATATAACTACTATTAATATTTAAATCTTTAAGCATTTTGTCCTCCTTTTAAAAGTCATCATCTAATAGTTCATCTAAATTAAGCATTTCATCATAATCATCCGTGACTATTTTATGTGATTCTATACTTGCAATATCATCATCATTTAATTTTTTATTCTTTTTAATAATTACAGGTATTGCATCTTTCATAATTTTACTAGTCGTAATAACATCATATTTATTTGAACTCTTTAATATAGTACTATATAATACCCACTCATTCCATACTATGCCTATGTCAGGTAATTCCCAATAACTAGTAAATAAATATAATGGTTTATAATCATCATTACCTATAAATTTATCTAATATTTTTTCAAATTTTTCTACATTTAATATGCCATAATTGACTTTAGCAATACTAATTATAACTGTTTTACTTTTGAAAATTATTTTATCAATATATTTACTTATATAAATAATATAACTATCTAAATAATATCCAACTTCATTGGCCATTTCTTTTAATTCTTCTAAAGTTACTTCTTCTTTTTCCAAAACTTTATTAATCAATAATTCTTCATATGTGATTATATTTACATTTTTATTTGCAATAAATGGACGTTGAAAATTAAACTTATCCTTATACATTTTTTCTATTAAAGCATAAAATTGTAAATAATGATTTAAACCAATACGATTAAATAATCCACTTATTTTTCTTTTTATTGTGTCAAACAAAAATTTTGTATGGTGCTGTAATTCATCATTTAAGTTTTCTTTTAATAAATCAAATAAATATTTTTTTTCATCATCGGTTATTTTTAATGAATTTATATTAACATAATATCCATTCATATTTAAAATGCCTGTTCTTTCTATTACAGATTGAACAACACCTGCTGTTATTCCAGGAAAATATTCTTTCAATTCATCAAAAGTTACTATATGTTCTGAATTAGTGATATATAATTCTATTTCATTATAAATTGAAGATGTTGATGTTTCTAGAATATAGTCACGTGTTATTATATACTTGTCACTAAATGTTCTCTTTAACACTCCTTGCAAAGAATATCTATTCATAATTCCTATTTCATTAAATTCATCTTCAAAGTTATCATATATTCCTGTAATAGGTATCGCATCTGATTTATAATTAGAAACAAAAATTACAATTTTATCTATTAATTGTTTAGGTATTTCTATTAATATTTCATTATAAATTCTTTCCCCACGACCAGAAGGCATGCACGTATTTTGAATTATTGCCCTTACAGCACGAAGGCTTTCTGATAAATCATAATTATACTCTTCTTTAGCATATCTTTTTAAATTTTCAATACTTTCATCATCATTTAAATATATGCCATCAGGAAAATATTTTTTCATTATTAATACAACTACTGTACTATTCTTTAATTTATTACGAAATGAATATTTATTATATTTATAATATTTTTGATTAATCCAAGACACAAGAAAATTAGTTTCAATTTTTGTATATTGATCTTTAAAATAATCTTCTAACATATTATTTAATTCACATGTTTCAATCATTTCTGGCAAAGAATTAATATAGTCTATCAATAAACTACGATTTTTTGACTTATAAAAATAAATTTCATCATTTAAACCATAATCTAATAATTTATCATATACTTTTTTGATAAAAGAAATGCTTATTTCATATTTTTTTAAATCATCTTCTATAAAAAAATTTGTATATCCACAATGCAATAATATCGATCTGCAAAATCTATTAAAAATTTTACTTTTAGTAAGTCTTTCTAAAGCACGCATTTCGATTTGTCTTACTCTTTCTCTTGTTAAATCGAATTGTTGACCCAATTGTTCTAAAGTCTTATTTTCACGATATCTTAAATTTATGACTGCCTCTTCTTTTGGAGTTAGGCTCTTCATGAATAAATCATAATAATACGCAGGAGTGTTCAAATCTATACTTCTTACTTTTTCATAAATTTTTACAAGAGCTGAGTAATTAATTTTAAATATATCAATGTCATTTATATCATTAATAATTTTAATTCTAGGAATAATTTGTATATTATCTTCATCATCTAATAAGTAATCAATAGTTTTCGTTTTTAATTCATTACTAAAAAAGTGTAATCCATTTAATATTTGTCTGTATATTTGTATTTTTTCATTGTATACAATTATTTCATTAAAATATTGTTGAATAAAATCATAAAATAATTCCAAATTTATTTCACTACCATATATTTTAACACTAGAATCATTATAGTTATTTAGAATAAAGTTACTGTTAAAATCAATTTTTAGATCTGTCATAAAAAAACTATTTTCATCTAAAAAATTATTTAATATTACTACTTGAGTTTTATTTCCTTTCATCTCAAAAACATTTATCAATTGTTTTAAATCATCAATCAACAATTCTATATTAATATAGTTACTCTTAATCTCAACAAAGTTATTTTGGTAATTTTTTATTACATCACCATGAGAAAAATAGTTAATTGAAAAATATTCATTATTTGAAAATTTAATTCCAAACAAAAAATTCATAGCTAATTTAATATCTTCATTATCACAATCAAGTAATTTTTTATTTTCTAAAATTTCTTCTATTTCTTCAGTTGTATATAATTCTATTAGTTCATTATAAATACTCTCAAAAGTATTATTTAAATTATAATAATTTTTGAAAGTTTGAGTAATCTTTTCAAAGTTCATAACTATTTTTTATATTGTTTGAAAATATAATTGCTCCTTTCTCAAATTATTATCGTTTTCATATTATAACATATTTTTAGAAAAAAATAAACTATTTGACAAATATCTTGTTATTTTTCACTAATTTTTATAAAAATTTTATTAATCAAAAACTTTTATTTATTATTTTTATAATGTGTTTGGTTCGAATCCCATCATCTACCGTTTTACGTTTTCAACTCTGCACAGATTCGAATCCCGTAACTCCCACCCCATTGGTTCGAATCTTATAAATGTCAAGTTAAATATCCTCAATTTTGTTCATTTAACTATCCTCAGTTTGTAAAGGTTTAATTTTATCTTT
>CALVCV010000011.1 GCA_944326155.1 uncultured Bacilli bacterium
GTAGGACCAGTAGGGCCAGTATCACCAGTTAAACCAACAGCACCAGCATCTCCGGTAGGGCCAGTAGGGCCAGTAGGGCCGGTAGGACCAGCAGGAATTGTTAAATTTAATATGAAATTAGGTGATGTTCCGGTAATTGTTGCACTTGCAGCAGATCCTGGGTTTCCAGTAGTTACAGTACCTATCGTTAAATTAGGTGTTGGCGCATTAGCACCAGTGGCACCAGTGGCACCAGTAGGACCGGTAGGGCCTCCAGCAGGACCGGTAGGACCAGTAGGGCCTGTGGCACCACGAAAACCTCTTGGTCCCATTGGTCCCATAGGGCCAGTAGGACCGGTAGGTCCAATTATACATTTATTATGATTACAAAAACTGCAATTACTACAATTACAATTATTATTTGGCATTTGGTTATATCGGCAATTATTATCTAATCTTTGTGGAAAACCATAATTATTATTAAAATTCATTTTTTCTCCTTTCGTTTTTTAATAACTTTTCAAAAAATTTTTTATTCATCTTATAATTGTTATCATTTGGTTTTAATTTTCCTGCTTTTTCATTGAAATCATTGGCAATTTCATATTTCCCTAAGTGGTAATAACAAACACACAATTGAATGCTCGGAATATAACCATAACAATCAGATAAAATAAAAGCACCTGATTTAGTATTTTGTGGTCTTGATAGGGCAAGTTCATACCAAAAAACAGCTAATTTATATTGTTTTTTATTTAAGAAATATTGACCAATTTCACAGCATATTTCTGCTCGTGGAGTATCTAATTCTAGGCTAGATAATAAGGTAGGAAGAATTTTTTCTATCATATTTAGTTGAGCGTAACAAATAGATAGAATTCTTATTGCGTCTAATCTATTTTCTAACCAAGCATTTTGATTTTTGATAAAATTTTCAAAGTATATAATTGCTTCTTGATATCTTTGATGATAAAATAATTCTCTTGCATAATAAAATTGCTGTCTTAATGATAATTGTTTTCCTTTTTTAATTAATTTTTCGAATAATTCAATATTTCTATTTTGATCTGTAGTACGAACTTTTTTATGAGTTATGATAACATCTGAATAAATTATATTTCCTTTTAGTGGAATAACTTCGTGAATTTCATCTTCCCATAAATATTTTTTGTTGTTTCGAATTAATCGTTCTCGATAGTATGTAAACGTAGGATTATTAAATTCATCCCATGCAATTTGATATTGCATCATAACAATGTCTATATCGAAAGTTAAACTTTCCTTTAATTTTTTTAGTTTTTCTTGTTCGCTTTCTAATAAGATATCATCAGCATCTAACCAAAAGCAATAATCCATTGTAGCTTTAGAAAAAGAAAAGTTACGAGCTGCTGAAAAGTCATCTATCCATGTAAAATCATATACTAAATGAGTATAATTATTTGCGATTAATTTAGTTTGATCTGTTGATCCAGTATCAACAATAATAATTTCATCTACAATATCTTTAACACAATCAAGACAACGTGCTAAAGTTGCTTCCTCATTTTTAACAATCATACATAAACTAATAGTAGCCATTTGTTCCTCCTTTAATACACTATCAGGTTCTTTATATAATATGTACTAATAGATAAAATGTTATTGGTAAAAACACAATTTTGATAAATAAATAAAAAATCCCTTTAATTAAATTAAAGGGATTTTTTATTTATAATGTTATAAAAGATGAATTAAAATGTAAAAAATATTAGAAAGTTAAATAGTAATACCAAATTTAATAATTAAAGTGACAAAAAAAGAGATAAAAAATTATTTTATCTCTTTTCCACATTCAGGGCAGAATTTGTCATTAGGACGTAGTTCAGCCCCACAATTTACACACATTTTTACAAAATATTCATTTTTTATTTCTTTAGGTTTTTCAATACTATTATTTTTAATCATCAGTTGATTTGAGTTATTTTTAATTTTAAATGCAACAATAAAAGCTTGAATTGTTTTAATAATTAGTAAAATAGCAACTAAAATAAAAGGAACAAAAGCAACTTGCATATAACCTGTAGAAATAGAAAAACTCATAATAATTATGAAAATTAAAATGCCAATCCACAAAGTACTAAAAATACAAAGATAGATTGCTGAAGCAAAAGCCTTTTTTGGCAGATTTGCTGGAGTATAATTTGAATCATAATATGTAATTGTTGATGAATCTTGATTATTTTCAGGTTTTATATCATTAACAACATAATTGGTATCATGTTCTGTTTTTTTCTTTTTAAAAGATTTCACAATAAGCATAATAATAAGGACACAAAAGTAAATAAAAATAATACTAGAAAAGATAATTGAAATATAGAAAAGTTTTGGCATAGGGACCTCCTTTTGTATATAAATAATATCATAATTATAGTAAAATGTAAAGAATTTTAGTTTTAAAGAAGGAAAAAATCGCTTTGTATAATTTTCTAGATTAAAATAAATATTTATTAACAATTGCATATATTTTCTATTTATGGTATAATAAGACAAAAGGCAGGAATATATAATGGAAGAACAAGGAATTTATTATTTTCATCAAGGAACCAATTATCGTTCATATGAATTATTGGGTGCCCATTATAATCTGGAATATACCATTTTTAGAGTATTTGCGCCAAATGCGAAGATTGTATCAGTTGTTGGTGAATTTAATAATTGGGATACGAGAGCAAATGTTATGCAAAGGATTTCAAATAATGGATTATATGAGGCAAAAATTGACCATATTGCAGAATACGCTTGTTATCAATATGCTATCTTAACCCAAGATGATCGATTGCTTTTTAAAAGTGATCCTTATGGTTATCATTCAGAGTTACGTCCCTCAAAAGCATCAAAAGTGTATAACTTAGAAGGATATGAGTTTAATGATCAAAAATGGCTAGAGAATAGAAAAAAGTATCAATCACTTTGTGCACCAATTAATATCTATGAATTACATTTGGGTTCATGGCGTCAATATGAAAATGGTAAACCATTTAATTATCAAAAAATAGCAGTAGAACTGGCTAAATATGTTAAAGATATGGGATATACACATATTGAAGTGATGCCCCTTTCAGAATATCCATATGATCCATCTTGGGGTTACCAAGTAACTGGGTATTATGCAATAACATCTAGATATGGTACTCCCAAAGATTTTATGAAATTTGTTGATATTATGCATCAAAATAACATTGGTGTAATCATGGACTGGGTGCCAGGCCATTTTACGAAAGATGCACATGGATTAATTGATTTTGATGGTAGTGCTTTATATGAGCCAAGTGATCCAACAAGAAAAGAACATCTAGGTTGGGGAACGCGTTGCTTTGATTATGGACGAAATGAAGTACAATCTTTTTTAGTATCTAATGCCATCTTTTTATTTGATAAATTTCATATTGATGGTATTCGGGTAGATGCGGTCGCATCGATGTTATATCTTGATTATGGGCGGAATGAAGGAGAATGGCATCCCAATAGTTATGGGACCAATATCAATTTAGAAGCTGTAGCCTTTTTACAAAAAGTAAATGCTATCGTTCATGAATATTATCCGGGAATCTTAATGATTGCTGAAGAATCAACTGCTTTTCCACGAATTACTGTACCAACCAATTATGGAGGATTGGGCTTTGATTACAAGTGGAATATGGGGTGGATGAATGATACAATTGAGTATATTAAAACAGATCCGTTATTTAGACGTTATAAACATGATAAATTAACTTTTCAACTGACCTATATTTTTAGTGAACATTTTATTTTGGCACTTAGTCATGATGAAGTGGTGCACATGAAAGGGTCAATGATAAATAAAATGCCTGGTGATTATGAACAAAAGTTTGCTAGTTTAAGAGCTTATTATTTGTATATGATGACTCATCCTGGTAAAAAATTATTATTTATGGGAGGTGAGATAGGTCAATTTAGAGAATGGAGCGAATCAAGAGAATTAGATTGGAGCGTTTTAAATTATGATAATCATCGAAAATTACAAATATTTGTAAAAAAATTAAATCATATTTATAAAAAAGAAAAAGCCTTATTTGAAAATGAAGTAAATTGGGATGGATTTAGATGGCTAGTTGTAGATGATAAAGATCATAATGTTTTGGCTTATGAAAGAATTTCTTTTAATAATCGCCGATTAATTATTGTATTGAATTTTTCTTTTAATGAATGGAAAGAATATTTAATATATATTGAGGATGGAAAATATGAATTTATTATGTGCAGTGATGATGAAAAATATGGAGGAAGAAGCGAGTTAGAAGGAAAGAAAATTCATACTCAAAATGGAATATTAAAACTAGACTTACCATATAGTTGTGGAATAATATTAAGGAAGGTGAAAAAATAATATGTATAGTCAAAAAAAATGTGTAGCTATGCTTTTAGCAGGTGGCCAAGGCAGCAGATTAAAAGCACTAACTACAAAGGTTGCTAAACCTGCAGTATCTTTTGGAGCAAAATATCGTATTATTGATTTTACACTATCAAATTGTGTAAATTCTGATATTGATACCGTTGGCGTTTTAACACAATATCAACCTCTTGTTTTAAATGAATATATTGGCAATGGGCAACCATGGGACTTAGATAGAACTTTTGGCGGAGTTCATATTCTACCACCATATCAAGCTAAATCAGGCAGTGAGTGGTATAAGGGTACCGCAAATGCTATTTATCAAAATTTAGGATTTATTGAAAATTATGATCCTGAACATGTGTTAATTTTATCAGGTGATCATATTTATAAAATGGATTATAATATGATGTTAAACGAACATATTAGAACAAATGCGGATTGCACAATTGCTGTATTAGAAGTACCACTAACAGAAGCTAGTCGGTTTGGAATTATGAATACTGATGAAAATAATCGTATTATTGAATTTGAAGAAAAGCCAAAATATCCAAAAAGCAATTTAGCCTCAATGGGGATTTATATTTTTAAAAAAGATAAATTATTTAAATATTTAAAAGAAGATGCTGAAGATCTAAATAGCCAAAATGATTTTGGTAAAAATATTATTCCAACAATGCTATCAAGTGGTGAAAAGATGATTGCATATCCTTTTAAAGGATATTGGAAAGATGTAGGTACAATCAAGAGTTTATGGGAGGCTAATCAAGATTTAATTGGCGAAGACCCTGCTTTTGATATTTATAATCCATTTTGGAAAATTCATTCTCGAAATGTTGGTATTGAGCCTCAATATATTGCAAAAGACGCTATTCTAACTAATTCGCTTGTTACAGATGGTGCTAAAATTTATGGTACTATCATAAATAGTATTATTGGCTCAAATGTTATTGTTAAAAAGGGTGCAATTGTTAAAGATAGTGTGATTTTTTCCAATACAGTTATTGGAGAAAATTCCGTTATTGAATATAGTATTATTGATGAAAAAGTTACCATTGGTAAAAATGTTAAAATTGGTAAGCCTAAAACTGATGATGTTGAAATTGCAGTAGTAGGCCGAGGTGTAACAATTGGCGATAATGTTGTGATTGATCAAGGTGCTAATATTGAAGAAGATATACAAAATGAAGGAAAGGAAGAATAATTTATGAAAGCATTAGGCATAATATTTTCGAATATTCATAATGAAACAATTGATGAATTAACCCGAAAAAGAACCACTGCTTCAATTCCTTTTGGTGGTAGATATCGCTTAATTGACTTTGCTTTATCTAATTTGGTTAATTCTGGTGTTGATAATGTTGGTATTTTAGCACAAACAAATTACCAATCTTTAATGGACCATTTAGGTTCAGGAAAAGATTGGGATCTTTCACGCAAAAATGGAGGATTAATTATTTTTCCTCCTTTTGGTAGTTATAAAAATGATACTTTATACAAAAGTAGACTAGAAGCCCTAATAAGTATTAAAGGTTTTATTGAAACTCAACAAGAAGAATTGGTAATATTAATGGATTGTGATAGTGCCAACATTATTAATTTTAATGATGTAATTGATAAACATATTCATAAAGGCGCTGATATGACTATCTTATATAAGCATGGTAAATGCGAAAAAGATTTACAACAAAATATGAATTTTGTTCTTAATGAAGATGATAGAATAATTAAGATTGATTTAAAATCTGAAGTAGGTAAAGTTACGAACTCATGTATTAACATAGTTGTTATAGGTAGAAGACTTTTACAAGGATTACTAGAAGAGGCTATTTCACAAGGAATGCAATCTTTTCATCGAGATCTAATTTTTAACAATATTAAAAGTTTAAAAATTTATGGATATGAACATAAAGGTGTTTATCTTCATGTTAATTCCATGGAAAATTATTTCAAATATAATATGGCTCTTTTAGATAAAGATACAAGAGATGCTTTATTTGGTAATAAGAACCAACGTGTTTATACAAAAGTAAGAGATTCAGCACCAACTAGATATGGCTTTAATACTAAAGTAGAAAATAGTTTTATTGCTGATGGATGCGAAATTGAAGGAACAGTTATTAATAGCATCTTATTTAGAGGAGTCAAAGTAGGACGAGGAACAATAGTAAAAAATTCAATTTTAATGCAAGGCACTGTCACAGGTGATAATGTTAAATTAAATTATGTTATTACAGATAAAAACGTTGCTATTCGTAGTCGTAATAATTTATCAGGCTGTGAAAAAATTCCTTATTATCTTGGAAAAAATATAATGGTATAAAAATATAAGGAGGACTATAATTATGGGTGAAAATCAAACAAAGAAAATATTTTTTGTGGCAAGTGAGGCACAACCATTTTTTGCTTCAGGCGGCCTTGGTGATGTAATTGGTTCGCTTCCTAAAAGAATATTAAAAAATTCTAAAGGTAATTTTGAAGTAAGTGTTATCTTACCACTATACGCAAAATTGAACCAAGCATATAAAAATAAACTTATATATGTTGGCCAAACGATAACAAATCTTTCTTGGCGTAAACAATATTGTGGTATTTTCAAATATGAAGAAAATGGCGTAAAATACTATTTTATTGATAATGAATATTATTTCAAACGTGATAATTTCTATGGTTATTTTGATGATGCTGAAAGATTTGCTTTCTTCAGTAAGGCAGCTATTGATGTAATGCTTTTCTTAAATGAGATTCCTGATATCATTCATGTTCATGATTGGCAAGCGGGAATGCTTCCTATATATCTTAGAACTCTTTATTATCATGATGAACGCTTTGCTAAAGTGAAAACCATCTTTACAATTCACAATATTGAATATCAAGGTATTTATTCATTTGATCAAGATATTATTGAAGACGTATTTGGTCTATCAATGAATGATGGATACTTACTTGAATATTTAGGAAAAGTAAACATTATGAAAGGCGCAATGGAATCTGCTAATTTTGTAACAACAGTCAGTCCTACGTACGCTGAAGAGATTTTACAAAAAGATTTTGCCCATGGTCTAGAACATGAAACTCTTAGAGTAAAAAAAGAAGGTAAACTCAAAGGAATTTTAAATGGTATTGATAAAGTATTTTATAACCCTGCTAAGGACAAAGCTTTATTTGAAAATTATGATAAAAAACATTTTGAAGTAAAATCAAAAAACAAAGAAGAACTTCAAGATATGTTAAATTTACCAGTAGATAAAGATATTCCCATGATAGGAATGGTTACAAGATTAGTAGCTCATAAAGGATTAGACTTTGTAAAAGAAATTATTGAAGAGTTATTAAACCAAAAAATACAATTTGTTATACTTGGTACTGGTGATCCATATTATGAAGGCTATTTTAAAGATTTGGAATATCGACATAAAAATAAATTAAGGGTAATTATTGCGTTTAATCAAGATTTATCACGCAAAATTTACGCTTCAAGCGATATTTTTTTAATGCCATCTAAATCAGAACCTTGTGGCTTATCACAAATGATTGCATCAAGATATGGTGCGATTCCTGTTGTTCGAGAAACTGGTGGTTTAAAGGATAGTATTAGTGATTTTTCAACAAATAATGGTAATGGATATACATTTAATGGGTATGATTCTCACGAAATGCTAAATACTATTTTAAGAGCCTTAAAGGATTATCAAGATAAAGAACTTTGGGATAAACAAGTAGAGACAGTAATGAATAAGGATTTCGGATGGAGTACATCTGCAAAACAATATGTGAAGATGTATGAGGAAATTTTAGAAAAATAGGTGAAAAAAATATGCCCAAACTGCAAGTAGAGGTTGACAACGTAAAGATAAATATAGAAGATAAATTAGCTAGTTACTTTGGTGTTACACCAAGTGATGCTAGTATTGATCAAATGTATAAAGCAGTTAGTATGTCAGTTTTAGATATTCTGCTAGAAAAAAAGAAACAATTCAATCGTAAAGTAAAAGAGAAAAAATCAAAAAGAGTATATTATCTTTGCATGGAATTTTTAGTTGGAAGAAGTTTAAAAACAAATTTATACAATCTTAGTATCGTTGATGCCTATCGTGAAGCGTTAAAAGACTATGGCTTTGATTTAGAAGAAATATATGAACAAGAAACAGATGCTGGTCTTGGCAATGGAGGGTTAGGAAGACTTGCTGCATGTTTTATGGATTCTCTTGCTTCATTAGATTATCCAGCCACTGGTTTTTCTATTCGCTATGAATATGGATTATTCAAACAAAAAATTGTTAATGGATGGCAAACTGAAATGCCAGATGTTTGGCTACCTGGAGGTGAAGTTTGGTTAGTCCCAAGAAGTGACCGTCTTTTAAAAGTAAGATTTGGCGGTTGGGTAAGCGAATATCAACAAGACGGCAAGATGAAAGTTGAGTATCATGACTCTAAAGTGATTGAAGCTGTTCCATATGATTTATTAATTTCAGGTGGTGATAGTCAAGCCGTTTCTACTCTTAGATTATGGAAAGCCCGTAATGCCGATCAATTTGATATGAAATCTTTTTCTCAAGGAGATTACATGAAAGCAATTATGGAAAATCAAGAAGCTGAATTAATCTCAAAAGTGCTCTATCCTTCTGATGATCATTATGAAGGAAAAACGTTAAGATTAAAACAACAATACTTTTTAGTCAGTGCTTCAATGCAAAATATTATTAATGATCATATTAAACGTTATGGTGATTTACATACATTGCCACAGTATGCAGCAATCCATATTAATGATACTCACCCAGCTTTATGTATTCCTGAATTAATGCGTATCTTAATGGATGAACATGAATTTGATTGGGATGAAGCATGGAATATTGTAACTAAGGCGGTTGCTTATACCAATCATACGATTTTAGTCGAAGCATTAGAATCATGGAGTGAAGAGTTAGTTTCTAAGACTATTCCAAGAATTTATGCTATTTTACAAGAAATTAATCGTCGTTACACAACTGATTTATGGAATGTTTATCCTGGTGATTGGGATAAAATTAGTAGAATGGCTATCATTGCCAATAACCATATAAAAATGGCAAATTTAAGTGTTATTGCAAGTCATAAAGTCAATGGTGTATCAGCCCTTCACAGCGATATTATCAAAAGAAGTATTTTTAGTGACTATTATCAAATGACACCAGAAAAGTTTACCAATGTAACAAATGGTATTGCACATCGAAGATGGTTACATCAATCTAATCCACGTTTATCTAATTTATTAGATGAAACAATAGGCCATGGTTGGTATAAAAATCCTGAAGAACTTAAAAAATTTGCAATTTATTATGATAATGATAAAATTATTGATGAACTTGGCCGCATTAAATATTTAAATAAATGTGATTTTGCTAATGTCATTTATAAAAAACAAGGCATTGTATTAGATCCTAATACAAGATTTGATGTTCAAGTTAAGCGACTTCATGAATATAAAAGACAACTTTTAAATGTATTAAAAATAATTAGTTTATATAATATGTTAAAAGAAAATCCAGATATCAATATGACACCACAAACTTTTATTTTTGGTGCCAAAGCTGCTCCAGGATATTATCTTGCTAAAGAAATTATTGAACTTATTAATTATATTTCTAAAGATATTGCATTAAATCCTAAAATAAAAGAAAAACTGAATGTTATTTTTATGGAAGATTATTGTGTTACTTTAGCTGAATATTTAATGCCAGCAAGTGAAATAAGTGAACAAATTTCACTTGCTGGATTTGAGGCAAGTGGTACTGGTAATATGAAATTTATGATTAATGGCGCAATTACTTTTGGCACAATGGATGGCGCTAATGTCGAAATTTGTGACGCAGTAGGGGATAAAAATATTTTTATCTTCGGTATGAGCGCAAAAGAAGTAGACGAAATATGGAAAAACGGCTATAATTCAACTTATTACTATAACAATAATAAAGAATTAAGAGGTGTTATAAATACCCTTAAAAAAGGTTTTGCCGGCAAGAGCTTTGAAAATATTGCAAACTATTTATTAACATCAAATGGAATTGCGGATCGTTATATGTGTCTTGCGGATTTTGAAGATTACATGCGTGTACATCAGAAAATGGATGAAGTATATAGCAATAAAAAAGCCTTTAATCGGATGTCACTTGTGAATATTAGTGAAGCAGGTAGATTTGCGGCAGACCGCAGTATCAAAGAATATGCTAATCGTATTTGGAATTTAAAATCATTAAAATAAAAGCAAATTTTTGTTGATTTTTGCCATTTTGTAGTATAATTGTATAACGATATAAGTATTGACAATAATTTTAAAAGTGGAGGCTGTCAATGGAAAAGAAAGTTAAAAAAATTGCAGTGCTAACATCAGGCGGTGATGCACCTGGTATGAATGCAACCATTCGTGCAGTTGTACGGGCAGGAATTAGTGAGGGCCTAGAAGTTTTTGGTGTTGAAGATGGATATAAAGGGTTAGTTGAAGGACGTATTTATCCAATGACTCGTGACAGTGTCACGAATATTATTAATCGTGGTGGTACTATTCTTGGTTCGGCACGTTTAGCTGAATTTAGTAAGGATGAAGTAGCACAAGTAGCTTTAGAACAATTAAAAAAACGTGGTATTGATGCACTGGTTGCCATTGGTGGCGATGGGACCTATCGTGGTGCTTTAAAACTTAGTAAAATGGGCGTTTATTGTATTGGACTTCCTGGCACAATTGATAATGATATTGCTTCAAGTGAATTTACGATTGGTTTTGCAACAGCAGTAAATACAGCTGTTGATGCAATTGATAAACTAAGGGATACTTCTAATTCTCATCAACGTTGTTCTATCGTTGAGGTAATGGGTAGATATTGTGGTGACATAGCTTATGCTGCAGCTCTTGCGACGGGAGCCGATTTGGTTATCACATCAGAAACAGGTTATAGTTTAGAAGAAGTTATTGAAACAGTTAGAAAGTGTCAAACCCATAAGAGTAGACATGTTTTAATCATCATTACGGAACATATTACAGATGTTCGTGAACTTGCTAAACAAATTCAAGAATATACTGGCTTTGATTCTCGAGCAACTATTTTAGGCCACGTACAAAGAGGAGGTTCTCCAACACCTTTTGATCGTGTGTTAGCAAGTAGATTAGGTATTGCCGCAGTAGAAGAATTGATTAAAGGTGAAGGCGGAAAATGCATTGGAGTTTTTAATAATGAAATTGTTGCAACGCCGATTGAAGAAGCACTTAACATGAAAAAGCAAATGTTTAAAGGATATAAAGAATTAACAACGAAAATATCATAATTTTAAAAAACTGATTAAACATAATCAGTTTTTTATTTTTATTAAAATAATTTCCTTTTTTCATCAAAAAAATAATATTAGATGCAATATAATAATACAACGAAACATGATTTTATTTTTAAATATATCTTATGAGGTGAAAAAATATGATGACTAAAAATATCAAAAAAATTAATATAAAAATAATAATAGGTATTGCTATTTTTATATTGATGGTTGCTAGTTCTATTAAAAAAACTTCATTGGTATTGGCAAATACCAGTCAATTTGCTAAATTATATCTAGTCTTTGACCAAAAAACATATGAAGTTGGAGATACTGTTGAATTAAATATTAACTTGGATCAATTTGCTTCTTTAAATGAAATTAAATTACAAATAAAAATTGACGAATCTTATTTAGAACCAATAAAAATAGAAGATAAGTATTTCTATTTTTCGACTTCATCTATTTTTAATAACGATATTATTAATGATTATGTGGATAATCATTACGTAAGACTTCGCCTGTTAAAAGACAAAAATATAGAAGAAGGTTTTTTTTCAAGTTATAAAAATAATATTTGTAATATTAAATTTAAAGTAAAAAAAACAATTGATGATATTGCAAAATTTTTTACTCTTGAAAATTATAATGAAATGGGTATTAGTATATATCTATTTGATATTAATGATCAACTTATTCCATATCAGATTTATAATCGTGAGAAAATAAAAGTAAAGTGGGATGTAGATAACTATGAACTAAATGTTTATAGTGAATTACCAGATTTTAAAAAAGATATTATTATTTTAAATCGTGAAGTAGATGAATATGAATATTTAATTGAAAAGCAAGTTAATACAGCAGTTATTGGTCTTGATACGGTTCACATTGGTATTTATGATAAAAGTTCTGCTGATTATATTGTGTTGTCTAAAGCTATATCCATTGTTGATTTAATAGCACCAACAATTGACTTTCCCTTAACAATTGAAATAATAGATGAGTTAATAGATACGACTGATTATTTTAATTATATTTCAATCCATGATAATTATGATAGCAATTTAGAATCGCAAATTAAATACTATGATGATGAATTAAATGAAATTTCTTCAGTCGAATCATTTAAAGACTTTCTTTTAAGTAGTCCTAAAGGATATATTCAGTTTCTTGTCGAAGATACAAGTGGTAATGAAACATCAACTCCTCATATCGAAGTCCAAATTATTGATACAAAAGCTCCTACAATTCATAAAGTAGAAAAGATCATTCTTAATGATATAGATGTGGATTCTTTTATTTTAGAGGATTACTTTATAATAGAGGATAATTATGATGATAGTCCACAAATTGTTTTTGATTTTGGAGAACATAATGCTCTTTCTTTTTTGGAGATAAAAGAAATTTTAAAAAAAGGGATAGCAATTCCTTTTTCTTATTTTGCAATTGACAAAAGTATGAATTATAGTCAATCTTTTGATAGTGTAATTGAAGTAATTGATACAACTTGTCCAACTTTAAGCGTAAGTGATATTATAGTTGAAGATGTAGAATATGATAAGGTTCATTTTGATGAATTTGTTAATGTCAAAGATAATTTTTTAGATTCTTGTATACTAGAAACAAATTATTATATTGAAAATCAAAAAGAAAGCAAAGATAGGTTTGATGAATTAATTCAAAAAGGATATAGTGGTTATATTTCATATGTAGCAATTGATAAAGCAGGAAATAAATCACAAAGTGTTAAACAAAATGTTACAGTAATTGATACTATTCCTCCACAAATTATTATTAAAAATATTCAAAATGGTCAAAAATATGTAAAACTTAATCAAATTGAATATGAAATTATTGAAAATTTTGATCATGTTGAAGTAATAATTTTACTAGATGATCAAATCTATACAGATGAAATGCTTCAGTTAGGAAAACATAAATTGTATATTAAGGCTCAAGATACATCAGGACATGAAACTGAAGTTTTACTTGAATTTGAGATAATTGAAGATAATTTAATTGGTTGTTTAAATGATTTTGGTTGTTATATTAATAATTATATTGAGGTGGTTATTATTGTTACTATATTACTCATTTTTGTGATTATTATGATTATTGTCAAATTGATTCTAAAAAGGCGTAAGCATAAAATCGTTTAATCATTTCCCTTTATAAAAAAAATATAATATGGTATAATTAATTGGTTAAAATTTGTCCTTTTTAGGAGGTATAAAAATGTGTAAAAAATGCTATGTTACAACACCTATTTATTATGCTAGTGGTAAAGTACAAATTGGTAATACTTATACAACTGTTGCTTGTGATACTTTTGCTAGATTTAATCGTCAAATGGGTAGAAATACATTCTATTTAACAGGAATGGATGAACATGGTCAAAAGATTGAAGAAGCAGCTATTAAAGCAAATATGACTCCACAAGCTTTTGTAGATAAAGTAGCAGCTGAAACTAAAGAATTATGGAAAGTAATGAAAATCAATTATGATGGTTTTATTAGAACAACTGATAAACATCATGAAGAAATAGTAGCAAGGGTATTTGAAAGATTATTAGCTAACGATGATATTTATCTTGGTACTTATAGTGGAAATTATTGTGTTTCTTGCGAGACTTTTTTTACAAAATCACAATTAGGAGAAAATGATACTTGTCCAGATTGTGGAAAACCTACCAAAGTTGTTTCTGAGGAAAGTTATTTTTTACGTTTGAAAAAATATGCTACTCAATTATTAACATATATTAAAGAACATCCTAATTTTATTTGTCCTGAGACAAGAAGAAACGAAGTTATTTCTTTTATTGAATCAGGACTTGAAGACTTATGTGTAAGTCGCACATCTTTTAATTGGGGAATCAAAGTTCCTTCTAATCCTAAACATATTATTTATGTTTGGATTGATGCACTATTTAATTATTTAACAGCTCTAGGCTATGATACAAAAGAAAATCAACTTTATAAAGATTTTTGGCTTAATAATAATCGCATTTATCATGTTGTAGGTAAAGATATTTTACGATTTCATGCAATTTATTGGCCTATTATGCTTATGGCCTTGGATATTCCAATCCGTTTTAAACTGATTGTACATGGTTGGATTTTAACTAAAGAAGGAAAAATGTCTAAATCAAGAGGTAATGCAGTATATCCAATGGATTTAATTAGTCGTTATGGTGTAGATGCAGTAAGATATTATTTAGTAAAAGAATTACCACTTGGTAATGATGGACTTTTTAGTTATGAAAGATTTGTTGAAAGATATAATTATGAATTGGCAAATGATTTAGGAAACTTAGTTAGTAGAAGTATTTCAATGATTAATAAATATTGTGATGGTATCGTTCCTAGTAATCAACTTCCTACTAGTGTACTTGATGAATCACTTGCAAAATTTGCTAACGAGACTATTACGAAAACAATTCAATGTTTTGAACAATTTAAATTACAAGATGGTATTGGAGAAACTTGGCAGTTAATTAGAAGAGTAAATAAATATATTGATGAAACTGCTCCTTGGGTGCTTGCCAAAGATCAAAGTAAAAAAATAGACTTAGATAGTGTCATGTATCATTTAGCAGAAGCACTACGTGTTATTGCTATCTTAATTGCGCCATATTTAGTTGATACATCAAATAAAATTTTACAAGCGTTAAATCAAACAAATACTAATATGCGCTTAGATCAACTTCAATTTGGTGAAAAATTTTCAAATGAAAAAGTCTTTCTAAAAGAAAATTTATTTCAAAGACTTGATATGGAAAAAGAATTAGAATATTTTGCAAGTCAAAAACAAAACGAGATAAAAGAAAAATTGGAAAGTAATACAGTAAAAGTTAAAATAGGAATTGAAGATTTTAATAAAATTTCTCTTGTGGTTGGGGAAATAATTGAATGTAAAAAACATCAAAATGCCAATAAACTCCTTGTTTCTAAAGTAAAAATTGGTCAAGAAATAAGACAAATTGTCTCAGGTATTGCAAATTTTTATCATCCTGATGAATTAATTGGCAAAAAAGTAATTGTAGTTGAAAACTTAGCACCATCTAAAATTAGAGGTGTAGAATCACAAGGCATGTTACTTTGTGCTACAGATCAAGATAAACTAGAATTAGTAGAAGTAAGAAATCTTCCATGTGGTTCTATAGTGAGATAGTATGTTTAATTATTTATCAACGACTTTTGATTTAACAATTTTATTACCAATTGTTATTTTACTTGGTATTGCTGCAATTATTCCAGTTCTTTTGACTTTACTTAAGATTAAATTTATTCCTGTTTTGGTTATTGAAATTTTATCTGGCATTTTACTTGGTAGTTTTGCATCAAAAAATTTATTTATAAACAATGGTGAATTAACACCTTTGATGGAAGGTTTATATACTTTTGGAATGGGATTTCTATTATTTTTAAGTGGTTTGGATACTGATTTTAGTGTTTTAATTAAACAGCCAAAAGGTGTCTCTTCCATTCATATTACTCGCCTTACAAGTATTTTACTACTTATAGTTATTGCTATAAGTATTGGAGGATCCTTTATTTTCCTTAAATATATGAATAATAAAGTTATTGGTGTGATTTTATTAACAATTGTGTTTTCAAGTACTTTTGCATCAATTGTAATTCCTTTAGTTCATGATGAAGGCCTTGCTCATACGACTATTGGCAAAATTATTAGTAGTTATTCTACAAAAGCGGAATTTTTATCTATCATTGCTCTTAGTAGTTTAATGCTTTATCGAGGAATTTTTGAAGAACAAAAACCATGGCATTTATTTATTTTAGTCATTGTTTTAATTTTTGTTTATATTTTTAATCGCTATCTTAAATTAGATTGTTTTAAAAAAATTTCAGATGGTATTGTTCATTTTGGCGTTAGAATTACTTTAGCTTTATTAATAGGCTTAATGATTCTTTGTAGTATCTCAGGTGTAGAATATATTTTAGGTGCTTTTTTAGCAGGTATGGTAATCAAATTTGCAAAGCCAAGTATTTTTACGATTCATAAACTTGAAACAATAGGATATGGAATTTTTGTTCCCATTTTCTATATGTTAGTTGGAGTAAAAATTGGACTTTTGATGCCAATACAAGAGATATTTAAATGGGAAAATTTATCACTTATTTTAATTTTATTTGTTATGCTTGTTGTTGTAAAAATTCCTTTCATCTATTTGGGTCGATGGTTTAACTGGTCAACCATTATTCAAACAACATTATTTGTTGCATGCACGTTAATTGTTGCGATTGCTTCAGAAGAATTTGGTGTTTTTACACATCATTTTGTGAATGCTTTAATTATTGCTTCATCTCTTACATGCATTATTCCACCGATTTTATTTGATATTACAAAAAAGTTTGGATATAGTAAAAAAGAAAATGATATAAGGATTATTAATCCCACTAAGAAATAGATTAATTTTAATATTATAAAGGAAGAAATAATATGGAAAAAGAAGAATCTAAAAAGAGTCGTTATGTTTTCACAGATCATATAGAATGTAGAAATGATAAATGCGAAACAAATAAAATGATAAAATCCACTATTCTTGTTGTTATAGGATCTATTATTTATTCTTTTGGTGTTGTTTGGATTTTACAACTTGGTGGTTTTTTTTCAGGTGGAGTAACTGGAGCATCACAATTAATAGTAGGATTGATTGAAAAATTTGGTGGTTCGACAGCAATTAGAGGATATATAGGTTTTTTTGTTGGAATAATTAATATTCCATTGTTGTTGATTGGTTGGCGAGGTGTTAGTAAACATTTTGCTATTTTAACGGTAGTATCCATTGCTATCCAATCTATCTTAATGTCATTAATTTCTAATCTATCAGTTAGCCCTTTCATTTATTTATTAAGCGATGGCGGTGAATTTGGTGGTGGTTTAATTGACGTATTAAATGGTGATTTTAATATTATTCATAACGCTGAAACATTTAAACTAGAACTAGAGTTTAGTCAAAATATGCAACCTGGCACAAGATTATTACTTGCTATCATTGGTGGTTTAATAACAGGATATGGTGCTGCTATTTGTCTAAAAGGTGGTGGTTCAACAGGAGGAATGGATATTATTTCCAATTATTTGGTAATGAAAAAAAGAATACCTTTTACCAAATATCAATTTATGTTTGATTTTTCTATTATTGTTGCCTCATCTTTAATAAGTGTAGAAAATGTTTTGCATACCATTATTAGATTAATTGTCTATATGAAAATCTTACAATCTGTATATCAAACTTATCAAACAACAAGAATTGAAGTAATAACTGATAAAGCTGAAGAACTAAAGAAAGTTTTACTTGAACATTTTAATCATAGTATGACAATCTATGATGCCATAGGTGGATACACCAATGCTGCAAGAAAAGTAATTGAAATTTATGCTAGTAATTTTGAAACTTCTGAATATTTAGCAATCATTCATTCGATTGATCCGAAAGCCTTTATTATTACTACAAAAGTAAAGATGATTAGTGGCAATTATGTTCAAAGAAGTGTAATTTAACAAAATTAAAAAGGTTTTATCATTTGACAATTTATGTAATTTAGTGTATAATTTATATGATACATTTAGTCGAGAGACTTAAAACCCACAAATTAAGCCCTTCAAATATAAATTTTTAGGAGGAAATAAAAAATGCGTACAACTTATATGGATACAGTTAAAAGCGCAAACGAAAATCGTAAATGGTATGTAATTGACGCAACCGATTTAGTTTTAGGTAGAATGTCAGTTGCAATTGCTACAGTTTTAAAAGGTAAACACAAACCAACATATACTCCACATATTGATGGTGGCGACTATGTTGTTGTTGTTAATGCTGAAAAAGTAGTTTTAACCGGAAATAAAATGTTAGGTAAAAAATATTATCGTCATTCACAATATGCAGGTGGTTTAAAAACTCGTACAGCTAGAGAAATGATGGAAAAACAACCACAAAAAATTGTTGAGTTAGCAGTAAGAGGCATGCTTCCAAAAGGCCCTCAAGGCGATAATATGTATCGTCGCCTTTATGTTTATGTTGGTCCTGAACATGGACAAGGTGCTCAAAAACCTGAAGCATTCCCATTAGAGATTAAATAGGAGGAATTAAAATGGAAAAAGCAGTTTATCAAGCTACTGGTCGTCGTAAAAGTTCGGTTGCAAGAGTACGTTTAATTCCAGGCAATGGAAAATTTGTAATAAACGATCGCAATTTTGCAGAGTATATTCCTTCAGCCGCTGTTCGTCTTGACGTTTTACAACCACTTAATTTAACTGAAACAGGTACTCAATACGATATTTTTGTTAATGTAAATGGTGGTGGAATTAGTGGCCAAGCTGGAGCAATTCGTCTTGGTATCAGCCGTGCATTATTATTAGTTAATCCAGAATATCGTTCAGTTCTAAAAAAAGCCGGTTTACTTACTCGTGATCCACGTGCTATCGAACGTAAAAAATACGGTCTTCGTAAAGCTCGTCGTGCACCACAATTTTCTAAACGTTAATCGTATTTTACGCACAAGCTTAGTTTATGTTTATTTAAGACCACAAAATATTTTGTGGTCTTATTTTTTCAAAAAAATTAAGGAGAAAAATATGCAAGAAAATAAAATGTTTATTACAGGTCTTATCTTATTTATAGGAGGAATTCTAGGGGCTGGTTTATTTGCGATTAGCCAAAGTATTTCTGATAGCTATAGTTTATTAGAAAAAACACCTGATACCATTTGTGGTGTAATATCTTTTTTATTTTTAATAGTTAGTATTGTGGGCATCTTTATGACGATTTTACAAATCGTTAAATACCCAAATAGAGGTAAAAATTATGATAAAAAATAATATTAAAGTTTACAATTCTTTAACCAATAAAGTAGAGGACTTTGTTCCGCTTAAGGAAAATGAAATTTCAATGTATGTTTGTGGGCCAACTGTTTACAATCATATGCATATTGGTAATGCAAGACCTGTTATCTTTTTTGATACAGTAAAAAGATTTTTTGAATATATTGGCTATAAAGTAACAATGGTATCTAATTTTACCGATATTGATGATAAAATAATTAAAAAAGCCATTGAAGAAAACACCACTGAAGAACAAATTAGTGAAAAATATATTCAAGCTTATCTCGATGCTTGTGATAAAATAGGCTGTTGTAAAGATGTTATACATCCAAGAGTAACGGAAAATATCAATGAAATTATCGATTTTATTAATCGCTTAATTCAAACATCTCATGCCTATCAAAATGGTGATGATGTTTATTTTGATGTAAATAATATTTCTGAATATGGTGTTTTAAGCAATCAAAAATTAGAAAAATTAGAAAGTGGATCAAGAGTTGATATTAATCAAAACAAAAAGAATCCTGCTGACTTTACTTTGTGGAAAAAAACAAATGATATTGGTAAAAAATGGCCGAGTCCTTTTGGTCTTGGTAGACCTGGATGGCATACGGAATGTGTAGTCATGATTGATAAAATATTTGGTTCAAAAATTGATATTCATGGCGGTGGTAATGATTTGAAATTTCCTCATCATGAAAATGAAATTGCGCAGTCGATTGCACTACATCAACACATGATTGCTAATTATTGGATTCATAATGCTAGAATTGATTTAAGCGGTGAAAAAATGAGTAAATCCTTAGGTAATGTTATTTGGTTAAAGGATATTATTACTAAATATCCACCTCAAGCATACCGTTTATTTGTTCTTTCTAATCATTATCGACAAACCATCAATTATACTGATGAGTTAATGCAAAAGATGGCTATTGAATGGGAGAAATTTGCAAATACCTATCGTAGTTTATATCGAAAAATTGAATTAAGTAATGTGTCATTTAATGGACAAGTGATAGATTTAATGAATGACTTTTTAAAAGAAATGGCATTTGACTTTAATACAGCTAATGCATTAAGCGTTCTTTATACACTTCAAAAGAAAATAAATAAAGATTTAAGAAATAAAGAATGTACATTAGATGAATTAAAAGATGATTTTAAAACGCTTCAAGATATGTTTTCTATTTTTGGTCTTTATGTTTTAATAGACCCATTAACGGAAAAAGAAAAAACTTTAGTTGCCAATTGGCAACTTGCAAGAGAGAATAAAGATTTTGCGACAGCTGATATGCTAAGGGCAAAAATAACAGAAATGGGTATCAAATTATAATGAATAATTATCAATTATTAAATGGTAGCAATTTGGCCTATATTGGAGATGCCTATTATGAATTAAGAGTAAGAATGCATTTATTAAATAAAGGAATAACTAAGAATGCTGAATTGCGAAAAGTTAGCATTAAATATGTTTCAGCTGTAGCCCACCAAAAAATATTTTCAAAAATTAAAAATGAGTTAAATGCTGAAGAATATACATATTTTTTAAGAGGACGTAATAATGCGCCACATGGGTATCGTAAAAATGTAAACCATGTATCATATGTTGTTTCTACTGGCCTTGAAGCTGTGATTGGTTTTTTATATTTGAAGCAAGATACTGATAGATTAGATGAACTCATTAATAAAATTTTTTTGATAGTTGAAAGTAGTGAAGGTGAATAATGTATATATATGGTAAAAATGCTGCAATAGAGAGTCTAAAAACCAATCGTAATATTAAAAAAATCTTTTTATTAAAAAAAGAAAAAGGATTTTTGAATGATACTTTAAATATGCTGATTAAGGGTCGAAAAATTGAAGTTATAGAGTTAACCCAATTAGAATTAAATACAAAATTTGGAACTAATCATCAAGGAATTGTCATTGAAGTAGAAGATTACGCGTATACACAATTAGATCAAATGATTGAAAAATTAAAAAATAAAGAGAACGTGACACTGGTTATTTTAGATGGTTTAGAAGATCCTCATAATTTAGGAGCTATTATGCGAACTGCTGATGCAACAGGTGTAGATGGAATTATTATTCCTAAAAATCGTACTGTTTCTGTTAATCAAACCGTTGCTAAAGTATCAACTGGTGCAATTGAATATGTCAAAGTATCACAAGTTACGAATTTGGTACAAACAATTAAAAAATTAAAAGCTGCTGGATATTGGGTGATTGGTTTAGATATGCAAGGATCAATCGATTATCGTAAACAAGATTATAAGGGGAAAATTGTGGTCATAATCGGTTCAGAAGGTTTTGGCATTTCTAGGTTAGTAAAAGAAAATTGTGATTTTTTTGTCCATATTCCAATGATTGGACACATTACATCACTCAATGCTTCAGTGAGCGCAGGTATAATTTTTTATGAAATAATGCGCAATCGTTTTGAATATTAATGATAAAAAATAGGGGGGAATTATTATTCAAAAATACAATGACAACGAATTATTGTATTTAATTTATGAAAATGATGATTTAGCGACTGAATTATTAATTGATAAGTATAAACCTTTGATTTTATCTAGTATTAGCAAATTAAATTTAACCAAAGAAGAAAAAGAAGAGTTTTATGCAGAGGGATTAATTTATCTAGTAAAAGCGATTCATTCTTATAATGAAAGATTTTTTATGAGTTTCAATAGCTATTTTACATTGATTTTGAAAAGAAGATTTATTGATCTTTTAAGAAAAAAGAGTCATAAAACTAAAATTGTTTATTTAGATAATATTGAAGAATTTATTGTAGATAATTCAAATAAACTAGAAAATCAAATTTTAAGAGAAGATAAAATATTGTTATCTGCTTTTGAAAGACGCATATATGAATTAAAATTTATCAATAATGAAACACCAAGAAAAATTGCCAAAGAATTAAATTGTGAAGTTAAAAAAATTTATGATGCGATTGATCGAATTCGAAAAAAACTACGTAAAAATAACTTAAATGGTTGACTTTTATGTGTAAATTTAGTATAATAAATTAGTCAAGGTGGTATTATAAAAATATGAGAGAAAAAGTAATACTAGTATGTGAAGAGTGTTTATCTCGTAATTACATAACGGAGAAAAACAAATTAAATACAAATCAAAGAGTAGTGATTAAGAAGTTTTGTAAACGTTGTAATAAGCATACCATACATAAAGAAACAAAATAGGAGGATTATGTCATGGCTGAAAAAGTTAAAGCAGAAAAGAAAAATCGTGTTGTAGAATATCTACTTGCGGAACATAAGTTAGAAAATTATTTATTATTATTTTTAGGACTTTTTGCAATTGAATTAGGAGTTATTTTACTACAAGGTAACTTATTAACCATTCCTGAAGAAGCATGGTTAATAGGTGGGAAAACTAATACAATTGTTTTCTCATGGGTATTAATTGGTTTAGGTGCAATTTCTATTGTCCTTGTTGCATCATCGTTTTATCGTCCATCTTTTTCTGAAGTGAAACATATCACGGGCTTAAAATGGAAAGAATTTTTATGGAATGTTGTGAAGGTGGTAGTATTCTCAGTTGTTTTAGCATTATTCTTTATTGGATGCGATTTTGTAATTGAAAAAATTATTCAATTATTAAAGAATCTTTTATATTAGGAGTTTTCATGTATACTGAAGATACAGATAACGAAAGAGCTTGGTATATTATTCAATCATATGCTGGAATGGAGTATGCCGCAAAGCGTAATTTAGAACGAAGAATTGTCTCGATGAATATGGAAGACTATATCTTTAATGTACTGATTCCTGAAGAAGTCCATATGGAAAAAAAGGCTAATGGTGAAATGAAGGAAGTAATTGTCAATCCATATCCAGGATATATTTTTGTTGATATGATTGTTACAGATGAATCTTGGTTTATTGTTAGAAATACACCGATGGTTACAGGCTTTTTAGGCTCTAGTGGTGGGCGTGCTAAACCAGTACCAGTTCCGCCACATGAAATGATTCCTATTTTAAAAAATAGTGGCATTTCTATTACAACAGATATTAAATTTGCTGTAGGCGATAAAGTTAAAGTTGTTTCTGAAACTTTTTATGGTCAAGAAGCCGTTGTTGAAAAAATTGATTTTGAAAATCAAATTGTAACAGTCTTAATAGATATGTTTGGTCGTCAAACACCAAATGAACTTCGTTTTGATGAAGTTGAAGCAATCAAATAGTAGGTATAAAGCCTGCTATTTTTTAATAGGAGGAAGAAATGAGAAATAAAAAACAAAACATAGTCAAAAAAGAGGCTAAAAAACTTTTTAAAAAAGCACCGTTTTTATTACTTTTAGTTGTAGTCATAGTTTGCGCAATCGCTTTTTACTTACATTATCAAAAAGAAAAAAATAATGTTTCAGGCTTTCTTACAAAGGGTGGTGTTCTTTATCTTGCTAGCGAAGGTACAGCGGTTGATAAAGTTGATATTACATTTTTAGAATTATTAGGTACTGACCAAAATCCTCAAATTGGTGATAGTATTTTTATTGAATGTGGTGATATTGATATTTTAATTGATGCTGGAGAAAAAGCAAGTGGCTCTAATACTGTTGTACCTTTTATTGAAGAACATGTTACAGATGACATTTTAGAACTTGTTATTATCACCCATGCAGATAGTGACCATTTAGGCGGTATGGTGGGGCTTTCTACTAGTTATGGTGCCTTAGATGTACCTAATATTGATTATAAATATATTGTTGATTTTGGCTATGAAGGGACTACCCAATTATATGAAGATTATCTTGAGATTCGCAATCAAAAAGAAGAATTAGGTACGAATTATATTAATATAGCAAGTTGCTTTAATCAAAGTAATCCTAATGCGATTACGAGATTTTATTTAGGTGATAATACCTATCTAGATTTATTAGATTATCAAACTTATGGTATGAATGAAATAACCGATGATAATGATCGTTCAGTTAGTTGTCTTTTAACATGCGAAAATCGTAAAGTTTTGCTTTGTGGAGACGCAGAAAAAGAAGAAGAAACCTATTTGACAAATCTAAATATTGGCCATGTTGATGTTTTTAAAGCCAATCATCATGGCTCACCAACTTCAAATACAACGGCTTTTTTGAATAATATTACACCAGAATATGTGATTATTTCTTCAAGTGCTGAAAATAAATATAACTTACCCAAAAAGACAATTGTTGCTAGATTAAATACTTATACCAAAAAACTTTTTGCTACCTTTATTAATGGTACAATAGTGGTCACTATAGAAAATAATGATATAAAAATTCAAACTGAAAGAGGATTAGAATATGTTCAAGATTCAACTTGGTATCTAAATGATAATCCAGAAAATCCTAGATAATGTAGTTGAAACAAATAAATTTCAAAAGTCTTGTTTTTAAAAAAATATTATAGTATAATGATGATGTTACAAAGAGGTGAATGTTATGATAAATTATTGTTCTTACGAAGAAAAATATCAAGATCAAATGTATGATGTTTTTTATGAATTAACTCAAGAAGAAGTTTTCTTTAAAGAATTAAGCAAAGAGGAGTTTAAAAATCAGTTATTTAATAATCCTTTTTTTAAATTAGATGGTACTTTTGTTGCGTTGAAAGATGAAAAAGTTGTTGGTTTTATTAGTAGTAATGTTCGCGACATGGATAAGGATAATGAAAAAGCTTCTGGATATATCAATACTTTAATTGTCAAAAAAACATATCGTAGACAAGGAATTGGCTCTAAATTATTATCGCTAGCTGAAAATTATATTAAAAAAAATAATATGAAATCAGTTCGTTTTGTTTTCTTAAGCCAAATTAATTGGCCATGGTATATTCCTTATACAAATAAACATGAACATCCAGGTATGCCTGCAGTTAGAATGAATTCTGATTTCTATTTATTTTTATATCATCATGGATATTTTGTAAACAGCATTCACGAAGGATTTCATTTGGATTTAGACAAATATACAATGCCAGAAAAAGTAGTTAAACAAATGGCAGAAAATGAGAAACGTGGATTAACAGTTGAAGTGTATGATTCTAATAAGCATTATGGTATTGAAGAATTTTGCGAAGCAATTAATAACCCTGGTTTTGCAAGTGCCATTAGAGGCAATTTGAAACGTGAACAACCAAGACCATTCTTAGTTGCGGCGCACAATAATAAAGTCGTTGGTTGGACAGGCGCTATGTATACTGAAGCAACAGGTAGAGGCCACTTAGATGGTATTTGTGTAGATCCTAATGAGCGTGGTGGTGGGCTTGGTAAGGGTTTATTTTGCAATTTATGTGAATATTTAAAAAAACATGGTTCAACTTATATGACTTTTTTTACTGGGCTTGATAATCCAGCACGTTATATCTACTTGTTGGCGGGATTTAAAATTGCTCAAAGTTTTGCTGATATGAAAAAGAATTTAGAATAAATAAGTAATTTGTAGATATTTTTTAAAATAGATTTGATTAATGATAAAGAATTAAAGTCACAATTTAAAGATTGTGACTTTTTTAAAAAATAAAAGAATAAATAGATTGACTTTTTAACAAAAAAAATGTATAATATGAGATGCGTGCAATGACGCTTTATACTATGAATTATTTAAAAATGTGGGAGAACATCATAGTGTTCATAAACCACATCACGGACAAAATAAGGAGGTGTGTCTCGTGGCAGCTAAAGTTAAACAAGTTAAAAAAGTTGTTAAACTTCAAATTCCTGCGGCAAAGGCTAATCCGGCTCCACCAGTTGGACCAGCACTAGGGCAAGCAGGTGTTAACATTCAACAATTCTGCAGCCAATTTAATGAAAAAACTGCAAGTATGGCAGGATATGTAATTCCAGTTGAAATTTACGTGTACGAAGATCGTACTTTCACATTTATTACAAAGACTCCTCCGGCTTCAGACTTATTAAAAAAAGCAGCAGGCATTCAAAAAGGTTCCAATAATGCGAAAAAGAATAAAGTTGCAACTATTACTCGTGCTAAATTACTAGAAATTGCACAAATGAAGATGCCAGATCTTAACGCATATACGGTTGAAGCAGCCGCAAATATTGTGGAAGGTACTGCTCGCAACATGGGAATCGTTGTAGAAAAATAAGTTTCTATCACTCTCTTTAAATTGGTTGAATAATTCAACTAGCGTGGGAGGAGATTCCGTTAGACCACATTTAGGAGGTAAATTAACAAATGGCAAAAAGAGGTAAAAAATATCTAGAAGCTTTAAAACTAGTAGATCGTTCAAAAAGATATAGTCTTGATGAGGCTGTAGAACTAGTTAAGAAGACAAATGTTGCTAAATTTGATGCAACAGTCGAAGTATCTTTTAAATTAAATATTGATCCTCGTAAGGCTGAACAAAATTTACGTGGAGCAGTTTCACTTCCAAATGGAACTGGTAAAGCAGTCCGCGTATTAGTAATCGCAAAAGGCGCAAAAGCACAAGAAGCTCTTGCGGCAGGTGCAGATTATGCTGGTGATGCTGAATATCTTGAAAAGATTAAAGAGGGCTGGTTTGATTTTGATACAATTATTGCTACACCAGATATGATGGGTGAACTTGGTAAATTAGGTCGTATTTTAGGTCCTAAAGGTTTAATGCCAAACCCTAAAACTGGTACAGTAACGATGAATGTTGAACAAACAGTAAAAGAATTTAAGGCTGGTAAAGTTGAATATCGTACTGATAAAGTTGGTAATGTTCAAGTTCCAGTTGGTAAAGTTTCATTTGAAAATGTTAAACTTGCTGAAAATATAAAAGCAATTTATAATCAAATGCTACGTATTAAACCACAAACTGTTAAAGGTGTTTACATTCAAAATTTAACTATTACTTCAACAATGGGCCCTGGTATTAAAGTTACTACAGACCTTGCATAAGAAGTAATATCTAATCATTATAGAATTCATAATAAAATAGTATATAAGTAGTATAAATAGTCTCTGCCGTAGACAGTAGGTGCACCTAAAATAAGAAAAATTTAGGAGCTTAATTACGCCTACCGAGGAAAATTTTCAGGAGGTGAAAACAATGAATGAAGCGACAATCGCTAAAAAACATGAAGAGGTCCAAGCAATTAGAGAAAAAATATCAAAAGCTGGATCAACATTATTCGTTGATTACCTAGGATTAACTGTAGCAGAAGTTACTGAACTTCGCGTTAAGCTACATACTGAAAACTGTGAAATGAAAGTTGTTAAAAACAACATCTTACGTCGTGCAACTAAAGAAGCAGGATATGATGGCATTGAGGAACATTTAGTAGGACCAAGTGCTATTGTTGTTGGTACTGATGAAGTTTCTGCAGCAAAAGTGGTTTATGATTTTGCAAAAGATCATGATAAATTAAGTGTAAAGGTTGGTATTGTTGACAAAGCAGTTACTAATGAAGCAGATTTAAAAGCTTTATCAAAATTACCAAACAAAGAAGGTATGTTATCTATGTTACTAAGTGTTTTACAGGCACCTATTCGCAATCTTGCTTGTGTTGTTAAAGCAGTATCAGAAAAAGAAAATTAATTAGGAGGAACAAACGAAATGGCAAAACTTAATAAAGAAGAATTTATCGCATCTTTAAAAGAAATGAGCGTTTTAGAATTAAATGAACTTGTAAAGGCAATTGAAGAAGAATTTGGCGTTACAGCGGCTGCTCCAGTTGCAGTTGCAGCAGGCACAGCAGCAGTTGAAGAAGGACCTACAGAAGTTAGTGTAATTCTTAAGAGTGCTGGTGCATCTAAATTAAACGTTATCAAATTAGTTCGTGAAGTTACTGGTCTAGGCTTAAAAGAAGCTAAGGATTTAGTTGATAATGCTCCAAAAGCTGTTAAAGAAAAGATAACTCCAGAAGAAGCTGAAGCATTAAAAGTTAAATTAGTTGAAGCTGGCGCTGAAGTAGAAGTTAAATAAATTCTTAAATTAAAAATACTATAGTCTGAGGAAACTCAGACTATTTGTTTCATTGGGGTAAATATGAGTAATCAATATTTTGAAAACAATCCTAATTTAAGTAGCGACGAACGAATCATTACCTATTATTTTAAAGGAAATACTTTTCGGTTCATTACTGACAATGGCGTCTTTTCCAAAAAAGGCGTTGATTTTGGTAGCAGTCTATTATTGCAAAATTTTTATACTGAAAAAACGATGACTAAAATTTTAGATGTCGGTACAGGATATGGTGTCATAGGACTTGTTATTGCAAAAACTAATCCACATGTTTTAGTAGATATGGTAGATGTAAACGAGCGTGCACTGGTTTTAGCAACACGAAATATGGCCTTAAATCATGTCGAAAACGGGGAAATATTCGCTAGTAATATTTATCAAAATATTATAAAAAAATATGATATTATTGTGAGCAATCCCCCGATTCGTGCAGGAAAAGCGATTGTACATGAGATAGGTAGTAAAGCATTTGATTATTTAGTAGAAGGGGGAACTTTTTGGTGTGTAATCCAAAAAAAACAAGGTGCAGAGTCAATGCTAAAACTATTATCTGATATATTTACAAAGACCATCGTTGTTACAAAAGACAAAGGATATTGGATTATCAAAGCAAAGAAATAGTAAAAGTTGTGATGAGGGTAAGCAAATAAATTTACTATTTTTTATTTTTTACCAAAATATTAAAAAATAAATATAAAAAAACGTATATTTTAGTTGACAAAAATAATGTTTTAACTTATAATATACAAGATACGATATAATGCGGTAAATTGCAATTTTTTACTGATTATATTTATGCTCAAAATTACAAAAAGAGGTGAATAATTTGGGTTATAAAAATGTTAAATATGGTAGAACAAGAGTTCGTCGTAATTATGCAAGTGTTCAAACAAATGTAGAATTACCTAATTTAATTGAAATTCAAACAAAGTCTTTCGCTTGGTTTATGGATGAAGGGTTGAAAGCTTTATTTAAAGAAATTTCCCCTATTAAAGATCATGGTGATGGAGAAAAATTTGAGTTACATTTTATGGAACACTATTTTGAAGAACCAAAATGTTCTATTAAAGAAGCAAAATTACATAAGGTTAACTATTCACGTTCGCTAAAAGTTCATGTTGCTTTAGAAAATAAGGAAACTGGCGAATTCAAAGATGATACGATTTTCATGGGTGAATTCCCAGTAATGACGCCATGGGGAACTTTTATTTTTAATGGTTCTGAACGTGTTGTTGTTACACAAATCGTTCGTTCAGCAGGTGTTTTCTTTTCTGAAGAAGTAGATAAAAAATCAGGTCAATCTATTTTCTCAGGCCAAATTATTCCGACTCGTGGAGCATGGATAGAATTTGAAAAAAGTAATAAAAATATTTGGTATGCAAAACTAGATCGTTCTAAAAAAGTTTGCTTACCTACTTTTATCAGAGCATTAGGTGTAAAGAGTAACCTTGAAATGGTAAATTTATTCCTTGGTGAAAAAGAAGATGTCGATTTAAGACCAAAGAATATTCTTGAAATTTTTCAAAATAGTTTTGATAAAGATGAATCATTTGGCGAAGATGATGCTGTAAAAAAATTATATGATAATTTAAGACCTGGTGAAAAAACTTCTGCCGATACTGCAAGGAAATTCATTGCCAGTCGTCTTTTTGAAGTTAGAAGATATGACCTTGCAAAAGTTGGTCGTTATAAAGTAAATAAAAAACTTGATGTTGTTGCTAGAGCTGTAGGTCATCGTCTTGCTAATGACTTAATCAATACTAATACTGGAGAAGTCATTTTAGAAAAAGGTACGGAAATTACTCATCGTAAAGATTCACAAACTGGTAAGAGTACCTTTGATATCTTATGTGAAAATCGTGAATTCTTTAGAAAAACTTATGAATATGAACTTATGTTACAAGGTGATAGTGTCGTTCTTGAAACATTAGATATTTTAGTAAAGACAAACGAAGGTGACGTAAAGGTAAGATTACTTGGTAATGACCAAAGAGAAGATCGTTGTCACATTGTTCTTTCTGATATTTTTGCGACAATCAGTTACTATATTAATTTACATGTTGGTGTAGGAAAAGTTGTTGGTAAGATTGATGATATTGACCATTTAAGTAATCGCCGTTTAAGATTAATTGGTGAATTGTTACAAAATCAATTTAGAATGGGTATGGTTAAGATAGAAAAGAATATTCGTGATAGAATGTCAACTTCTGCTGAAGTGAAGAATGTAACTGCTCAAAGTTTAGTGAATATTCGACCACTTACTTCAACATTTAGAGAGTTCTTTGGTAGTAGCCAATTATCACAATTTATGGATCAAATTAATCCACTTTCTGAACTTACACATAAACGTCGTCTATCGGCTCTTGGTCAAGGAGGTATTTCGCGTGATCGTGCTGGTTTTGAAGTACGTGACGTACATTCATCACATTATGGTAGAATTTGTCCAGTTGAAACACCAGAAGGTCAAAACATTGGTTTAATTAACTCTCTTGCTTCGTATGCAAGAGCTAATGAGTTTGGTTTTATTGAAACACCTTACTTAGTAGTTAAAAAAGATTTAAAGAATAAACGCGCTATTATTACTGATGAAATGAAATATTTTACAGCTGATAAAGAAGAAGAATATATTATTGCTGAAGCAAACGTTCATATGAATAAAGATCCAAATACTGGTGAATTAGTTATTCTTGATGAAAAAGTAATTGCTAGACAATTTGGTGAATTTATTGAAACTGATAGTATGAATGTTGATTTAATTGACGTATCACCTAAACAAGTAGTAGCAGTTTCAACAGCATGTATTCCATTCCTAGAACATGATGATACAACTCGTGCTTTGATGGGTGCCAACATGCAACGTCAAGCTATTCCACTTTTAAAACCAGAAGCGCCATTTGTAGGTACAGGTATTGAATATAAGGCCGCAAAAGATTCTGGTGTTGCAATTTGTGCTGATGTTGATGGTGTTGTTGAATATGCTGATGGCTTAAAGATTGTTGTACGTGATATGGGAGGAAGCAAGCATACTTATGAACTGAATAAGTATGAACGTTCTAATCACTCAACTTGTGTTAACCAACGGCCTATCGTTGTACCTGGCGAAGTTGTAAAAGTAGGTGACGTACTTGCTGACGGCTCTTCTATGGATCAAGGTGAACTTGCTCTTGGAAGAAATGTTGTTATCGCCTTTATGACTTGGAATGGATATAATTTCGAAGATGCTGTTATTATGAGTGAAAGATTAGTACAAGATGATGTTTATACATCAATTCATATTGAAGAATATACTTGTGAAGTACGTGATACAAAACTTGGTAAAGAAGAAATTACAAGAGATCTAGATGGCGAAAGTAAAGATTCAATTGCTAACTTAGACGAAGAAGGTATCATTAGACTTGGTGCTGAAGTAAAAGAAGGAGATACATTAGTAGGTAAAGTTTCTCCAAAAGGTATTACTGAACCTACTCCAGAAGAAAGACTTACGCAAGCCTTATTCTCAGATAATTCAAAAGATGTTCGTGTTACTTCATTAAAAGTTCCACATGGTGGTGGCGGTATCGTTCATAAGATTGAAAGATTTAGTCGTAAAGATGGCGTTGAACTTCCACCAGAAGTAAATGAAGTTGTTCGTGTCTATATTACCCAAAAACGTAAAATATCTGAAGGAGATAAGATGTCAGGACGTCATGGTAATAAAGGTGTTATTTCTAATATCTTGCCAATTGAAGATATGCCATTTATGTCAGATGGTACACCAGTTGATATTATGTTAAATCCACAAGGTGTTCCATCACGTATGAATATTGGTCAAGTACTTGAAATTCATTTAGGTATGGCAGCTAAGAAACTTGGTGTTCACGTTGCAACACCAGTATTTGATGGTCTAACACATCAAGATTTAGTGGATATTATGAATGAAGCGCGTGCAAAAGATGAAGAAATTGTAAGAGAAAATCCTGCTGAAGCACGTGCAATTATTGATGAAAATGGAAAAACATATTTATATGATGGTCGTACAGGACGTCAATTTGATAATAAAATTTCGGTTGGTGTCATGTATATGATTAAATTAGCTCATATGGTTGATGATAAACTTCATGCAAGAAGTGAAGGACCTTACACACTTGTTACCCAACAGCCAATGGGTGGTAAAGCCCAAAATGGTGGTCAACGTTTTGGTGAAATGGAAGTTTGGGCTCTTGAAGCATATGGAGCTGCCCATACTCTACAAGAAATGATGACAATTAAGTCTGATGATATCATTGGACGTAATAAAGTATATAAAGCTATTGTTGATGGTGAGCCATTACCAACTCCAGGTATTCCAGAAGCTTTCCGTGCTTTAATTAAGGAATTACAAGGTTTAGGACTCAGTGTTAAACTAGTTGATAATAATGGTGTTGATGTTGCCAATAAGAGTCTAGTGAGTGAATTTGTCGAAGCACAAGCTAGTAAACGTGGCCTATAATAAGAGGTGAATCATTTGAGAAAATATAAATATTTACAAATAGGAATTGCATCACCCGAAGAAATAATTTCTTGGGCAAATCCTGAATTACAAGGTAAACAGTTTACATATAATCCTCAAAAGAAGGATAAAGTAACATATATTAATGAAAATGGTGAACAAGTAGAATATACCCTAAAAGGTGAAGTTAAAAAATCAGAAACAATTAACTACCGTACATTAAAGCCAGAAAAAGATGGGTTATATTGTGAAGTAATTTTTGGTCCTACAAAAGATTATCAATGTGCTTGTGGTAAATCACGTAAGAACACTAGTGAACAAAAAGTTTGTGAAAAATGTGGTGTAGAACTTACAACTAGTAAAGTTCGTCGTGAGAGAATGGGTTACATTGCTTTAGCAGCGCCAGTTGTTCATATTTGGTATTTAAGAAATACACCAAGTAAAATTGCAATTTTGCTTGATATGAAAACAAAAGATGTATTAGAAGTTGCCGCATTAACATCATATATTGTTACTGAAGTAAGTGATCCATCTATTGATCTTACTCTTGGTCAAGTAATTACTGAACAAGATCATAGTAGAAAAAGTAGAGAATATTTTGGTAAATATAAAGTTAAAACCGGAGCGGAAGCAATTAAATTTTTACTTCAAAGTCTTGACTTAAAAGAAACAATTGATGAAATTAGGGCTGAATTAAAAACTGCTACTAAGCAAAGACGTGAAAAATTAATTAAACGTCTAGAAATTACGGAAGCTTTCTATCATTCAAATAATAAACCTGAATGGATGGTAATGGATGTTATCCCAGTTATTCCACCTGATTTAAGACCAATGGTTCAACTTGATGGTGGCCGTTTTGCAACAACCGATTTAAATGATTTATATCGTCGAATCATTTCTCGTAATATTCGTTTAAGAAAACAAATTGAATCTCGTTCACCAGAGATGATTGTAAAGAATGAAAAAAGAATGTTACAAGAAGCTGTTGATTCTTTAATCGATAATGCAAAACGCAAGAATAAAGCAGCACTGGATAAAAATCGTCCTCTAAAATCATTATCTGATATCTTAAGAGGTAAACAGGGTCGATTCCGCCAAAATTTACTTGGTAAACGTGTTGACTATTCGGGTCGTTCAGTTATTGTTATTGGACCAGATTTAAAAATGTATCAAGCAGGTATTCCACGTGAAATGGCATTAATCTTATTTAAACCATTTATTATAAACTATTTACGTCAAAAAGAACAAATGGAAATTGCGCAAGCAACTGGTGAAAATATTGCCCAAGTTGCCATTTCCAAAGATAAAGCAGGTGTAAAAAGAGCCAAAGAACTTATTGAACGTGGTGCGCCTGAGGCTATGGAAGCTCTTGAAAAAGTAGTAGTAGAACATCCAGTTTTACTTAATCGTGCTCCTACTCTACATAGACTTTCTATTCAAGCTTTCGAACCAAAATTAGTTGAAGGGAAAGCTATTAGACTTCATCCACTTGTAACTACAGCATTTAATGCCGATTTTGATGGCGACCAAATGCCAGTGCATGTACCGCTTTCAGAAGAAGCGCAAGCTGAAGCAAGATTACTAATGCTAGCTTCAAAGAACATTCTTGCGCCAAAAGATGGAAAACCAGTTGTTACACCATCACAAGATATGATTATTGGTAACTATTATTTATCAATTGAACGTTCACAAATTGATCGTGAATATAAAACTTTTGAAGATGTTTATGCAGCATATTTAAAATATGATATTGAGTTTAATAATCATATCATTGTCAATGATGAAGATGAATATCGTGATATCATGGCTCTTAAGAATGATGTTGAAAAAGGTCTTGCACCAAGTGTAGCTAGATTCTTTGTACCGGGTCGTGAGGGTAAAGCTTTTGCCACAGAAGATGAAGTTATCCATGCTTATGAAAATGGTGATATTGACTTTCATACGCGTTTTGTTATACCAGGTTATGCAATCGGAAAACCATTTGTCCACTTAGATGAAAAAGATCCAAAATATGAAGAAAAGCGTCTTCTTAATGAACAATTAAAGCATGAATACTTAATTACAACTTATGGTAAAATGATATTTAACCAAGTATTCCCTGATAACTTTGTGTATGTTAATGAACCTACACATGATAATCTAGCAAATGGCACACCACTTAAATATTTTGTAAAACATGGTGAAAATTATAAAGAAGTAATCAAAAATGCACCACTTGTTGAACCATTTAAGAAGAGTATGCTAAGTATGAGTATCAGTGAAGTATTTAGACAGTCTAAACTTGCTGAAACATCTAAGACCTTAGACAAGATGAAAGATTTAGGATTTAAATATTCTACTATTGCAGGGATTACTGTGTCAGCATTTGATGTAGTAGTAGCTGAAGAAAAATATGAAATTATCGCTAAGGCTGAAGAAACTGTTAAAAAATACAATCAAATGTATAGACGAGGAACAATGCTTAGAGCAGAAAAGACTCGTATGGTAATTGATGTATGGAATTCTGCAACTAAAGAAATAGAAAAGTCAATTAAGCAACGAATGAAAGAAGATGCAACTAAGAATCATATATTTATGATGGCTGATTCAGGTGCTCGTGGTAGTTCATCTAACTTTACACAACTTGCAGGTATGCGTGGACTTATGTCAAAGCCAAATGGTGAATCAATGGAAATCCCAGTTAAAGGATGTTTTATTGAAGGTATGTCAATGTCAGAATTCTTTATTTCAACACATGGTGCTAGAAAAGGTTCTACAGATACAGCCTTAAAGACCGCAGAGTCAGGTTATTTAACAAGAAGACTTGTTGACGTATCACAAGATATTACGATTACTTGTGAAGATTGTGGTACAGATAAGGGAATGGTTATTGAAACTTTATATAATAAAGATCCAGCTAAAACACCTAATGGCTATTCAGAAGACAATATTTGCGTTGAATTAAAAGATCGTATTATCGGTCGTTTTGCGGCAAAAACGGTTGTTGCCAAAGTTGATGGTAGAAAAACTGTTTTAGTTGAACGTGGTCAATTTATTACTGAAGATATTGCCCAAAAAATTGTTGATGCAGGCGTGCAATCTGTAACAGTTAGAACATTGTTAACATGCGATGCCAAAGTTGGTGTATGTGTAAAATGTTATGGATCTGATTTATCTACTACTGATATCGTTGAAAAAGGTGAAGTGGTAGGTATTGTCGCGGCTCAATCTATTGGTGAGCCAGGTACTCAGCTTACAATGCGTACTTTCCATAGTGGTGGTGTTGCCACATCAGGCGATGATATTACACAAGGTCTTCCAAGAATTCAAGAACTATTTGAAGCAAGAGAGCCTAAAGGTAAAGGAATTATTTCTGAAATTAAAGGTGTTGTTAAGTCAGTTAATGTAAGAGCTGATAATCGTACAGAAATTGTTGTAGAAAGCCCAATTGAAAACAATAGTAAGAGTTACTTAACCGATGCGGGTAAAAAAGCCATCGTTGAAGTTGGTGAAAAGATTGAAGCAGGTGATTTACTTTCTGAAGGTCTTATTCATCCAAAAGAACTTTTGCGTGTTTCATCAGTTGATAAGGTAGAAAAATATATTTTAAAAGAAGTTCAAAAGGTATATCGTTCTACTGGTGTTGCCATTTCTGATAAGCATATTGAAATTATCGTAAAACAAATGTTACAAAAAGTTGTTGTTATCGATGAAGGTGATACTGAACTATTACCTGGAACCTTTATTTCAAAAGCTGAAATTTATAAAGTAATTAAAGATTGCTTAGAAAAAGGTCGTAGAATTCCTGCTGTTAAACCAATTATTCTAGGTATCACTAGAGCTTCATTAAAAGCTGATTCTTTCCTTTCTGCCGCAAGTTTCCAAGAAACAACAAGAGTATTAACCGAAGCGGCTATTCGTGGTAAGATTGATACCCTCGATGGTTTAAAAGAAAATATTATTATTGGTGGTTTAATTCCAGCAGGTACTGGTTTAATTAGCGAAGATGAAGTAAAAATTGAGGAGGATTACAATGCCCCTCAATACGATATCAAAGCTAGATAAATAATCACTAATATCATAAAAAAGGATAATAATTAGTAATAATTACTATCCTTTTTATTTTATAAATCGTTTTATCAAATGTGGTTGTCAATAAAACTAAAATATGATATAATAAATAACGAGGAGGTATCATTATGATTGCAAAAGTAATAGTCAATATTCCCAATAGTAATGTTGATCAACTTTTTGATTACATTGTTCCTTTTCAATTTAGTGAATTTGCAAAAGTAGGATCTAGAGTAAAAGTACCTTTTGGTGATGCTAATCGCCAAATTATGGGTTTTATTCTTGAAATTACGACGAAATCAACTTATGAAGGAAACATAAAAGAAATAACGGAAGTAATTGATTATGAGCCTATTTTAACAGAAGAACAATTAAAAATTTCTACTTTTATTAAAGAAGATGCGATTTGCCCTCTTAGTAGAATTTTAAATTTAATGATTCCTGATGCCTTACAATTAAAAACAAAGAAATATTTAACAGCTGTGGATATTAGTAGCCTTGATGCACGATTGGCTATCTTATTTCATTCAAATCAGACAATTGAATATAAAACAACGTTAAAAGAATATGATAATAGTATTGCAAGAGAAGTAAAAAAAGGCAATATCATAGTATCATATCAAGCTATTCAAGTTGTAAAAGATAAAATGGTTACCAAATATCAACTTGATAAAAAAGTTACAAGTTTGAGCATGACAAGTCTAAAAAGTGAAAATCAAAGAGCCTTTTTGGATAAAATTAAAGGGGATATTCCAAGAACATCATCAGAGCTCATGGAAATGTATGATATTAGTGTTGCTTCAATTGTTACGCTTACTAAAAAAGGTTTTCTTACCAAGATGGTTGAGAAAGCCTCACGCATTAAAGTAAGAAATATTCCAGTTGAAAAACGTATTCGCAAGACAGATGACACTACTATTAATAAATTATTGAATAATTTAGTAGCATATACAAAACCCATATTATATATGCCAAATGATGAAAATCAGCTACTAGAGGCCATATTACAAGTTATCAATATGAATCAAAAAGAAGGTAAAAATACCATCATTTTGGTACCTAATATTTTAGCAAGTTATAAAATAGAAAATATAATTCGCAAAAATACATTACTAAGCGTTGCTTTAATTAATTCAAACCTTTCCGAAGGTGAAATCCTCGATTATTATAATGAAATTAAAAATGATACATATACAGTTGTTGTAACAACTGCAAAAGGTGCATTATTCCCATATCAAAGAGTTGGTACATACTTTTTATTAAATTCTGAAAATGATAATTATTATAATAGCCAAAGTCCTAGGTACGATTTACATCAAGTGATAGAGTTTGCCTCATGCATTAATCATGCCAAAGTTGTTAGAGTATCCTATGCGCCAACAGTATTAGAATATACTTATGCACTTAAAGGTCATTTAGATATTATAGAAGATTTTAAAAAAACCAATCAAGATGTCACAACAGAAATTATAGATTTAAAAAAAGAATTACAAATTGGAAATAATTCTTCCTTATCATCAAAGTTATTGAAAAAAATACAAATTAATCAAGCTAAAGGTAAAAAAAGTCTGTTAATTTTAAATAATCCTAGTTATAGTTCTTACGTTATTTGTCGGTCATGTGGAAATGTAATCAAATGTCCACGTTGTAATACTTCTTTTCAATATAGCAGAAAAAATAATCAACTAGTTTGCCCTAGTTGTAATTATCGCGAACTTTTTGAAAATAAATGCCCAACATGTGCTAGTGATCAATTAAAATTCGGTGGGATTGGTATTGAACAAGTTGAAGAAGATTTAAAAGAATATCTACCTAGTTTTAAAATTGCTAGTCTAGCAACCAATCATTTTGATACCTATTGTAGTATTGAAAGTGACTTTGAAGATGGCGATATTGATATTTTAATTGTGACAGTCACTACTGCGCAAAGTATATTAGGAAAAAATATTGGTTTAATTGCATTTGTCAATATAGATGCTATTGCAAAAAGTACTGATTTTGACGCGACATATCGTGCTTATAGTGCACTAAAAGCAGCCGAGATGAAATTAACACCGATGAGTGATGCCCAAATCGTTGTTCAAACCTATAATCCGATGGATGATTATTTAAAAGATTTTATTGTCGGTGATTACCATGATTATATAAAACATGAACTTTCAATTCGCAAAATATTACGAAATGAACCTTTTTACTATATTAACCGGATTTTAGTAAAAGGTAAATATGAAGAAATTTTTCAAGAAGCATATAAAATTAAACAATTATTACAAACAAATTATGAAAAAGCAATTTTCATTTTAGGACCTACGTATAATTATCAATATGCTTCAGCACAATTAATTGTTAAACATAAAATTGCTGATATTAGCACATATTATCAAAAAATTTATCAAGGGTATCAATCTAGTAGTGTAATGGTCTTTTTTGATAAATATCCTAAAAATATATAGAGGTGAAAAAAATGTTAAAAATTGTATTTATGGGAACTCCTAACTTCAGTGTCCCAATTTTAGAGGCATTAATTGCAAAATATGAAGTAATTGGAGTTGTAACACAACCTGATAAACAAGTTGGTAGAAAAAAAGAATGGCAACAATCACCAGTAAAAAAATGTGCACTAGCACATAATATTAAAGTATTTCAACCAGTTAAAATTAGACAAGATTATCAAGATATTGTTGACTTACATCCAGACCTAATTGTAACAGCAGCTTATGGTCAAATTGTAGGTATGAAACTTTTAAACTGTCCAAAATATCGTTCAATCAATGTCCATGCTTCTCTTTTACCACTTTATAGAGGTGGCGCTCCAGTTCATCAAGCTATTAAAGATGGCCAAAAAGAAACGGGAGTAACCATTATGTACATGGAAAAAGATATGGATGCTGGAGATATCTTAGCCCAAAAAACTATACCTATCGAAGAAAAAGATAACTGTGGCACAATGTTTGAAAAATTATCCTATCTTGGTCGCGATTTGTTACTAGAAACAATTGAAAAATTAATAAATAATCAGATTGAACCAGTAAAACAAGATCAATCTAAAGTTACTTTTGCTTATAACGTTACTAAAGAAGAAGAATTATTAGACTTTTCAAAACCTGCCAATGTTGTATATAATCACATTCGTGCTTATAATCCAGCACCAATTGCCTACACAGTATTAGGTGATGAAATATTAAAAATTTATGAAGCACAGGTATTAAATGAAACAACTGATAAAAAAGAAGGTACATTTTTTTTAAAAGATAAAAATAGAATTTGTGTTGCTTGTGGAAATCATAGTCTTTTAGAATTATTAGTCATTCAACCAAGTGGTAAAAAGATGATGTATGCTAAAGACTATGCAAATGGCGGTTTTAAAAAACATCTTAAATAAAATAAAAATAGGAGAAAAATATGAATAAAGTATATTATTCAAGAGAAGAAATGCAACGAATTAATACTGAAAAATTATTAGAAAGAGGGGTTACAATAGACGAAATTGCTAAAATTGCTTATAATCAACAATATCGCTATAATAAAGATATCAAAATGGAAGATTGTATTGAAAGCGTTGAAAAAATATTATCATTAAGAGATATTTTTCATTTATTGCAACTCGGAGCGGAAATTGATCGTTTGGTAGAAGAAAAAGCTTTTAAAGGACCAATTCAAGATATCATGGCTAGTGATTTAGGTGTTTTTGGTGTGGATGAAATTTTTGGCTTAGATATTGCAAGGCTTTATGGAGCCATAGGACAAACCAACTTTGGTGATATTGATGTTAATAAACCAGGTATTGTGGCTAAACTAAATGAACAAGGTAAATCAGGATCTATGCATTGTCATACTTTTTTAGATGATATAGTAGGAGCAATTGCTGCTGCAGCATCAACAAGAGTGGCACAAATTTGGTCAGAAGACGAAGCCAATCGTAATAAAAAATAAATATGGAATCAATTAAGGAAATATTTAAAATAGGCTATGGACCATCTAGTTCACATACGATGGGACCTGCAATAGCTAGTAAAAAATTTTTAGATAAGAACCCTCAAGCCACTCATTTTAAATGCATTTTGTATGGTTCTTTGGCACAAACTGGGAAAGGCCATTTGACAGATTATATTATCAAAAAAACTTTTGGTGATAAAAAAGTTGAAGTGGTTTTTGATTATAATAAAGTCTATGAATATCATCCTAATGGCATGCATTTTTTCGCTTACAAAGATGAGAGTTTAGTCGATGATTGGCTAGTTTTCAGTGTTGGTGGTGGAAGTCTAAAAGAACATAATGAAAAGCGAGATAGATTTTATAATACGATTTATCCTCATCAAAAAATGAATAATATTTTAGACTATACAAAAAAAATAAATATCAGTTTTGACGAATATGTTTTAAAATATGAGGGGGAAAGCATAATTCATTATTTATATAATATTTTACACCAAATGAAAAAAACAGTAAATAATGGTCTTTTCACAGATGGTATTTTACCAGGAGGCCTAAAAGTTCGACGAAAAGCTAGCAAATTTTATGCTAAGTATATGAAAAATCCATGTCTTGAATATTTAGTCTATGCATATGCACTTGCTAGCAGTGAAGAAAATGCTTCAGGCCATATTATTGTAACTGCACCTACTTGTGGATCTTGCGGTGTTGTTTCAGCTGTTTTGCTTAGTTATCAAAAATTAAATCAAATTGATGATGAAAAATTAGTTAAAGCTTTAATGGTTGCGGGACTAATTGGTAACCTTGTCAAAACCAATGCTTCAATTTCAGGTGCTGAAGTAGGTTGCCAAGGTGAAATTGGCGTTGCTTGTTCAATGGCAGCTGCAGCCCTCAGTTATCTAACAGGTAAAACCAACGAAGAAATTGAATATGCGGCCGAAATTGCATTAGAACATCATTTAGGAATGACTTGTGATCCAGTAGATGGTTTAGTTCAGATTCCTTGCATTGAAAGGAATGCTGTTGCTTCCATGCAAGCATATAATATTGAAAAATATATTGAACTTACAGGAAGTAGTCATAGTATTACTTTAGATAGTGTTATTTCCGTGATGGATGAAACAGGACGCGATATGCATGCCAAATATCGTGAAACATCTACTGGTGGTCTTGCTATTCACAAAAAAGGATAAAAATATGGAAACAAATCAAATGAAAGAACTCAATAAAATTACATATGGTGCTAAAATTATAGCGAATTGTACAGGATTAAATCATGAGGGAGAAGGAATTTGTAAAATTACGGGAATAAAAGATGGCCAAGAAATTGAAAATTATGTCTTATTTGTCAATAATATGCTACCTGGCGAAAAAGGTCAAATTGAAATTGGTAAAATCCATAAAAGCTATGGATATGCCAATCTTTTAAAAGTGTTTAGTGATAAAAAATCACCCAATCGCGTAGTGCCTTTTTGCAAGCATTATGAATCTTGCGGTGGTTGTAATATTATGCATTTAGACTATAAGGCACAATTAGAATTCAAAAAAGATATGATTGTAGAAACTTTAAAAAAAATTGGTGGATTTTCCAATCCTATTGTAAACACTGTACTTGGCATGCAAAATCCTAATTATTATAGGAATAAAGTTCAAGTTCCATTTCGCGAACTTAATTTTAAAGTAAATTGTGGTTTTTTTGCTAAAGAATCACATCACATTATTCCTATTGATGAATGTTTAATTCAGCCTCAACTTACCACTGATATTATCAAATTTATACGAAATATTTGTAATGAATTTAAAATTGAAGGATATAATGAAACAAATCATAGTGGTCTTATAAGACACGTCCTAATAAGGACTAACCACACTTTAGATGAAATTATGATTGTCTTAGTTTTAACAAAAGCTATTTTGAATGATAAAGAAAAACTTATTCATAAAATTATTAATCGTTATAAAAATGTAAAATCAATCATTATTAATGTGAATGATAAATTAGGAAATACCATTTTAGGAGATAAATGTATAACCATTTATGGCAACGATTATATTACGGATGAATTGTGTGGTTTAAAATTTAGAATTGATGCAAAATCTTTCTATCAAATTAATCATACTCAAACAGAAGTATTGTATAATAAAATAATAGAAATAGGAAAGTTTAATACAGAAGATGTTATTATTGACGCATATTGCGGCATTGGAACGATTGGCTTGATTGCTTCAAAATATGCTAAAGAAGTGCTGGCTGTAGAAATTGTAGAAGAAGCAATTTATAATGCCAAGATTAATGCAAAAAATAACAATATTACTAACGTTACTTTTGAATGTAATAAAGCTGAGGAACAAATTATTAAGTGGGCTAATGAAAATAAAAAAATTGATGCAATCATTGTTGATCCTCCAAGAAAAGGATGTGACCAAAAATTATTAAATACAATTGATTTGATGAAAATTCCTAAAATTATTTACATTTCTTGTAATCCTTCTACTTTAGCAAGAGATTTGAAAATATTAGTGGAAAAAGACTATGACATTATCCAAATTCAACCGATTGATATGTTTCCTTATACATCAAATGTTGAGTGTGTAGTTTGCCTTAAGAGAAGATAGCAAAAAGTAGAAAGTTTAATGTCTCTTTGAATTAAAAGTTGATATAACAAATTTAGGATACATTAAAATAATAATATATACCTTTGTTCAGTTTAATCAATGTTGAGACTATAGCTTTGTTGACTAAATTTAATGCCAAACAACTATGAGGTAAAGTTAAATCTCAATAGATTAAATTTGACAATATGTGAGTAAACACCATTAAGGAAGTGCAGTATGTAGTTATATCTGATTGTTTGTAATGTAAATAGCTTAGTAGAAATTTATTTCAATATAGAAATAATTAGGTGGAGAAATACTATTAAAACAACAATAAAATCATAATCTAAAAAATATTAAAAAAAAACAGTGAAACATATAAAAGCAAGAATAACATTTATTATTCTTGCTTGGTAGTCATTTTAGAATATTTTAAAAAAGTTGCTTTTGACATATTTAAAATATTTGCTGCTTGTTGATGATTTATTTCTTTATTGTGATATTTTGTTGCAATTTCATTAAAGTTATGAGGTAGTTTATACTTTGGTCTTCCCATATGAACTCCTTTTTCCTTTGCTATTCTAATACCTTCTGCTTGTCTTTGTTTGATGTTTTCTCTTTCTGTTTGGGCTACAAATGATAATATTTGTAAGATAATATCATTTATAAATTTACTAATTAAATTGTTATTTTCAAATTTTGTATCCATTAGTGGAAAGTCAATGATGTAAATATTAGCTTCAATAATTTTGGTAATTTCCCGCCACTCTTTGATAATCATTTCATAATTTCTACCCAAGCGATCGATAGATTTAATAATTAAGGTGTCATCTTTTTTTAATTTATTTTTTAATAACTGATATTTTGGTCGATCAAAATCTTTTCCACTTTGCATATCAATATAAATGTTTTCATTTAAAAGACCAAATTTATACATCTCATTTAATTGTCTATCAACATTTTGTGTATTTGTAGATACTCTTACATAACCATACTTCATATATACCTCCAATAAATAAAATAATTATACCAAAAAAATGATAGTAAATAAAGATATACTTTTTAATTGTAAGCTAAAGTAATTACAATCACCTAAAATGGTGTTTTAACATATTATAATATGGTGGTAATAAGTGAAAGTATTTCAAAACGTTTGTGAATTAATAGGAAATACACCTCTTGTTCAATTAAAAAAAATTGAACAAGAGTATAATAATGAAAACATTTTGATTGCAAAATTAGAAAAATTTAATCCAGGTGGTTCTAGTAAAGATAGAGTAGCATTTGAAATAATTCAAAAAGGATTAAAATCAGGGAAAATCAACGCTGATACAACCATTATTGAAGCCACTAGTGGAAATACTGGAATTGGACTAGCAATGGTTTGTGCATATTACAAATTAAAATTGATGATAATAATGAGTGAAAGCGCTACGATAGAAAGAGTGAAATTATTAAAATTATATGGTGCAAAAGTTATTTTAACTAAAAAAGAGCTGGGTATAGAAGGAGCAATTCAAAAAGCAAAAGAACTGACAAACACTATTTTTAATAGTTATTTTATCAATCAATTTAATAATTTGAATAATCCTTTAGCTCACTATCTAACAACAGCAAAAGAATTAATAAACGATTTAGAAGGAAAGTTGGACATAGTAGTAGCAGGAATGGGTTCTGGTGGAACAATTACTGGAATTTCCCAAGGAGTAAAAGAATTTAACAAGGAAATAAAGATGATTGGTGTAGAACCATCAAAATGTCCCTATTATGCTAAAGGAGAAATTGGTGAGTATAATATACCTGGAATAGGTACAACCTTTATGCCTAGTATTATCAATATGAATCAAATAGATGAGATTATTGGAGTTGATGATAAAGAAGCAAAAACATACACTGAACTACTTGCAAAAGAAGAAGGAATATTAGTAGGATATTCATCAGGTGCAGTATTGGCTGCAACATTAACCTATTTAAAAAAATATCGAATTAAGAATAAAATAGTAGTTATGATATTTCATGACACTGGTGAAAGATATTTATCTATGATATAATAAACATAAGTATTCAAGTAATATGATAATAAAAAAATACTCATTTCGAAAAATGAGCGTGACAAGG
>CALVCV010000012.1 GCA_944326155.1 uncultured Bacilli bacterium
GCACTTTCACGCCGACGATAGTAGTAACTTGCAAAAATAGGTAGCTGCCATCTCCTTTCTATTCTTCTTATATAATTTGATATTTGTCTAAGACATTCGTAAACTTGTGCACGTATGGAGGATTAGCTCAGCTGGGAGAGCATCTGCCTTACAAGCAGAGGGTCGGCGGTTCGAGCCCGTCATCCTCCACCATTGTGCCGACTTAGCTCAATAGGTAGAGCAACTGACTTGTAATCAGTAGGTTGTGGGTTCGATTCCTATAGTCGGCACCATCTAGTGAATGTCCTCGTAGCTCAGTTGGCAGAGCAACTGACTTTTAATCAGTGGGTCGGACGTTCGAATCGTCTCGGGGACACCATCTTTTATCACGTATAAACATGCCTGAGTGGCGGAATAGGTAGACGCGCAGGACTTAAAATCCTGTGGTAGCAATACCGTGCCGGTTCGACCCCGGCCTTAGGCACCAAATTTTACACGTGGGTCCATAGCTCAGCTGGGAGAGCACCTGTTTTGCACGCAGGGGGTCGAGGGTTCGAGTCCCTTTGGATCCACCATTTTTATAATAGATGGTTCTGTGGCGGTGTAGCTTAGTTGGCTATAGCGTCCGGTTCATACCCGGAAGGTCGGGGGTTCAAGTCCCTCCGCCGCTACCATTTTGAAAGTATGGACCTTTAGCTCAGTTGGTCAGAGCCCCCGGCTCATAACCGGTTGGTCCTAGGTTCGAGTCCTAGAAGGTCCACCATTCGATATATTATAATTAAAAAAATACGGAGAAATACCCAAGTCTGGCTGAAGGGATCGGTCTTGAAAACCGACAGGGTGTAACAGCCGCGGGGGTTCGAATCCCTCTTTCTCCGCCATTTTTCTCATCGCGGAGTAGAGCAGTTGGTAGCTCGTCGGGCTCATAACCCGGAGGTCGTAGGTTCAAGTCCTTCCTCCGCAACCATAGGGTTCCATGGTGTAGAGGTTAACATGCCAGTCTGTCACACTGGAGATCGCGGGTTCAAGTCCCGTTGGAACCGCCATTATTTTGGCTAGGTAGCTCAGTCGGTAGAGCAATGGACTGAAAATCCATGTGTCGCCGGTTCGATCCCGGCCCAAGCCACCATAATGAAAATTGAAGAACTTAATCGAAAGATTAGGTTCTTTTTATATTTAAGTTACTAATAGAATTGTTTTAATCATTAGTCAAATTTTTAAAATAAAAAAGAGTAGCGTTACTCTTTATGCTTAAAATTATTAATTTATCATTTTATTAGTGTATTGATATTTTGGTTATCTATATATAGTTTAATATATTTGTAGAAATTTTTGTATTTGTTCGTCTATATTTTCTATTTCATTCATTATATTATTTATTGTTTTACAAAAAACAAGAAAAAAATGAGTGATATTGTTTGTATTATAAAAGTTAATTTTTTTATTATATTATTTTCTCCCTTAATATATATATATATATATATATATCATATTAAAATATAAAAAAATAATTAAAGAATAGTGGTAATTAAAATATTTTATAAAAATTAAAATCAATGTCTTTTTAAAAATATATACAATTTAGTTATACAAAAAAAACATATAAAATTATTTATGAACAGACAAATTTTATGCGTGATCTGTTCAATCGCAATTTAAGTTGTCAAATGAAAAAATTAATAATTTAGTAAATACTATAATTTTTTTTCTAGAGCACAAAAATAAAAAAATGAAGTATATATATGAAATAGTCAAGTAAAAGTAGACACAAAAAAATTTATATAAACCCTTGTTCAGTTCTATATTGAATGGGGGTTTTATATTTTAATGAATAAGCTAATCTTTGCGTATTGAAATAATTAATGTAATCTTTTATTGCCACATTAATATCATCTGCTAAATATATCTTAAAATCTTTATATAATTCATTCTTTATCCAACCATTTAAAGATTCAATGACTGGATTATCAGTAGGTGTTCCTGCTCGACTCATTGATCTTTTTATGGTATAATTATCTAGAAGCTTATTGAAGGCTTTTGAGGAATATACTGTGCCCTGATCTGTGTGGAAGATAGTTTCAAGGTCTTTATATCCTCTTTTTATTTTAGCTTCTAAAAAATCTTTACACGCGCTAAAATGGTTTGGCACTCCTGCACCATGTTTTGAAGGGCTTACATCTGAACCAATGATTTCATTATTGTAAACATCTACATAAAAAGTCCAATCATAGCTTTTACCTCTACAGTGAATTATAGTTGTATCAGACACAACAATTTGAAAAGGTCTAGATGGATTAAAGTTTCCTCTTACTATATTTGGATACGTTATACTTTCTTCACCTCTTGGAACATATGTTTTACGAGCTTTTGAGCGTATATTTAAACTTTTAGATACTTTATGGCATAAATTATCACTGAATAACCATCCAGTTTTATTTCTAATATTTTGTGCTATAGCTCTATATCCATAAGTTGAATGATGCTTATGGATATTTTTTATTTCATCAGCCAGTGTTATTCTATTCTTTTGATAGTTATTTATTGTTCCTTTACGGTTTAGCCATTTATAGTATCCGCTTCTTGAAACATCCATTACTATACAAAGTGATTTTATATTAAACTCCCGAGAAAGAGTCTCTACTATTTCGTATTCTTTTCTGATAATTTCTCTAGGGCTAAAAGAACATCCTCCTCGGAGTACCCTTTTTTTAATCGTTCATTCTCGATTCTAAGTAACATATTTTCATATTCAAGTTGTTCAATAGGTGTTAATTCTTTTCGCCTTGAATATTTAGCTAATGGATTACCAGGTTTACGCTTATTTTCTAAAGCTTTTATTCCACCTTCATTATAACGTTTAACCCAATTACTAATCATCCCTTGAGATATTCCTAATTCATTCATTAATTGAGACATGCTTTTTTCACCAGCAAGTACCCTTTTTATAATGTTATATTTTTCTTCACTTGACCATTCTTTATTTTGACCACCTTTAGATCTTCCCATAATATCATCTCCTTTATTATATTATAACATAAGAAAAAACGTAAACACATTTTTTTGTGTCTACGTTTATTTTATCATTTCATATATATACTTCATTTTTTATTTATCATCTATATTCCTATTTTCTTTTTTTAAATAAGGACATGTTTTAGAATTAATAATACAATTTCCATTGTAATAACAGTCACTACATTTTTGATTCTTAGTAGTTTTTATTTTGTTGGTAAATTTAATTTCCATAATATGTTAACCCCCTATACTTATTATGAACCATTTCAAAAAAGTTATGTAAATAAAAATATAAAAAAAGTCTATATGTTATAATATTAATGGGGTGATAAAATGTCTGTTTATGTGAATCATAAAGAATATGAATATATTGAGAATATCAGTATTTTTAATTTTATAAGACATCATCAATTATTTTTACCATTTATGTCTGATAATGAGTTAGACGAATTATGTTATGTAGAAGTTATTGGTATGGATAATCTTGTTTCAGCTAAAACAACAAATTTAGAAGATGGCATGCAAATTTTAACGCAAACCGAAAAAATATATACCTATTTAGAAACAGTTTTATCATATCCTAAAAGGGACATTACAAGTTTTATGCGTACAATGTCATTGGATGAAACAGCATATAATATTTTACTATGTGCTCCTGAATGTTATGAAAAATGTCTTGAAACTTATAAAGACAAAGGTTTTAATGATATTATTAGTCTAAAACTTTTTCAAATGGTTAGATACTTAGAACTTACTCATGAATTCATGAAGAAAATAGCAAATAAATTAGATTATTTAAATTATAATAAATTATTAGTTTTAGAGCCTTCTATTATAGAACCTCCTCTTAACATCACATCAAGTTTAAAACCTGCAGAAGAAATAGCCAGCATCTTACTTAAAACCTATTATAAACAAATATTAAAGGTAACAAATGATATTCATATTATATATGTAACAAATGATATAAAAGAATTTTTTTGTCAAGATACTAAAAGTAATTTATATTTGAGTATGATTGATGAAGTTGTGTTAGAAAATAATTTTGAAATTACAAACACAAATAGCCTATATGATGGAAAAATTACAAACGAAATATATAAAAAAAAGACAACTAATTTAACTATTAGCTGTGATTATTCTACAATTTTTAAGATTTTAAGAAAGATGGGTTTAAAAGAAGAATCTTTAGAGGTATTTGATAAAGATCAAGGAACATCATGTTTTGTAACTTATAAGGGACTTAGTTTAAAAATTTTATTTACAACTCATCTATTTACCAAAGAAGTTCTTGATACTTTAGACTATGATTTGGTCGTAATTTGTTATCATGAATATCGGTTAAATGAAGAATATAATGAAATACTAACTGATTATAACTTAAATCACTTATATAAAAAACTATTAATTTTTCCAGGACATAGCGATATTTTTAGGAGAAAATAATGAATATTTCTAAAACGTTATTTAAAAATTTATCTAGATGTCATAATTTCATGGCGCTATATGATTTATATATAAATAGAAGTTTTCATGATATCAAAGCTATCAATACCAAGAAAAAAAGTACGGAGATTATGAAAGATATTTTTTTATTAAATAATAATTTATTTGATAAAAAAAAGGAAAAAATCGAAGAACTACTTAGTGAAATGTTTGATGAAAATACTGGTGAAGACTTATTAAATTTAAAAAGTGATCAACTTGAGGCTTTTGCAAGTACTTTCACGGAGGTTGAAAGATTAGCAAGTTTATATATTGAACAAGTTTTTAAACAACCAGTTCTTGCTGCAGTAAACACATATGAACAAAAAAAATATGCTTATAAAGAAGAAGGCAATACTTTTTATTGCTACTTGGATTGTTATTTTGAAGATGAAAAAAATATTCAAATTTTCGAGGTTAAAGCAACTACATCCAAAAAGTTTGATGACTTTGGAATTACAATTAATAAAAAGCACTATGATTTTTTTACTTTTAATAATGGTATTATGGAGTATCAAGATTTAACAACAAAGTTTACGGGAAAAGACCAAGAAAAAGTAAAACAAAAAGTTCAAACTTTACTAGATAAATTTTCTGATTGTGGTAAGTATATATATGATATTAGTGTTGAAAGACATATTATTGAAAATAGTTTAAAAAAAGTTGGTGCTTTACATAAAAACATATCTTATTATTTGGTTGTTTTAAATGCCAATTATACCTTTAGTGGTGTATATAAAGAAGGCGCACCTTGTTATGATATTGATAAAAATGGGGAGGCTTTGTTTAAAATTTATGATATGGATTTCCTTACTAGTGCATATCAACCATTAATTGAAAATGAAAAAAAAGAAATAATTAAAAATAGTCAATTTTTGACGCTTGAAGATTCAATATTAGGTAAATGCTGCGAGTATAAAAAAACTACAGCTTGTAAATTTCACAAAATTTGTATGAAAGAAGTATTACAAGATGGTTCTATTTTAGAATATTTTAAAAAGCAATATGCGTTTAGCATCCCTACTATTTATCCTAAAAAAAGACAATATCTAGATGTATATGACTTAATCAATCAAGGATATCATAAAATTGATGATGTAAGGCCATATTTAACCAAAATGGATAATATCGTGCAATATGAGTGTTATGTTAATCAAAAAATATATATAGATCTTGTAAGAATAAACAAAGCCCTAGAAGGAATAAGTTATCCTATTTATTATTTGGATTTTGAAAGTTATAATTCGCCATTACCTCGTTTTAAAGGAGAACACCCTTATACTCAGTCTTTATTCCAATATTCTTTGCATTTGGAAAAAGAACCAAATATATGTGATTTGGTAAAAGATCATCATGAGTTTTTGGCTAAAGATCATTATGATCATCGTTTAGAGTTAATTGAACATTTAATACAAGATATTGATCTTACAAAAGGTGGATCGGTAATTGTATATAATAAATCTTTTGAAAAAACAAGATTAAAAGAATTAAGTTATATTTTTCCTCAATATAAAAAAGAATTAGATGATATTAATAATCATATTTTTGATTTGTTAGAAGTATTAAAGGGCACAAAAAATCTAGATAAATTACCTAATCATCCGTCATTTACTTATTATAATAATAAAATGCATGGATCTTTTTCAATAAAAAAAGTATTACCACTATTTAGTAATTTATCTTACAATGATTTAGAAGTCAAAAATGGTACAGAGGCCATTTTAGCCTATGGAATGTTACCCTACTATACAAAAAAAGAATATGAAGAAAAATATTTAGCATTAAGTTTCTACTGTAGACAAGATACTTGGGCAATGGTTGAAATTTTAAAAGGTTTAAGACAAATGATAGATAAAAAAATCAATCTAAATGATTGATTTTTTTATTTTCACATGAAGAAAACATTCACAACAAACTTAATATCTAATAAAATGTTATCTCCTTGTATCTTATATAGTTATAAGTAAATAATTTATCAATAAAGATAGCTTTAAATTGGTCTTAACGTTTAACATATAATATTTTTATTTTACTTTATTTTTAATTTTTGCATATAAATCATAACTATCTGTTTTAGTTATTTCAATATTAATTAAATCGCCAGGATGAATATCTTCTATCATATTAGAATATATATATATATAACCGTCCACATCGTCTGGTGCATAAGCATAATTTCTTACACAATAATACTTTTTATTTCCATTATAACTATCTACTATTGCAAGATAGGTTTTACCAATAAATTGTTTATTAATTACTTTTAAGAGTTGATTTTGAAAACGCATAATTTGATCACGTCTTTCATTCATTATTTCTTGAGGAATTTTAGGAAGCATCTTTTGGCTTGGTGTATCATCTTCATCTGAATATGTAAAGACACCTAAACGATTAAAACGTTGTTTTTTAACAAAATCTAGTAAAATATCAAAATCTTCATTGGTTTCTGATGGAAAGCCAACAATTAAAGTTGTTCTAATAATGACATGAGGAATTCTTTTTCTAATTGTTTCAAAAAGACTTTCTAATTGGCTTTTTGTTGATCTTCTATTCATTTTTTTAAGGATTCTATCAGATGCATGTTGAATAGGAATATCAAAATATTTAGCAACTTTATCGTTATTAGCAATTTCATCAATTAATTCGCTGGTAATTTCATCAGGATAAAGATATAACACACGGATAATTTTAATTTCATCAATTAAAGAAATTTGATGAATTAAGTCATGAAGACGGCGATGGTCTTTTTGATCAGTTCCAAATCGTGTGGTATCTTGACCAATAAGTGTAATCTCTTTTACCCCTTTTGAGGCTAAATTTTTTGCTTCGACAATCAAACTATCAAAATCACGACTTTTAAATGAACCTCTAATCAAAGGAATGGCGCAATAACTACAACGATTATTGCAACCATCAGAAATTCTCAAATAAGCACTATGGGGTAAAGTTGTAATAACTCTATTTTGATAATCCATTTTATAGGATTTATTTGTCGCAAGAAGTCGTTTAAAAAGTTCATCAATATGATTATAATCACGAATTGGAAAGTATATGTCAACTTCAGGGATACTTTCTTTTAAATCAGATAGATATCTTTCTACAAGACATCCCATTACAATCACCGTTTTTCCTTTTTTGTTTTCGGTAACATCTAAAATAGTATCAATGGCTTCTTTTTTGGCACTTTCAATAAAACCACAAGTATTGATAACAATGATGTCTGCTGTTTTGATATTATTGGTAAGTTCTAAGTTATATTTTTGGGCAACGCCTAAAAAGAGTTCCGAATCAATTAGGTTTTTAGCACATCCTAGGGAAATCATTCCAAGTTTCATAAGCTTTCTCCTATATCTTTTTTAATATATATAAATTATATAACAAAATAAAAAAAATTTCAAATTTATTAGGTGTAATTTTTGACCTTAAAAAATTTTTTTGTTATAATATAAATAGTATAAAATGAGAAAAAGAAGGAAGGATATTTATATGTCAAAACAATTTCTTGTAGAAACATCTGCACGTCACGTTCATTTAACCGAAAATGATTTTAAAACTTTATTTGGTGATGATGCAAAATTAACAGTTAAAAAGAATTTATCACAACCAGGTCAATATGCTTGTGAAGAAAGAGTTACTATTGTTGGTCCAAAAAAAGAACTTACTGGAGTATCAATTCTTGGACCTTTTAGAAAGGCATCCCAAGTTGAGCTTTCAGCAACTGATGCAAGAAGCATAGGAATTCCTATTGTAATTAGAGAATCAGGTGATTTGCAAGCAACACCTGGATGTAAAATTATAGGTCCTAAAGGTACTTTAGAATTGCAAGAAGGTGTAATTGTTGCAAAACGTCATATTCATGCTACAACAGTTGACGCAAAAGAATTAGATGTTGTCGATAAACAAATCGTTAATGTTAAAATTAACACACCTGAAAGATCACTTATTTTTGGTGATGTAGTAGTCCGTGTAAGCGATAGTTATGCTCTTGCAATGCATATAGATACAGATGAATCGAATGCAGCAGGTATGGTTCTAGGCGTAATGGGCGAAATTATTAAATAAAAAAAGCAATATTTTTGAATGCACTCTATTTTCTGAGCACACTAAAAGTGTGTTATAATACAAGAAAAGGGTGCTTTTTTATGCCAAAAATATAAACTAGAATGTAAAACTTAAAGTAAGAAAAAGAAAAAAAATTATCTTGAACAAAATGATTGCATCTTAATATAGGACTAGATTGTATAGTTTTTTATTCTTTTTGGATATCGAATTTTTAGATTTCACTTTATTTTGGTTTTCTTTTTTCATTCTTATAGCCAAAATACAAAAAATAGTGTATAATATATATACAATATAATAAAACAAATAATAGATATGCTTTTAAACAAGGGTGATAAAAATGATTTGTCCAAAATGTCATAATGAAAATAGATATGATGCCTTAACATGTGATTTTTGTATGGCTAAATTACCAATGACTAAAGAAAGAATTGAAGAAATTAAACAAAAAAGAAAATTAGAAAAAAAAGCAAAGTTTAGTAAATCAATGACTAAACTAGCAGGACTTTTACTTGGACTTTTCGTTATTATAGGTATTATTGTTGTTGCCTATTTAGTAAGGAAGTAGAATATGAGTAGTGTTTTAACAAAAGAACAATTAGAAGCAAAATTACAAGAAAAATATGATGCGATTATTGTTGGTGGTGGACACGCTGGAATTGAGGCAGCACTAGCACTTGCTAGATTACATTTTCATACATTAATGATATGTGGTAGTTTTAGACGAATTGGAAATATGCCATGTAATCCTTCGATTGGTGGTCCTGCAAAAGGTATTTTAGTAAGAGAAATCGATGCTTTAGGTGGACAAATGGCTATTTCAGCTGATAAGACTTGTCTACAAGTCAAGATGCTTAATAGTTCTAAAGGACCTGCGGTACAAGCAATGAGGGTTCAATCAGATAAACTTGCTTATGCACGATATATGCAAAAAGTAGTAACTGAAGAGGCTAATCTTGATATTTATGTTGCTTTAGCAGATGAATTAATTGTTGAAGAAGGCGCGATTGCAGGAGTAAAATTAGAGGATGGCACACGTATTTTTTCAAAAACGGTTATTATTACAACAGGTACATATCTATCATCAAGAGTTCTTTGTGGTAAGACTGCTACTCCATCAGGACCTGATGGTGAAAATACTAACTATGGTTTATCCACATCACTTAGAAATCTTGGATTTGAACTCATTCGTCTAAAGACAGGTACGCCGCCAAGAGTATATACTGATAGTATTGATTTTTCAAAAGGCCAAATTGAATTAGGTACGAATATGCCACTTACTTTTAGTTATCAAACAGACCCTAAAGATATGATTCCTTTTGATAAACAAGTGCCATGTTATTTGATATGGACAACGCCTAAAACACATGAAATTATAAAAGACCATCTAAAAGAATCAAGTATGTATTCGGGAATGGTTGAAGGAGTAGGACCAAGATATTGCCCTTCGATTGAAGATAAATTAGTACGCTTTGCAGATAAAGAAAGACATCAACTTTTTTTAGAGCCTGAAAGCTTAGAAATTAATGAAACATATATTCAAGGTTTTTCAACTAGTATGCCTCATTACGTTCAAGAACAAATGGTTCATTCTTTACCTGGATTTGAAAATGCTAGAATTGCAAAATATGCTTATGCTATTGAATATGATGCGATTAATCCTTTAGAGTTAAAACCAACTCTTGAATCAAAAAAAGTAAAAGGTCTTTTTTTTGGTGGACAAGTAAATGGTACAAGTGGTTATGAAGAAGCAGCAGCTCAAGGATTAATAGCAGGTATTAATGCTAGTTGTTATCTAAAACATACACAACCACTTATTTTAAAAAGAGATGAAGCCTATATTGGTGTTTTAATTGATGACTTAGTAACTAAAGGGGTGATAGACCCGTATCGAATGCTTACTTCAAGAGCCGAATATCGCCTATTATTAAGACATGATAATGCAGATGCTAGACTTATAAAATATGGGTATCGTGTAGGACTGGTTAGTGAAGAAAGATATCAAACCTACTTAAATAAACAAAAAGCTATTCAAGATGAAATGGAAAGACTTGCAAATATTAGAGTTACACCTAAAGTAAACATTAATCAATATTTAAGTCAAATTCCATCACCTGTTTTACATGATGGGATTAGTGCAAAAGATTTAATGAAACGACCAGAGATTCATTATTTTGATATTGTCAAGATGTTATCTTTATCCAATCCTTTAAATTATGAATATGGTGAATGTTTAAATACCCTTGTGAAATATCAAGGATATATTGATAAAGCTTTCAAAGAAGCACAAAGAGTTTTAAAATTAGAAACTATTCCTATTCCTGAAGATATTGATTACAAACAAATTTTAAATCTTGCTAGCGAAGCAAGAGAAAAACTCATAAAAATTAAGCCATTAACTATTGGTCAAGCATCAAGAATTAGTGGTGTAAATCCTGCTGATATTTCAATTTTATTAGTTTATATTGAAAGTCTAAGAAAGGTTAAAAAACATGAGTAACTATCGTCATTATTTAGAAGAATTAGTTGAACTAACAAATGAACAAAAAAAACAATTCGATCAATATTATAGGCTTTTAGTAGATACCAATGCTACGATGAATTTAACTACTATTTTAAAAGAAGAAGATGTATATATTAAACATTTTTATGATAGTATATTGGCCTTAGTTAAAAATATGCCACATGAGAATTTAAAAGTGATTGATATTGGTAGTGGTGCAGGGTTTCCAGGTATTGTTTTAAAAATTGTATTTCCAAACCTCCAAATGACATTACTTGAGGCCACAAATAAAAAATGTGCGTTTTTAAATAGAGTAATTGACACCTTAGGTTTAAAAGACGTCTATGTTGTTTGTGATAGGGCAGAAAAATTTGTTACAAAAGCAAGAGAAAAATATGATATAGTAATTGCAAGAGCAGTTGCAAACCTTAATATTTTAGTAGAATTGGCCCTTCCTTTTGTCAAAATAGGTGGATTTTTTATTGCAATGAAAGGACAAAATGCTATAATAGAACTTGATGAAGCAAGTCATGCGATTGAACTTTTAGGAGGTACGCCGTATAGTAAAAATATTTATGAACTGCCACAAAATAAAGGAATTCGTTATATTGTTCAAATTAAAAAAATAAAAAAAACTCCCATTCTTTATCCAAGAGTTTATTCAAAAATAAAAAACAAACCTTTGTAGAAAGGAGCATTCATGGGAAAAATTATCTCCATTGTGAACCAAAAAGGCGGTGTTGGTAAAACTACTACCGCAATCAACTTAGGAGCTGCATTAGCGATGTTTAAGCAAAAAGTGTTAATTGTGGATTACGATCAACAGTCTAATGCTACTATTGGGCTTGGAATTAATCGCGATGATATTTTATTTGATGTCAGTGATTTTTTTACCCATATAGGATTATTAAGAAGGGCTATTATTTCCACTAAAATAGATCGTCTTGATATTATTCCATCTTCGATTAAACTTGCTAATATTGAGGAAAGTTTATATATGGTAGAAAATAAAGAATATCTTTTAAAAAAGAAACTTGATATGATTAAAGATGAATATGATTTTATTTTAATTGATTGTCCACCATCTTTGGGGTTAATTGTTGATAATGCGCTTTTTGCAAGTGATTCGGTAATTATTCCTGTTGAATGTGGTTTTTATGCTTATGATGCTTTGACCCAAATGATTAACAAAATTGATAAAATCCAAAATCAAAAAAATATTGATATTGAAGGGATTTTGCTAACTAAACTTGATAATAAAAATACTCTTGGGTATGAAATTGTTGAAAAAGTACAATTTTTATTCCCTGAAAAAATTTTTAAAACTATTATTAGTAGATCTTCACATATTCAAGAAGCTCCTCTTTATGGCCAAAGTGTGTTAACCTTTTCTTTTAACTCAAGAGGGTCAAAAGAATATCGTAGCCTTGCAAAAGAAATTCTTGAAAATAATACAATAAAAGGTAAAGGAAAATAAATATGATTGTAGCAACTGATGTTGAAGTAGGCGATATTTTAAAATTCAAAAAAAATCATCCATGTGGTTCAAATACATGGAAGGTTCTAAGAATAGGGATTGATTTTAAATTAGAGTGTACAACTTGTGGTAGAATGATTATGATTTCAAGGCTTGAGGCTTTAAAAAAAGCTAAAGCTTTAATTAAAAATAACTAACATAAAAAGCATTAAAAGAAAAAAATATTTTTAATGCTTTTTTATTTTTTGGCTTTTTATGACATCAAAAATAGATATAATAAATCACACGATTTAAAAATTTAGGGGGGGTCGTAAAATGCTAAAAAAAATAAATATGATTATTGTTTGCTTCTTTTTAACTTTAACCATCAAAGAAGGTTTTTTATTTTCGCTATATTTACCAGTTGTTTTGTTTTATCTTTTTAAAGATTTTAAAAATCTAATTTATATCTATCCTACATCGTTTGTTAGTATTTTGTTTTTTAAAAAAGAAGATATTATAGTCTATCTTATTTTTATGATAGTTATGACGCTTTATTTATTTTTACATCAAATGTTAAGTAAAAAATACTTCTTTTTATTACGAAAAAATAGCATTATAACAGCTCTTTTTATCTTTATTATAAATAGTATTGGCTTTTTTATTTATCCCAAAGAAACTATTCACATTGTTTTAAAACTATTGTATACTTTTTTAAGTATAGCACTTTATTTCTTTTTTGATAGATACTTATCAAAATTTTTAAAAGATATCAAAGAAAATATTTTAGAACCATCACAAAAAGCTCTACATTTTTATAGTTATTTGGATGTTGTACTAGCCATTTTAGCAACCCTTGGGGCAAGTTACTTAGCCATAGGATCTATTCATATGGGAATTATTATCGGGTGCTATTTTGCAATGTATATAAGTCGCAAATTTAAAAATATTGATAGTTTGGTTTACGCAAGTATTACCTTTTTTTTAGTATATATTTTTTTTGACAACCAAGATGCAATTCTTATTATGGTAATTGCAGGGGCATATACAATAAGAAGTATATATACAATTGGACTTTTGAATCTTTTTTTAGCTATTTTAATTTTTCAAAATCCAAATGAATCATCTGTTATATATATCATCATAATGGGAATTAGTATTCTTTTTGAAATTGCATCATATATCTTTTTCAAAATTCAAGTAGAAGAAAAGGATGAATATAAAGAAATTCATCAAGCTGCTCAAAAGAGTATCAATGAAGAAATTTTAAAATTTGCAGGATTCTTAGATCGCTTTGTCGAAGGCTTTAAAAATCCCAAAGGTTTTAATGAAAAACTAAGTAATGGTATTAAAACAATTATTGATAAACATTGTAAAAATTGTCCGCTTCAAAAAAGTTGTTTTAGTAAAAACAAAACTTTACTTTATCCGGTTTTTAAAGATATTTTAATGTTAAATGAAGACGCAATTTATAATTATGAAGATTTTGCAAAAACATGTTATAAGTATCCTTCTATTTTAAATACTTCTAAACTTTTAAACGAAAAAATTAATTATCAAAATCCAGGAGGCGATGAAAAAGATGCCAACAATTATATTTTACTTGCTCAAATTAGTGGTGTATCAAATGCGTTAAAAAACTATGTTATTGATACAACAAGTAAAACAGAACTTAACTATCAAAGTCTATATAATGCCAAAAATTATTTAATTAAAATGGAATATTATGTAACATATTATGAAATTATGAGATGTTATGAACATGATTTTTTAATTAAAATTGGAATAAAAAATACCATCTTTACAAAAATAAAACCCATTTTGACAACATTATATGAGACCATTATTCAAGAGGAAGTAAGTGTAGAACTAGTAGAAGAAGAAAATACTACCCTTTATATTCATATTATGCCCAAATTAATTATTGATGTTATATATGCTTATGGCAATTTGCCAGCTTTAAATCAACCAATTAGTGGCGATAATTATTTAGTTAAAGAACAAGATAATGGCCATATTTTATTTGCAATATCTGATGGTATGGGAAAAGGTTATAGTGCTTTTTATGAAAGCGACATGACTCTTCATTTAGTAGAAGATATTATTCATTTAAACATTGAATCTTCTACAGCTTTAGAAATTTTAAATACTTTCTATTTAGTTCAAGATTATCTAGAACGTTATGCAACTCTTGATTTTTTAGATATTAATCGTCATAGTGGAATTGCTACCTTCTATAAAATGGGAGCAAATACAACCTATATTTTTAAAGCAAATGGAAAAATAGAAAAGATAGTAAATCAAAGTTTACCTCTTGGTCTTGACGAAGAAATTGCAGAAAAAAAGTATACCTTAGAAGATCAAGATTTAATTATTATGAGTAGTGATGGTATTTTAGAAAATTTAATAGATAATGAAGAATTAGAAAAATTTATTCAATCTTCAACCTCACTGAACCCTCAACAATTGGTATATGAGATTTTAAATTATACGACAACGCATGATTTAAAATCTAAAGATGATATGACACTTATTGTTTTGAAAATTCAAAGACAAAGTAGATAATAGTGGTTTTTATGTAGTTTTTATGGTATAATAAAAAAAACAAAACTAAAGGATATGCTATGGAACAATTTAGAAAAATTATTGAAGAAGAACAAAATATCATTTTTATATCATCTTATAAAATTAAACAAGAATTGATTAAAAACTTTTCTAATAAACTTAGAAAAGTTGTTTTTAAAAGCTTTGAAGAAGTAAAAAAAGAAATCTATCCTAATATCAGTTATGATATGTTAGTAAATAATATGCAGTCTGATACCAATTTAGAAGTCTTAAAAATTAAACTATCTAATAGTTATTTTATAACATGTGATAGTCATGATGGCTTATTACATGAATTATTTTTTTATCATCAAAAAAATCACATGGATATGAAGCAAAATATGCTTTTTTATTATCAAAGTAAAAAAATATATTTAGTCAATTATTATTATGATGATGATCTTATCAATCAGTTTTTAAAATGCTTATCAAATGTAGAATCTATTTTTACCCATCAAGGAAAAAATAAATTAGTTACAATTTATCAATTTGAAAATTATGAAAATGAAATATTAAAAGTTGTAAATGATATTGCTATCTTGCTTCACGAAGGCATCATGCCTTCTAAGATTGTAATAGAGATGCCAAATGACAATTATCTTAAAAAATTAAAAGAGTATTTTATGATTTACCAAATTGATTATATAATTTCTTCTAAGGCATCCTTATTTAGTTTAGATAGTATCAAGATTGTATACAATTACCTTCTAAATTGTCCTGGTAAAAATTTAAATGAGACGTTAAAAAGTTACTTGGCAGAAAACCAAAATCCGTTTGTTACCAAAATTTTGCAAGCTTTAGAGCCCATTATTATATTAGATTTAACAATCGATGATATATGTTTAAGTCTTATAAAAGATGCCTTATCTTGCACATTTTATCAAGATGAAAAAACAACTAATGCGATTTTAATTGAAAATATTTTTGATCATATTTATGATGAAGATACTCATGTTTTCCTTTTAAATTTTAGTCATGGTGAGGTCTTACATATATATAAAGATGATAACTATTTAAAAGATGATATTAGAAAAAAATTATGTCTACTTACTAGTTTTGATAAAACGAAGAAAGAAGAACAAAAAATACTAGATTTTTTAAATTACTATCCAAATCTTCACATTAGCTTTGCAAAAACTGATGGTGAATCTTTTTATAATTTAAGCCCTTTAGTAGAAAAGTTAAAAATTAATGGTGATGTGGAATTTGTTTTTCCAAAAATTCATATTTATGATATAGTATGTCGTCAAATGGCAAAACTTCGTTTTTTAAAAGCATTTCATATTTATCAGTTATATCAAGAAAAAAATGCAGATTATATAGAAGGATATGCATATTTCAAAGATTGTTTAGATGATTTTTATGATAGTAGTTTTAAGGCAACTCTAAAAGATTTAGATTTAAAAAAGCAACCACTAACTTTATCTTATACCAAATTAAATGATTATTTTAGTTGCCCTTTTCGTTTTTATGTAAAATATATTTTAAATATTCAAGAAAAACTTGAGGATAATAATAGTTTATTTGTTGGTAGTATGTATCATTATGTATTAGAAAAAGTTATTAGAAAAATCTATCTTGAAAGTAAAAAGCAAGAAGAAGTTTTAGGAGAAATTGATACATATATTTTAGAATTTATTAAAAAGGAAAATAGCACCTTAGATGATAAAAGAAATTTCTATTTTCAAAAATTTGTTAAATTTTTACATCAAGAAATTACTATTTTATTAGATTTTATGGATCACTCAAAATTTTGTGTATATGGTCTTGAACAAAAATTAGAAAAAATTCTTGATGAAAAAACGAAACTTATAGGTTTAATTGATAAGATTTTAAAATATGAAGACTATTATGTGGTAATCGACTACAAAACCAATCCTGTTAAACCGAGCTGGAATGCTTTAGATGTGGGAGTTGATTTGCAAATCCCTCTTTATCTTTTACTACTTCAAGCCACTTATAAAGATGCAAAAATTGCAGGGGGCTATTTACAAAGTATTTATCAAAGCAGTCAATTTCCATATATAGATCAATCCTTATTTGAAAAGTTAAAAGAAGAATCTAGATATAGTGGTTATACGATACAAGATAAAAAACTAATTATAGCTTTAGATACCAAAGCAGAAGACATTCCATTAAGTCTTCCAAAACAAATTTTTGCAAAAAATGGTTTTCATAAAAACTTCTTAAAGAAGTCACTATCAGAAGAAGAGTTTAATAAAGTAATTTCTTATGTATATGACTTGATTGTAGTAGCAAGTCATAAGATAAGGGATGGAGTTTTCCCCATAACTCCTTTAGTTAATGAAAAAAATGAATCAGTTTGTCGCTATTGCAAGTTACAAGATATTTGTTTTAAAAGTGATTACATGAAAAAAAGTTATACGAAACATAGTGATTTATCCTATATTTTAGAAAGGGGATCTCATCAAAATGAAGTGGAGTAAAGAACAAGAAAAAGCAATCTATGATGCGGGTAAAGATATTTTGGTAAATGCTGGTGCTGGTAGTGGTAAAACTGCTGTTTTAACCGAAAGATTGGTACAAAAAATTGAAGAGGGTATTAAAATCGATGAATTAATTATTCTTACATTTACGAATCTTGCGGCAGGGGAAATGAAAGATCGTTTAAGAAATAAATTAGCAAAGAGTACCACAAAATATGCCAAAGAAGCTCTTTTATATCTTGATCAAGCAAATATTCAAACATTTGATGCTTTTGTCAATGAACTTGTAAGAAAATACCATTATTTACTAAATATAAGTAGTAAAATCAATTTAGTTGATGATATGAGTTTTAAGATGATTTCCCTTGATTTATTAACGGAAATCTTTATAGAATTATATGCTAAAAAAGATGTTGATTTTTTCTTACTCTTAAATGCTTATACGACCAAAGATGATGAGAATATCAAAAATGAATTGTTAGATTTATATCATAAAATGGTAATTTTTCCTGGATATGAAGAACTTTTAAAAAACACTCAAGAATTATTTAGCGATGGTTTTATTCAAAAAGTGATTAATAATATTATCCAGTATTTGACTGATATCAAAACAGAAATTGCCAAAGATATGGATAAACTTATTTTGTATACTGCTTCTAGTAAACTTAATCAACATTATCAGACCCTTCTATCTTTGTTAAAGACGCTTAACGAATGTGAGAGTTATGATGATTATTTATTCTTAAATAACTACTCTTTTGCAAAATTGCCAACATATGTGGAATATGAAGAAGAAAAAGAACCATATAAAATGATTTATGGGGAAATTAAAAATTTGATAGATAAAATAAAAGATATGCTCATTTATAAAAGCAAGAATGAATTAATCAATCTTTATTTATCAACCAAACCATGTCTGAATACTATCTCTTATATTTTATTGCGATTAGATTATAGATTAAAAAATTATAAGAAAGCACACAATGCCTATGATTTTAATGATATTGCGCAAATGGCGATTACCTTATTAGAAACAAATGAATCACTAAGAAGGTATATTCAATATCATACCAAAGAAATCCTAATTGATGAATATCAAGATACATCTGATATTCAAGAAAAATTGATATCTTTGATTGCCAATCACAATGTATATATGGTAGGTGATGTCAAGCAGTCTATTTATCGATTTCGCAATGCTAATCCTGATATCTTTAAGAAAAAGTATAATGCATTATTAAAAGATGGCATCATTGATTTAACAAAGAATTTTCGTTCGCGAAAAGAAGTTTTATCCTTTGTCAACTTGGTATTCGAAAACTTGATGAGTGAAAGACTTGGTGGCGTTGGTTATGATGATGCACATGCTTTAAACTATGGGTTAACTAGTTATGATAGTTATTTTGAGGCTTCTTATGAACCTAAAATCTATACTTACAAAGAAGATGATGAAAAAAAATTTTCTAAAGCTGAAATTGAGGCGTTTTTGATTGCTAAAAAAATAAAGGAGTTTTTACAAACTAAAAAGATTGTTGATAAAGAAAGTAAAACATATCGAAGTTTACAGTATCGAGATATTGCGATTTTAACAAGTGCTAAAGATAAATATGATTTATATAAAAAGATTTTTGAATATGAAGGTATTCCTTTGCAAATTTATAAAGATCAAGATTTTATAGCAGGAGGCGAAATTTATGCCATCTATAATCTTATAAAAGTTATTTATTGTTTATATGATGAAAAGTTTGCTAAAGACAATCTCAAAAAAGCTCTCACTTCAGTTCTTAGAAGTTTTATTGTCCAAATGTCTGATGATGATATTACATCTATCGTTATCTCACAAGATAGTCTTATGAGATTGAAAGAAATTGATTGGATTCTATACCAAAAATTGCAAGATACCAAGAATCAAATAGGTAAAATAACTTTATATGAATTAATTGAATACATATATCAAACATTTGATATTTATCAAAAAATGATGACTTTAAGCAATGTGGAAAAGGCTGAAGCTACAATTACATATATGTATGAAATTATTAATAACTTAATGATATTAGATTATACCTTATTAGATGTAATCAATTATTTTACGCTTTTAATCAATCAAGAAGAAAAATTTGCAATTAAAATGAGCCAAAAAAAACAAGAAAATAGTCATGCAGTAAAAATGATGTCGATTCATGCTTCGAAGGGTTTGGAGTTTAGTATTTGCTTTTTTCCCGAATTATACAAAGAATTTAATTTTCAAGATTTAAATAAAAAATTTATATATAGCAAAGAATATCAAATTATCTTACCAATTAGTATTGATGGGATGTTACTTATAAATCCTTTAAAATTATTAGAGAAAAATAATTACCGAAAAGAGGAAATTAGTGAAAAGATTCGCCTTTTATATGTTGCTTTAACAAGAGCAAAAGAACAAATTATTCTTGTCATGCCTAAAATAAATGTTGAAGCATCATTGGATTTAGATATTGAGTCAAGTAAGATGAAGGCAAATAGTTTTTTTGACTTATTATTTTTGATTTGGCCAAAGTTAGTGCCTTTTGAACAAACAATTGAACTTTCATCTTTATCTTTAAGTAAAGATTATATATATACAAATATAAAAAATAAAATAGATACTACAAAATATGAAACATTACCTTTTGCTTTTTTTGATACAACCTTAAAAAAAAGAAGTCTTGTTACTTACAAGGCTTCTAAAGAATCAACGGATTTTAAAGATAAAAAAGGATTAGAATTATTACAAATGGGTTTAGAATTTCACAAAGCTTTAGAGTTAAGTGAGATGTCTTATGAAACTTTAAACCGTTTACAACTTACTGAAAAAGTAAAAAAAGAAATTATTGCTTTTTTAAAAAGTGATTTTATTCAAAGTAAAAAGATTATTAATCATTATCATGAATATGCCTTTTATGATGAAGAAGATGGCAATGCTATCAGTGGTAGTATTGATTTGGTACTGGATACGGCTGATGCGATATATATTATTGACTACAAATTACAAAAGACGCTTGACGTTGCATATATAAAACAACTGCTAATTTATAAAAATTATATTCAAAAGTTAACTTCTAAAAAAGTATATACATATTTATATTCTATTTTTAAACATAAGTTTAAAGAAGTAACTTTTTAAGCAAACTTACTCACTACTGATCCCATAAAGTGGTCAATACCACCAATTACATTTACGACATGGTAACCAAGCCTACAAAGTAGTTTACAGGCGTGATAGCTTTTATCGCCATTTTTACAAATAATAAAATATGTATGAGTTGTATTTAAAAAAAGATAATGTTTTTCAATTAACAATTGATATGGAATATTGACTGAATCTTCAATATGATATAGTTCAAAATCTTTTGTATTTCTGATATCAATGATTTTAAAATGAAGATTTTTTTGATAGTATTTAAAAAAAAGAATTGGTGAAATTTCGTCCATAGTTGCCTCCTTAAATTCTAGTATGGTTATTATAACAAATCTTGCCAGCAAATAAAGTCATATTATGGGAGTAAAATAGTTTACTTGAAAAAATATTTAGTTTGTTATATAATACAAATAACAAAAAAATTATAAATTAGAAAATGGTGATAAAAATGATGTCTAGATTAAAAGACATTTATCAGGAGAAGTTCAAAGAAGAAGTAAAAGAGATTACCAAAGAGTATTATTATTTTTATAAGAATCAAACTAGTGATGAACTTTTCGCGATAACTAAAACAATTTCATCTAATGAATATCAACTATTAAAAGAATTTTTTATTGAAAAACAAATTTATGACTATCAAGCACCTTATCAAGCAATATATGAATATCTATTAGAAAATAAAGCATATCCTTTCCATCATACTAGAATGAGAATGGTTATTTTTAGCCTCAATCGAGCTGACGTTGATATTGTTAAAAAGATGCTAAATGAAGTATATGCTAAGTGTTACGTTGTAGAAATTTATAATTTATATATTTGTTTTTATGAAGAAAATCCAACTCAAATCCAAGACTTATTTGTAAGTTTAAGTATTGATTTAGGTTATGATATTATTTTACATGAAGGCTTCATTGTTAATGAGGCTTATTTAGGAAGACAAGTTCTTGAATATATTAAAATTTATCATGATTACATTAATATTAATAAAAAATCTTATACGGATTTAGCAGATATGATTTTAAACTTAGGTAGTATGGGTGATACTAGTTTAAAACTTACTTTAAAAAAGAATGTCATCTTACCACTTTTAGAAGATGTAACCTTAAAAGATATTATTAGTGTCATGTTAAAAAATGATTTGAATGTTTCAAAAACTGCAAAATTACTTTATATGAATCGGAATAGTTTAATCAATCGCTTAGATTATATCTATAAAGAAACGAATCTTAATTTACAAAAATTTACGCATGCATGTGCAATTTATGTATTAGTTAATTTTTTTTAAAAAAATTGTTTAAAAAATAAAAAAAAAAGTAACAATTTGCCTATGGTAATCTTGTTACTTTTTTAGTATAATGTTATTGTGTTATAAAAAAATAAAAGAAAAATAGGAGGAAATTTTTATGGCAACTGTTGAACTTAAAAATATCAACAAAATTTATAATAACAATGTTCAAGCGGTTTTTGACTTCAATTTAAAAGTTAAAGATCGTGAATTTATTGTATTCGTTGGTCCATCAGGATGTGGTAAAACAACTACCCTTAGAATGATTGCTGGTCTTGAAGAAATTACAAGTGGGCAACTTTTAATTGATGGTGAAGTAATGAATGACGTAGCACCAAGAGATCGTAATATTGCGATGGTTTTCCAATCATATGCCTTATATCCACACTTTACAGTATATGATAACATGGCTTTTGGTTTAAAACTTAGAAAATTTTCACGTAATGAAATTGATCGTCGTGTTCAAAATGCGGCTGAAAAACTTGGTTTAAAACCATACTTAGATCGTAAACCTGCAGCTTTATCAGGTGGTCAACGTCAACGTGTTGCGTTAGGTCGTGCGATTGTTCGTGATGCTAAAGTTTTCTTAATGGATGAACCTCTATCTAACTTAGACGCTAAACTTCGTGTACAAATGCGTTCAGAATTAATCAAGATTCATGAAAGTTTAGGTACTACTACTATTTATGTTACTCATGACCAAATTGAAGCTATGACTATGGCATCAAGAATTGTTGTTATGAAAGATGGTTGGATTCAACAAATTGGTGCGCCAAAAGAAATATATGATAAACCAAATAACATCTTTGTAGGCGGTTTTATTGGTACTCCACCAATGAACTTTGTCAATGGTGTTGTTGGTAAAGATGGTGTATTCGAATGTGGTAGCCATCGTTTTGGTGTTGTTAGAATGCCTGTTCCTGAAGAACAATTTGAGATATTAAAAGAACAAAATTATCTTGAAAAGAATATTATTATGGGTATTAGACCAGAAAATATTTCTGACCAAGAAGAAGATTTTGTAAAATATCCACAATGGACACATGAATTCAAAGTTGATATTTCTGAACTTTTAGGTGCTGAATCACAAATTAGAGTAAAACTTCCAGGTAAAGATATTACAGGTCAAGCTATTACAGCAAAAGTTCCAGCTCGTATTGATATTCATACAAATGATAATATTACATTAATGATTAATATGAATAAATGTCATTTCTTCGATCCTGAAACTGAAAATAGAATTAAGAGAGACTAATTATTAAGTGATAGAAGAAGATATATTATACCTTAAAAAAACTAATCGAGCAACTGTTATTAAAAAACTTAATCAAGACGAAATGATTATTGATAAAAGGCTTGAAGATTTGTTAGATAAATATTTAGAGACTGATTTAACAACGCTTGAAGGTAGAGTAAAAGCGACATCTAAGGTATACCATATCTTTAAACAAATACCAATATATCTAAAAGATACCATTGTATTTATACAAACTAATAATAAGAAACAAATTGATAATATCTATATTAATAGTTATAATATTATAGATATGGTTAAGGATAAAAAACAAACAATCATAATTTTTGTGGATAACAGTTCTATCATTGTTGATAAACCCTATCATCTAATGAAAAAATATTATGATTTAAGTTTAAAAATTAAAAAATTCTAATAAATGTCAGAAAGGAAAATTAAAATGGCAAAGAAAACGATTAAAGATTTAGATTTAAAAGGAAAAAAAGTTTTAATACGTGTAGACTTTAACGTTCCTATGAAAGGTGGCGTTATTACTGATGATAACCGTATTGTTCAAGCATTACCTACAATTCGTTATGCTTTAGAACAAGGTGGAAAAGTTATTCTTTTCTCTCATCTTGGTCGGATTAAAACCCAAGAAGATCTTGCTAAAAATAGCTTAGCACCTGTTGCAAAACGTTTAGAAGAATTACTTGGCAAACCTGTTTTATTTGTACCTGTTACTCGTGGTAAAGTATTAGAAGATGCTATCGCAAATCTTAAAGAAGGCGAAGTATTAATGTTTGAGAATACACGTTATGAAGATTTAGATGGTAAAAAAGAATCTAAAAATGATCCTGAACTTGGTGCATATTGGGCAAGTCTTGGTGATGTATTTGTTAATGATGCTTTTGGTACTGCACACCGCGCACATGCTTCTAATCAAGGTATTGCAAGTCATTTTCCTAATGATTCAGCTGCTGGGTTCTTACTTGAAAAAGAGATTAAATTTATTGGTGGTGCAGTAGATAATCCTGTGAGACCATTTGTTGCTATTCTTGGTGGTGCTAAAGTTAGTGATAAAATCTCTGTTATTGAAAACTTACTTAATAAAGCTGATAAAGTTATGATTTGTGGTGCAATGGCTTATACTTTCTTTAAAGCTCAAGGCCTTGAAGTTGGTAAATCAAAATGTGAACCAGATTTTGTTGATTTTGCAAAAGGATTACTAGAAAAAGCTAATGGTAAAATTATTTTACCAGTTGATGTTGTAGCTGCTGAAGTTTCTGATGAAGATGCAGCAACCGATTTCTTTGGTGCAATTGCAAAAGCAGATACTAAAGTAGTAGATGTAAACAATATTGCAAAAGATGAACAAGGTCTTGATTGCGGTCCTAAGACAATCGCATTATTCAAAAAAGAATTAGAAGGTGCAAAGACTGTTGTATGGAATGGACCTGCTGGCGTATTTGAAGTTGAAAAATTTGCTAAAGGTACAAAAGAAATTTGTGAAGCATTAGCAAATCTTGAAGGTGCAACTACTATTATTGGTGGTGGTGATTCAGCTGCTGCAGCAATTTCAATGGGATACGAAGCAAAATTTACGCACATTTCAACGGGTGGTGGCGCAAGCTTAGAATATTTAGAAGGCAAAGCACTTCCTGGTGTTACTTGCTTAAGCGATGCTAAATAAAGGTGTAGTCATGAGAAAACCTATAATTGCTGGAAACTGGAAGATGTATAAAACAAGAGATGAAGCTTTATCATTTATTTATGCTGTAAATGAATCGCTTCCCTCTATTGATGATGTTGATACAGTAATTTGTGCTCCATTTGTAGTGCTTCGTTGTCTTGTAAAACGTCAAGGTGCCAATTTAAGAATTGGTGCGCAAAATATGCATTTTGAAGAAAAAGGTGCATTTACAGGTGAAATTGCTCCTGAAATGCTTACCTCGCTTGGTGTAACATATGTTATTATTGGGCATTCTGAAAGAAGAGCAATGTTCAATGAAACAGATGAATCAGTAAATAAAAAATTGCATGCCGCATTCAATCATAATTTAACGCCTATTCTTTGTGTAGGAGAACATTTAGAACAAAGAGAACACAATCAAACCGAAGATGTTATTAAAAACCAACTTGTTAAAGATTTAGAAGGATTAACAAAAGAACAAGTTAGAGATTTAGTAATTGCTTATGAACCAATTTGGGCTATCGGTACTGGTAAGACCGCAACAGCTGATGTAGCTGATGAAACTTGTGGTTTTATTAGAAGGGTTGTTGGTTTACTTTATGATGAAGAAACTGCAGATGCTATTAGAATTCAATATGGCGGCAGTGTTAAAGTAAATAACATTGAAGAATTAATGAAAAAACCTAATATTGATGGTGCATTAATCGGTGGTGCAAGTTTAGTTGCTGAAGACTTCATTTATTTTTCGAATGTAGCATTAAAAATAAAAAAATAGTTGAAAAAGTATATTAGATAAAAATCTAATATACTTTTTCTTTTAAAAAAACAATTTTTATGGTATAATATAAAAAAATAGCGGAGAAACAATATGGATTCTAAAGAACGTTATAAACAACTTATTAAAGAAAATAATGAAACAATTGGTTATTTAAGTGATTCCTATCAAAATATTGCAAACATATATATCAAAAAAGCCAGAGGATATGCCAACAAGAGTTTAGAAACTGAGGTAAAAATCAAAAAAGTTTTAGAAGAATTAACAAGTTTTGATGAAAAAAATCTAAATGTTAATCTAGCGATTCCTAATATAAGTGTATATGTTGAAGGCAATATTGCAAAACTTTCAAAAGCTGTTCATAGCAAATATAAAGTAACAGAGATTATTGCCGTAAGTATATTTATTTTGCTTATTATTGGATATTTTGTTGCCAACTTTTGGTTAAATAAAAAACATCCATTACCTGCACCACAAAATATTAGTGTTGCGGTAAGACAAGATAGAAATAATTGCTTTTATTTAACTTGGGATCCAAATGATTACGCCACAGAAGGTTATTATGTGATGATTTATGAAAATGACAAATTAATCAAAGAAGTCGATGTACAAAAGCAAGTAGATACCAATATTAAAAAACAATACTATCAAACAGATATTGTTTATGATGACACAAAGCAGTATAAGTTTGCAATCAAGATTCAAGAAACAAACGAATATGAAGAATCAGAAGTATCTATTATTTTTTATCCTATAAATAAGAATGTTTAGATGGCTATAGTTTATTTGGTAACAACATAACATAATATTTGACAATTTTAAGAAAATATAGTATAATATATAAAGTGCGATAAATGCAGCATTCATTTGATTTTTAATCAATAGATTATCACGGGATATGGATATGAGTAATCTCGCTGCTTAGGTGAAAGTAATTGGATAATCTAGTTAGAAATTGTATTTGAATTTTTTATCCCACAAATAAAAGTCTAAGGACTATAAAAAGGAGAAAAAAACATGGCACGTTATACAGGCCCAAGTTGGAAACAATCAAGAAGATTGAAATTTTCAGTATTAGAAAATGGCAAAGAATTACAAAAAAGAAATTATGCACCAGGTCAACATGGTCAAAGAAGAACTAAATTATCTGAATATGGTCTTCAATTACAAGAAAAACAAAAAGTTCGTTTTACATATGGTGTTAGTGAAAAACAATTTAGAAATACATTTACTAAGGCTGGTAAATTGGAAGGTAAACATGGTGAAAACTTTTTATTCTTATTAGAATCAAGATTAGATAATTTAGTATATCGTATGGGATTTGCCACAACTCGTCGTCAAGCAAGACAACTTGTAAATCATGGACATGTTCTTGTTGATGGCAAAAAGGTAGATATTCCTTCATATACAGTAAAACCTGGTCAAACAATTGAGATGAAAGAAGCTTCTAAGAACTTACAAATTGTGAAAGAAGCTTTAGAAAGTTGTATATCTCGTTTAAATTTTGTTAGTTTCGATGAAACAAAAGGTGTAGGTACATATGTTCGTTTACCAGAACGTAGTGAAATTTTACCTGAAATTCGTGAAAATTTAATTGTTGAATTCTACAATAGATAATTATAATTTCATATTGAAAATAAGCAGTAAAAACATCTTATTATGTATAAGGTGTTTTTTATTTTATTTTAATTGTAAAAATAAAAAAATTTTAGTATAATATTTATGTTTAATAAAGGAGATGAAATAATGAATAAAAGATTAAGTAGAAAGATTTTTTTATTTGTCAGCATGATAATATTATTTATTACTCTAAGTTTTGTTAGTGCTTGTGCAAAAAAATATCATGTAACTTTTATGGTTGACAGTACTGAATACGAGGTAGTTGATGTAAAAAAAGGACAAACTATTAGTGAAATTGATGCACCTAATAAAGATGGTCAATATTTTGTTTGTTGGTTGGATGGTAGTGTCGCATTTGATTTTTCAATTGCAATAGAAAAAAATTATACACTCGTTGCAAAATATCAAACAGAGTGTGAAAAGAATGGTCATGCTTGGATTGACGCAACATGTACAATGCCTAAAACTTGTGAAATATGTGGTGTAACAGAAGGTGAATCTTTAGGACATAATTGGGTTGAAGCAACACACGATGCCCCAAAGACATGTACAAGATGTGGAGCAACAGAAGGTGAAGTATTACCACTTGCTACATCAATTGAATTAAATTATAGTAATACTGAACTATTATATATTGGTGATACTTTTGATCTTGATCCTATTATTTATCCTGTAGGGGCTATTCAAGATGTAACATATAGTTTAAAATCAGATAAACCTAATCTTGCAACAATTAGTGAGGATGGTTTATTTACAGCTCTTTCCGATGGTAGAGTATATATTACAATTGTATCGGTTGATAATCCTACTGTATCATTTACTATGACTGTAGATATCCTTCATCCGCTTTTAGAAAATGAAGGTTTTGAAGTTTTTAATGTTATGACAGGATTTGGTAGTGATGCCTCAAGTGAAATTGAAATTAATTATCATACATATAATACAATGACAGAAGTGGAATATACCCTTGCAAGTGATCCTGATTTTACCAATGTCACAACCATTACTGGTGAAGGAAGTTACTATGCGGAAGAAAATACCACTATCTTAGAAGCAGCATTTGTTCCAAGAAATGTTTATCGAGTATCAATTAAAGGATTAAATCCTGATACGGAATATATATATCGTATCAATCAAGGTAACGATACATATACTGATGTATATCGTTTTAAGACTGCAAAAGGAGCTAATACTGATTCTGCATTTATTATCTTAGCAGATGTTCACTATTATTATGTAACAAAAGAAGATGGAACTTTTGAATCAACAGGTGCTGAACTTAGTGAAACAGTTATACAAAAAATTTTAGAAAAAAATCCAAATGTTGGGTTTGTTGCAACAGCCGGTGATACAATTGATCGTGGTGGAAGTGCTAAAACATGGGAAATATTTTTTGATAAATCAGAAAGTTTAACTTATTTACCTCGTACATCAGTTGCCGGAAATCATGAATATTATATTGAAGGTATGGGTAGTGCAGATGGTACTTATCAAAAATTACATAGTGCTAATGTCTTTAATGGTCCATCATCACAACTTGGTTTAAGTTGCTATTTTGTTTATAATGACGTATTATTTATTACACTTGATAATGAGAAAACAGATGGTCGTAATGAAATGTTAGTTTGGCTTGAAGATGTTTTAGCTAATGTTGATTATCGTTATAGTGTGATTATGATGCATACACCTGTTTACTATGAAAATACTGAGACAAGTCAAAGAGATCGTGATGAAGTATTAATGAGTATTTTTGAAAAATATTGTGTTGATTTAGTAGTTGCAGGTCACTACCATGGCGATCGTTATCGTCCTAATTATTATGAAGGTGAAGATTCTCTTGATCCTTATCTTGGTGTCAATTATATGACTTTATCATTTGCGGGAGTGAAGAGTCAAAGTGCTAGTAACCCTGCATCAGGATATTTGGTAGAAACGCATGATGGAACTATTACTGTAAAAAGAATTGATGAAAATGGTAATATTGTATCTACTAGAACAATGACTTCTAAAAAAGAACAACCAGTTGTATCGGATACGAAAGAAAATCTAATTAATTCTTTAAATTATACTTTAGATGAAGAAAATGGTACATATACACTTCATTTTGCAAATACGTTTTATGGCAATGTTAAAGAAGTAAAAGTAGAAGAAACCATTCATGGAAATATTCATACAAATGTTGTTTTCCCAACTCCTTCATATAATAAACTTGTCGTTGATGGATTACAAAAATTTTATGATTATCACTTCAACATTACAATTGTCTTTGAAGATGGTACAACTTATGAAACAGAAACTTCAGTTGAGTTAGGACCAGATATTCATCTTACTGCCCAAGATATTACAACAAATTCTGCTATACTTACATTTACTGAAGCTGATGCAAGTCTACTTTGGACAATCAAAGATTATGTAGTATACATCAATGGCCAAGAGGCTGATATCTTTGAATACTTAGATAATTATGAAGCTGTAACAAGTTATGCTTTAACTGGTTTGGAAGATGGCACAGAGTATACTATTAAATTGGTAGCTAGAGATTATTATGGTAATCCAATGTTTGAATCTGAAGTTACGTTTACCACTTTAGCATAAAATAAAAAAAAGATAAATTTATTTATAAAAGATAAATTTATCTTTTTTATGATATTAGATTAGGTATAGGAAAAAATTAATTAGTAAACAAAGAAAAAAATTGCTAAATTAGTCTAATTCCTAAAATATAGAATTAAATATTTGTCAAAAGTAGCATGGTGTGTTATAATAAATATGTTGATTTTAGGAGGTTAAAAATGTCAGTTAAATTAGAAATGTCTGAGGATCAAATCAAATTATTAAAACAAAAGATTGCCGAACATAAACAAAAACCAGGTCCTTTAATGCCCACACTTCATGATGCACAAACCATTTTTGGTTGTATTCCTCTTGAAGTACAAAAAATTATTTCAGAAGAATTAGGTGAAAGTATTGCAAAAATCAATGGCGTAGTTACTTTCTATTCTAGATTTACGTTAGAACCTAAGGGAAAACATGTTATTGGTGTTTGTCTTGGTACTGCTTGTTATGTACGTGGGTCACAAGCTGTTATCGATGAATTTAAAAAATTATTAAACATAAAGTCTAATCAAACAACTGATGATGGACAATTTACATTACTTGAAACCAGATGTATAGGCGCTTGTGGTCTTGCACCCGTATTTACATTTGATGATGAAGTATATGGCACATCAACAGTTAAAACAGCAAGAGAAGTTTATAATAAGAATATAGGATAATTCTTTTTATGACAATTAATAAAATTGTTGAAGTAATTAGGGGTAAAGAATTGACTCCACCAATTAAACCTGCTAATTTTGAATTAAAATATGCATTTAGTGGTGATTTAATGAGTGATGCTTTAATGGTACTACGAGAAGCGCCAGAAGGTTTTTGCGAAGCAGGAATCTTAATAACAGGAAATGTTACGATGCAAAGTATACGAACAGCAGAAATGCTAGATTTTGCTGCAATTCTAATTACAAGAGGAAAAGTACCAACGAAACAAGTCCTAGATCAAGCCTATAATTCAGGTATTATTGTATTAGGTACAAATGATGTGTCATTTACTGTTTGTGGTAAATTATATAGTGCAGGAATCAAAGGACTAAGTGATTTATAATGCAAGCAACAGGAAAATTTGTCATTGAATCAATGGATTTAGATAATGCTGGTAACGCATCTAGCACCATTAAAAAAATGTTAACAGAAGCAGGTGTATCTAAAAGTATTATTAAAAGAGTATCGATAGCGATTTATGAAGCAGAAATAAATGTTGTTATTCATTCTTATGGAGGAACTTGTACATATTATATTGATGATGAAAAAATAAGAGTAGTTTTTGAAGATACAGGTCCAGGAATTGAAGATATTGAACAAGCATTAGAACCGGGTTTTTCTACTGCTAACAACCAAGCAATTACTTATGGCTTTGGGGCAGGCATGGGACTGATGAATATTAAAAATGCAAGTGATGAATTTGACATTACATCTTCACACTTGGGAACAACACTAGATATAAAAATATATTTTAATTAGAGGAAAATATGCGAGTAATTGATATTTTAAATAAAATTGAGGGGAAGATTTTAACGAATGATCAATCTGATGTTTTTTTTGAAGGAATTTATGCTGGTGATTTGCTTAGCAATGTTATGTCACATGCAAGAGAAAACAATCTTCTTTTAACCATTATGTCAAATATGAATACGATTGCGGTGGCATGTTTATTAGATTTACCAATAATTTTATTTGCTGAAGGAGTAATCCCAACTGATGAAATGATAGATAAAGCTAATGAAGAAAAGATTATGCTGATTAGTAGCAAATATAGTGTAGTGGATATTATTCGCAAAATATATGGAATATGAAATATTATTATGATTTACATATTCACTCAGCTTTATCACCATGTGCTGATGTTTTAATGAGTCCCAATAATATTTTAAATATGGCCTCATTAAAAGGCCTCAATATTATTGCAATAACCGATCATAATTCTTGTTTGCAATTAGATGTTTTTGAAGAATTAAAAGATAGTTATGATATGTTAGTTATACCAGGTGTTGAAGTTGAAGTCAAAGAAAAATATCATGTGGTATGTTTGTTTAAAACCTTTAGTAAGGCTAAAATGTTTCAAAAAACATTAGATTTTTACTTAGATAAAAAAATGCATGATGAAGTCATATATGGTGAGCAAAATTTGTTTGATGTTTTTGATGATGTTATAAGCAATTATCAAATTAGTTTAATGGGCTCATCTAATATTAGTCTACTTGACTTAAGAAAAATTATTACCGAATTAGATGGAATAATGATTCTTGCTCATATTGAAAAATATAAAGACAATATATTTGAAAAAATGCAAACCATCTATTGTGATATTTTTGATACAATTGAAGTTAATTTTTCTTATGATATAACAAAAATACAGCCCCAATTAGATAAACTTTCTTATACCATTCTTAGAAATTCTGATGCACATCTAATTACTGACATCTTAGAGCCAGTAGAGACGATTGAGTTAGCAAATTTAGATATAGAAGCTTTATTTTCCAAGTTAAAGGAGAGAAAGCATGGTTGATTTATCACTACATATCTTAGATGTAGCAAGTAATGCTTTTAAAGCAAATGCTACATTAGTGAAAATTGATATTGAGGAAAAAGAAGAATATATCCATATTACCATTGAAGATAATGGCTGTGGTATGAATGAAGAGGAATTAAAAAAGGTTACCAATCCCTTTTTTACATCGCGGACGACTAGAAAAGTAGGATTAGGCATCCCCCTTTTTAAACAAACTTGTGAACAAACAGGTGGGAGTTTAACGATTACCTCTGAAGTAAATGTGGGTACATGTATAGATGCGTGGATGAATATGCATAGTATAGATGCTATTCCTCTTGGGGATATTGGCGAAAGTATTTTTGTTTTAGTAACCAATCCTTATGATGTGGATGTGGTAGCAACTATTCGTTTTAAAGAACAAGAAAAAGTTCAATTTAAACTTGATACAAGGGAAATCAAAATAATTTTAGATGGCGTACCTTTTAGTGAACCTACTATTATGGTTTGGCTAAAAGAATATATAAAAAGCAATTTATCTTAAAAATAATTTTGGATTTGAAAAATAAAAAGAGGAGGAGCTATGAAAACTTTAGAAGAGTTAAAGAAAATTAGAGAAGAAGCTGCCAACAAGATTAATCTTAGAACAGCAAAAAATGGTTATCGTATTGTTGTTGGTATGGCTACATGTGGAATTACTGCTGGTGCAAGACCGGTATTAGCAGCCTTTGTAGACCAAGTTGCAGCAAAGCATTTGGATAATGTTACAGTTACACAAGTTGGATGTATAGGAGAATGTGCTGTTGAACCAATTGTTGAAGTATATGATACCGAAGGCAATCGTACAATTTATGCCGAAGTACATGAGCCAGATGTTGAAACAATAATAAATGAGCATATCATGGGTGGTAAAGTAGTAATTGAAAAAACTATTGAAGTGATAAAAAGCAAAAAAGAAGAGGTACTTTAGAAGATGTTATTACGTGCACAAGTATTAGTATGTGGTGGGACAGGTTGCCTATCATCAAAATCTAAACAAATTAAAGAAGCTTTTGTTGAAAACATAAAAGCATTAGGACTTGATAATGAGATTCAAGTTATTCAAACAGGATGTTTTGGTCTATGTGAAAGAGGACCAATTGTTATTGTTTATCCTGATCAAACTTTCTATTCACATGTAGCAGTAGAAGATGTACCTAAAATTTGTTCAGAACATCTTTTAAAGGGTCGTATTTATGAACCTAAAGCCTATAAAGAAGCAACAGCAGATGAACTTGCAAAAATTAAATCTTTTGGTGAAGTTGGCTTTTATAACAAACAATTAAGAATTGCTCTTCGTAATTGTGGAGTAATTAATCCATTTGATATTAATGAAGCAATTGGTAAAAATGCTTATCAAGCTTTAGGAAAATGTTTAACTGAATATACTCCAGTAGAAGTTATAGATATTATTAAAAAATCTGGACTTCGTGGCCGTGGTGGTGGTGGTTTTCCAACAGGCTTAAAATGGGAACTTTGTGCTAAAAATCATGCTGATCAAAAATATGTAATTTGTAATGCCGATGAAGGCGATCCAGGCGCATTTATGGATCGTTCTGTTTTAGAAGGCGATCCTCATAGTGTTATAGAAGCAATGGCTATTGCAGGATATGCAATTGGTGCTACAATGGGATATGTATATATTCGTGCTGAATATCCTGTTGCTGTTGAAAGACTTGAATTTGCCATTAAACAAGCAAGAGAATATGGTCTTCTAGGCAAAGATATTTTTGGTAGTGGTTTTGATTTTGATATTGATGTAAGACTTGGTGCTGGTGCCTTTGTTTGTGGTGAAGAGACAGCTCTTATTGCATCTATTGAAGGTGAACGCGGTATGCCAAGAAATAAACCGCCATTTCCTGCTCTTAAAGGACTTTGGGGTAAACCTACAATCATTAACAATGTTGAAACTTTAGCGAATGTTCCTGTCATTATTTTAAATGGTTGGGAATGGTTCTCTTCAATTGGAACAGAAAAGTCAAAAGGAACCAAAGTATTTGCTCTCGGTGGTAAAATTAAGAATACTGGACTTGTTGAAATCCCAATGGGAACAACCCTTAGAGAAGTAATTTATGATATAGGTGGTGGATGTCCTAATGGTAAAGCCTTCAAAGCTGTTCAAACTGGTGGACCATCAGGTGGATGCTTAACAGCTAAACATCTAGATACTCCTATTGATTATGATAACTTAACTGCCCTTGGCTCAATGATGGGTTCAGGTGGTATGATTGTAATGGATGAAAATAACTGTATGGTCGATGTTGCTCGTTTTTTCTTAGACTTTACTGTTGATGAATCTTGTGGTAAATGTACACCTTGTCGTGAAGGTACAAAGAGAATGCTTGAAATTTTAAATAAAATTATTCATGGTCAAGGTACTTTAGAAGATATTACTGCTCTTGAAGAACTTGCACATATGATTAAAGATTCATCACTTTGTGGTCTTGGTCAAAGTGCTCCTAACCCTGTTTTATCAACGCTTGCTAACTTTAGAGATGAATATATCGCTCACGTTGTTGACAAAAAATGTCCTGCTGGTGTTTGTAAAGCTTTGCTTACATATGTTGTGACTGATGCTTGTATTGGTTGTACAAAATGTAAGAGAAATTGTCCTGCAGATGCAATCACTGGTGAGGTTAGACAAAAACATTATATTGATCCTACAAAATGTATTAAATGTGGTAGTTGTATTCAAGGTTGCCCTAAAGGTGCAATCATTGTTAAATAGGAGGTCTTCTGCATGGAAAATTTAGTAACAATTACAATAAATGATAAAACGATTCAAGTGCCATCTAACTACACGATTATGCAAGCAGCTGATTCGGTTGGTATTTTTATTCCCCGTCTTTGTTTCTTAAAAGATTTGAATGAGAATGCTTCTTGTCGTGTTTGTGTAGTTGAAATTGTTGGTATGCGTTCTCTTAAAAATTCATGTACAGTTGAAGTTGGTTCAATTCTTAATCGTGAAGGAACTGCTACTATCTGTACAAACTCTAAACGTGTACGAAATGCTGTTCATCATACATTGGAGTTGATTGCAGCAAGCCATCGCTTCGATTGTTGGAAATGTCCACGTGAACGAAATTGTGAACTTCTTACCCTTCTTAGAAGATATTCTATTGATAATAAAATAGCTGAATCTGGACATTTTGTTAAAAAACTTCCAATTTTAAATCAAAGTGATGCAATTGTTTTTGATTCAGCAAAATGTATTCTTTGTGGAAGATGTATTGCAGCATGCGAAAAATTAGCAGGCACAAGCGTTCTTAACTTTAATGAAAGAGGCTTTGTTACTTGCGTTGGTACAGCTTTAAATCATGATATTGAAGATTCAGGTTGCATCTATTGTGGTAAATGTATTGGTGCATGTCCAACAGCTGCTATTCATGAAAAAGAACAAATTGATTTAGTAGAAGAAGAACTTGATAATCATGAAAATTATCTTGTTGCAACTTTTGCTCCAGCTGTTCGTGCCGCAATTGGTGAAGAATTTGACAACCCAATTGGTACAAATTGTGAAGGTAAAATTTATGCATCTTTAAAAGCTCTTGGTTTTGATGATATTACTGATGTTAATTTTGGTGCTGATCTTACAATTATGGAAGAAGGAACTGAATTTGTACATCGACTAAAGAAAGCTTTGAATGGCGAAAAAACAGTTTTACCAATGATTACCAGTTGTTCACCTGGTTGGATTCGTTATATTGAACATTATTATCCCGAATATTTACCTAATCTTTCAAGTTGTAAATCGCCTCAACAAATGCAAGGATCAATGATTAAACACTATTACGCTTCTAAAATTGGTGTTGATCCTCATAAAATTAAAGTTGTATCTATTATGCCTTGTATTGCTAAAAAATACGAAGCAAATCGTCCTGAAATGGAAAACGATGGCATAAGAGATATTGATTATGTATTAACAACTAGAGAATATGCTCGTCTTGTAAAACGATTTGGTATTGATTTTAATGCCCTTGAAGATTATATTCCTACAAGTCCACTTGCTAAATATACAGGTGCCGGTGTGATTTTTGGCGCAACAGGAGGTGTAATGGAGGCAGCATTAAGAACTGTTTCTCATATTCTTGATCCAGAAAATGAAGATAAAATTGATTTTACAGTTGTACGAGGAGTTGAAAATGGTATTAAAGAAGCAACGATTAAGATTGCTGGATTAGATGTAAATATCGCAGTTGCACATGGTAGTGTAAATTTACCTGAATTGTTCAAACGTATTAAAGAAGGTAAAAAACAATATCATTTTATTGAAGTAATGGCATGTACTGGTGGATGTATCAATGGTGGTGGTCAACCAATTGTGCCTGCTAAAATTCAAGAATCTTGTGATGTAAGAGCTTTAAGAGCGCAAGTTTTATATCAAATTGACAAAGATACGCCATTACATAAATCACATGAAAATCCATCTATTATTGAAGCATATAAAGAATTCTTAGGTGAACCTAATAGTTCACTTGCACATAAGTTACTTCATACAACTTACTCTGCTAAAGAAAACTTTTCTAAATCCAAATAATAAATAAGAAAAAAGCCCTAAAAACAGCATTTTGTTTTTAGGGCTTTTAAATACTTTGATTTAAAGTAAGATAAGTTTTTTGCTTTTCTTTTTCTTTTTTAATAATATGCTTTTTTTCAAGAAAGGAAAGACTTCTTGAAACAGATGGCCTTGGTAAAGATAAAATTCTTGCTAAATTGCTAACTGATTCAATATAAATCTTTTTGGTATTTTTTTGCTTTTGTTCTAATTTTAGATAATAAATAATACGGTCTTCAATATTTTTGTGTTTAAAAAGTTTATTTTCTTGTTTAATATATAAGGCTTTTGTAGAAAGAAGTTCTAAGTAGGAAGCAAGAAACTGGTAGTTTGTTTTAAACAAATAAAAGAGATTTTCTTTACTAATATAACGAATGAGCGTTTTCTTTAAACATATACCATGACCCAAATATCGATTGTGTTTGGAAAACGCCAAAATATCCCCAAAATAAGCCTCATTTTGCAAAATAGTAATAGTTTCTTCTTTTTCTGTATAAGTTAATTCAATTACATCAATTTGACCATATATTACCATTCCTACTACATCACAAATCTGTTCTTCGTTAAAAACAACATCTTTTGCTTTATAAGATTTAAGATAAGTATAAGTATTTAATTCATCATTTGTTAAATTATCAAATATATTCATAAATTTAGTTTCCCTTTTTGGTTATATTGTAACAAATGTTACACAATATAATTGTAGCATATGATATAATATTTTAGCAAATAATAAACAATATAAAATTACACAAAAATTAGGAGGTTTTATGAAAAAAAATTTTAAATTGATATATATATTTATCATCCTTTTATTTACACTTGCAATTACAGGATGTGTAGATGATTCTAGCAAAAAAGTTTCTATCATTGTCCCTACTGGTACACCTTCACTTGGTGTTGCCAGTGCGATTAATAATTCTAGTATTGTAGAGGTAAATATTGTAAGTGGTTCTGATCCACTAGTTGCAGCATTCACAAATGGTAGTTATGATATTGTTGTTGCACCAGTCAATCTTGGTGCAAAATTATATAATGCCAATGCAAATTTTGAATATGTATTATATAAAACTATTGTTTGGGGTAACTATTATTTAGTTGCAAATGAAGAAATTTTAAGTATCGAAAGTCTTGATGGTAAAAAGGTATTAGTTTTTGGTAAAAATTCAACACCTGATGTTGTTTTACAAACATTAGCAATTGCCAAAGGAATAGATGTTGAATTTGAATATGTTAATGACGTTTCAACTGCTAACTCATATCTATTAACTGGTAAAGCTGATATCATAGTCAGTGCAGAACCATCACTTACTAAAATTAGTTCGAATAAGAGTTTTTATACTTTTGATTTACAACAAGCATGGAAAGATTTAACAGGTAGTTATTCTTTACCACAAGCTGGTATTTTTGTTAAAAAATCCCTAAAGAATAATCAAGCAGTTTTAAATGTTTTAAATAAAATGAAACAATCAGTTGATATGGCAACTACTAATCCAAATGAATTAGTAAAAGATGCGGTAAGTGTAGATAGTAATCTTGCAACAATTGGTCAAGATACTTTAGAAAAAGCAATTGGAAATTGTAATTTACGTGTTGAAGAAAATGATCAAGAAGCAATTGAATTTTATTTTAAAAAAGTAATTGCTTTAGGAATTGGTGTTACTGTAGGAGGAAAACTTCCTGATGAGGCATTCTATTACTAAAAAAAGGATTTTGTCAAGCTCGCTTTTTGTTAGTTCTTTTTTAGTAATTGTATTTTTTTGGATGATACTTGCAATTATTTATGACAACGATTTGATTTTTCCTAATATTAATCAAATTGCAATAGCATTCATCCATATTTTTAAGGAAATAGACAATATCATTGCATTACTTTTAACGATTAGTAGAGTAATCATTTCTGTTATGATTTCATTTCTATTAGGATTTTTTGTTCTTATCATATATATTCTTTTTCCTTCAAGTATGGCCTTTTTTAATCCTATCATTCAAATTATGCGTAGTACACCGCTTGCAGTATTATCAATTTTTATCTTTATTATTATTGGTGATAAAATAGGACCTTATGTCATTACAGTCTTAATGACTTTCCCTGTCGTGATTGAAGGGCTTTTGACCGCAACAAAACAAATCAATAAGGATGTTATGGATGAGGTAAAAACATTGCAAGGAAGTAGTTTAAAAAAAATAGTATATATATATATTCCTATTATATTTCCATATATTATGATGACGTTAATTCAAAGTTTGGGTATGAGTTTTAAGGTCATGATTATGGGTGAATATATTTGTCAAACAGACGATAGCATAGGTAAAATTTTGTATGGCGTGAAGTCAAATATTGAAATGGATAGTCTAATTGCTTATGGAATCCTAATAGTTATTATTGTAGTAGTTTTAGAATTATTTATTCAAATGATTAAGAAACACTTATTAAGAAATGTCTTATCTTAAAAAGTGTTTTTCATTTTCTTGCAAAATAAAGGTAGATATATTATAATAATACATAAAAAGAGGTAACAAATTATGTTTTTTTCAAAACCTGGAACATATCCACCTTGTAGGATGTTTTCATTTACGCATATTGCAGTACTTATTTTTTGCATAATATGTATTGCTTTTTTTGCTTATAAAACAAGAAATATTGGTAGTAAAAAATTAAACAACATTACAAAAATTATTGCCATTAGTTTAGTCGTTTTAGAGAGTTGTAAAATCATTTTATCTTTTGTTAATGGACAAACCAATCCTGATAGCTATGTGCCTCTTTATTTTTGTTCTATTTTTATTTATGCAACGATTTTGGCAGGTTTTGCGAAGGGAAAGTTAAAAAAATTAGGTGAAGCGTTTATTGGTAGCGGTGGTATTATTGCAGGGGGAGTCTTTTTAATTTCACCTTCAACTTCCATTGAAACTTATCCAATGTTTCATTTTTTATCATGTTATAGTATGTTATATCATAGTTTGATGGTTTATTTAGGAATTGGATATTTATTAAATGGTGTAGTTGTTTTAAATAAAATTACTTTTATTAGATATATTATATATTGTCTATTTTTCTCCATTATTGCGATTGTTGCAAATAATATCTATAATACGAACTTTATGTTCTTAAGAGAACCTTATAATATTCCTCTTGCTTTCTTGACTCCTTTATCAACTGATTTTCCTGTACTATATACATTATTTATTCTTATTTCTTGTATTGGCGTTACCTATATGCTTATTGATTTTATTGTTAGAGGAATCAAGTTTTTAACAAAAAAAGAGAGTGTGAAGTATGGAAAAGATAATTTTGACTAATATGTGTTTGATTGAAAATGAATTAACCAAAGAAGTGGTGGTAATCCATCGGGTAAAAAACTGGAAGGGGATTGCTTTTCCAGGAGGTCACATTGAAAAAGGTGAACCCATCATACCATCTGTGATAAGAGAAATCAAAGAAGAAACAGCTTTAGATATTTCTAATTTAATTTTTTGTGGTATTCGCGATTGGTATGATGAAAAACTGAATGAAAGAAATATTGTCTTTATGTTTAAAACGAATACATTTAAAGGAACGTTACAAAATGATAATATTGAGGGAAAACTAGAGTGGAGAACGCTTGATAGCATAATGCCTAGTGAGTATGCAAGTGGATTAGATAAAGAAATGGCTATCTTTTTTGATAATCAAATTTTAGAATTTTATTCAAATTATGATGAAAAGTCTAAAAGTTGGATATTAAAAAAATATTAGGAGGTATTATGGATAACAAATTATTATTTAAATTATTACAAACACCATCTGTTAGTGGCAATGAACTTGCCATTCAAAAAATGTTAATTAATGAGTTAAAAACCATTGATGATGAAATGATTACCCATCATAGTTATAATACGATACATGTTGTCAATAAAGATGCCAAAGTGAAAGTAATGTTACTTGCGCATATTGATGAAATTGGCTTGATTATTGAAAAAATTGAAGATAATGGTATTTGTAAATTAACAAACGTCGGTGGTATTAAACCTCAAATGTATATGGGTCAACATGTATGGGTGGTCAAAAATACATTAAATGGTGCATATGAATATATTCCTGGTGTTATAGGCTATCCTGCAAATTACAATAGCGCAAACATTAGTGTCAATGATTTAAATCTTGATTTAGGTTGTAAATCTAAAGAAGAGGCTTTAAAACTTGTCCAAATTGGTGATGTAGTCATTCATAAAGATAATGTTCAAGAATTGGCAAATCATTTACTTGCAAGTAGAGCATTGGATGATAAAATTGGTGTATTTATTTGTTGTGAAGTTTTAAAGCAAGTCAAAGAAAAATCCACAAATGGGGTATATTTTGTTGCAACTGTTGGTGAAGAAACAACCGGTAGAGGCTCATATTTTGCAAGCGATATGGCAGAACCTACTTGTGCAATTGCTATTGATGTAGGATCAAGTACTGATGTTAAATATAAAGAAAAATTTACTCATGATGTGACACTTGGTCATGGCCCTATTTTGACAATTGCATCACATGCCAATCAAAAAATATTAGAATTGCTAAAAGAAAGTGCAAAACGGCTAGGTATTCCTGTTCAATACTCAGTAGAAGTTTCTAAAACCTATACGGATTTTGATACGATTTATAAAAGAAATAAAGGAATTCCATCAGAACTAATCAGTATTCCACTTCGCTATATGCATTCTGCAACTGAAGTTTGTAGTTTAGATGATATAGAATATATTATTAAGCTACTTGTTGATTTCATTTGCAATTTGGATGAAAACGTAAAATTTAATTTGTTAGAGGTATAAATATGGATATTATTATTGGTGGTATTTATCAACATTATAAAGGTGGTATCTATCGAGTAATAGGGGTTGCAAACCATTCTGAAACATTGGAAAAACTCGTAATCTATAAGTCTTTAGAAAACGATTCACTTTGGGCAAGACCACTTGTGATGTGGAATGAAGAAGTAGTAAAGGATGGTAAAAAATATTTACGATTTACATATATAAATTGCTAGAATCTAAATAATAAAAATCACTTACATAAAGTATATATGTAAGTGATTTTTTGATATTGACAAAGGATAAAAAATATGTTAAAATTATAATATCAAAAAGGGTCTGTATTTTGGTTTCGACGGGATTTTTGAATTGATGTAAGCACGTCGTGGTTATGCACGTTAAAACATGAGATTTAAATAAACGCAAATAATACAAATTACGCTTTCTGCTAGGCTTAATTAGCAGAAAACTACCAAAAGTGGTTTTATCTTTTATCATTACTTGTCTACGTGTAGGATAAAGGAAAGAGAGTAGGCTTTGAAAAAATATTGCTTTTCTAGATATTTTTTTAAGAAAAAAAGAAATAGTAGTCATTTATTTTGTTTATTCATAAATGATTATGAAATTTTAAAATATACTAAACGTGTAGAAAGCAGAATGGATGAAGTTTCGGACCCGAGTTCGACTCTCGGCAGATCCACCAAAAAAAATTTTTGTCTGATATATTTATCAGACTTTTTAATTTTTATGATATAAATATACAAGAAATGTTATGACAACAAAAGGAAAATCAAAATCAATGATGATAACAACTATCAGTTAAATTATGAATGTATTTATTATAATGATTTAAATGTGCTAAAAGAAGAAGACACTAGCAAATAGAAAATTTAAAATAATAATAGATGGGTAAATTTACAAAATAAAAAGGCTTTTTAGGAAGTTACTTTAGATAAAATTTCACCAATTTTATCATGAATAACTAAAGTTGCATATTTATCATAAGGTGTTTGTTCCTGATTAATTAAAACAAGATTTTTACCCTTAAAAAATTGGATAAAACTAGCAGCAGGATAAACACTCAAAGAAGTTCCCCCAACGATTAATGTGTCACAGTGTGATATATAATTAAGTGCTTTTTCAATATTTTTTTGGTTTAACATTTCACCATATAAAACCACATCAGGTTTGATATAATGATGGCATTTTGGGCAAATCCCTTTGTATTGCACAAGTTCATCTTCAGTATAAAAATGGTTGCAAAAAATACAATAATTTCGTTTTACACTACCATGTAATTCAATTACTTGATGACTATTTGCTTCTTGATGAAGACCATCAATATTTTGAGTAATAATGGCTTTTAATTTTCCTATTTGTTCTAATTTGGTTAAAGCAATATGAGCTTTATTTGGTTTAGCGTTAGGGTGTAGCATTTCTTTGATATAAAAATCATAAAATTCTGTTTTGTGTAAATTAAAAAAAGTAGAGGATAACACTTCTTCAGCCGAATACTTATACTTATTTTGGTTAAAAAGGCCACTTGCACTTCTAAAATCAGGAATGTTACTTTCAGTTGACACACCTGCCCCGCCAAAGAAAACAATATCATTTGATGTTTCAATAATTTTTTTTAATTGTTCAATTTTATCCATACCATTCACCCGTTTAATTATAACATAAAGTTTGTAGCATTAAAAGTTAGAAAATAATAATTTATATTAAATAGAATGGCTTTGGTGCATCAAAGAAGAAATAACGATAATATCTCTCATTGTTATAGCTGTTGTACAAGGGTTAGAGATAAAGATGCATGTATAAAACCTAACACATTACTTTATAGAAATCTTAAAGCTATTGTAACTGAAGATATAAGATATTTAATGAGTAATATTAATAAAAAAGAATGTTAAAAGTAGAAAATTACAAGCATAGATTAATCTATATCAAATTAATATGGATTTAAAGCAACTTGCGGTATAATAAACATAAGTATTCAAGTAATATGATAATAAAAAAATACTCATTTCGAAAAATGAGCGTGACAAGGGAT
>CALVCV010000013.1 GCA_944326155.1 uncultured Bacilli bacterium
AAATAGCAAGTGATAGTACAATTGGTTTTGCCAATGCTATAGAAAAATATGATGAAGAGTACTTTAAAAATAGTTCAATAATTATTGCAATTTTAGAAGAAAATAGTGGTAGTTATAGACATAAATATGATGGTTATAGTGTAAATAAAATAGGTACACTAACTGTGAATATCAAGACCACTTGTGATAGTGATTATGCAACTTGTGATATGGCTGGTTGGCATGTGATTATAGAAACAAATAAACTTGATAATATTAAAGAAACTAAACTTTGTAAAACAGGACTCCATCAATAGTGGAGTTCTTTATTACATTATTATGGGGTATGAAAAGCAATGAAGTTAAATGAATTATCAAAAAGGATAGCCAACCACTTAGCAGTAGAAGAACTTGAAATAAAGTTTGATAAAATTATTGATGATAGTAGATTATATCCAAAAGACGGACTTATTGTTATTAATGGAAAGTACAAAGACAATTATATTGAGTGTGCTAAATCTTTGGCACATGAATATAGACACGTATTTCAAATATATTATGCTAATTTAATGAATGATGAGTTAGCAAAATATCAATAGAAAGCATTAAAATATTTAAAGATAAGTTAGAAAATCATAAATAACTTTATAATTAAAATATAAAATTAATCGAAATTGGAGAACAATATGCAACAGTACAAAAAGTCACCATTTTTAAGATATATAGAAACAAATTTTGATAAAGTAATAACAAAAAAGTTAGAGGAATTTGTAGATATAAAAAAGGATTTATTTTTAGACAAAATAGATAAAATCTCTCACATTTCGGAAGTGACTATACCAGAGTCAATAGATTACAAAACAGTATGGATTGAAAACAATCCTCACGAAGATATATTAAAATTTGATGTTGCTTTTGCCACAACCGTTAATGTAACTGGATATGGAAGATATGGAATGTTGACTGAATCTATATTCAAATGGTTTGTTGCTTTTTGCGAGGGAGATTTATCTTCAGGATTAAAGAAGATAGATGTTGTTATAGATGAATATTCGTGTAAATCTCGATTTAAAAATGCTCTTAATGGAGATTTGGTGCCAATTATTAAGAAAGAACAATATGATGCTATTGCAGAATCAATAATTCTAAAATATTATGATGAAATTCCTAGAAAAGTAAAAATAATTGAACTTGCAAATAGAATGGGCCTTAAGGTATATAACAGAAGAATAACTAAAGATGCTTCAATATTTGGACAAATATACTTTACTGATTCATATCAAGATTTATATGATGAAGAAAGTGACTCTTATAAAAAACACAAAGTAAAAGCTAATTCAATATATTATGATGAAAAAGCCATATTTTTATATGCAGTTGGTTCGAAAAAACTTACAATAGCACATGAATGTGTTCATTATGCGATACATAAAAAAGCGTTTCTTTTTGCTAAATTCATTAGATTTGTATGCTTTTATAAGTTTTCCTGTACCACTTTCAATTGAATCCATTTCAATATCTATTACTTGTTCATTATTTGGCTTACTTTTTTTATTAGAGACATTTATTATTTTTCCAAAAATAGAATTATTCCATGTAGCTTCAAACTCAGGAAACCTTAATTTCGGTACCTTATTGTTTTTATTTGAGGATTAAGTTATCTAAGGTTTTAACAGCCTTTCTCTTGGTATTAAATTCACTATGTACATATATGGAAATAGTTATGTTTACTGATGCATGGCCTAAAAGTTCCGATATAGTTTTAATATCAACTTTGTTTTCAATAAGCCTTGTTGCAAAAGTATGTCTTAATGCATGAAAAGAAGTTTTATTTATTTTTAATTTTTTTAAAAGTGTTAAATAAATTTTTCTGTAATTTCTTGGCTCAGTAGGAACAGAAGTAGAAGTTAAAAAATAAATATTTCGCTTTGCTGGTTTTAATTTTATTAGAAAATCATATAGCGTATTTGATAGGGGTATTTCTCTAAGACTATTGCTTGTTTTAGGTGTTGTTATTGTTATTTTAGATTTTTTCCTTTTTCACATATTCTTTGTAAAGTTTTATTAACAACAATAATTCGCTTTTTTAAGTCAATATCAGACCATTTAAGAGCACACAACTCACCAATACGCAAGCCTGTCATTAATGATAGGATAATCCCACAATACTTTTGGTTATTGTTACTAAGAATATAGTTCATAATGGATTTTTGATCAGTTCTACTTAGAATTATCACTTTCTTTTTTTTACTAGTAGCAGGTAAATCTAAATCAATAAACAGTGGCTGGTAGCTATTTATTTTTGCATCACGTTTTAATGAAAGCTTAATAAGCAAAACCATTTCATGAATAACTATTGTAGATACTTTATTTTGTAGTAAAAAATCGCAATATTCTTGAATAATTTTATTTGTTAAATCAGATATGGGGATTTTTCCTTTATCTTCATCTAAATGATTTTGAATAAGATTTGAATATCTCACGTATGTTGACTCCTTAAGATAAGTCTTTTTTGCTTGAACATACGAAATCAAGCATTCTTTTAATGTCATAAGTTTTTCCTCCTTAGACTTTTTATAAATGTTAATATAAAAGTACCCTTGAAACTCATGAAACTGGGGAATGTTTTATGAACATTTTTGGGAAATTTTTCATTAACATTTATATGAAGTAATTAATAGTGAAAAATAGTGTACATATAACTTGATATTAGACCTCTTTAGAGTGATATATATACACACAAGGAGGACAATAAAATGACATTAGAAAAACTTAACAAGATTCTAAAAAATTTAAAGAAAGAAACAACAAAACTTTATAACGAGCTTGATGAAAAAACTGATGGAAAACACAAAATTGGAATAAACAACATTTATAAAAGATGAGAAAGGAGATTATAATGAAAGAATACGTATGTAGTGTATGTGGATATATCCACAAAGGTGAACTGCCTGATGATTTTGTTTGTCCTATATGCGGGGCAGGTAAAGATGCCTTTATTTTAAAAGATGAAAAGACCGAGGATGTAAAAAGTGTATCTGAAAAAAGTGTAATTGCTTTAGATGATACCCATGATGAAAAAGAATTATCACCAATGGAGATTAGTATTATTTGTTCAAATTTAGCAAGAGGGTGCGAAAAGCAATATCTATTTGATGAAGCTGCATCTTTTAAAAAAATTGCTGAATATTATAGATTAAAAGCAACCCACACTGAAGAAAAGACATTTAGTGCTATTTTAGATTATGTTAACAAAGATTTAGAAATAAATTATCCATATGCTAATCAAATTGCAGATGACATAGCAGATAGAGGTGCAAAAAGAGCATTAGTTTGGAGTGAAAAAGTAACACGAATGTTACAATCTCTTCTAAAAAAATATGAAATTGAAGGCGATAAAATGCTTGAAAATGTTAGTGTTTACGTTTGTACGATTTGTGGATATGTTTATATAGGAAATCATGTTCCTGATATTTGTCCGGTATGTAAAGTACCTTCTTGGAAATTCGAAAAAATAGAAAAAGGAGGAAATTTATAATGTCTGAAAATTATGCAGTTAGAAATTTAAGACTTTGTACAAAAGATTGTTTATGCCTTTATGTTTGTCCAACAGGTGCGACAGATACTGAAAATAGTATCATTGATGTGAACAAGTGCATTGGTTGTGGGAAATGTGCAGCATCTTGTCCATCAGGTGCCATTACAATGATGCCAAAAAAGCTTCCTCCTCAACAAAAAAAAGATAGTAGTGTAGTTAATGCTTTAAAGACGATTATTAGAAGTAAGATTATGCAAGAACAAATTGCCGCAAACTTGCCAAATGAACTTGCTGAAGCTATCCATAAGTCAAATCGTTTGATGAGTGAAGACTTGGTACGTGAGACAGGATTTATGTTACCACAAAGTGCCAATACTTTTGACTTTTTAAATACTCTAAAAAAGACCAAATATGCACCAGTTGATGAAATTGATAAATTATTAGACAATATTCAATTTAATGAAAAAAAGGAGCCGCAAAAAATGGAAAAATGGAAATGTACAGTATGCGGATATATTCATGAAGGTGCAATGAGCGATGATTTTAGATGTCCAATTTGTAATCAACCCGCTAGTAAATTTGTAAAAATTGAATAAGAAGTAAAAAAGAATCCATATGTAGGAACAAAGACTGAAAAGAATTTATGGGAAGCTTTTGCAGGGAAAAGTCAATCAAGAAATTAATATACATATTTTACAGCAATTGAAAAATATTGAGAATAAACAACTATTTGAAAATGTCACAATTGTGATCATATTGTAGTGGTGAAAAATGCTCCTAAAGTTTACCCTGTATGCGATTATTTATAAAGTAATTTCGAAGTTAGAAAAGAAAACTATTAATTGAAAAAATTACAAAAAGTGTTAAAGATTATTTCAACACTTTTTATTACATATTCATAAAAAATTATAAAAAAAATTGCAAAAGTAACAAAAAAGTAATATAATATATAAGTATTTATTTATGCAACTATGATATAAAAATTAAAGGCAAAAGGAGAATTTATAATTATGGAAAAAACAATCTTGAAAACGTATAGATTTGATCGGGTGTTGTCGGTAATATACTTAATAGCTATTTGTTATATTTTAGGTGTATTAATTTTTTTTGATACTTCACTCATTTCGTTAATGATTAAAAATAGTGAAATACCTTTTTCACCATTTATGTTAATTGGTCTTATACAATTGTTTTTTTTAGTTTATACTTTAAGTTTAATCATTAAAAGTAAAAAAATTAGTATTCGAAAATATAAAAAATTAATTACCTTGGGAAGCTTTTTCTGTTTTTTTGCTTTTATTTTTATGATTTTTGCCATTGCTATGCCAAATCTATCTTTTAATGGAATTCCCTACGAAATATCTTCAAAAATAAATGAATTATATAAATCTAAAATTCTTTTATTTGCAGAATTTTCACTATTTTTTGGTATGCCTTTGTTTTTGATTATCTTGCCTATCCTATGTGCAGTTAAACATCGAAATTATAAAAAAGTTGGGTATGAAGCATCACAAAAGATATTAGCTAATCATTTTGCTGCAATAGCTTCTTTAAAACAAAAAGCACAACTTACTAAAGCGGAGAATAGTAAGATAAAACAAATGGAAAAAGCCCAAATCATAAAACAAAAGCAACAAGAGCAAGAAAATAATCGTAAGCAAAAAGAAGAACAAATGGTTGCAATTCGTAAGCAAAAAGAAGAAAAACAAGCAGTTTTAAGTGCTAAAAAAGAGCAAGAAAGAAAACTTCATAAGGAAGAAGTAGTTAAGAAAAATCAAATAAAACAAGCAGCATTATCGAACAAACTTACATCTTTTCATTTGATTATTTGGATTGTACAGTTTTTAATGGCAATTTTTTATACAATGCTATTATATGCTAGAGTTTCTAATCATATTTTTTATACGTTTTCTTATAGATTTCCTATTCTTATACGAAATTTAACGCTTCAGTTATGGATATCAATTATTTTTATCACTTTTATTTGGATTGTTCTTTTGATAATTTTATTTGTCAATTATTTGTTAAAAGATCCTATTAAGAAAATGTTGGCATTTGTAATTCTTAATGTTATATATGTTCTTTCTCTTCTTATTTCTTTATATTTTATTATTAGTTTTGTTGATATGTTATTTGCTCGTTCAGTCTCTTTTGGGAATATGGGCGATATAATAAGTCTTATTATATTAAGTATATTGTTTATCGTACAAATGATTATTGCAATTATCCATTTGGTAAAGAGTATTAAAGATTATGTAGTTAAGAAAAATAATGAATTGTTTATTCAACAAGCACTAATGTATAAGGAAGAAAGAGCAAAAGCTAAAGAAATGGCAAAGCAGAATGCAATCCTTATGAAAGAACAAAAGATCAAGATTGAAAAATTGATTGCGATGTATAAAGCCAAAGATAAAGCATCTAAAGTTGGCAACTATGATGAAGTACAAAAGATTGCCACTGAAATAGTTCTTTATCAGCAACAAAATGGTTTGGATAAAGCGAGTTATTTTGATGGTACACTGCTACAATTAATTGGTTATCGTATCCTTTCAAATATTATTATTATGTTTAGTTTAGGTATTGCTTATCCATGGGCTTTATGTATGATGAAGAAATGGGAAATTGTACATACAGTAGTTGATGGCAAACGTCTTTCTTTTGATGGTACAGGTGGCGAATTATTTGGTAAATATATTATTTGGTTATTATTATCTTTTATTACGCTTGGAATATATGGTTTATGGCTAGGTATTAATGTTAAAAAATGGATTGTTTCCCATACTTATGATTGTAGTGAAGAAGAAAGAAAAGCATACTTAGAACTTACTTCACAACTTGAAAATGCCATTCGAAGTAATGAAATTGAAAAGATTCAACTATATAGAACTAAAGTAGAAGATTACCAAAATACGCATCAAATTAAAGGTCTTAGTAAATTTGATGCAGGGTTGTTAAAATTAATTGGTACTAATTTATTGAATATGTTAATTCTTTTATGTACACTTGGTATTATGTTACCATGGGCAATTTGTATGAAACAAGAATTTTTTGTTAAACATACAATTATTCTTGGTAAAAGACAAAACTTTGATGGTAAAGGAATACAATTCTTTGGTTTGTGGATAAAATATGTCTTATTGATCATTGTAACTTTAGGCATATATAGTTTTTGGATACCAATTAGTTTAAAACGATGGATTGTAAGTCATATTCATTATGTTGAAGAATAATAAATAAGGCTATCTTTTAAGATAGTCTTTTTATTTTAGACATTCATAAGATTATAAAGTTGAAAAATGGTAAAAAATTTGCTATAATAATACTATATTTAGAATAATTTAGTAAGGAGAATATGTATGAAAAAGCCATTTTATATCTTTTTGATATTATGCTTTGCATTATTTATTTCAAGTTGTGAAAAAACGAATAAACTAATTAGTGAATTAACAATTATTTCTGTTAATGATTTCCATGGTGCATTAGATGAAACAGATGGAAAATATGGAATGGCAAAACTTGCTAGTGCAATTGCAAATGAAACTAAAAAATCTGAAGCATCTGTTTTAATATCAGCAGGTGATATGTTTCAAGGAACAGCTTTATCTAATTATGATTATGGTAGAACCGTTACTACTATTATGAATGAAATGCAATTTGATGCTATGGTTTTAGGTAATCATGAATTTGATTGGGGATTAGATACCATATTAGAATATGTGGATGGACAACAAGATAATGGTGAAGCGAATTTTCCTTTCTTAGGCTGTAATATTATTGAAAAAGATACAAAAATGCGTCCTGATGGTGTTGATGCTTATCAAATTATTAATCGTGGTGGTCTAAAAATTGGTATTGTTGGCTATATGGGTGAAGGTAACGAAAATAGTATTGCCGAAGCGATGGTAGCAGATTATGAATTTGTCAATCCTATTTCTGATATCAAAAAGACAATTTCTGAATTAAGAACTAAAGAAGGTGTTGATGTTGTTATTGTAGCTGGACATGAAGGCAATGAATCCAATCAAATCTTAGCTTCACTTGAGGGAAATGAACGTGTTGATGCGATTATCAATGCTCACACTCATTCTACTTATAGTGGAACAATTACAAGAAGTGATGGGGTAAAAATTCCATATGTTCAAGCAGGTTCAGCAGGTGAAAAATTTGGTTTAATTAAATTAACCATTGACCAAACAACTAAACAGGTAACTGCTGGAACTGCAGAAGTTCGTTATAATCTTGCAAATTCGGAAGATTCAACAGTTAAAACAATTATTTCTCAGTTAAAAGAGGAGACGCTACCTGTTTTTGGTAGAGTTATTGGTGTTGCGCAGGAAACAGTTGATCGATATGGTGGTGCAGATTGGGCAGCTACAGCGCTAATGCGTTATGCAAATACAGATGTTGCCGTTATCAACATTGGTGGTATCAGATCACAAGCTTTCCCGATTCAAATGAATTCTAGTATTACTGTTTCAACAATTTATGAAATCATGCCATTTGATAATGTTTTAAAGACGGTTGATTTAAAAGGTTCAGATGTTAGAACTTTGGTTAGTAAAAGTGATTTTGTTATGAGCGCCAATGTTTATATCAATCGGACAACGGGCCAAATTTATATCAATAATGAGCTTTTAGATAATGATAAAGTTTATTCAGTTGCAACGATAGACTATATTTTTGATAAACCAACTAATCCATTTTTAGGTGGTACAAATATTTCTAATACAGGTATTTTATTTAGAGATATCTTAATTCAAACCGTTGAAAAGGACAAAACAATAATTATTCCAGTTAGAGGTAAAAATGAATAATAAAGTAGTTATATTAAGCGATAGTACATGTGACTTAGGTGAAGAATTATTAAATAAATATGACATTCACGTACTTCCTTTACATGTAAATTTTGATGATGAATCTTATTTAGATGGAAAAGAAATTCAATTGGAGCAATTGTATCAAAAAGTTGAAACCAAACAAAAATTACCTACAACCTCTGCTGCATCTTATGGGGAAATGCGTGACTTTTTTGAAAAATATTTAAATGAAGGCTATGATATTGTTTATACAGGAATTAGTTCACAAATGTCAGTTACTTATAATGTTGCATGCACAGTTCGTGAAGATTTAGATGAAAAGCGTATTTTTTTAGTTGATAGTGGTAATTTATCAACTGGTATAGGATTGATTCTACTTAAAGCTGCCAAATTTCGTGATCAAGGATTATCAGCAGCTGAGATTGCAAAAAAATTAAATGATATTGTTCCACGAGTTAAATCGCAATTTGTAATTGATACGTTAGAGTATTTATATAAAGGTGGTAGATGTAGTGGTGTTGCATATGTTTTTTCTAAAGTGTTAAAAGTTAAACCTTTGATTGTAGTAAGAGAAAAAACATTACAAGTAGGCGCAAAATTTGTTGGTAGTATTGCAAAAGCGCAAAAGGGAATGACAAATATCTTTTTAAAAGACTTTCCCAATATTGATAAGGAATTTGTATTTATTACACATACTTTTTCGTATGATGGCGCAAAATACATTAAATCTTTGATTTCGGATGTTAGTAATCAAATTGAGAACCTGTATGAGACAGTTGCTGGATGTGTAATTGGTTCACATTGTGGAAAAAATACCATTGGTATTTTATACATAATGAAAGATGAAATTGTAAAAAAACAAGAAAATATAGCTTAAAAATAAATATACCATTAGATAAAATTATCTAATGGTATTATTTTAGGAGGATTCATGGAACGTGTTGAATTACTAGCCCCCGCAAAAGATTTAGAAACTGTTAAATTAGCAATTGAGGCAGGTGCTGATGCGGTATACTTGGGGGGAAAACAGTTTAGTGCTCGTTTTTTTGCGACAAATTTGACTGAAGAAGATTTAAAAGAAGCGGTAATTTTCGCTCATCAAAGAGGAAAGAAAATTTATGTAACAGTCAATACAATTATTTATCAATCGGAATGGGATGCACTATCTAGTTATTTAGATTATCTGCTTGATATAAAAGTAGATGCTGTTATTGTACAGGATTTAGGTGTTTTATATTATCTTAGAACTAATTATCCCACTCTTACAGTTCATGTTTCTACACAAGTCAATATTTATAATCAAAGAGGTCTTGACATACTGGCAATGCTTGGAGTAAAACGCGTTGTTTTAGCAAGAGAAACATCAATTGATGAAATTAAAAATATGAATCATTCTGTTATCGAACTTGAAACATTTGTGCATGGGGCCCTTTGTTTTTGCGCATCAGGCAATTGCTTGATGAGTTATAGCATCGGAAATCGTAGTGGTAATCGTGGAAGATGCGCTCAACCTTGTAGAAAAACGTATACGCTAACTGAAAATCACAAACCACTTGCAAGAGAACAAGCTTTGATGTCAATGAAAGATCTTTGTACAATTGAAGAGCTTGACAAATTAATAGAAGCGGGTATTACTTCATTTAAAATTGAAGGTCGTATGAAAAGCCCTCAGTATGTTTTTACAATTGTACAAGCTTATCGTAAAGCAATAGATGACTACTATACTAGAAAACTCATCCATATTACATCAGATGATTTAAATAAGATGAAGGTTGTTTATAATAGAGAATTCACTAAAGGTTTTATTTTAAATGAAAAAAATGCTTTATTGACGAATGTTCATCATGTAAATCATCAAGGAATTAAAATTGGTAACATCATAAGATGGAATCCTAAGTCAATTGAAATTCAATTATTTAAAAGTTTAGCACAACATGACGCCATTAGAATTGAAAATGAAGATGATATTGGTTTTGAAATACAAAAAATGTTTGTCAACGGGAAAGAAAAAACACTTGCTACAGCAGGTGAAATTGTAAAAATACCGATAACAATAAACCGATGTCTAGGAAAAGACGTTTTAAAGACCAAATCAGCAGAAATTACTACTGAAATTAAAAATTTTATGTTAAAAGAACATGTGAAAATTCCTTTGAAAGGAGCTTTTTATTTAAAATGGGGAGATTTGGCTAAACTAGAAATCACTGATGGTAAACATACAGTTTGTGTTTTTACAACTGAAAAATTAACGAATCTAGCTAATAATCCACAAACTGATGAATTTTATTTTAATGTCTTTAATAAATTAGGTAATACACCTTTTTATTTTACTGATATCAAGTTTGTAAACGATTATAAAACTTTTATTAGCATTAAAGATTTAAATCAGTTACGAAGAGATGCAGTTATGCAATTATTAGAAAAACGAAGTAAAATATCTTTGAATCATGATGCACCACTTCTTATTAAAGAAATTACATATTCTAAGTTACCTACTACTTTTGAAGCAATTGTGCATACAAAAGAACAATATGAAATATGTAAAAAAAATGGAATAGAGACAATTTATACCGATTATCCTTCTCCATTGATGGTTGCCTCAAGATTATCAAAAAAAAGTATACCAAATGCTATGATTCACAATCTTGGTCAGTTTACAAAGAATAATGTAGTATCTCCTTATTTTAATGTAGTCAATCAAAAGGCAATTCAATTTTTAAAGAATATGGGTGCGAAAAAGATTTATCTTTCTTATGAAGTAGAATTATCAATGCTCAAAGATCTTAATTTAGCGAAATTTGCAACTAATATTGGTATACCTATTTATGGAAAGATGGATGTAATGACTTTTAAACATTGTATTATTGCAAAGGCTAAGGGATATGAAAATAAAAATTGTCATACTTGTATTAATAATCATTATGAGTTAGAAGATGCATATAACAATAAATTTGCGATATTTACAAATCCAATGGAGGGTTGTACTTCAAGATTAATTGATTCCAAAATACGAAATTTAACAAGCCATATTGATGATTTAGAAAAAAGAGGAATTCATCTTTTTCTATTTACTTTTACAACTGAAACGGTTGAAGAAATAGAGGCCATTTTAAATCAAAATATCAAAATAAAATAAAAAAACTATTATTATGAAAACATAATAATAGTTTTTTTATTTAGTCGACATCAAGTGCGTCAAAACCTTTTTTTGTTGATACTTTGGTGTGTTTTTTTTCTTTAAAAAATAACATAACTCCAAAAGCAAGTAACATAATAATAGCAGAATAAATATATAGAAGTTTCAAACTTGCATCACTCTTATACATAATTAAACCAACAAGAACAGGAGTAATAGTTTGAGCTACCATCGAAATCGTGTAGTAATAACCAGTATATTTACCAATATTATTTTGCGATGACATTTCCACCACCATTGGATAAGAATTAATGTTAATTAGAGCCCATCCAAATCCACAAATAGCAATACAAATATAAACTGGTATAATGCTAAAAGGCAGTTTATTATCATTTGCTTCAATCAATTTTAGAAAATCATCACTGAAAACTTTATTGAAGTAAAAATAAAGCAAAATGACACAAAAACCTACAATAAGAGAAAAAATGCCAAGTAACACAGTATTTTTACGACCAATTTTTGAGGCAAGGCCGGCAGCAGTAATAAAAGTTATAATGGAAGAAATTGTTAAAATTATAACGATTGTTGAGGCTATTCCTTCGTCGCCAAGAATTTTTTTACAAAAAAGACTATTAAAAGTTTCAATTGCATTAAATGACATAAACCATAAAAGTACCGCGATTAATATAATAATAATATTTTTTTTGTCACCTTTACTAAGGGGTTTTCCATCAGATATTTCACCGAGGGTTTCACTTAACTTTTCACCATATTCAATATCTGCTTTATTTTCAGCAATTAGTTTATTTTCGTTCACTTTTAAAATTAAAATGATCATTGCAAGTAACATAAAAAAACTAGCGATACAAAAGGCAATAATTGCATTTGCTTTATTGGTTGGTTCCCAATCGACAACACTTGAATCTTTGGCAATCTTTAAGAAAAGAGCAAGGCCACCTGCTAAAATTGCACCTATGTAACCGACAAAATTAATAATTCCGTTACCTTTTGAACGAAGTGGTTTAGGGGTAACATCAGGCAAAAGGGCAACAGCTGGGTTACGATACATATTCATAATAATTAAGATGAGTCCCATCATGACAATAACGCCAAGTAAGGATTCAATATAAAACATAATTGCAATCAGTGGAAAAAAGATAGCTGATAGAGCCATACCTGTAATGACATAAGGCATTCTTTTACCAAATTTTGATTTTGTTTTATCGGATAAAGCCCCAAAAAGTGGTAGCATAAAAATCGCAATTGCGTTATCGGCAGCCATTATAATACCAATAATAAATTCATTACTTTCACCATATTTTTTTCGAATTAAGTAGTCCAAGAATAAAGGACAATAGTTATTGTACATTTGCCATAACATTAAAATTGAAAAAAAAGCGCATCCAATATAGAGGGTATTCTTAATATTTAGTTTTAAAGTTCTTTCAGTTTTAACTGGTATATTTGTTTGCATATTCAATACTCCAATCTTATATTTATCTAAACAATACAATTATAACAAAAAAGCAAAGTTTTTGCAAAAAAAATTTAATAAATTTGATTTTTTTTATTATTTATTTAATATTATTGAAAAGTTTCTTAAGAGTTTGAATCGTAATAAAAATAAAAATTAGGCAACATAGTGTTTCTGATATGGGATATGCCCACCATACGGAATCATCAGTTTGTGTAATAATTTTTAGAACTAAAGCAATGGGAATTAAAATAATTGCTTGTCGTAAAATGCTCATTAAGGTTGATTTATAACCATGACCTACAGCTTGATACATTGAGGAAAAAATAATCGAAATCGCTGCTGGAACAAAACAAAGTGAAATAATGCGAAAAGCGTGAATTGCTGGAGTTGAAAGTATGCCTAATTTAAAAGAAGATGTAATAAATTGTGAACCAAATTGAATAACTATAAAACCTACACTCATAATAATAAGCGATGTGAATAGTGTCAATTTAAAAGTTCTATTGAAGCGATCTTTTTCTCTAGCTCCATAATTATATCCCATGATAGGCATAGCCCCTTGAGTTAGACCAAATACTGGCATAAAAATAAAAGATTGAACTTTAAAATATGTACCAAGAATTGTCACACCATTAGAAGATAAAATCTTATTTAGGATGATGGTGGTTAAAGCATTAATAGAATTCATAATGGTTACGGCTAGACCGACGCTAAAGATTTCTTTAATAATAATACTTTCAATTTTATAATTTTTAAAATTAAAGGAAACATCATGTTTTTTAAATAAAATAATTGATGTAACAAAAAGTCCAGAAATACATTGTGCAATAACGGTTGCAATTGCAGCACCACGTACACCAAGACCAAGACCGAAAGGCAGTCCAAGTCCTTCATGAGCATTAAAAATAAAAATAGGATCAAGGATAATATTTGTAATAGCTCCAATCAATTGTGAAATCATTGGTACAATCATATTACCAGTACCTTGAAGAATTTTACTGATTACTACTTCAAAATAAGAACCAATACTAAAAGCCATAACAATTTGCAAATATTGAATAGATAAATTTTCAATTTGAATGCTATCGTTATAAATCATCATAAAAAGCTTTGGTACAAAAAAACTACAAATTAGAGTTATAACGTAACCAATTAGAGTAATTAAAAGGCCTGTTTTGGCTGCAAAGTCTGCTTTTTGTTGATTTTTTGCTCCTAGACATCTCGAAATTACGGAGCTTGTACCTATTCCAATACCAAGTGAGATAGCAAGAACAATCATTTGAATAGGAAAAGCGTAGTTTAAAGCAGTTAATTCATTATTGGTTTCGCTAATTCTTGAAACATATAGACTATCAACAACATTATAAAGTGCTTGGATTAGCATGGAAAAAATAGCTGGCAAGCTCATTGAAAATAGTAATTTACCAATAAATGGTGAATCCATTTTTTGTTTTTGTATTATCTTTTCAGTATTCATTTTTATAAACCTCGCAAACCCTCATATTATACAGAAAAAAAAGCAATTAGTCAAAAAAATTGCTATCTTCAAATTTATAAAAAAATTATCTAATTTTCAGTTAAATTTCACGATAAATTGAATGAAATATGTTATAATTATTATAAATTAATATGATTGAGAGGAATTTATGCCTAAAATTTTAATTGTAGATGATGAATTAAACATTAGAGAATTAGTAAAAAAATATGCCACTTTTGAAAATTATGAATCTGATACAGCTACAAATGGACTTGAAGCCATTGAAATGTGCAAAATTAATCAATATGATTTAATAATTATGGATATTATGATGCCAGAACTTGATGGTTTTTCAGCCGTAAAAGAAATCAAAAAAATAAACGATATTCCGGTTATTATGCTTTCAGCAAGATCAGAAGAATATGACAAATTATATGGCTTTGATTTAGGAATTGATGATTATGTAACAAAACCATTTTCACCAAGGGAATTAATGATGAGAGTAAATGCTATAATGAATCGTGTTCATGTCAAAAATAAAAAAACAGAATCGCTAGACGTATGGAATTATCAGACACTTAAAATCGATTTTAGTGCTCATATCGTCTATATAGATGGGGATAGAGTTGAACTTACACCTAAAGAATATGAGTTGCTAGTTTATTTAACTAAAAATGCCAATATTGCTATTACGCGGGAACAATTATTAGAAAAGGTATGGGGTTATGATTACTATGGGGATGATCGTACATTAGATACACATATGAAATCGCTACGTAAAAAACTAGGCAGTTATGCAGATAATATTATCACAATAAGAAGGGTTGGATATCGATTTGAAACTGAAAACAACTAGTTTAATGTGGAAATTGTTTTTTACATTTTTAATTTTTGCTAGTGCGATTGTGCTTGTATTTATTATTTTTCAAATAGCACTTTTGGGTGATTTTTATCGTACTAATAAAATTAATCGTACAAATCAATTAATTTATGATGTTAGTGATGCAATTGAGAATCAAGACATTCAAGATTTCACTCAAAATGAAAGCTTATTACTGAAAAACCTTGAAAAAATATCAATTGATGAAGAAGCAGCAATTTATCTTTATGCCAAACCTTATAGTAGTAGCATTGTTGGTGCAACTAATGATACTCTTATTTATAAAACGATTAGTGGTGGCACTTTCAGTAAATTAGATTCGAATTTGATAGATGAGATTTGGGAAAAAGCTAAATTAACAACTTATGATAAGTTTTATGCAATCATTTCAGTTAATCCCGTTCCTACTTTTAACCAAATTCAAATTTTAGATGTGAATAGTTCTGTTAGAAATTTGACAAGAGATTTATCTAGTCAAAATGATTCCATTATGTGTTGCTCATTTGTAAGATTAAGCGATGGTGATGAATATTTATTGGTATTAGATAATAAAATTATTCCGGTTGAATCAGCTGTTGCTACATTAAAATTACAACTTACTTATATAGCATTTATTGTAGTAGTATTTACGATTGTTGTTGCCATTTTAATTTCTAGATATATTTCTAAACCATTATCTGTGATGAATGAAACAGCAAAATTAATGGCTAAAGGAAATTATGATGTAGTATTTGAAGGAAAAGGATATCAAGAAGTTAACGAGTTAAATCAAACGTTGAATAATACAATTGCTGAACTTCGTAAAACTGAAACTTTAAGAAGGGAATTAATGGCTAATGTTTCACATGATTTAAGAACACCTCTTACAATGATTAAAGGTTATGCAGAGATGATGCAAGATATACCAGGTGAAAATAATCCAGAAAACTTGCAAATTATTATTGATGAAGTAAACCGACTAAATGTTTTAGTAAATGACATGTTAGATCTATCAAAGATATCGAGTAAAACGATTGAACTTCATCCACAACTTTATTCGATAACTGACAATTTAATTGAGATTGTTGATCGTTATCAAAAGTTTCAAGAAAATAATGAATTCCAATTTATTTTAAATTATGATCAAAATATCAATGTGATAGCTGATGAAAGCAAAATTGATCAAGTTATTTATAATTTTATTAATAATGCTATTAACTATAGTGGAAATTCTAAAAAAATTGAAATAAATCAAATAGTTGATGGTAGTTACGTTACTATTTCTGTTAGGGATTATGGTGTAGGTATTAAAAAAGAAGATTTAGTTTGCATTTGGGATCGTTATTATCGAATTGACAAAGGGCATAAACGTTCTATTCAAGGATCTGGTCTTGGTCTATCTATAGTTAAAGGAATTTTAGAATATCATAATTTTGAGTATGGAGTTGATTCTAAAGTTGGTGAAGGTAGTACTTTTTGGTTTAAAATACCTTTAAAAGAATAGTTTGAAGGAGGTAATAAAATTTATATTAATGTTCACATTGGTGGATTAAAATTTATGATAGTATTGAATAGAAAAGAGGTAGTGAAAAATGTTTAAAAAAATTTTTAAAAGAAGTATTTTGGTTTTAGTATTAAGCGTAATTTTTTTCCTTTCTAGTTGTACAGAATTTCAAAGTTCCCAAAAAGAGCAAAATAAAATTGAAAATCAAATAACGAATACAGTTGTTAATTATGAAAACATCACGATTGATGATTTAGAAAACTGTATTATTAATACAACAAATATGTTAGAAAATTCAGTAATAGGTATAACTTTAAAAGCAAATTATAGTACAATTATTTTCGGTAGACCTGTTCAATCTGAAGACACTGAAAGTATTGGTAGTGGCGTAATTTATAAAAGAATAGAAAATAAGAATGCTGATGGTGTAATTACAAGTTATACTTATTATGCGGTTACAAATCGCCATGTGATTACAGGTAGTAATAGTAATTATACTTATAAAGTGTATGCTTATTTAGGTTATGAAGATATTGAAATTGAAGCCAAAATTATAGGATATGATTCAAAAGTTGATATGGCTGTGATTGCTTTTGATCATACAACTTTAATTCAACCAGTTGAATTTGCAGATAGTGATGAAGTTGAAAAGGGTCAATTAGTAATTGCAATTGGTAATCCAGATGGATATGATTATTATGGCTCTGTAACTTTTGGCGTAGTTAGTGGTGAACTTCGATACATTAGTGATGATACGGATGGTGATAATATTAATGATTTTAATGCCACTTATATTCAACATGATGCTTCAATTAATCCAGGTAATTCAGGTGGTGGATTATTTACAATTGATGGTAAATTGATTGGTATAAATACTTTGAAAATCATTAGTGATGATGTGGATAATATGGGCTTTGCAATTCCATCAAATGTAATTAAAAGTCTAATTGAAAATTATATTGAAAAAGGTGTGGATATTGAAAGACCAACATTAGGCATAACAGGTTCAAATGTTCGCGAGTTGACAAATGCTCAAATTGTATCTAGTGGCTTACTAGAAATTCCTGACATTTATGGCTCTGATAGAGCATATGGAATTTATGTTGTAAGTGTCACTAGCGATGGTTCTTTAAGTGAAAGTGGGGTAAAAAAGGATGATATTATATTGACTTTCGATGGTGAAAAATTAACAAATATGAATGTTTTATCATCAAAGTTGAATACACTCACCGAATATTTTATAGGCTCAGAAGTAGAGATTACTTATTATTCTCGCAGTCAAAATAAAGTAGTTACAGAAACAATTGTTTTAAAATAACTTTTGAAACGCTGATTGATTAAAATCAGCGTTTATTTTGTTTTTTTAGCACTAAATATGGTATAATAAATACAAAGTTTAGATAAATAGAGGATGATATAATGACAGATTTTATAGGTGTTTTTGACTCAGGAATTGGTGGTTTAACTGTTTTTTCGGCAATAAAAGAAGCCTTTAAAAATGAAAATATTGTCTATTTAGCTGATACCAAAAATTGTCCTTATGGTGTAAAATCGATGAGTGAAGTAAGAGAAATTACTTTAAAAAATATTTCTTATTTAAAGGCATTAGGTGCAAAAGTGATTATAATTGCTTGTAATACGGCAACTTCCACTATCATAGATGTAATAGAAAATAGCAATAATTATATAATAGGTGTAATTCAACCAACTGCTTTAGAAGCTTTAAATCAAAGTAAAACGAAAAAAATAGGACTTTTTGCGACAAATCTTACTGTTGCAAGTCATATTTATGACCAATATTTACAAAAAGCAACCCTTTATAGTGAAGGATGTAGTGATTTTGTTATGCTAATTGAAAAAGGAGAATTTCATTCAAAAAGAATGAAAGAATTAATCAAAAATCATGTAAATCATATTGGTGAAGTTGATACATTGATTTTAGGATGTACACATTTTCCTTATATAAAAGATGAAATTCAAGAAATTTTGCCCGGTGTGCAAATGATCGAAAGTGGAAAAGCAACTACTAATTATTTAAAACGATATTTAACACCATTAGAAAAGAATACAAAAAGAAAACTGTTTTTTCTAACAACTGGTGACTTGACAACTAGCCAAAAACAAATTACAATGTTGAATTTAACATTTGATGAAGTCAAAAAAGTTGAAATTTAATTAAGGAGTAAAAAAACTGTGAAGTATAATGGACCACGATATAAAAAAGTAAATTTGCCTTTTCAAGAAGATGATAAACCTAGAGGTGGAGTAGTAGGTGTAAAATTTTTAGAAATTGTCGATGGTGATACAGCTCATTTTTTAGTATACAATGAAGATGTGACAGTACGCTTTTTAGCAATTGATACACCAGAACTTCATCCTAGCGCAATGCCTTTTGCCAAAGAAGCTAAAGAGTTTACAAATAAAATTTTATCTCATGCCAAAAGTATTCAGTTACAGTCTGATGTAAGTGATTCCTTATATGATGATACCGAATCACATAGACTCTTGGCATGGATTTGGGCTGATAAAAAATTATTAAATTATCAATTAGTAGAAGAAGGTTTTGCAACAGTTCGATATGTTTATTCTGATAAACTTTTATATTTAGATGATTTGTATTATGCACAAAAACGTGCTATTGCAAATAAAAAAGGAATTCATAGCATCAAAAATGATGAAAGGATGTCCGCATAATATGTTACTAATGGTTGAAAATCTTTGCTTAAGTTATGATAAAAAAGTGATTTTTAATAATGCTTCTTTTCGCGTTTTACCAAATGAAAAAATTGGTATTGTAGGTAATAATGGTGTAGGAAAAACGACGCTTGTTAATGTGCTTTGTGGAAACGTAATTCCAGATAGTGGCAGTATTACCTTTGATAAATCCATTCGAGTCGGATATTTAGACCAATATATGCATGTTGATGGTAAAATTTCAATTGATACCTATTTAAAAGGGGCTTTTTTACCACTTTATCAAAAAGAAAGTGAAATGAATACCATGCTTGATGAGTTATGTACAGAAACTGATATGGTCAAAATTAATCGTTATGTAAGGCTTACTACTCAAATGCGAGAAGAACTAGAAAGCAAAGATTTTTATGCGATTGATTCTAAAATCGGTCGAATTGTAAGTGGATTGGGTATTGTCAAGTATGGTATGCATACATTGATATCGCATTTATCTGGTGGACAGAAGATGAAAGTTATTTTAGCAAAATTGCTACTTGAAGAGCCAGACTTATTAATATTAGACGAACCAACAAATTTTTTAGATACCTCCCATGTTGAATGGTTGGTTAAATATTTAAAAGAATATAAAGGTAATTTTCTAATTGTTTCTCATAATCAAGAATTCTTAAATGATGTGGTGAATGTTGTTGTGGAATTAGAATTTGGTAAGATTACTAAATATAAAGGCAATTATCAAGAATATATAAAAAAGAAAATGATGTTAGATGCCGATTATGAAAAAAGATATTTGTCACAACAGCGTGAGATTAAAGAATTAAGAAATTACATTGAAAAAAATAAAGTGAAGACATCTACGGCAAGACAAGCCCAAAGTAGGATAAAAAAATTAGAAAAAATTGAAGTACTTGATAAGCCCAAAAGTAATGATATTCACATCAATCTAACCTTTAATTATCAGCCTATTCATTCTAGTCGTTTTTTGATTGTTGACCAACTTGAAATTGGTTATGATAGAAGCTTACTACCACCTATTAGTTTTGAAATTAGAAGTGGTGTAAAACTTGCCATCACAGGCTTTAATGGGATTGGTAAAACCACTTTATTAAAAACTTTAGTTGGCGAGTTAAAGCCACTTGCGGGAAAATTTCATTTTGTAGATAATGCAAAAATAGCTTATTTTGAACAAGAACATCATTTTGATAATCCTAATTTAACCCCTCTTGAAGAAATTCAATTATTATATCCGAAGATGGACAATGTAACTGTGCGTAGTTGTTTAGCAAAGTGTGGAATAACGGGTAATCTTGCAATTTCACCGATAAAAAAATTATCTGGTGGTGAACAATCTAAGGTAAAATTATGTAAAATCATGTTACAAAAGGCAAACGTTTTAATTTTAGATGAACCTACCAATCATTTAGATAAACTTGCAAAAGTTGGTCTCTTAGAAGCTTTAAAAAAATATGAGGGTACCATTATTTTTGTTAGTCATGAAACTGATTTTATTCAACAATTATCAACTCAAGTATATAGTATAGAAGACTTATTAATTCAGTAGAAGGTAGGTAAGGTGTATGAAAACAATTCATTTAATGATAGGCATCCAAGGAAGTGGAAAAACGACACTTGCAAAAAAACTTGCTACAACATATCATGCTAAGATTATATCCACTGATGAAGTAAGAAAGAATTATCCTCATATTGAAGAAAAAATGGTTTGGCCTACTGTCTATAAAATGTGTGCAATAGAGTTAGAACAAGGTTTAGATGTTATCTTTGACGCAACAAGTATTACTCCTAAAGTTAGAAAAAGATTAGTTGATAACATTATTCAGTATACGAGTGATTTTAAGATTGGTTGCCACTTTTTAGATGTACCAGTTGAAATTTGTAAAACAAGAGTGATAAAACGCAATCAATTAGCAGGGGAATTATTTTTACCAATTGAAGTAATTGATAATTATTTTGAACAACTCATTCCCCCAACTATTGATGAAAACTTTTGTTTTATCAAAATTTATGATGAAAATCAAAATTTAATAAAAGAAATAAAATAAAAATGAACAAAGAAAGGAGGTAATTATGGAAGAAAATAAACTCTATACGATTTTTAAAAGTAGTGGTGTTATATTAGATGATAATTTAGTAACTTGTGAGTTAAATTCTGTGAAGGTCAATGAAGCCACCTCAACTTGGCGTCTTTGTATAACTAGTAAAGAAATTATTCTCCTTGAAAAATTAAAAGAAATTAATGAAAAAGTTTCTAAATATATTTGTGATACTTTTCAAATTAAAACCGTCAAATTTACAATTGATTATCCGTTAGAAAAAAAGTCTACTTATAAATTTAGTGAAAAAGCTTTAAAAGCTTATTATGATTATGCGATTTCTGTTTGTATGGAAGTTAAAAAAGGTGTTATCATATTAAATGAATATTATAAAAGATTTTTGGATAATGAAATTATTTTTATGGTAGCAAGTGAAGAAGAAAAAAAAGCTGCAGAAGATAATTTGATAATGATCAAACGTTTCTTTTTAAATTATGGTCTAGATTTTGTAAAGATGACCATTCGAATCAGTGATAGTGTTAAAAACTACAAAACACTAAGTGATGTAAAAAAACAAAATCAGGAAATTCTTGATGAAACCAAAAGTATTGAAGATTATCGTTTGAAAGAGCAAAAAAACCGTGAGAATAACTTTAGAGGTACATTTAGTTATACTATGAATTCGCAACCCATATATAAAGAAATAGATGAATTGCCAATTAGTAGCATGGAAATTGAAGAATTTAAGCAAACTGAAGGTACAGATCGTGTTGATGTTTTGGGAACCATTGTAACATCAGAAATCAAAAATTTTCGTTCGCGTCAAGGACGTGACTTTACTTTACTAACGGCAACGATTACGAATTTTAAAGACTCCATTCTAATTAAACGCTTTATCAAAGAGTTTGAGAAGAAAGAATATGCGGAAAAACTTGTTTCTAATACCAAAATTAAAGTCAAAGGACGTATTCAGTGGGATGATTTTGCTAAAGATGTGGTCATAATGTGTGATGAAATTACTTATTTTGGTAATGATGTATCGCGTGTTAAAATCGATGAAGCTCCAATAAAAAGGGTCGAATTACATGCTCATACGAAAATGAGCGTCTTAGATAGTATTTTATCGGTTGAAGACTATGTTTGGCAAGCCAATAACTATCAGCATAAAGCAATTGCAGTAACAGATCATGCGAATTGTCATATTTTACCTGAACTATTTAAGTTATGTCAAAAATATAAGATTAAACCGATTGCAGGTGTTGAAGGATATTATATCAATAATGAAAGCCTAAATATAGCTTTTACAAACGAAGATATTGAGTTAAAAAATGCGACTTATGTTGTTTTTGATATAGAAACAAGTGGACTATATATTCCTTTTAATGAAATCATTGAAATTGGTGCGGTTAAAATCAAAAATGGCATTATAATTGACGAATTTGCGAAACTTGTTCGACCAAAACGTAAATTATTCAAACAAATTACTGATATTACACATATTACCAACGAAATGTTAAATGATGAATTACCAATTGAAGAAATTCTACCTGATTTTAAAAAATTCATTGAGGGATCAATTCTAGTTGCGCACAATGCTCATTTTGATAGTGATTTTATCTATGCTGAATTAGAAAAAATGAATCTTTTTGATGGACCGATGCCTTGTATTGATACTATGATGTTTGCTAGAGGTTTATATGGTTCTGAATATAAACAAAATAATTTGCGTGCAGTTGCTAAATTCTTAAAAGTTGAAATCGAACCTAATGAACAACATCGTGCTGTCTATGATGCAAGAACTACTGCTAATATTTTTTTAAAATTATTAGCAGAAGCACTTGATCGCAATTATTCCAATTACAATAATTTGAATGATATGGTAGAAAAAAATCAGTTGTTTAGATATAAAATACCAAATCACATTAATTTACTTGTTAAAAATAAAAAAGGTTTAAAAAATTTTTATAAGATTATATCCGAATCTCATACAACTTATTTTCAAAAAGACGCAAGAATTCTTAAAAGTTTAATCGAAAGCAATCGTGAAGGAATTCTAGTTGGTAGTGGATGTGGTTATGGAGAAATTTTTTCTTGTGCTCTAGAAAAAACTCCTAGACAATTAGAAGAATTAATCGATTTTTATGATTATATAGAAGTCCAACCTCCAGAAAATTATCTTAATTTTTTTGAGATGTGGAATAAAGATGAAGCTCTTAAAATGATTAGAGGTCTTATCAAACAAATTATTACGATTAGTAAGAAACATCATAAACTTGTTGTTGCAACAGGCGATGTGCATGAATTAACTTATGAAGATGCTGAGTATCGTAAAATTTATTTAAGTGTTGCAAGACCAAATGGTGGTGGGCCTCATGAACTTTCGAAATATGAAGGCACGCTTGATATGCACTATCGCAATACTAGCGAAATGTTAGAAGCTTTTGATTTTTTAGATAATAACGAAGCATATGAAATAGTAGTGACCAATACGAATTTAATCAATGATATGATTGAGGAATATGAACTTTTTCCTAAAAAATTATATGTACCACGTGATGATTTCATGGCCGATAAGAATGGTGTGCTATCAATGAAAAATGCAGTATATGATATCTCCTACCAAAAAGCGTATGAGATTTATGGCAATCCATTACCTAAATATGTTCAAGAACGACTAGATCGCGAGTTAGGTGCAATTATTGGAAATGGTTATTTTTCTGTTTACTATATTTCGCATCTCCTTGTTAAAAATTCAAATGATGCGGGCTATATTGTAGGTAGTAGAGGTTCAGTAGGAAGTTCCTTTGTTGCAACATTGATGGAAATTACAGAAGTTAATCCATTAAAAGCTCATTATGTTTGTCCAAAATGCCATTTTACGGCTTTTAAATTTTCAGAAGAAGAAAAAGAAAAATACCCACAAGACATTCCTAGTGATTTTGAAAATGAACTTGAGAAAGTCAGTGTAGGTAGCGACCTATTGCCATTAAAATGTCCTCATTGTGGAACAGAATTGATGCGAAATGGTTTTGATATTGAGTTTGAAACCTTTTTAGGGTTTAATGGTGAAAAAGTACCCGATATTGATTTGAATTTTTCAGGTGAATATCAGGCAAAAGCTCATCTATTTTGTCAAAAGACATTTGGTATTGATAATGCTTTTAGAGCAGGTACTGTAAGTACGGTTCAAATTAAAACTGCTTATGCTTATGCGCGAGATTATTATCAAACAAAAGGTATTTTTAAAAGACAAGCAGAACTTGAAAGATTAGCAAAGATGTTATCTGAATCCAAACGTACAACTGGTCAACATCCAGGTGGCATCGTTGTTATACCAGATGATATTGAATATACTGATATTATCCCTGTCCAATATCCACCTATCTCTGATACTGAAACCGATGATTTAAACTGGCGAACTTCCCATTATGATTATCATAAGTTTGAAAGTAATCTCTTAAAATTAGATATTCTAGGCCATGATGATCCGACTGTTATGAAATGTCTAATGGATTATGTTAGTCAAAACCCTGATGAGTTTCCTTTCTCAGTCGTTGAAGATATTCCATATTTTGACAAAGATGTAATCTCTTTATTCAGCAGTAAGGATGCTCTTAAACTAAATGGTGATGATGTTGATAATTTATCAAGTGGTACCATTGGTATTCCTGAATTTGGTACCCAATTTGTTAGAGGAATGTTAGAAACCATTAAACCAAATTCCGTAAGTCAGATTATCAAAGTATCAGGTCTTTCACATGGTACTGATGTTTGGATGAAAAATGCTGAAGACCTTGTTAAAGGTACCAATTTAAAATATCCTAAGATTTTATTCAATGATGTAATTGGTTGTCGTGATGACATTATGGCTTACTTGATTGATAAAGGACTTCCTTCATCAGACGCATTTAATATTATGGAAAAGGTGCGTAAGGGGAAAGGACTTACAATTGAACATGAAGAATTACTTTTGCAGTATAATATTCCTGAATGGTTTATCGATTCATGCAAAAAAATTAAGTATCTATTTCCCAAAGCGCATGCAACAGCCTATGTCATAATGGCTTTACGTATTGCATGGTTTAAAGTGCATCGACCTATTTATTATTATGCGGCTTACTTTTCTAAAAGAGCTAAAGAATTTGATGCAGAAGCTTTTGCAATGGGAAAAAATGCTATTCGTAATCGAATAACCGAAATTGAAAGTAAAATTCAAAAGCATGACAATGTATCTAATAAAGAAATTGACTTATTAGATGAATTAAAAATAGCTTTAGAAATGACATTACGTGGATACACTTTCAAGCAAATTGATGTTAATATTTCGGATGCAACAAATTTAGTTATTTCTAAGGATCATAAATCTTTATATTTACCATTTGTTGCGGTTGAATCTTTGGGTGAGACAGTGGCTTTATCAATCGTAGAAGCGCGCAAAATGCGTCCTTTTACATCGAAAAAGGATTTTGAATTAAGAACAAGCATTAATAAAAAACAATATGCCAATCTTTTAAAACTTGATGCTTTTGGTGATTTAATTGATGATGATACAAAATTATTATAGAAGGAAAGAATATGATGAAATTAGGAAATAACTTTGCTTTTAATAAGCTTAAAAATGAATCTATAAATATTGAATTTAATTATGAATGTGCAACAACACAGGGTGTATGCTTTAAAACTGGTATTTTATTAGGCATAACATTTTTGACAAGTCTATTTATGCTAGCTATTATTTTAAAAACAGGTAGTTTTTCACTCTTTCTTTATTTAATCGTAGGAATTGTTGCAACAGTTTTACAAATTATAATTAATATCAATCCTTTAAAAGCGAAATCCCTCGCCATTCCTTATGCAATATCAGAAGGGCTTGTGATTAGTTGTTTATGTGGTCTAGTTGAACTTGCTTTTCCAGGAAATGGACTTGTCATTTCTGGACTTGCTCTATTAATTACCTTATCAATTTTTTTAGCAGCAGTATTTTTATATAGCAAAAGAATAATTACTGTCGGGTTTCGTTTTAGAAGTTTTCTTCTCATAGCTGGTCTTGGTGTAATTGTTTTTTCAGTTTTTTTCTCACTATTAGCAGTAGCACTCTTTTTTATAAATGGTATGAATTTATATTCAGTATTTTATTTTTCAGGTCTTGGAGTAGTTGTATCTTTATTTATGTGCTTACTTGCATCGATGTATGTAATCTATAGTTTATCAGTTGCAGATAATTTAATCAGTTTAGGTGTTGAAAAAACAATGGAGTGGTATGCTGCTTATGCTATCACGTTAAATGTTATCTATTTATATATAGAAATCTTACGATTATTGATAATTCTTTTTGGTAGAAGAAATAATAATTAGACTAAAAAAATTATGAAAATGATAGCATTTGAAATGGTAAAATAGTTGCATAATTTTACCATAAGTGCTAAAATATACTTGTAAAAAAAGTCCATTTAAGGAGGTTATTAAAAATGGCTGTAAAAATTGCAATTAACGGTTTCGGACGTATCGGTCGTTTAGCATTCCGTCTTATGTTTGGCAATGATGATTTTGATATTGTTGCTATTAATGATTTAACTGGCGCAGAAGATTTAGCATATTTATTAAAATATGATACTGCTCAAGGTCGTTATGTTGGTCATGATGTAAAAGCTACTCAAGATTCTATCATTGTTGATGGAAAGGAAATCAAAATTTATGCTATTAAGGATGCAAATGAATGTCCTTGGGGCGAACTTGGTGTTGATGTAGTAATTGAATGTACAGGTTTCTACACATCAAAAGAAAAAGCAATGGCACATATTAATGCTGGCGCTAAAAAAGTTATTATTTCTGCACCTGCTAAAGGTGTTGATATGACTGTTGTATACAATGTTAACCATGAAAAATTGACTGGTAAAGAACAAATTATCAGTGCTGCATCATGTACTACAAACTGTCTTGCGCCAATCGCAAAAGTATTGAATGATAATTTTGGTATAGTTAAAGGCTTTATGACTACAGTTCATGCATATACAGGAGATCAAAACACATTAGATGCTCCACATAAAAAAGGCATTCAATCACGTCGTGCACGTGCTGCAGCTGCCAACATTGTACCTACTACTACAGGTGCTGCAAAAGCTGTTGCTGAAGCATTACCTGAATTAAAAGGCAAACTTGATGGTATGGCTTTACGTGTTCCTACAATTACTGGTTCAGTTGTTGATTTAGTTTGGGAACCTGCACGCCCTGTAACAGTTGAAGAAGTTAATGCTGCTGTAAAAGCTGCTGTTAATGAGACTATTAACTATACAGAAGATCCAATTGTATCAAGTGATGTTATTGGTCAAACATGCGGTACTTTATTTGATGCTCAATGTACGAAGATTATGGAAGTGGATGGTAAACAATTAGTTAAAATCATTTCTTGGTACGATAATGAAATGAGTTACACTGCTCAAATGGTTCGTACTGCTAAATATTTAGTAGAAAATTTCAAATAAACATAAATAAAAAAAAGAATAATCAAATTTGATTATTCTTTTTTTGTTTTAAAAGCATAAAATTGTCATAAACTAAACTATAGAGAAATCATAATTTAGGATGTGAAAAAATGCAAAGAATATATAAAATACTAGAAATTATCGGTATATTAATTATCTTCTTAATCGTTTATCGTTTATTTCCTTTTCTTCATGTGGTATTAACATATCTTTTTAAAATACTTATGCCTTTTTTGGTTGCTTTTGCGATTGCTTTTATTTTTGAACCCTTTATTCTTTATCTAGAAAAAAGAAAAATTCAAAGAAAAATTGCCATTGCATTTATTACTATCTTTTTTATCTTTTGTGTCTTTTTATTAATTAGATTTGCTATTCCGCTTTTTACTAAGCAATTAGGTATGCTCATTGAAATGTTACCTGAATATTTAAATAAATTAGAAGTATTAATGCAAAATATATCGCTTAAATTTCAAAAGTTGCCAGATAATTTTAAAATTAATTATGATCAATTAGAAAGTTATTTAAATGATAAATTAACTAGTTTAATTGAAAAAATGACATCCTCTTTACAAAGAAGTTTTTCCTATATTATTCAGTTTTTAATAACTCCTATTTTAGCCATTTATTTTATGAATGACTATCCTAAAATCGAAGAATTAATTAAAAAAATATTGCTTAAAAAGGAAAAAATAGTTATTTATAATACTTTAATTGAAATTAAAAAAGCCTTAAGACATTATGTTAAAGGAGTTTTTGTCATCATGTCTATTTTGACTTTGTCTGCAAGTTTTTGCTTTTTGGTAGTAGGATTAGATTATGCTTTTTTGTTCGGTGTAGTAATAGGTATAACTGATATTATTCCCTATATTGGACCATATATTGGTGGAGCCATTGTGGCCATTTTTACTATTGTTTCTAATCCTTCAAAAGTATTGATTGTTCTTTTAATTATTATAATTTTGCAATTCTTAGAAGGTAACTTTTTAGTGCCAAAAGTACAAAGTAAAACACTTAAAACGCATCCTATTATTGTTTTATTTTCAATAGCTATTTTTAGTCAGTTACTAGGAATTTTTGGTATAATAATTGCAGTACCAATGGAAAAAATTGTTGAAATATCGATAAAATCAGTAATTACTTATAAAAATCGTAAATAAAAGATAATATCAATTTACAAAAAAATCAATTCATGATATAATATGTCTAGAATAGTATTGTAAAAATTCATGTAATATTTACAATATCATAAAAAGAAGGAGTGAGCATATGCTATCGAAAAAGCAAAAAATTATTATGGCAATTTTGGGCTCAATAGGTATTTTATTTGGACTAGTCGTAGCAGTTCCATTTAGAGCTATTCCTGGCCTTAATGAAGTCAAAAACATTTTGACAATTGAATTGATAATTAAATTAGTATTGGGAGTACTAACACTTTTACTTGTAATTTATCCGTTTGTAAAGAAATATAAACTGGTTCAGAGTTATCGTGAACATTCAAAAACAATAATTGTAATGTGCTATTTTCCCATTTTTGTCTATATTTTTGGGTCGGTAGTTAACGTAATTTACACATTGTCTTTTGATTACACTTCTATAGCAATGTTAAGTACTTTATCTGATAAATTATTGGGAATTGTTGTTGCGGTATTAACTGTTTATTTAGTTTTTACTATTTATTGTCTTGTTAGAATCCAAGATATTGTGGCAAGATTAGATAAAGGATCTAATATTTTATTTGATAGTTTTATGCTAGTAATTTATATTTGCTTTGTAATTTTACTATGGCGTACAAACTACGCATACAATCGCGCATATTCTACAGTTGATGAATATTTTGTTGGTAGCCCATTATTATTCTGCATTTATATTGCATTGTTTATTACAATAGTATGTGCTTTTAAATATCTTTTTGTTACCATCAAAAAAGATAAGACTTTGATTTATTATATTGAAGGTAATTTATTTGATGATTTAATCAGTCAGGCTGAATATAATCGTGCTTACAATGATACACTTGATGATTTCGAAAATTATTTTGAAACCAATTACACTGATTATGAAAATTTAGATATTGAAGAAATCGTTTCTAAAACAGAAGATGTTCCTGCAAAACAAGAAACTCCTATTTCTATTGAAAAAAATATTTTTGCGGATTTAAATGATGTTGATGTTACAGAACTTGCAGAAGTTGATGAAAAAATTGAACTTGTTGAAACTGATGAGTTAAAAGAGGTTCATCAACAAAAAGATGAAGTTTTAGCACATATTAAGACAAAGAATGAAGCATTAGCATTAATTCGTGAGAAAAAGAATGGGTTAGAACAAAAAGAAAATGATTTAAAAGCAGCAAAAGATGCATATGATGCTGCCCTTGCTGAATTTACACAGTTTAAACTTGATTATTCAAATGTAAATGAAGTAGATGAAAAAGAAAATATTAAGAAAGTTAAGAAATTTACACCTACTTTTGAGAAGGTTGTTGAATATGCCAATAGTTTTAGCGATCGTCAAGGCTTTAAAGTTAATGCTAATCCTAAAGGTACTTTATTAAAATTTTACCTTGGTAAAAAAATGTATTTAGTATTACAAGCTACTAAGAGCGACTATCGAATAAGTTTTATCACAAATCCTGATAAATTTGTTGAATATGTTACATCAAGACCTGGTGAATTAATTGTACCAAAGAATTTAAAAGATAATAATTGGATTCGTCTTACAAATAAAGGTAAAGAAGATCCAAAACTAATTCGACAAATTATAAAACAAGCTGTTGAGACTGCTGAAAAACAACTTGCTGATGCTGCAGCCGTAAAATTAGCTGAAAAGAAGGCCAAAGCAGCCGAACGTGCAAGAATGCGAGCTGAGCAAAAAGCAAATGCTAACAAATAATAGAAAGGAAAGTTAGATAATTATGATTGATAACAAAACATATAGAAAATCTTTATTTATCTTATCTACTATATCAGTAGTTTTAAACATTTTAATGTTTATTCCTTTTGGTAAAACTTTTACGAATGCTGAATCATTGATTAAATTTCTTCTTTTACCTATTGTGGTTGGATGTTTAAACCTTGTTATTACGCTTAAGAAATTTAGTGAATATAGACCAACAAGTAGATTTCAATCTTATGCTAGTTATTTGCCAATTTTCTCATATCTTGTCGCTACTTTTGTTTATGCAATTTTTATGATGAATCGTGCTGATCCAATGGCTGTTTTTTCATATAACAAATATATTTTTTTAATGATTGGTTTTGCTATTCTTGCTGTAGGACTTTCTTTCTTACTTTGTATCATGGATAAAGTCAATTTATATTTAACAAAAAATCAAATTAATGTTTTGGATATTGCTATTTATGTAGCCTTCATTCTCGATGTTATTTTAGTAAAAACAACCGTTTTAAATCCATATGTTGATGTTGAACTTGCAAACAGTTCTGCTTTAAATATTATCTTTGGTATCGTCATAGGCATAGCTGTATTATATTTGTTATTTGCAAGAGCATTTAGATTCTATCGAGCAAATGAGGAATTTACAATGCGCAATAAAGATGAATTAATTGAAAAATGGTCTAAAAAACGTGATGAAGCATATTCAGATGCTGAATTAGTTATTCTATATTCATTACATAATTACGCCAATACACGTTTTGAAATTGAAGATACTGAAAATAAAATTGTAACTCCTGAAGGATACGTTAGCGTAAATAGTGAAGAACTTACTGAATTAAAGAAAAAATATAAAGATTTAGTTGCTAACAAAAAAGTTGTTGATAAACAACATGAAAAATTGAAAGATGAATATATTGCACTTCAAAATAAAGTTAAGTTAGATGTTGCACAAGCAGAATTAGAAGGTTTGAAAAAACAAAAAGATTTATTAGATGCAAGTATTAAAGAAGAAAACACGCGTTTAGAAGATGATGTAAAACAATATGAAGAAGAATTAGCTGCTTTTGAAGAGAAAAAAGCTCAACTTGAAAAAGAACGTACAGCTTTACTTGCCGAACTAAATTTTTCATCAATATCTGAAGCAAGAGAAAAAGAAAGACTAGAAGCTGAGGCTAAAGCGATGAATGCAAGACCTGCAAGGCCTAAAGTTGAAAAGGTATTTAAACCTTCTTATGAAGACATGATAAATTTTGCTAAAACAATTAAAGGTGAAAATTTAAGTGTTATTAGTAACGAGGCAGGTACTTCACATAAATTCTTAGTTGGAAAGAAACCATATTTATTATTACAAAAAACCAACAGTGATTATCGTGTTACTTTCTGTGTCAAAGAAGAAGCTATTATTGATTATTTACAAAGTTATCCTGGTGAAATTTCTGTTGCTAAATCACCAAAAGGTGGCAATTTCTTAAAGATTGCTAATACTGGTGAATTAGATGAGGATTTATTAAAAAAGGTTATTTCTGAATCACTTGCAGCTGAACTTGATGCTGAAAAGAAAGCTCAAGCTGCCAAAGATGCTGAAAAGCAAGCAAAACTTGATGCAAAAGAACAAGAAAAGCGCAATCGTGAATTGTTAAAAGAAGCTGAAAGAATTGTAGCTAAAGCAAAACGTGAAGAAGAAAAAGCAGCTTTAAGAGCAAAACGTGAAGAGGAAAAGCAAGCAGCAAAACTTGCTGCTGAAGAAGCTAAATTAGCAAAAGCTACTTCAGAAAAAAATACTAATTCAAATGAAGAAGCAGCATAAATATTAAAATCGCAAGATAAAGACTAGTAAAATTATTTATCTTTTTAGAGAGTGATTGGTTGGTGAAAAATCATAAGTAGATAATTTGAAGCTCCTTTATAGAGGAACTAATCCTTCCCGCAAAAAATGAATTGCGTTAAAAAATATAAAGTGACAATCAAGTTTCTTTTACTTGGTTGTAATTAGGATGGTACCACGTTTAAAATCGTTCCTTGTTGCTTGGGGGACGATTTTTATTTTTGAATTTTTGAAAGAGGTAAAATATGAAATATTTAACAGGTAACCAAATTAGACAATTATGGTTAGACTTTTTTAAAAGTAAAGGACATGAAGTAATTCCTAGTGCATCACTCATTCCTGATAATGACCCCACACTTTTATGGATTAATGCTGGAGTTGCTCCACTAAAAAAATATTTTGATGGTCGTGAAAAACCAATTAATCCTCGTATGTGTAATGCTCAAAAATCAATTCGTACCAATGATATTGAGAATGTTGGTAAGACGGCAAGACATCATACTTTTTTTGAAATGTTAGGTAATTTTTCTGTTGGCGACTACTTCCGTAATGAAGCATTAACATGGGCTTATGAATTACTATTTTCTCCTCAATGGTATGGTTTTAATAAAGATTTAATCTATATTACCTATTATCCAAATGATGAAGAAACGTATAATAAATGGATTTCACTAGGTATTGCTAAAGAACATTTAGTACCAATTGATGATAACTTTTGGGAAATAGGTGAAGGACCATGTGGACCAGATACCGAAATCTTCTATGATCGCGGTAGTGAATATGATCCTCAAAATTTAGGAATAAAATTGTTAAAAGAGGATATTGAAAATGATCGATATATTGAGATTTGGAACATTGTATTTAGTCAGTTTAATTCAGTAAAAGGGTTAAATCGCAATCAATATCCTGAACTTCCTAGTAAAAATATTGATACAGGAAGTGGCCTTGAACGACTTGCTTGTATTTTTCAACATACTAAAACCAATTATGAAACTGACTTATTTATGCCAATGATTAAATTCTTAGAGGATTATACACATCACTCCTATAATGAAGAACAATATCAAATGGCATTTAGAGTAATTGTCGATCATATAAGAAGTGTAAGTTTTGCGATAGCTGATGGAGCAATTCTTTCTAATGAAGGCCGTGGCTATGTTTTAAGGAGAATTTTACGTCGTGCAGTTCGTTATGGCAAAATACTTGGCATTAAAGAACCTTTTTTATATAAAATGGTTACTATTGTTATTGATACAATGAAAGAATTCTATAGTTATTTGGTTGAAAAACAATCTATTATTGAAAAAATTATCAAAACTGAAGAAGAAAATTTTTTACGTACCCTAAGTTCTGGTGAAAAGAAATTAGAAGAAATTTTGCAAACTTCTAAAGCTAACATTGTAACTGGTGAACAAGCTTTCTTATTATATGATACATTTGGTTTTCCGATTGAACTTACTGAAGAGATTTCAAATGATCATAATGTCAAAGTTGATTTAGAAGGTTTTAAAAAAGAACTTGCAAAACAAAAGGAACGCGCGCGTAACGCAAGAGTAGCCAATCAATCTATGAATGTTCAAAATGAAGAATTTTTAAAATTTAATCTTCCGTCTAGTTTTGTAGGATACAATCAGCTTACGAATGATAGTCAAGTAATTGGAATTTTTAAAGACGGGAAATACACTAATAGATCTAGTGGTCTTGTTGAAGTAGTACTTAATGTTACACCATTTTATGCTGAAATGGGTGGTCAAATTGGTGACCAAGGTATTTTAACTATAGGTGGTATGAATTTTGAAATCATCAATACAATTAAATTGCCAAATGGTCAGCATTTACATATCGTTGATATGAAAGATACTACACTTTCAGTGGGTGATAAGATAACTGTTAGTGTAAATGAAGAATTTCGACGAGGCGTATGTCAAAATCATTCTGCAACACATTTATTAAATGAAGCCTTAAGAAAAGTATTGGGGAATCATGTTGTTCAGCATGGTTCTCAAGTAACAAATGAAAATCTTCGTTTTGATTTTAACCATTATGAAAATATTACAACGGAACAACTTTTAACAATCGAGCAATTGGTGTGTGATGTTATTGCTAAAAACTATCCAGTTTGTATTACTGAAACAACTCTTGAAAAAGCCAAATCTTTAGGCGCACAAGCTATATTTGGTGAAAAATATGGCAATGCAGTTCGTTTAGTTGATATGAAATTTAGTAAAGAATTATGCGGTGGTACCCACGTAAAATCAACTGGTGATATCAAGCAATTTGCCATTTTAAGTATTGAATCAAAAGGTTCTGGTATTTTTAGGATAGTTGCAGTTGCAAGCGACAATTTGTTTGAAGAAATAGAAAAAACAGTTAGCAATATCAAAGATGATATTTTAAGTATTATTCAAAAAATTGATGATATTTATCAAAAAGCACATCTTGATGGATATCATGTTGCAAAACCAAATATCACCATCCCCCCACTTACTGGTAGTTATCAAGATGTGCTTACTTATCGTAAGTGTGATGAGAATGCAAAAAAGATTCAAAAAGAACTTGAAAAGAATTATGAGCAATTTAAACGCACAAATGAATCTGCAAATTATAAGGAATTCTTGTCTAGACGAATTAAAACATCACTTGGTGATGTCATTGTTGAAGAAGTAAAGGGTATGAATGTGGATGCTCTTAAAGATACCATTGATAAGATTGCAAGTGAAATAGATAAAGGTGTGATATTCTTTGCGGATATTGTTGATGAAAATAAAATAATTTATATTGCCAAAAATAAGAATACTATTGCAAATTGTGGCATTTTAGTAAAAGAAGCTGCCCAAAAAACTGGTGGTAATGGTGGAGGAAGACCTGACTTTGCCCAAGCTGGTGGTAGAGATGTTTCAAAAGTGCCAGAAGTATTAGTTGAAATTAAGGAAAAATTACGATGAGATATATAGGTTTAGATTTAGGCAACCGAACATGTGGTATTGCAGTTAGTGATCCTATGGAAATTGTGGCAACTGCCATTACAACCGTTCATTTTGGTGAAAAAGATTTGCAAAAATGTTTAGAATATGTTAAAATGTACATTGCTGATAGAAAAATAGAAAAAATTGTATTAGGTTTGCCAAAAAATATGAATGGAACTTTAGGCCCACAATCCGAATATGTTTTGAAATTTAAAAAGATGCTTGAAAAAGCGACTAATTTAGAGGTCATCTTATATGATGAGCGCCTATCAACTGTCGAAGTAACTAAAGTTATGATATCAGCCGATTGGAGTAGGAAAAAAAGAAAAACCAAAGTTGACACTTTATCAGCAACTTTAATTTTGCAGTCCTACTTAGATAGTAAAAAAATAAAGGAGAATAATTATGAATAACCAAAATCCAATTGATGGACAACTTACAATTATTGATGCAGAAGGTAATGAAAAATTATGCCAAATCCTATTTACATTAGATTCAGATGAATTCAATAAAAAGTATGTTGTTTTTTATGAAATTTCAACTCTGAGTGATTCTGATGATGATTCCGAAATTCCACTTATGGCAGCAAGTTATGTTGAAAATGAAAATGGTGAAGGTGAATTATCCGAAATCGAAACAGATGAAGAATGGGCTTTCATTCAGGCGGCTGTAAACGATTTTGACTCACAATGCTCTGGCGACTGTAGTGTTTGTGATGAAGAATGCGAAAATAGGGAATAGAAAAAAAGCTAGTGAAAAGAACATGTTTGATTAAAACAGACAAGTTAAAAAAAGATACTATTAAGAGTTGACTCCCTAAATTGAAAAGGAGTTA
>CALVCV010000014.1 GCA_944326155.1 uncultured Bacilli bacterium
CTTCTCCGCCAAAGCAGTTATTGCAAAATATCGCCTAGGCAATACAAGAATTTTACATAAAAATAGACTATTTTACTATAAAATCAGTAAAATAGTCTATTTTTATGTTATAAAATATGTATAGTTTTAGTTTATGCTATTTATTTTAAAGAACTCAAACAAAAAAAGTGTAGTTAACAACAATTATTTTTAAGTGTACATAAAATTATAGAAAAAGATAAGTTACAATTAAATTTTAATATAATTTTGTAGATAAGATATATAACGTATAAAATACAAAAATCTAAGAATCTACTTGATATTGATTTTTTTCTTTTTATAAAAATTTATATAATTTTATTTTATATAATTATATCATATTTTGATTATATATATAATTTTAAATAAATAAACTTATATTTTTTATAATTTTCTATTTTTTTCGATAATTCATAATGATATAATGAAAATAGAGTATTAAACTTCTAAAAACAATATAAGATAGGGAGAGTGGTTGAAATGGTAATTTAACAAAATAAGTTGTTTTGAACTGATTAGTAGGAAAAAGTACAAACAAAGAAATTTAAAAAGAAAAGGAGAAGGAATTTATGAAAAAAATTTTAAGTTTGATATGTATATTTTCAATAAGTTTATTATTAGGATCAATTACAAAACCTATAAGTGTTAAAGCAGCAGGTGAGCCTAATCTTCATCAATTAATATTAACAAATAACAATTGTTATATAGCAGGGCAATATATTACACCTTCTGGTATTATGGTTCATTCTACAGGTGCCAATAATCCAAATTTGAGACGCTATTTAGCACCTAATGATGGTTTAATTGGTGTAAATACAGGAGGAAATCACTGGAACCAGCCTACACCAGATGGTCAAGAAAAATGTGTCCATGCTTTTATTGGAAAATTAGCAGATGGAACAGTTGCTACATATCAAACTCTTCCATGGAATATGAGGGGATGGCATGCAGGTGGTGCCGCAAATAATACGCATATTGGTTTTGAAATTTGCGAAGATGATTTAACAGATGCCAATTATTTTAACGCTGTTTATCAAGAAGCTATAGAATTGTGTGCATATCTTTGTGAATTATACAATTTTAATCCATTAGCAGATGGTGTTATAATTGGTCATTTTGAAGGATATCAGCTTGGCATTGCTTCGAATCATGCTGATCCAGGTCATTGGTTTTCAAGATATGGAAAAACAATGGATGATTTCCGTCAAGATGTATATGATGAAATGAATGATACAACAACGTTATATTGTGTACAAGTTGGCGCATTTTCAATAAGAGCAAATGCCGAAGCACTTCTTGAGGAAATTGAAGCAGCTGGTTTTGATGGATATATTAAAACTTATGGAGCTTTATATTGTGTACAAGTTGGCGCATTTTCAATAAGAGCAAATGCCGAAGCACTTCTTGAAGAAGTTGAAGCAGCTGGTTTTGATGCTTTTATTAAGATTGAATAATAATAAAAAGTATGGTATTTTAAAAAAAAATACCATACTTTTTATTTATTGTTTTTTAAAAATATAAAAATCGAATAAATTTAATATAAATATAATATGATGTGGTAATGGTGATAATGTGAAAAAAATAGTATATGGTTTTTTATTTGGTATAAGTTGTTTGATTCCTGGTTTTAGTGGAGGGACAATGCTACTTATCTTAGGTATATATGAAAGTTTTACTTCATCTTTGTCTAAACTTTTGCAAAAACCAAAGGAAGCATTTGGAGAACTTTGGTTGTACGGGATTGGTGCAAGTATAGGAATTGTGGTTGGAACTTTTACAATTGCTAATAGTTTACAATATTTTCCCTTTATAATTGCAAGTTTTTTTGTAGGATTAGTACTAGCAACAATTCCCATTACTTTAAGAAAAATAAATATTGCAAAAATGAAAATTATAGATATATTAAGTTATTTGGTAGCAATTTTTATAAGTATGATATTAACCTTTAGTGATGATTTTAATATAAGTTACATACAGTTAAAAACACCATCTATTTCTCTTATGATATATATATTGATTCTAACTGCTATTGCGAGTGCTACTATGGTAATTCCTGCTGCAAGTGGTATGACAATTCTTTTAATATTTGGTATGTACGAACCTTTAATGTTAATATTCGATCAAGTTTTTAAAGATATTTTAAAACTAAATTTTATATCACTTAGAAATAATTTATGGATATTATTGACTTTTATTATTGGGGCAATAATTGGTGTTGTCGGTATTTCAAAAATTATTTCAAATTTGTTTAAAAAAAATGTTTTTTTTATTTGGTATTTTATTTTAGGATTACTTGTAGTATCTCCTATTACTATTTATAAAGCCGCATATGAAAAACAATTATTATATATGAACAATTTTATAAGTAAACATTTTTTTGGTCATCTTGTATTATGTATTATTTTTTTAATCTTAGGAATTTTTTTAATTACATTTTTAAATTATTTACAAAAAAAGCATAAAACAAAAAATAAAGATAAATAAATTATATATAAAAATTTAAAATTGTAAAGTTTTAGTATAGATATAAAAAAAATTCTCATAATATATGTGATAGGAGGAAATAAATATGAAACTTTTAACAAAAAATCGCTATGATAATCCAAGTTTTTTTGATGATTTTTTTTCAACATATCCTTTTGGTAAACCCTATCAAAGTAATATGATGAGAACAAATATTTCAAAAAGAAAAGGAAACTATGTTTTTGATATTGATATTCCTGGTTTTCAAAAAGATGATATAAAAGTTCAATTAAATGATGGATATTTAAATGTTTTTGTTGATGCAAATAAAGAAGGAAAACCTTGCGATTCAGATGATTGTGAGTGGCTTCATCAAGAGAGATTTCAAGGTGAATATGCTAGAAGTTTTTATGTAGGATGTCCAAATGATGTAAAAGCCAATGCCACATATCATAATGGTGTTTTGACGGTTGTTATACCAGAAGAAGATACTAAAAAAGAGGATAGTAGCAAATACATTAGGGTTGAATAAGAAAAAGCACATTAGATGACTAATGTGCTTTTATTTTGTTACGCTATTTTTATCTAGTAAGGTGCCACAGTAACTACATTTATAAATATCATCTGTAATTTTACAACTTGCGCCACAATTTGGACATTTGATGATTAAAGTATCATTCATCACACTTGACATGTAGTCTTTTTTATCACCAACAGTAGATAAATCAATCAATTTTTCATTATCTTTTAAAAGATAATGAATCAAATACCCCTTTGTAATCAAAAAATTAATATCAGATAAAATACTTTTAATATCTTTTTGATTAGTCTCTGATAATAAAGAAACGTAATTAATTTTTTCTACAATAATTTGGTGACAAAGACGATAATAATATTTAAATTCACCATATTTTGACCATAAAATTGGCATGCCATAAAAACCTGCTACAACAATAACAATTCCTAATACACCAAGAAAAATAATACCATTTGCAAAACCAAATATAATCATTAAAATACCAGGCACAAAAAGAATCGATAAAAGTAAAGAAGTATAAAATAAAATATTTTTTGTTTTTGTAATGTTTTTCATATTTTTATTATAGCACAAAAAAAAGGAAGTTGCAATCTTTTTAGATGTCTTTTATTGCAAATATTAAAAAAATAATTTATAGATTTGTTATAATAAGATATGAGGTGGTATTGTGAGAAATATTCATACAAACATTAAGGTGTTAAGACAGGAAGCAAGATTATCACAAGAAGAATTTGCTGAACAAATAGGTACAACAATAGAAACTGTTAAACTTTGGGAAAAAGGAAAATTAGATCCAACTGATGATGAAATTACAAAAATGTGTCCTGTCTTACGAATACATAAAGAAGACTTTTTAGAAAGAGATATATTAACAGAAAGAACAAGTGCCAATGCAAAAATGAAAAAAAATTATCGTTCTAATTACAATTGGTATTATGGCAATCGTTTGCATATGGCTTTTTATATATCTTATTTGATTTTGATTCCTATAGCTATTATAGGTGGATATTTTATTGCAAGTATCTTCTACTCTGCTCAAGAAGAACTATTAAATACAACAATTCCATATAAAACAATTTATCAAATTGGTTATGGAATTGGAGTTGGTGGTACAATTAGTACAATATATGTTCTAATATACGTTTTTAAAAAAGGGATTATAAAATTTCAATGGTGGTTTCTCTTCTTCATCTCTTTTGCAATATCACTACTTATTTTTATTTGTAGTATTTTATTAATTGTTTTGTACGGTTTTGCTTTTTATAAAGGTATAATTAAAAAAGGAAAAAATTATTAGAGAGGTAATATGGAAAATAAACAACCAATTATTGCGTTAATGTATGATTTTGATAAAACACTTTGTGCAAAAGATATGCAAGAGTATAGTTTTATCCCAAGTGTAGGCATGGATGCACAAACATTTTGGAAAGAATCAAATGAAATATCAGTTAAGAATAATATGGATAGAATTCTTGCATATATGTTATTAATGATTAAACATGCTAAAAATAAGAATGTTGGTATTAAAAGAAGTGATTTTACAAATCTTGGTAAAGATGTTATCTTTCTTAAAGGGGTGAAATCTTGGTTCAAAAGAATTAATGAATATGGCAAGAGTTTAGGAGTTACTATTGAACACTATATTTTATCATCTGGCTTAAAAGAAATTATTGAAGGAACGTCCATTGCTAAAGAATTTAAAAGGATTTATGCTTGTGAATTTTACTATAATAAAAGTGGCAATGCTGATTGGCCAAAACAAGTTATCAATTTTACGACCAAAACGCAGTTTATCTTTAGAATTTCTAAAGGCGCACTAGAACAATTAGATGATCAAAAACTAAATAGTGTAATGGATAATGATGATAGAAGAATTCCATATCGAAATATGATTTATATTGGTGATGGAATGACAGATGTTCCTTGCATGAAACTTGTTACGATGCGTGGTGGTGAGGCGATTGCTATTTATCACAAAGATACCATTGATGTAGCCAAAAGACTATTTCAAGATAAAAGAGTAGGTTATATTTGCAAAGCAGATTATAGTAAAGATTCTAGTTTAGAAACAATTGTTAAGACATTAATCCATAAAATGGCTTTAACAAGCCAATTAGTAGAAATTCATCAAAAGCAAAAAGAACAGTATATTGGAGATTCTCATGAACAATAAAGAAATTATTGATGAGATTAAAGCGAATCTAACAAATGAAAAAGATGTAGATATTGCTTATTTACAAACCGAAATGGAAATTTATAAAAAAATGCATAATGAAGAAGTTATTTATGCCATTGCTGATATGCTTTTTCATTATTTAGATCCTAAGGTTAAAGAAAAATTAGATTTAAAAACTCATCAAGTATTAGATGAAAGAAGAGAAGAATATGAAAAAGTACTTAATCTTTTAGAAAACGATAGGTATGATGAAGCAAAAGCGATATTGATTAAATTATCTTTGACATTTAAAAAAGCATCTTATGTCAAAGAAAAAAATTATTATGACTTTGATCAAATGATTGAATATTTTCTTTTTTGTGAAAATGTTCAAAATGCTAAAAAATTAAAGATTAGAAGATATCCAGAACCTATAACTTACTATCTATATCAACTTGCTTCCATATACCAGAAAGAAAATAATATCTATAAAGCAATTGATAGTCTTGAAGAAGCATTAACGTATAATCCAAGATGCCAATATGTTATGCAAGAATTGATGTTATTATATGAAGAAGTATCAAAAGATGAAGAAGCTTTTGAACTTGCCAAAACGAGTTTAAAATATGCTTATGCTAAGGAACAACTTGCACAAGCATATCAATTTATTGCTAAATATTTTTTTAAAAAACAATGCTATGATATTGCAATTGTCTGCTATTTGACAAGTGATTCTTATCGCAAAACACCACAGAATAAAGAAGTAGTAATTCAACTTGTTAAAGAGTATAGTAAAGTTCCACTAGAACAAATTTCTGATGTGAATGATATTTTTGCAAAATATCATCTACAACAAGGAATTGCGGAAAATGTTATTTTTACAATTAATGATTTTATCGCTTATGCCAAAAGATTGAATGATTATGAAACAGTTTTATATTTATTAAATATTGCTAGTGAATTAACTGATGATGCATATTATCAAATACAAATTGCGGAAAATGCCAAAAAACTAGAGGAAAAAACAAATGGAAACAAAAATAAAAATTTTACAAGTGATGAAGTGGATATATTTTATAACAATTAGTATTTTTATTTTTGGTTTTTGGTTTATTATTCAATATAAGTGGTCTTTATATGTTATGGTAGGTTTCTTAGTAGTTGTTTTAGTTTTATATTTTACGATTCATCTTTTACGTAGTAAGATATATGTTTATACTTGTCCCAAGTGTCAACATCAATTTCAAATATCTATAGGTAAAGATATTACATCTTATAATGCACAAATAGGTGGAAAAGTTTTGGTTTGTCCTAAATGTGGTGTCAAAGAAGTCATGAAGGCAAAACCTAAAGATGATAAATAAAAAAACTTGATAGAATCAAGTTTTTTTATTTTTTAAAGATATTGCAAAAAACCAAAAAAAGGTGTATAATAAATTGATATAGAGTATCAAATTTAAAAAACAAGAAAAGAGTAAAATGATGAATAACACCAAAAAATATCAAACCAAACAAAAACAGTTTGTTAGAAATGTTTTTATGAGTAATCCAAATGATAATTTTACCATTGAAAAATTAATGAGTAACTTATCTCACAATAATACATTTGTAAGTAAGGCTACTTTATATCGCACACTAGACTCTATGGTTCAAAATGGTGAAATTATGAGATATAATATCGATAATCATCACTCATGTTATCAATATAAAGTTTGCGAAGGCGATAGTCACATTCATTTTAAATGTAAAAAGTGCGGTAATATTTTACATGTTAAAATACCAAATATTATCAAAATAAGCCAAAATATTGAAAAGATATATGGTATTGAAGTAGATATGAGTAAAACAATTTTATATGGTCTATGTGAAAGATGCAAGGGAGAACAAGAAAAATGAAAAAAAGAATATTTTCGATATTTGCCATAACAATATTATGTTTTAGTTTAAGTAGTTGCGCTTTCATTCAAAAATATAGTGAAAAAAAACAAATTGTAACTACTTTATATCCACAATATGATATGGCATGCAAAATTATTGGTGATAATCCAGAAACAAAAAATTTATTTGATGTAACCATGATAGTACGACCTGGTCAAGATTCACATACATATGATCCTAGTATTGAAGATATTATTACAATTAAGAATGCTGATATTTTTATTTATACAAGTAATGAAATGGAAACATGGGTTAGTGATATCGATTTTTCTAGTAAGACAGAAGTCATCAATTTATCGGAAAGTGATGACATTGTGCTATTAAAAGTTGAAGAAGAACATGAAGAAGAATCCTCAGGTTATGAACATCACCATTCTCATTCATATGATCCTCATTACTGGGTATACCCACCATATGCGATTTCCATGGTTAAACAAATAAAAGATGCTATTAGTAAATCTTTAAAAGATCCATATGGTAATATTAATCTAGTTTTGGAAGAAAACGCCACCCAATATATTAATCAATTAACAAAAATTGATGAAGATATTAAAATGTTAGTGAAAAATGCTAAAAATACAACAATGTATTTTGGTGCGCCATTTGCTTTTTATTACTTTGCTTATTATTATGGTTTAAAATATGAACTTGTCTATGCAACGTGTTCAACCGAAACAGAGCCATCGGTTGAAACGTTAATAGCGATTATTGATAAAATGCGTAAAGAAAATATTGATGTTATTTTTTCCAAAGAGTTAGTAAATGATGAGGCTTGTCAAATGATTGCTAATCATACAGGTGCTATCATTTTAGAATTACATTCTGGACATAATGTTAGTGCTCTTGATTTTAATAACCCTAATGTATCCTATATCACGATTATGAGACAAAACTTAGTTAATTTAGCAAAAATGTTAAAGGTAGATCAAAATATTATTGATCAGATAGAACAGGAGGTACAATAATGATTTTAGTAAGTAAAAATTTGGTTATCGGTTATGAAAATCGTGTTGTATTAAAAGATGTTAATTTAGAAATTAATGAAGGCGATTATGTTTGTCTTTTTGGTAATAATGGTGCTGGTAAATCAACTTTAGTCAAAACGATTCTAGGCCTTATTCCAAAACTTAAAGGTGAGATTACTTTTTCCAAAGATATATCTCAACGTTCTATCGGTTATCTTCCACAACATAATGATAATTTGGATAATTTTCCCGCATCGGTTTATGAAGTCGTACGATCAGGTTGTTTAAATAGAATTAAAAATCGCCCGTTTTATACGAAAAAAGAAATTCAAAGAACCAAAGAGATGTTAAAAATTTTAGAGATTGAAGATCTTGAAAATCGTTCATTTAGTGAATTATCAGGTGGTCAAAAACAAAAAGTATTACTAGCAAGAGCCCTTTGCGCAACTGATAAAGTATTAATTTTAGATGAACCCTTTGCTGGACTTGATGGAGCTACTGCTAAAAAATTATATACAACACTTGATAAAATCAATAAAGAATTAGGTGTTACTTTAATTATTGTTTCCCATTTTATTGAAGATTTATTGAGGCATGCGAATAAAGTAATTCATCTTAGTCAAAGTTGTTTATTTTGTGGTAATCCTGAAGAATACAAAGAACATCTAAAAAAAGAGTATTTATTATCTAGATATCAAACTGTAATAGAAGGTGATTAAAATGAGTAATAATAATATTGTACAAAACTTATTCAATAATTTTGATATTATCAAATATCCGCTATTTGTTGGTATTTTGTTATCTATAACGGCTTCTATACTAGGTGTTGTTTTGGTCTTAAAAAGATATTCAATGATTGGAGATGGTTTAAGCCATATTAGTTTTGGTGTATACGCTGTAGCAATTGGTCTAGGTTTTACAGATACACCAATTTTGGTGGTAATTCCGATTGTTGTCCTTGCTGCATATATTTTATTAAGAATTGGTGAAAGTAAAAAAATAAAAAGTGATGCGGCAATCGCTCTTTTCTCATCAAGTGCCCTTGCTATTGGGTACATAGTGGGTTCGATGAAACATGGTGGTTTTACTATAGATATCAATAGTTTGATGTTTGGTAGTATAGTGTTTGCCAATAAACAGGATTTAATTATTATGGCTATTACTGCCGCAATTGTTATTGGTACATTTGTCCTTTTATACCATCGAATTTTTTCAGTAACTTTTGATGAATCATTTGCAAAAGCAACCGGTATTCATACAAGATTATTTAATATTTTATTCGCTTCATTGACTGCAATTACAATTGTAATTGGTATGCGTATTATGGGAACTTTATTAATTTCTAGTATTATTATTTTTCCCTCACTTTCATCTATGCAAGTTTTTAAGAAATTTAAACATGTTATTTTTTCTTCTGCCATTATATCAGTTGTTGCCTTCCTTGTTGCTTTCTTCATCTTTACCAATTATCCTTTTGGCGCAAGTGTTGTAGTTGTCAATTTAATTTTCTTTATTATTTTTGCAACAATTGGTAAATTATCCAATCGCTATGCAAGAGAATAAAAAAAACTTTCTTAAAGCCTATCAACTTGCAAAAGCAGATAAAACTCATATAAATGTAATTGGCATCCAACAAGAAAAGATTCTTCATAAAACGATAAAGTATTATTTATCTAATGATAGTATTAAACATGAGATTAAAATAGCAAAATCAGCTTCTAGTTTTATTTATGTTGATGTTTTATCTAATGGTATGATTTATGAAGTACAAACAGCTAATTTTAATAAATTAAGAGAAAAATTAACTTTTCTTTTAGATAAGTATCCTTTGACTATTGTCTATCCACTTGCTCATAACAAAACCATTTATAAAATAGAAACATTAGGTACCATATCTTCTAGCCGTAAGTCGCCAAAGGTGGGGAATATTTTTGATGCATTTAAAGAACTTTATAAAATTAAATTTTGTTTAAAACATCCTAATTTAAAAATTAAAATCTTATTAATTGATGTTGACGAATATCGCGAAGTGATTCTTAAAAAACATATTCGTAGTAAAGGATATCTAAAACTGATTCAAGTACCAAAAGACTTATTTTTAGAAATTGATTTAAATAATCAAATAGATTATCAAAATATTCTTTTAGAACTAAATCTAAAGAAACAGTTTACTTCAAGTGATTTTGCAAAAAGTGCTAGAATTACTAATCAAAAAGCAAGAGTCGCTTTAAATATTTTGTTATATTTAGGCATTATAAAAAAAATTGGTAAAATAAAAAATAGCTTTTTATATGAAAAAAATTAACAAAAAAGTAGTCTAAATTTTTAGACCACTTTTTTGTTAAACTATTTATTTCGTTCAATTGCTTGAAGTAATGCTATTGATAATTGATCAGCACAACTTGTAGGACGAGGGCCACAAGTGTTACCTCTTAGTAAAGTTGCAGCATCTTTTGCAAATCTACCTTCTAACAATTTGGAGATGGCTTTTAAATTGCCTGCGCAACCACCTAAAAAGCCAAGATTATGGATGCGTCCATCATCTGTTAAGTCAAAACTAATTAATCTTGAGCATACTCCGGTTGGTACAAATTCAACATGTTTCATAAGCTATCCTCCTTTGCAAATAGTATTATACATAAAAACTATAACTTTTGCAAAAGTTTTGCTTTTATAGTATAATAGTCAATAGATAGAAAATAGGTGAGAAAAATGATTTATTTAGATTGGACAGCTACTTCTAAACCATTAAAAGAAGTAGTCGAAGTATATAATAAAATGAATGAAGAGTATTGGTATAACCCTAGTAGTATGTACAAAAATGCCGCCATCGTAAAAAGTTTAATTGATCGTGCATCCCAATCCATTTTTGCAACTTTAGGATTACATGATAAAAGTATTTATTATACATCAGGTGCTACAGAAGCTAATAACATGGCAATTCAAGGTTTTGTGATGCCATATAAAAACCAAAATAAACATATCATTACAACTGAAATTGAACATGCTTCAGTATATAATGTTTTTGAATTTTTAGAAAAAGAAGGATTTCGTGTTACATATTTAAAATGTGAAAATGGTATGATTGATTTAGATGAACTAGAAAAAGCTTTGACAAAAGATACCATTTTAGTTTCAATTATGTGGGTGAATAATATTATTGGTAGTATTAACCCAATGAAAAAAATAATTGATTTGGTAAAAGCTAAGTCACATGCTAAAATTCATTCAGATCTTGTACAAGGTATCTGTAAAATTCAACCCGATTTTGATTTTAATGACCTTGATTTAATGACAATTACATTTCATAAAATTGAAGGTTTAAAAGGTATTGGTGCATTAATTATCAATAAAAATTTACAACTTAATCCACTTTTTTATGGTGGTCATCAACAAAATCAGTTAAGACCAGGTACAAATGATGCTTCTTTAATTGTTGCTTCAGCAAAGGCTATACGCATTAATTTTGCAAAAACCATTATACATTATCAGTATGTCCAAAAGTTATATCATTATTTAGTAGAAAAATTAGCAAAGTTTTCCTTTATTGATATCAATAAAAAAGGTGATTATGATTTACTTGATGGATACTATTCTCCATATGTTTTAAGTATTAGTTTTAAAAATATCAAAGCTGAAACTGCTATGCATTTCTTAGAAGAAAATGATATTTTGGTTGGAATAGGTTCAGCGTGTAATGAAAAGACTAAAATGGTTGATAGGAGTGTATATGCTTTAACGAAAAGTGAAACAAAAGCATACCATATGATTCGTATTAGTTTAGGTTATCACAACACGATTCAAGAATTAGATTATTTTATCGAAAAATTACAAGAGTTAGGAAATAAATAACATGGAAGATCATATTTTAATTAGATATGGCGAATTAAGCCTTAAAAAAAGCAATCGTAAACAATTTACTCAACGAATTCAAAATCATATCAAACGAGCTTTAAAAGTTTTTAGTAAATTATCTTTTGAATCAAGAGGTATGCGCTTTTATATTATGCTAAATGACGAAGATTCGAAACCAATTATTGATATTTTACAAAAAATTCCGGGAATTTATTCTTTTAGTGTTGTTTCAAGATGTGCATCTAATATGGATGATATATATTTTTTAGCAAAAAAGCTTGTATTAAATGAATTAAAAGATGATAAAAATAAAACATTTAAAATTGAAACCAATCGTGGTGATAAAAGTTTTCCTTATACATCAATTGAAATTACCAAAATGGTTGGTAGTTATCTATTCAAAAATATTGAAGGTTTAAAAGCTGATGTACATCATCCAAATTTTACTCTTTATTTAGATGTAAGACATGAAGGTTCTTTTTTATTTACTAAAACTTTTATAGGAATGGGTGGCTTTCCAGCGGGTAGCCTTGGTAAAACTTTATTGATGATATCTGGTGGCATTGATAGTGTAGTTGCGGGATATTTAACTATTAAAAAAGGAATGAGTGTAGATGCTATCCACTTTGCGGCACCACCTTACACATCACCACTTGCTGTTCAAAAGGTCATTGACCTATTAGAAACCATAACACCTTATACCGAGTATCAAGATATTAACTTATATGTTGTTCCTTTTACGGAAATTCAAAAAAGCATCTATGAGTATACCCAAAGCGATTATTGCATCACAATCATGCGTAGAATGATGTATCGTATTAGTGAACAAATTGCTAAACGTATAGGTGCGTTAGCTTTAGTCAATGGTGAAAATGTTGGCCAAGTAGCTAGTCAAACACTTGAAAGTATTCAAACCATTGAACAAGTTACGTCGATGCCAGTTATTAGACCACTTGCAATTTTTGATAAACAAGATATTGTTAATATTGCAATGCGAATAAAAACTTATGATATATCGATATTACCTTATGAAGATTGTTGTACAGTTTTTGTTCCTAAGCATCCACAAATTAAACCTAATCTAAATTATACCATTGTTGAAGAAAACAAAATTGATTATAAGAGGATGATTGAAAAAGCAATTGCTGATACTGAAAGAATAGTTTTAAGAGTCAATAAACATTATGATTATTTACTCAACAATCAAGATAAGAATAAAAAACAAGAAATAGAAGAATTATTTTAACCATAAATTACCAGTTAAATTATGTTATAAAGGTTATAAAATCGTAAATACTATTTTTGACAGGAGGTGTAATTAATGAATAACTCATCTTACTCTAAAAATAGATTAGTAGTACCTGGTTCTGAAAATGCAATTAGTCAAATGAAATATGAAATTGCAAGTGAATTAGGTGTAAACCTTGGCCCTGATGCAACAGCTCGTCAAAACGGTTCCGTTGGTGGTGAAATCACACGTCGTTTAGTGTCTATGGCTCAATCAAATTTACAAGGTAAATAGTTTAAAAAAGGTGCAATTGATAGATTGCACTCTTTTTTATTTAAATAGGAAGAAAAATTAAAATAATATGATATAATAAATTGAAATTAAAATAAAAGGATAAGTTATGGGACAAGTAAAACATATCACATCAACTAATAATGAAAAAATTAAATATTTTATAAATTTAAAAGATAAAGCTTTTAGAAAAGAAACACAAAAATTTTTAATTGAAGGCTATCATTTAGTGGAAGAAGCAAAAAAAGCCCAAGTTTTAGAAGCAATTATTACGTCTGATGAAAAGATAGTGAATGTTTTTTCTGATTTTAATGTATATTTTGTAAATGATGCCATTATTAAAAAATTATCGTCAACTAAAACGCCTCAACCTATTATTGGTGTTGTCAAAATGTTGAATCATTCAACAACTAAATTATATACTATTTTAAAAAAAGAAAAGGTAAAACTTGTTTTATTAGATGAAATTAATGATCCTGGTAATTTAGGTACCATTATTAGAACGGTAGCTGGTTTAGGATATGATGCTATTGGGATGAATAATGAATGTGTAGATATATATAATGAAAAAGTAATTCGTTCGACTCAGGGAGCTTTGTTTAAAATTCCGATTATTAGAGGAGATTTACTATCTATTATTGGAGAACTTAAAAAAGCTCAAGTAAAATGTTTGGGTACTGCACTTAATGGTGCGAATGAGTTGGAAAAGGTTCAAAAAATTGACCGCTTTGCAATTTGTGTTGGCAATGAGGCAAGAGGCATAAGCAAAGATGTGCTTCAGGTGATGGATGATAATATTAAAATTACAATGCATAATGATGTGGAATCGTTAAATGTTGCCATTGCTTTAGCCATTTTAATGTATAAATTAAAATAAAAAAGTAAGTTTCAATGTATGAAATGGTAAAATAAAAGTAGACACTAAAAAAGTGTCTACTTTTACTTGACTATTTCATTTCAATGTACTTACTTTTTTTATTCATCAAATAATAAATCTGTATAAGTTGGTACAGGCCAATATTCTTTAGCAACCAAAGTTTCTAAAGTATCAATTGTTTTTCGTAATTTTTCCATTTGAGGAACTAAATTATCCTTATAAAAAAAGGCTTGTTTACTGTTTTGGAAAGAAGCAGCTTGAGATTCAAGTTTTTTTAATTCGTTTAGTTGATAATTTGCATCATCAATAGTTTTTGAAATTGCATTAATCAAAGTCAAAATAGTGTCTAATTTTAAATTTTGGTCAACTGCTTTTATTTTTTGATTGGTATCGCATAGATAATTTAAATATTTTAATGAACTAGGAATATATTGTCTTTGGACCATATCAATCATTGTTAAGACTTCAATATTGATTGTATTAGAATATAACTCATAATCTACTTCAGCACGTGAAGAAAGTTCTTTCTTGGTTAAAACATGATGCTTTTCATATAAATCAATTGTTTTTGGATCATTTAGGGTAGCAATTGCATCAATAAATGATTTGGCATTTGGGAGACCGCGACGTGCTGCTTCTTTTACCCAATCATCACTATAACCATTTCCATTAAAGATAATTCTTTGATGATCAGTTAGCGTTTTTCTAATTAAGCGTTTAATTGCTTTTTCAATATTCGTTGATTTTTCTAATTTGTCCGCAATTTTTCTTAATTCTTCGGCCACTGCAACGTTTAAGGCAGTGTTAGTATCAGCAATTGAAATACTTGATGCTACCATTCTAAATTCAAATTTGTTGCCGGTAAAAGCAAAAGGTGAAGTTCTATTACGATCAGTAGAATCTTTAAAAATAATTGGAAGGCTGTGAATACCAATGTTCATATTACCACCAGCTTTAGAGGTATTTGCTTCCCCTTTATCAATAATTTGTTCAACAATATCTTCTAATTGATCACCTAAGAAAATAGAAATAATAGCAGGAGGTGCTTCATGAGCACCAAGACGTTGGTCATTACCAGGATTAGAAGATACTAAGCGTAGTAAAAGAGCATTTTCATCTACTGCCGCAATAATAGCCGATAAGAACAAAAGAAATTGGGCATTTTCATGAGGGGTTTTACCAGGTTCTAGAAGGTTTCGACCCGTATCAGTTGTCAAAGACCAGTTATTATGTTTACCACTACCATTAACACCCTTAAAAGGTTTTTCATGTAGAAGACATTCTAAACCATGTCTTTTAGCAACTTTCTTCATCATTTCCATAGTAATTTGGTTATGGTCGGTTGCAATATTGACATTTGTATAAACTGGTGCACATTCATGTTGTGATGGTGCTACCTCATTATGTTCGGTTTTCATATTTACACCTAATTTCCATAACTCTTCATCTAATTCTTTCATAAAGAAAGCGACTTTTTCTTTAATACTACCAAAATAGTGATCACCCATTTCTTGGCCTTTTGGTGGTTTAGCACCAAAAAGGGTTCTACCAGTTAGACGTAAATCAAGGCGCTTCATATATTTTTCGTGACTTACTAAGAAATATTCTTGTTCAGCACCTACTGAACATTCAATTTTTTTGATATTTTTCTCTCCAAACAAAGATAAGATTCTTTTAGCTTGAATATTTAGCGCTTCACAAGATCGAAGTAAAGGGGTCTTTTTGTCAAGTGCTTCACCTGTATAAGCACAAAAAATGGTTGGAATACAAAGGACAACACGACTTGCCTCAACTTTTAAAAAGGCAGGAGAAGTACAATCCCAAGCCGTATATCCTCTTGCCTCAAAAGTGGAGCGGATACCACCAGAAGGAAAACTTGATGCATCAGGTTCACCTTTAATCAGCTCTTTACCAGAAAATTCCATAATGGCTTTACCAGTACCAATTGGTTTAATAAACGCATCATGTTTTTCAGCAGTTACACCTGTTAGAGGTTGAAACCAGTGTGTATAATGTGTCGCACCACGAGCTAATGCCCATTCTTTCATTGCATGGGCAACAGTGTCAGCAACTGTAGAATTTAATTCAACATTTTCTTCAAGTGTACTTTTTAACTTTAAATAAATTGGCTTTGGTAAATAGTCTCGCATGACTTCATCAGTAAATAAATTCTGACCGAAAATGCTACTAACATAATCTTTTTGCATACAAAATTTCCTTCCTTTTTTTAAAAAACTTAAAGTAATTTTACACTTTTTTTTAATTAAATACAAAAAAAATGCATATTTTTATTACATTTATTTAAAAAAATAGATTTTTTTAAATAGATTATTAAAAAATAATAAAAAATATTTTAAAAAATAAAAAAATACACTAAAATATTAAAAAATATAACTTTTAGTGTATTTTTTAAAAATTATAATTTAAAGCAACTTCCACCAATAAATTCTTTTAAAAGGGAATTACATGGAATAATTGATTCATCTTCAATTGGTCTAAAGTATTTTAAATATTTAATTAAGCGATTGGCAACTAAATACTCAGAATCTGTTGATTTAATTTCGCGAAGAGCAGGAAGAGCTTTAGTTCTTAAAACACATAATTCATATGAAAGTTCTGAATTAAATACAAAATTTGCACCTTCTTGATTTGGATAAATCCATTTAAATTCTCCGTTTCTAACTGATTGCCACATGTTAATTGTAGCAGCAGCAGGACTATTACGATATTTCATATCACGAACAATTCTTCGAATTAATCTTAAGTCTGTTGTATTTAGTGGAGAATGATCATCAATATTGATTTGTGCTTGAGGGGAAATATAAATTTTGTATTTTTGATGTTTTGGAATAGATGAGGTAAGTTTTTCATTTAAAGCATGGATTCCCTCAATAATAATGGGACTATTTGGTTCAACTCTAATTGTTTTTCCAACTTCTCTTTTACCAGTTACAAAATTAAATTTTGGTAATGTTACTTCTTCACCATTAATCAATTCAAATAAATCTTTATTAAAAAGTTCAATATCAAGACAGTTAATATGTTCTAAATCAAGTTGACTAACTGGCACTTTTTGAATTTTACTAATAGTTTCTTTTTCTAAATAGTAATCATCCATAGAAATTGTCACAGGATTAATTCCTCTTGATAAAAGTTCAATTCGGAGTCTATTACAAAAAGTTGTTTTGCCACTTGAACTAGGTCCAGCAATCGCAATCAAACGAATATTAGCAATATCTTCTTCAATAAAGTTACCAAGTCTTGCTAGCATCGTATTATGTTTTGCTTCACACATTTGTATGAAATCAACAACATTATTTTGTTCAATTTTATGATTGATATCAGATATCGTTTGTAATTTTGCTTTACTGCTCCATAAGAAGGCATTTTTTAAAGTTCTACCATAAGTCGATTCTTCAATAAATTCTGGTATTTCAGCATTTAATTCATAACGTGGATATTGAATAATAATTCCAGGGCTATATGGTCTAATTGAATAATTTTTAATACAACCAGTAGATGGTAACATGTAAGAATGCATATAATCATAGTAATTATCACATTTATATAAATGAACCATATTTTCAGGACGATATTTTAAAATTTCAAGTTTATCTAAGTGATTATAGTCTTGATATATTTTTTTTGCTTCATCAATTGTTATGGTTATTCTTTCAATTGGTAAATCGGCATCAATGATTCGTTTCACTTCCTCAATAATTTTGTCTGTAGCACGAGATAAGTGAAAATTTGGTGTTTTAATTTGACAAAAGATTGATCTAGAAACATTATAACTAAAACGAATATTAACACCTTTATATAAATTATAAAAAGCCATTGCAATAATGTATCTAAGTGTTGCTTCATATGCTTTACCCGCTTCAATATTATCAAGACCAATAAGTTTAATATGCATATTATTATTTCGTTCTGTTAAAATATAGCGTAGTTCTTTAATTTGTGAATCAATTTGACAAACCATATAGTCTGTTTTATGATTAGGTTCAATTAAATCTAGAACCATCGTACCTATAGGTACGATTTTCATTTCATCGTTAAAATATATTTTTATCATTACAATTCCTTTCTTCTTAAATTTTTTTTATTATAGTAGTACTATATTTTACCATATTATTTTTATTTTTGCAAGATATATTACAATAGCATATGTCTTTACAAAAAGATATAAACAAGTATATTATAGATATAAGTATAGATATTAATGAAATTTTAATAAGATAAAGAGGTAAAAAATTATGCATGATAAAACTTTTCTTGGTAAGGGAAGTGTATTAAAATTAGTTATAAAACTATCTATTCCAACCATTATTGCTCAACTTGTCAATTTACTATACAATATTGTCGATCGTATTTATATTGGAAATATTCCAAAAGTAGGTGGTTTTGCTTACACAGGCGTAGGAGTATGTATGCCAGTTATTTTACTAGTTTCAGCTTTTGCTGCACTAGTTGGTTATGGTGGAGCGCCTAAATCAACTATTTATCTTGGTCAAAAAGAAGATCAAAAAGCTGAAATTGTTGTAGGAAATAGTTTTACTTTACTTTTGATATTAGGAATTCTTTTAACAATTATACTACTTATTTTTTATGAGCCATTATTATATTTATTTGGTGCAAGTGAAAATACCATAGGATTTGCAAGTGATTATTTACTCATTTATGCAATTGGTACAATTTTTGTGATGATGGCATTAGGTATGAATGCTTTTATTTCAGCACAAGGGTTTACAAAAATAAGTATGCTTTCCGTTTTAATTGGAGCAATCTTAAATTGTATTTTAGATCCTATTTTTATCTTTGTTTTTTCAATGGGAGTACAAGGTGCTGCCTTTGCGACTATCATTTCACAAGCCATATCATCTTTTTTTGTTGTTTGGTTTTTGCAAAGTAAGAAAGCACTTGTTCGTTTAAAATGGAGTAATTTAGTTATTAAATGGGATATCATTTTACCGACTTTAGCACTTGGTTTATCTCCTTTTGTTATGCAATTTACGGAAGCCGTCATTACGGTATGTTTTAATGCTTCACTAAAGAAATATGGTGGTGATATTGCGGTTGGGGCGATGACCACACTTGCTAGTTTAATGCAATTTTCTATGTTACCACTAATGGGACTTTCACAAGGTGCACAACCTGTCACAAGTTATAATTATGGTGCTAAAAATGTTGATAGAGTTAAAAAATCTTTTATCATTCTATTAATTGCATCGGTAATTTATTCAACTATCTTTTGGCTTTTTTTGATGTTATTTCCACATGGTTTTGCCAATCTTTTCCTTAGTGCCGATGAAGTAGAACTAATTGATTATACAGCATGGGCAATTCGTATATATTTTGCGATATCTTGTTTATTTGGTATTCAAATTGCTTGTCAGCAAACTTTTATTGCAATTGGCAATGCCAAAATATCACTTTTTTTGGCAGTATTAAGAAAAGTGATATTACTTATTCCACTTATTTTTATTCTTCCTTTATTTATTGAAGATAAAGCAATGGCAGTATATCTTGCAGAACCTCTTGCTGATGGTATAGCCGTAAGTGTTACCGCAACGATGTTTTTGATTTATTTTAATAAAACCTTAAAAAAATTAGCAACTGAAACAGAATTAGAAATTGCAAAATAATTTCGAAATAAAAAATAAATTATTTACATGAAAAATAAAAAATTGCCAATTATAATAATTGGTGATAAAATGAATGAAAAAAGGTAAATCTTTATGGGTTGATACTACGACATTGCCTTCTTTTCCTACATTAGAGGAAAATTTAAAAACGGATGTTGTAATTATTGGTGGTGGTCTTTGTGGTATTTTATGTGCCTATTATTTGCAACAAGTGGGAAAAAAGGTGATTGTTTTAGAAAAAAATAAAATAGGAATGGGTATTACTAAAAATACAACTGCTGTAATCACTGCCCAACATGATGTGTTATATGCAAAAAGAATTAAAAAAGATGGTTTTGCCAAAGCTAAACAATATTTGGAAGCAAATCTTTTAGCGGTAGAAGAATATAGAAAGTTAAGTAAACGATTCAATTTTGATTTTGAAGAAAAAGATTCCTATTTATATTCAACTAAAGACATAACGCCTCTTGAAGAAGAAGTAAAAGCCTTACAAGCATTAGGTGTTGATGCAAAGTTAGTTGATGAAATACCCCTACCTTTTATGATAAAAAAGGCACTTAAGTTTCCAAGACAAGCCCAAATGAATGCTTTAAAATTAATTAATCAGTTAGCAAAAGAATTGTCTATTTATGAACACACAAATGTTATCAACATTAAACAAAATAAAGTTTATACAGATAAACATTTTATCGAAACTAGCCATATCATTGTTACGACTCATTATCCTTTTTTAAAAAGATGGGGAATGTACCCCGTAAAATTATTCCAAAGACGTTCTTATGTTGTGGCCATTAAAAATAGTAATAATATAAAAGGCACATATACAAATTTAGAAAAAGCAGGCTTTTATTTTCGAAATTATCAAGATTATCTTCTTATCGGTGGTAATGATGAAAAAACTGGAGTATATCAAAAGCAATATGAAAATTTAGTTGCTTTTTGCCAGAAATATTATCCTAATAATCCAATTGCATATATGTGGGCAAATCAAGATTGCGTTACTCTAGATGATACACCTTATATTGGTTTATATAGTCACTTCAATAAACATATCTATGTAGCAACAGGTTTTAATTTATGGGGCATGACACAATCAATGATTAGTGCGATGCTTTTAAAAGATTTTATCACAAAACAAAAGAATAAGTATCAAAGTTTATATCGACCACATCGTCCAATTATAAATAAAAAATTATTTTTACACATGAAAAGTTTTTTTAAAAATGTAGTCAAACCTCTAAAACCAAGATGCACACACTTAGGATGTTCTTTAGTTTGGAATGAAGTAGAAGAAACTTGGGATTGTCCATGTCATGGTTCGCGGTTTACAAAAGAAGGGAAAGTAATTGACAATCCAGCAACGAAAAATTTATATTTTTAAGTTTAGTGGTTTACTCCTTGACGTAAATAAAAAAGTATGGTATAATATATATAAGCAAAAATTGTTTAACAAGGTGAGCTCAAACAAAGCTCACCCTTTTTAATGGAGTGCATATGAAAAATGATTATTTAGAAAGTATCAAGCAAGTAGCATTGAATATTGTGCAAAAACATCAAAAAGAATTAGTTGATGTAAAGGTTCGTAAAGAATTTGGAACTAATATCATTAGTGTGATTGTTGATGATATAGAAACATTTAGTTTAGATATTGATGAAGTAGCTTTAATTAATACTGAACTTTTAGATGAAGTAAATGATTTAATTCCTGATGGATATTATTTAGAAGTCACAACTTTAGGAATTGAAAGAGAATTAGTAACTGAAAAAGATATTCAAAAAGCAATTAATCAATTTGTACATATCAAGACTTATCAAAAAGTTGCAACTGCATATAATTTGAAAGAAATAGACGGATATCTAAAAGAAGCAAATGATGAAGAATTTACATTAGAAGTCTTTTTAAACAATAGAGAAAAAATGGTCGTAATACCAAGAGTTGTTGTCGCAAAAATAAGATTAGCCATAGATTTTAGGAGGAATTAATAAATGATTAGCAAAGGTTTTTATGAGCAATTAGAAACAATAGCAAATGAAAGACATATCGAAATAAATGATGTATTAGCAGCTGTCAAAACAGCTTTAGTAAAAGCTTGTCAATTAGAAGGTTGCAAAGGTGAAATTGAAGTGGAATTTAACGATGAGCAAAAAAATATTCGTATTTTTGAAGTTTTTCATGTTGTAGAAGAAGTTAATCCTGAAGGCCCTGAAGGTCAAATTACCTTGGAAAATGCAAAAGAAATGAGAGCTAGAGTAAAAGTAGGCAGTGAATTTAGACGTGAAGTTAAATTTTCTCAAATTGGTAGAAAAGGTGCGACTAGATTTAAACAAATCTTTATTCAAAGTTTAAAAGAACTTGGTGGTAAGAGAGCCTATGAATATTTTAAAGATCGTGAAGGCGAAATTGTTAGTGGTACAATTATTAAAAAAACAGATAGTGCGATTGGTTTAAATATTGGCTTAGATGTTGTGACTTTCATGCCAATAGAAGAGATTTTACCTGGTGAAAAAACTGATTTAGGTACAACGATGAAAGTTTGTATTACAAAAGTTGAAGAAACTGGCAAAGGACCAAAAGTTTTTGTTTCAAGATCAAATCGTGATTTAATTAAACGTTTATTTGAAATGTATATACCTGAGGTAGCAAGTGGTGTCATTGAAGTGATGGCAATTGCTAGAGAACCAGGTAGTCGTACAAAGATTGGCGTAAAAAGTAACAATCCTAACGTTGATGCAAAAGGTTCTTGCGTTGGTCTTAAAGGTTCAAGAGTAAGACAAATTAATGATGCATTAGCTGGTGAAAGAATTGATATCTTCAATTGGAGTGATAATCCTATTATTTTGATTGCTGAAGCATTAACACCTGCTAAAGTTATTTCTGTTTTAGCTGATGAAGAAACGAAAAAATCAATTGTTATTGTTCCTGATGATCAATTTTCACTTGCCATTGGTAAAGGTGGTCAAAACGCTCGTCTTGCCTCTTTAACTACTGGTTGGAAAATAGATATTAAAGATGAGACAACTGCATATCGTGAAGGGATTAGTTTCAAACCAAATGTTTACGGCTATTAGAGGTGAATGATGGCTAATAATATAAAAGTAAGAAAAATTCCCCTTCGCAAATGTGTAGCAACAAACGAACAACACCCTAAAATGGAGATGTTTCGAATTGTTAGAACACCGGAAAATCAAGTTGTTATTGATTTAACGGGTAAGGTAAGAGGGCATGGCGCTTATTTAAGCAAGAAAAAAAGTGCGATTCTACTTGCCAAGAAAAAGCAGATTCTTAATCATCATTTAGAAATTGAGGTTCCAGATCAGATATTTGATGAATTATTAGAATTAATAAATGAGGGAAAATAAATTTGAATAAAGTATTAAATTTACTTGGTTTAGCAAGAAAGGCGGGTAAAACTATTCTGGGAACCGATTCTGTTATTAAACTTTTACCCAGCAAACAAATTAAATTGATTTTCATAGCAAATGATACGTCATTTGCAACATATGATAAAATTGATAAAAAAGCGTATTTTTATCAAGTACCAACGATTAACCAATTTTCTTGTGAGGAATTATCACAAGCACTAGGTGTAAATGCAATTAAAATTATTGGCATTTCTGATATTGGATTTGCCCAAGCAATAAAAAAAGAAATAGAAAGAGGTGATTTTTAATGAAAGTTAAAGAACTTGCGGAAATTTTAAAAACAACCACAGCAGAACTAATTAAAAATATATCAAATGTTATTTTTACAGAAACGATTACTGAAGAATATGAAGTAGCAAAAGATTTAGAAAAAAAATTGGCAAAAATGTATGGTGTTGCTTATCCTTTTAAATCAAATAAGGCCAAGGATAAACCAGCACCAGCAGTTAAAATTGGTTCTAAGACACAAGAAAATCGAAACAAGCCGAAAGATGCAGTAACATTAAAGCAAGCTAATAGTTCATCTAATGCCTCAAAACCTACCTCGCCTGTTTCTAAACCTTCAGAAAAAAAAGATGATCATAAAGTTTCTAATCCTCAAACCAACAATCGTCTTCATTCTAATAATGTAAAGGTAGTACCAAAGCCTCAGGTTTCGCATACAAAAAATATAGAGACATCTATTACAAAACAACCTATAACTATACCAAAGCAAACATTTTCAAAACCTCAAGTACCAAAACCAAAGTATGAAGAAGAAATTATTGTACCTCGTGTAGATGAACAAACTCTTGAAAAATATGGTGATTATTTAGAAGAAGATGAGTACAATTTAACAAGAGAAACAAGAAGTACAAAAAATAAAAAGAATACTTTGTCAGAAAATACGGTTGATATCAAACAACATAAGAAAAATAGCAATAAGAATAAAAATAATAATGCAAAAAAAGAAAAACGTACAAGTAACATTCCAACTCAAGAAGTTACTGAAGACCATGTATTATATTATGAAAATGGTATGAGCGTAATGGAAGTTGCTGAAGGCCTTGGTATTACTGTTACTGAATTAGTTAAAAAACTTTTTGTTTCAATGGGCATTATGGCTAGCGCAACACAAGCTTTAGATCGTGATACCGCTGAATTAATTGCTATTGAATACGATTATGAATTAAAAGATAAGAAAATTACTGATATCACGCGTTTTGATGAATTAGAAGTTGAAGATAAAGAAGAGGACTTAGTAAGCCGTCCTCCAATTGTTACAATTATGGGTCACGTTGACCATGGCAAAACAACTTTACTAGATACTATTCGTTCAAGTCATGTAGTAACTGATGAAGCTGGGGGTATTACACAACATATTGGTGCTTATCAAGTGGTTAAAAATAATAAAACTATTACCTTTATTGATACTCCAGGACATGCAGCATTTACTGAAATGCGTGCAAGGGGTGCTCAAATCACAGATATTGTTGTTTTAGTTGTTGCAGCTGACGATGGTGTAATGCCACAAACGAAAGAAGCAATTGAACATGCACAAGCAGCTGGTGTACCAATTATTGTTGCTATAAACAAGATGGATAAACCAGGTGCTAATCCAGATCGTGTAAAAACCGAATTAACTGAATATAATTTGGTTAGTGAAGATTGGGGTGGCGATACAATATTTGTTAATATCTCAGCTTTAACAGGTAAAGGTGTAGATGAATTATTAGAGATGATTATTCTTGTTAGTGATTTAAAAGATTATAAAGCTAATCCAAATCGTCTTGGTATCGGTACTGTAATTGAAGCAAGACTTGATCGTGGTAGAGGACCTGTTGCTACTTTACTTGTCCAAAATGGTACAATTAAAGTAGGCGATATTATTGTCGTAGGCACAACTTATGGTCGTATTCGTTCAATGGAAGATGAATTAGGCCGTAGTGTAAAGAGTGCTGGTCCATCAAAACCTGTATCAGTTACTGGTCTTGTTGAAGTACCTTTTGCTGGTGAGAAATTTATGGTTTTTAATGATGAGAAAAAAGCTCGTGAAATTGCGGAAGTACGTGCTCAAAATAAATTTAATGAAGAAAAAGGTGTAGGTAAGGCAGCATCTTTAACGGATTTATTCCAAAATGAAAATACTGATAAAACATTAAATTTAATTATCAAATGTGATGTGCAAGGTTCAATTGAAGCCGTTAAAGGCTTATTAGAAAAGATTCATATTGAAGGCACCAATATCAATATTATTGGTGCTCGTGTTGGTGGTATTACCAATAATGATATCATTTTAGCAGTAGCATCTAAAGCAATTGTTGTAGGTTTCAATGTTAGACCAACAGCCCAAATTACTGATTTTGCAAAAGAACAAGGTGTTGAAATTCGTTTATATAATATTATCTATAAATTACAAGAGGATATTGAAAAAGCCGTTAAAGGTCTTCTTGATCCGGTATTTGAAGAAAAAATTACCGGTCAAGCAGATGTACGAGAAATATTTAAAGTTAGTAAAGTAGGTACAATTGCTGGAAGCTATGTGACCACCGGCTCAATTGTAAGAAGTGGCAGCGTTCGCTTAATTCGCGATAGTATTGTGATTTATACTGGTAAATTAGCCGGTCTTCGTCGTTTCAAAGATGATGTAAAAGAAGTAAAAGCTGGTTATGAATGTGGCATTACAATAGAAAATTATAATGATATTAAAGTTGGTGATATTATTGAATGTTTTATTATGGAAGAAACAGAAAGAGAGTAATGTATGGCGTATAAAGTTGAAAGAGTCGAAAAAATTATTAAACGCGAACTTGCCAATATCCTTTTTGATAGTACGAATAATAATAAACTCAAATTTGTTTCTATCACCAAAGTATCTCTAACAAACGATTTATCAATTGCGACAATTTATTATACTGTTTTAGGAAATTCTGGTGAGATTGAATCAACTAAAGAAGATTTAGAAAAAGCGAAAGGTTATTTAAGAAGCTCACTTGCCAAAAGAATTGATTTAAGAAAAACTCCTGAACTTCGCTTTAAATATGATACATCTTTAGAATATGGGAATCATATTAGTGAAATTATCGAAAGTTTTAAAAAATAAGTATTTTTCTTTTAACAATAGGTAATATATGTTAACAAAGTCTGAAATCTTAGAAAAAATAAAAACTAAACTATCACTTGTTCCTAAAAAGCCTGGTTGTTATCAAATGTATAATAGTAATCATGAGATTATATATGTTGGTAAGGCTAAAATACTTCAAAATCGTTTAAAAAGTTATTTTATGGGTAGTCATGATGCCAAGACAACTAGAATGCTACAAGATGTTGTTGATTTTGAATATATTATTACTCATTCTGAATTAGAAGCATTTTTATTAGAATCAAATTTTATTAAAAAAAATAGGCCAAAATATAATATTTTATTGATGGATGATAAAACATATCCCTATATTGTTTTAACAAAAGAAGAAAATCCTAGAATTTTATATACAAGAGATATCAAAAAAGAATTTAAAAAAAAGAATCAATATGTTTTTGGTCCATATCCAAATGCAAAAGCATGTAAGGATATTGTTGAAATTTTAAATAAAGCATATCCGTTTAGAAAATGCAATCATATTCCTAAGAAGAAATGTTTGTATGCGCATTTGGGACAGTGTCTTGCTCCATGTGAAAATCATGTGCAAAGAAGTGATTATAACGAAGATATTAAAAGTATTATTCGCTTCTTAAACGGGAACAATAAGGAGTTAGTTGAAAGAATTACAAATTTGATGAATCAAGCATCATTGGATATGCGTTATGAGGAAGCAATTGAATATCGTGATTTACTTTCTTCGATTGACACAGTCATCGAAAAGCAAACCATGGAATTAAGTGATAATATTCCCCGTGATATATTTGGTTATTTTACCAAAGATGGTATGATTGCTATTCAAGTCTTACATATGCGTTTGGGTAAAATTATTGAACGTAAAGGTGAAATTTTTGATTTAGTTGAAAATGTGGATGATGCAGTACTATCTTATATATATCAATTTTATGATAGTGGTATCAATATGCTTCCAAAAGAAATTATTATTCCATATCTAGAAGGTAAAGAAATCATCGAAGAATTATTAAATATTAAGATGACAACTCCTATAAAAGGTATTAAAAAGCAACTTCTTGAAAATGTTATGGAAAATGCAAAAAATAATATAGATAACTTAAAGAAATTACGATTGATTGAAATTGCTAAAACAACTATTCCATTACAACAATTAGCCCAACTTTTGAATATTGAATATCCCCATACAATTGAATTATTTGATAATTCTAATATTCAAGGTGCAAGTGCAGTTAGTGCAATGGTCAAATATGTTGATGGAAAAGCAGTACCTAAAGAATATCGTAAATACAAAATCAAAACAGTTAGTGGACCTGATGACTATCATACGATGATGGAAGTAATAGAAAGAAGATATAAAAGATTACTTATGGAAAATGCTTCCCTACCATCATTGATTATTGTGGATGGTGGCAAAACTCAAATTAATGCTGCCTTAACCATTTTAAAAAAATTAAATTTGGATGAAGAAATTAATTTAATAGGTCTTTTAAAAGATAATCACCATAAAACAAGAGCTTTAATGACATCTAATTACGAAGAAATTGCGATTGACAAAAAGAGTGACTTATTTTTACTTTTAGAGTCAATGCAGGATGAAGTGCATCGCTTTGCGATTACATTTTTTCAAAAGACGCACAATAAAAATATTTTAAGTTCAATGTTCAATGATATTAAGGGAATTGGTAAAAAAAGAAAAGACACTTTGTTAAATAATTTTGAAACCCTTGAAGATATCAAAAATACATCAATTGATAAATTAAAATCTCTTGGTTTCCCAAAAGATGTAGCCCAAAACCTTTTAGAAAAATTAAATCAATCAAGTAACCTCTAAATAATTTTAAGCATAATATACCAATGAAAGTGTGGGAAAATTGTGCCAATTAAGAGGTTTTTGACAATGAGAGAAAGACAAATCTTTGAATTATTAATTGAAAATAATGATACAGAAACGATTGCCAAAAAATTACAAATAAGTAGTAAAACTGTACGCAATCATATATCAAATGTAATTCAAAAATTAGGTGTTAAGGGAAGAAGTCAAGCAATATTGGAATTATTAAAAATGCATGAAATAACATTATAATTGTTGAAAGGAGAAAAAATATGCGACTAGTATATGGTAGCATTAGAGGGTTTAGCGATACAACTAGAATTTTTGAAATTTTAATTAAAAATAAAGTTGAAATGTTTTATTTATCACGCAGTCAATATAAAAAATTTAAACCCTATATGAATGAAGGACTAGTCGTTCACTTTACATGTAAGGATGAAGCAACTATTCAATCAGGATATAAAGTTTATGAGGTTATGAATTTTGTAAAAATGATGCGCCATTTACCTAGAAAAACAATTATTTATTATGATTTTTCAACGATTAAACAAGGTGTTAAGAAAATTTTAAATCGTGATGGTTATCGTTTATTTTTAGATTTAGAATTTACAATGCCTCCCCATGGCTACATACATGGTGGTGGTTTTGTTTCAGAAATTATTCAATATGGTTTATATCTTGAAGATAGCGATGGAAATGTGATTACAACGGATTGGGGAATGATTCGACCAAAATATCAAATGGGTATTAATTCACGAACCGTTGAATTTTTAAAGACGACAGAAACTAAAATTAAAAATGCCCCAACATGCTATAAATTTTATAATAAACTGAAAGACATTTTGTCATTGTATCAACCTACAATTTATGTTTGGGGACGTAATGATATTATGATGCTTGATGCTTTTTATCAAATAAATAAATTAAAACCGCTTGCGGAAAGAAAGAAATTTGTCAACTTAATGCAAATCATTAAAAATTATTATGGAATTAAAACAGATATTGGTCTATTTAACGCTTATGAGTTATTTCATACCAAATCAAAAACTGAGCAAGATCATAACGCTCTAAATGATTCAATTGCAACAGCTGATGTTTTTCATCTTTTTCAAGAAGAATTAAATCAAATGGTAGAATAAAAAAAGTCACAATTTTGAGAAAATCCCAAAATTGTGACTTTTTTAATTTTTATTAATAACATTAATAATAGGAACAATAAGTGGTCTACGTTCAATTTTTTGATAAATAAATTGACCAAGTCCCATAATAATATTCTTCTCAATAAATTTAACATTAATATTTTTGTATTTTTTTAAAGAATTGTATAAAATATCATTTGCTTTTTGTCCAATACTATTTTCTAGTGATTTAGAAGTTTCACTATTGGTAAAACCGCTAGATTTCACAATTGCATTACCGATTAAACGCTTATTTTTAGTTAGTGTAAAAGTAATGGTTAAAAGTCCCTCATCAGCCATATGTTTTCTTTCTTTAATGATATTGCTATCTACATCACTTAAAGAGGAATCAATATAAACTTCTGATGCAGGAATTTTCTTTTTATAAACTTTAGCTCCTTTTTCATTAAAGGATAAAACATCTCCTACATCTAGTACAAAACAATTTTCTTTTTTAATACCTATTTCAGTAGCAATTTTAGCATGCTTTTTTAACATTAAACTTTCTCCATGAACAGGCATAAAATATTTAGGTTGCATAAGAGATAACATCATTCGCATTTCGTTTTGAGAAGCATGTCCGGTGGTATGGGTATCAGTTAGGGGACTATTTTCAATCACATGGGCACCTGCCATAACAAGTTTATTGATGTTACGATGAATAAATAACTCATTACCTGGAATAGCTTTACTTGAATAAATAACTGTGTCATTTGGTAAAAGTTTTATTTGTTTGTGTGTACCATTGGCAATTCTCGATAAAGCGGCCATTGGTTCACCCTGTGAGCCTGTACAAAGAATAGTAATAAAATTTGTATTTTGTTTTTTTAATTCACGAGAATTTAATACCCAACCCTTTGGATAATTAATATATTTTAATTTACTAGCAATTTCAATTGTTTTTTCCATGCTATGACCAAAAACAACAACTTTCCTACCTGAAGCAATTGAGGCTTGGATAATTTGTTGAACACGATAAACGTTAGAAGCAAATGCGGCAACAATAATTCTCCCTGTAATTTGCGAAAAGAGATTCATCAAGGTTACACCTACTTTTGATTCACTAGAAGAAAATTGTGCAATATCAGCATTTGTACTGTCAGCCATTAAGCATAGTACACCTTCATTACCAAGTGAAGTCATGCGATAATAATTTGATTTTTCACCAATTGGAGTAAAATCAAATTTAAAATCACCTGTATTTACAATATAACCAAGTCTAGTTTTAATTGCAATACCAAAAGAATCAGGAATACTATGATTGGTTCTGAAAAACGAAATTTCAAAATTTTTATATTTATAAATAGAATTTTCAATATATTCTTTAAGATTGTAGTTGATAGTATTATATTCTAACATTTTATTTTTAATAATACCTACAGCTAAACCACTGGCATAAATAATAGGAATGTTAACTTGTTTTAACAAAAAAGGAATAGCTCCAATATGATCTTCATGACCATGAGTAATAAACAAGGCAACTATTTTTTTTTGATTTTGTTTTAAGTATGAAAAGTCAGGAATGATGTAATTGACACCATAAATATCATCGTCAGCAAACAAAATTCCAGCATCCATAATTACAATTTCATCATCGCATTCTACTACATACATATTCATTCCAACTACGCCAAGGCCGCCAAGTGAATAAATTTTAATATCATTATTTGGTTGATTGCCTTTTTTTGAAGTTGTATTATTTTTCACAAAATTAATCCTTTCTAAATTTTTATATTTCAAATTATTATATAATATTTTTGCGTAAAAGTCAACTTGTTGAAATAGAATAAACTTTATGTTATAATATAAAAAACATTATGAGGGACAATATGGATAAACGCATCGCCCTATTTTTTGATATTGATGGGACTCTACTAGATAATAAAACTAAAAGTATTTTACCATTGACACAATATATCTTAGAAGAATTAAATAAAAAAACAAATTATGATTTATATCTATCAACGGGTAGATCACTTGCTACTTTGGGTAAAATAGCGCCATATAAAAAATATTTCAAAGGCATGAATCTTAGTAATGGTCAAGAAATATATATAGGTGAAAAAGCATATTTTGGCACGCCTATCGCTAAGCAAACAATCAAAAAGCTATTGATGAGAGCTGAAGTAGAAATGGTTTCGATTGGTTTAATTTTAAAAAATGAAATTGTAATGAATTTTTTTACTAATGAAAGTCATTTTAATTTTATTCATTATGTACAAGCTAAAGTAACTAATTTAAATCATAAGCCTTTTGATTTTACCAAAGACGTACTTCAAGTATGGCTTTTTGCTAGTAATGAAATTATTCAAACATATCGTGAGGTTTTTCCTAATCTTGATTTTATTGATTGGGGAGGATATGGAGCTGATGTTTTACCTCATGGTGCTTCAAAAGCAAATGGTATTCAAAAAATTGCAAATCTTATTGGTTATGAAAAAGCAAATATGTATGCTTTTGGTGATGGAGATAATGATGCACCAATGTTTGAAGTAGTTGGTACATCAGTTGCAATGGGAAATGGAAGTATACTTGCTAAAAAAAAGGCAACCATGATTACTGATGAATCATCAAATGATGGATTATATAAAGCAATTATGCAATTAAAATTATTAGATTAAGAGGAAAAAATGAAACTTATAAGTTGGAATGTTAATGGTCTTAGAGCCTGCATGAATAAAGGATTTAATACTTTTTTTAAAGAAATGGATGCAGATATTTTTGCGATACAAGAAACAAAATTACAAGATGGGCAGACAACTTTAGAAAAGAAAGGTTACTATTACTATCTAAATAGTGCTATCAAAAAAGGATATAGTGGTACTTTGATTTATACTAAAAAAAAGCCACTTAATGTAGTTTATGGTTTAGATAAACATAATGATGAAGGAAGAGTCATTACTTTAGAATTTGACAAGTTCTTTTTTGTAACTATTTATTCACCAAATAGTCAAGAAGGCTTAAAACGAATTGGCTATCGAATGGAATTTGAAGATGATTTAAGAGCTTATTTAACAAATTTGAGAAAACAAAAATCTGTTGTAATTTGTGGCGACTTAAATGTTGCTCATAATCCAATTGATCTTAAAAATCCCCATTCTAATATGTTGAACCCGGGTTTTTCGCAAGAAGAGCGTGAGAAATTTAGCAAACTATTAGAAAGCGGTTTTGTAGATACATTTCGGTATTTATATCCAACTAAAATACTTTATTCTTGGTGGAGTTATCGCTTTTTTGCAAGAGCCAAAAATATAGGCTGGCGAATTGACTATTTTGTGGTATCAGAAGATTTAAAAAAACAACTTATTGACTCTGATATTATGACAGATGTATTAGGCAGTGATCATGCACCAGTTGTTTTAAAAATAAATCTATAATGGAAGGAAGATAAAAAATGAAAGCATTAGTTAAAGGTATTATTACAATTTTATTAATGAGTGTTTGCTATCTTGATGTAATGAGTTGCCGACCAGTTTACGCAACTATTCGTGTGTATAGCTATGATGGCGAAAGTTTTTTGTTAGAAAAAGAAGAAAAAGTACAAAGATATCATTTATTTTCTTATTCAGAATATGATGATATATCACTAGATGGATATACTTTTTTAGGTTGGTATGCATCACCTTATTCAATTGAGGCAATTGACGAAATGACAGAAAAATATAGCATCTATGAAACCATTGCAGATAGAGCAACAAGTTCAATGGGGTATTATCCACTTTTTGTTAAAAATGAAGAACTGGATACTTTTTTACAAACTTCGCCACTTGCAAAAGTAAACATTTGCGTTGTAGATATACTTGATGGTAATCGTTTTAAAGATAAAACATATTTAAGTAATCTTCTTGAAACATATGAAAGTTCACTTGAAAATCCTAGTATGTATGAAAATTATGAATTTGTTGGCTATTCATTAGAACGTCTTGATTATGAAGATTATTACATCGATGGTATCCCTGATGATTTAAAAATAAACGTTAAGTCACAACTACCTAAATGTAGTAATATTACTATTTATGCTTATTATCTTAGTAATTAAATATGGATTTAAATCGTGCTTTAAAAATTAAAGTATGGTTATTAACCATTTTGCATTTGCTAGTTGATGGTCTTTGTGCCTATACTGTTTTTAATAGACTATATCTAACAGAGTCTAATATATCTATTATTGTCACTTTTGTTGGTTATAATACACTTGCTTTTTTGTTACAACCTTTATTTGGATATTGGTTTGATAAAATAGAAAAAGAAAAAATAACTTTAACAATTTCCTTGATATGTATTTTGATAGGTGCTATTTTTTCTTTGCCTAAATATATAAGTTTATTCTTAATTGGCGTTGGTAATTCAGTTTTTCATGTGATAGGTGGCAAGTATAGTATTAAAGTTTCTTCCAATAAACTTACTTATCTTGGATTATTTGTTTCGCTTGGTGCATGTGGTTTAGCCTTAGGTACTTATTTATATCAAAAAATAACTTTGATTATTTTTACAATACTTACGATTATATTGGGAGTATTTTGTCACTTGATAAAAGATGAAAAGACCATTCAAAAAGATGTACCTCCTTTAAAATTAAAAGGTAAAAAAGACATATTATTACTTATATTAATCCTGGTAGCGGTGATGATTCGCGCCATTATTGGTAAAGTGACAGCGCCTTTATTTGAAGCTTCAATTTTAGATCTTATCATTATAGCACTTTTTGCAAGCTTAGGAAAAGCGCTTGGTGGTATTGTAGCTGATTTAATTGGCATCAAAAAAACGATTTTTGTTACACTCACTTTATCACTTATAGGTTATTTTTTCTTTAGAAATTATATTGTCGTTTATCTTTTAGCAACTCTCTTATTTAATACAACGATGCCACTCACTTTATTTTTATCCAATCGACTTTTAAAACACTATGAAGGCTTTAGTTTTGGCCTTTTAGCGTCTGTTTTATTTATAGGTTATTTGCTTGGCGAATTATATATATATCTGAACTTTTCATATACCCCTATTTTATGTGTTTCAATCGTTGCAACTATTTATATTATTTTATATGTAAAAAAGAAAGTGGCAAAAGAATTATGATATTTGCTTTAATTTTAACACTTTTTATCGAGACTATAATGCTATTTATTTTAAGATATAAAGATTATAGGATATACCTATTAGCAATCTTAATGAATCTTATAACCAATCTTCCTCTTAACTTTATTTTAACTTACTATCCGTTTGAAACTTACATAGGCTACTTTATAGTAGGAATTATTTTAGAAATTTTTATTTTATTTATTGAATCGTTTTTTTATTTGTTTTATTTTAAAAATTATAAAAAAGCCTTAAAAGTTTCTCTTCTTTTAAACTTAACCAGTTTTCTAATTGGTCTAGTTTTCGTTTTTTTTTTAAACTTTTCGTTAATAAACGATATCTATAAGACAATAAAAAAAGACTAGATAGAATT
>CALVCV010000015.1 GCA_944326155.1 uncultured Bacilli bacterium
AATGGTGTATAACCTTGTTTTTATTTTGCCTTATATAAAATATTATAGATATTACTTCTTAAGTTGATGATATTAACTTTACAGTCAATTAGAAAAAAGAACCTAATCTTTCGATTAAGTTCTTCATTTTTCATTATGGCGTCCCAGAAGAGATTCGAACTCCCGACACACGGCTTAGAAGGCCGTTGCTCTATCCGACTGAGCTACTGGGACACTAACCATATAAAGTATACACTTTTTTTATAAATTTGTAAAGTTATTTGACTATTAATTATTTTTTTTGCAAAATTAGCTTGAAATATATATTAGTAAAACGTTTACATTACTGAAAATAAATAAAAAAAATAAAAATTATTATATAATAAAACTAAATAATTTCTATGTGGAGGTATATATGAATAAAACATTTAGAAAATTAGCTATGATTATAATAGCATTTACTTTATTATTTGTTATTACATCATGTAAAAAGAATAATAAAGACACTATTAGAATTGCATCAGTTGGACCATTATCTGGTGAGGTATCTATTTATGGAACTTCAGCAAAAAATGGTATTGAACTTGCAATTGAAGAAATTAATGCGGCTGGTGGTATCAAAGTTGGCGATAAACAAATGAAAATTGAATGGCTAGGCATGATAGATGATGAAGCAATTGCCGATAAAGCTGCTACAGCTTTCAATACACAATATGCAAAAAATATTGATTTAATGTTAGGTGCCATTACTTCTGGAGCAACTGAAGGATTAGTAGGTCAAGCAATTGGTAAAAACGTTTTAGTCATTACACCTACAGGTACGGCTGATTATATTACAGTTGGTATGGATGGTGATGAACGAGATTTAAGAACCAATATTTTTAGAGCTTGTTTTAATGACTCTTATCAAGGTGAAGTTGCGGCAAAATTTATTAATAATAATTTAAAGAAAACAAAGGTTGCTATTTTATATAATAACGAAGATTCTTATTCAAGAGGCTTATATGAATCATTTATTGCTGTAGCTGCTACAAACAATATTGAACTTGTTTACCAAGGTGCATATCAAGCAACAACTGTTGACTTTAATAGTCAATGGGCGGCTGTTAAAGCAAGTGGTGCTGAGGTTGTTTTCCTTCCAGAATATTATGAAAAAGTTGTAAATATTGTTTCTCAAGGCCGTGCAGCAGATTATACTGGTATGATTGTTGGTGCAGATGGATGGGATGGCGTATTAGACGTAGATGGTGTTAATGCTACTGATTTTAATAATTGTTATTTTACTAATCACTTTGCTTTAGATTCAGATGCTGAAGTTGTCAAAGATTTTGTTGCTGCATACAATAAAAAATATGCTAAAGACCCAACATCATTTGCCGCACTTGGATATGATGCAGTATATATTTATAAAAAAGCAGTAGAAGTTGCACAGTCGGTTGAATTTGATGAAGTTTTAGAAGTATTCAATAGTGCTGACTTCTATGCTGATGTTGTTACCGGTAGAATTAGTTTTGCTACTAATGGTAATGCTATTAAGCCAGCTGTTGTAATGACTTTTGAAGGTAATGAATATAAATATTATACAACTGTTGAATAAAAAAAATAGCATAGAAATTCTATGCTATTTTTTAAATAATTAAGGAGAATATTTATGTGGAATAATTTATATAATGGTTTAATAAATGGTCTTGGAATGGGTAGTATATATGCTCTTATAGCAATAGGTTATACAATGGTATATGGTATCGCTAGAATGATCAATTTTGCACATGGAGAATTTATCACAATTGGTGCTTTTGTTTCATATGGAATGGCTTCTTTAATAGGGGCCAATCCTATTACAATGATAATTTGTATTATTGCTTCTATGTTGATATGTGCAATTGTCTCTATCATTACTGAAAAATTGGCTTATTATCCTTTGAGAAAACGAAATACAAAACGAATTACTGCACTAATTACTGCAATTGGTGTCAGCTATATTATTTATTCACTTTTTAATATTCAATTTCAAGAAATAAAAAGTTCACCTAAATTTTTGAACTTATCAAATACGAATTTAACAATTTTAACAATAGTAATTACGCTAGTTACTGTCGTATTATTAACTTTATTTATAAATAAAACTAAATTTGGTAAAGCAATGCGTGCTACATCTGAAAATCCTTCTGCAGCAAAACTTATGGGAATCAATAATGATGCGATGATTACTTTGACTTTTGCCATAGGAGCAGCACTTGCCGGACTTGGAGCTGTTGTTTATTGTCTTAGAATACCATATTTTAAGTTTTCAGTTGGTAGTGATGCTATAGGATTAATTCCCTTTGTTGCAGCCGTAGTAGGCGGAATTGGTAGTCTTCCAGGTGCTGTTATTGGTGGCTTTATAATTGGTATTATTCAACAAATTTCAGTTGCTTTTCCAGAAACATCACCGTGGACACCTGCTATCCTATATAGTATTTTAATCTTGATTTTAATTATTAAACCTACAGGCATTCTTGGAAAATCAATAGGAGAGAAGGTATAATATGATAGCAAAAATTGAATCTAATCGAAACAACCATTTAAAGCCAAATTACAAAAGATATTTATTAAATGGTTTATGCAGTGTATTGATTGTCGTTGTCTTAAGCCTTTTAACAAATAATTTGTCTCTTAAAATTATTATTCCGCAAATTATAATTTTTTCAATCGCTGCATTGTCTCTTAACATCGTTTGTGGATGTCTTGGGGAAATGGTACTTGGTCATGGTGGTTTTATGCTTGTGGGTGGTATTGTTGCAAGTTATGTTTCCCAAAAAATTTATCAACTTGTAATGGAGAAAAATAATTTTTCATCTAGCCAGATGCGGGAAATATTTTATAATATTGGCAATGGTGAAGTTCATTTTGCTGGATATATTTTAGTTATTTTTGCAGTTATTGTAGGTGCTATTTTTACAGGTGTAATTGGTTTTTTGATTGGAGTTGCCGTTCTTGGTAGAATGAAGGGGGATTATCTTGCAATTATAACTTTAGGTATTGGATTAGTATTTGTTTCAATCGCTAATAATTTGCAAACCATCGATGGATTTAAATATGGTGTGGATGGACCATCATATTATACAAGAATAGCTGGAAATACGCCAATCTTTGCTAGTTTTTTAATTTTAACTCTAATATGTTTTATTATGATTTTTAAATCAAGATATGGTAGGGCAATTTTATCGATTAGGGAAGACGAAATTGCCTCTGAAGCATCAGGTATCCCGGTAAAAAAATATAAGATATTCACCTTTACGCTTTCTGCAATTTTTGCAGGTCTTGCAGGAGGGCTATATTATCACTTTGCTTCTTATTTAGGCACTTCACTTTTTTCACAAGATCGTTCCATAGAGTTATTAGTATTTATTGTTCTTGGTGGATTAGGTTCTTTTACAGGAACATTAATATCTACTGCTTTATTAACTTTTGTATCATATAAATTACTATTGAATGCACCTGGTGGCTATCAACTTTTAATTTATGGAGTAATTTTAATTATTGTGATGTTAATTAGACCAGAAGGTTTGTTTGGAACAAAAGAATTGACTTGGGATTTTATTAAAAAGGTATTTAAAATAAAAAAGAAACCTAAAAAGATTGTAGAAGAGGAAATTATACATGATAACAAATGATGTAGTTTTAGTAGTAAAAGATCTCTCAATTGAATTTGGCGGTTTGAAAGCAGTTACCAATTTTAATATGGAAATATTTAGAAAAGAATTGGTAGGTTTAATTGGTCCAAATGGTGCAGGCAAGACAACCATTTTTAATTTAATAACTGGTATATATCAACCAACATCAGGAAAAATCCAATTAGATGGGGAAGATATCACACATGTGGTTACTCATAAAAGGGTTAAAAAAGGTATTGCTAGAACATTTCAAAATATTCGGTTATTTAAACAAATGACAGTTTTAGAAAATGTAAAAGTAGCCTATCATAATAATATGACATATGGCATTTTTGCAAGTATTTTTAGAACCAAAAAGTATTGGGTTGAAGAGAATAAAGCACATCAAAAGGCACTAGAAATACTAGAAGTTTTAGGCCTTTTAGAATATAAAGATGAACTTGCTCAAAATTTACCATATGGTAAACAAAGAAAATTAGAAATTGCAAGAGCTTTAGCGTCTAATCCTAAATTACTTTGTCTAGATGAACCAGCTGCAGGTATGAATCCTCATGAAACAGAAGAGTTAATGGAAACTATAAAAATTATTCAAGATAAATTTCAAGTTACTATTTTATTAATTGAGCACGATATGAAATTTGTTATGGGTATTTGTGATCGTATTTATGTTTTAAACTTTGGCGAATTAATAGCCAAAGGTACACCTAAAGAAATTCAAACAAATAAAGAAGTTATTAAAGCATATTTAGGAGAATAATTATGTTAAAAGTTGAAAATTTATCCGTTTCTTATGGTAAAATTAAAGCAATTGACAAAATCAATCTAGAAGTAAATAGTGGCGAAATCGTGGTTTTAATAGGGGCAAATGGTGCTGGTAAAACGACAACTTTAAAAGCCATAAGTGGACTAGTAAAATGCGAAGTAGATTCTCATATTAGATTGGATTTATCTATGCTAACTGATAAAAGGACCCTAAATCGCTTTGTTGGTAAAAAGGCAACGGACTTATTATTAAAAGTATATCATTCATCCGAAGTTGCTTTTGAAAAAATAAATAGTAATGAAGATATTACAAAAGAACTTTTTGCTAAAAATAGTAAATTAAATCAAATCAAATTAAAAAGAATAAGAAAAAAGTATAATTATTTTGTAAAAGCTGATTTATTAAAGGTAAAAGCACATCGCATTTCTAGTTATGGTATTGCACATGTTCCAGAGGGAAGACAAGTGTTTGCCAATTTGACAGTGCAAGAAAATTTGGAAATGGGTGCTTTTAAAAGACATTCAAGAAAAAAAATAACAGAAGATTTAGAAAAAATCTATGAACTTTTTCCACGATTAAAAGAAAGAAAAAAACAAAAAGCTGGTACTTTATCAGGTGGTGAACAACAGATGTTGGCAATTGCAAGAGCAATGATGTCAAAACCTAAAATTATTTTATTAGATGAGCCATCTATGGGTCTTGCTCCAATCATTGTTAAAGAAGTGTTTGAAATAATAAAAAAATTAAATGAAAGTGGTATTACAATTGTTTTAGTAGAGCAAAATGCAAAATTGGCTTTATCCATTGCTGATAGAGGTTATGTACTTGAAACTGGTAAAATAATTTTAAGTGGAACTGGAGAAGAACTATTAAATAATGAAAATGTTAAAAAAGCTTATTTAGGTTCATAAATCATTGAGCAATTTCTAATATTTATATTAGAAATTGCTTTTGTTTTTTATATTGGTTATGATATTATTTAAAAATTTATTTCATTTAAAGTAAATTGATATTAAAAAAAATAAACTTATGTTAAAATATTACAAAGTATGTTAAAAACTAAATTCAGGAAATTGATAAATTAAAGAGGTATTTTATAGATGAACAATATTATATTAGCAATTATTGAATTATTGGGAGGAATGGGAGCTTTTCTTTTGGGTTTTAAAGTTCTATCAGAAAGCATTGAAAAATTAGCTAGTGCTGGGTTAAAACGTTTATTTAATAAAACTTCAAAAAATCGTTTTATAGGTGTTGGGATAGGTGCTTTAGTCACTGCAATTATTCAAAGTTCTAGTGCCACTACCGTTATGATTGTTGGATTTGTTAATGCAGGTGTTATGAATTTATTTCAAGCTACCACAATGATTATGGGAGCCAATATCGGAACTACGATTACAGCCCAAATTGTGGCTTTACAAAGTTTTGATATTGTTGCATATGTTGCTATTCTTGCTTTTATAGGTATTTTCATGAATATGTTAGGGAAAAAGGATAAAACTAAAACGATTGGTTTATCATTGGCAGGATTAGGACTTGTATTTATTTCACTTGAAATTATGTCTGGTTCGATGGAAGCAATGAAAGAATCAGAGCAAGTCATTCATCTTTTACAAAGTGTCAATAATCCTTTTTTATTGGTTTTAATAGGAGCAGGAATTACAGCAATTGTTCAAAGTTCATCAGCGGTTACAACAATTTTAATTTCCATTGTTGGGGCGGGAATTACAATTGGTAGTGATCCTAATGCTGTTTTATTTGTCGTTTTAGGTACTAATATTGGGACTTGTGTTACTGCTCTAATTTCATCGATTGGTGCTTCTGTCAATGCTAGACGTGCTAGTTTAATTCATTTGTTGTTTAATATTTTTGGTAGTATTATTTTTATTATTATTTTATTAATTTGGAAAGATTTTATGGTTGATACGCTCCAAAAATGGTTTAGTTCGCCAACTACTCAAATTGCGATGTTCCATACTTTATTCAATGTAGTTTCTACGATTCTTTTTATTGGATTTGTTAATGTTTTTGTAAAACTATCAGAGTTGATAATTAAAGATAAAAAAGAAGACAAGAAAACAACTTATCTTGATGAACGTTTTATTCATACTCCAGGAATAGCTATTAATCAAGCAATTAAAGAAACTGTTTTACTTGGTGAATTCGCCATGAATACTTTAGATTTAGCAATAACAAAATTTGTTGAAAAAAGTATCCTTGCAGAAGAGGAAATAAAAGAAAAAATTTCTGATATTGAAATAGTAAATAGAGAAATTATTACTTTTTTAGTTAAAGTATCATCTCAAGATGTAACAATTGAAGATGAAAAAACAATTTCGGCTCTTCATCATAGTCTAAATGACTTCATTCGTGAGGCTGAAATTGCCGATAATATGGTGAAATATACTCGTTCAGTTATAAATAATAATATTGAATTTTCAGATTCCGTATATGAATCAATTAAAAAACTCCAAGGAATGTTAAAGGAGCAATTTGCCAATATTAAAAAAATAATGTTATATTCTGATTATAGTTTGATTGGCAAAGTAAAAGATTTGGAAGATGAAATTGATCATATGCGTAGTACTTTAATAAATGGTCATATTAAACGTTTGGAAGAAGGTAAGTGTAAGCCTCAAAGTAGTGGTATTTTTATTAATTTAATATCAAATTTAGAAAGAGCCGGAGATCATTTAGATTATATTGCCGATACGATGGTTAATAGCTTAAAATAGGATCGTTATGAATTATAAAGTATATGTATTAGAAGATGATGAAAGTATTCGTGAATTAGTCACGATGGCATTAGAAATGGCACAAATATCAATAAAGAGTTTTTCTAAAATATCTGATTTTTTAGAGGCCATTGATAAAGAACTTCCAATAGTAATTTTACTAGATATTATGTTACCAGATGGAAATGGATTAGATGTATTAACAAAGGTAAAGGCGAAATATCCTCATATTCAGTGCATTATGTTAAGTGCTTTAAGTCAAGAATTAGATAAAGTTAAAGGGTTAAATAGTGGTGCTGATGATTATATTACAAAACCATTCAGTACGCTTGAACTAATTGCTAGAGTAAAAGCAGCTTTGAGAAGATGTGTAAATGAAGAAAAAATTTTAGATGATTTAATTATCAATAAAGATAAAATGGAAGTTACTTATAAAGGTAAAGTATTAGAATTAAATAATAAAGAATATCAGTTACTTTTATATTTTGTTGAAAATCCTGATGTAGTTTTATCAAGAGAGCGTTTGATTAATGCAATTTGGGGATATGATTATTTAGGTGAATCACGAACAATAGATAACCATATTTTAAGACTTCGAAAATTAGGTTTTTCTCAAATTGAAACTATTTTTGGTGTTGGATATAAATTTAGAACAAAGTAGGCTAATTTAAATGAAAAAAAGAATTTTATTTGTATTTATTATCATTATCTTTACTTCTACATTTATTTTTTCTATTATTTCATCTCGGATATATTATGAAAAATTTCTAGAAGATGCGAAGAACAATTTGTATATTTATATGAATCAATATAGTGAAGAATTTTCTTGGGATGTTGCTGGTGCAGAATCATATTCTCGTAAATTAAATGGAGTAAGGGTTACTTTTATAGATAAAAATGGTGAAGTTGTAGGTGATAGTGAAGAAAATTTACCTCTTGATAATCATTTAAATAGAGAAGAAGTTAAAATTGCAAGTCTTGAAGGTGAAGGATTTGCCATTAGAAAATCAGATACTTTAGCACAACAGATGGTATATTTTTGTAAAAGTGTCAATGATGGATATGTTAGGGTTGCTGTAAAAACATCAACATATAGTCAAATATTTATTGATAGTATTCCATCACTGATTTGGTTTTTTATTATTGAAATCATTGTTTGTTTGCTATTCACTTGGATATTAGTAGACTATATCATTAAACCTATTGAAAAACTTTCTATTGAAGGTGCAAGTGGTCAAAAAGTTAGTAGTACTTATCCCGAATTTTCTCAAATTGTAAAAATTATCAATAATATGAATGAAAGAATTGATGATAAAATATCAAAAATTAAAGAGGATAAAAAAATTGAAAATATTGTTTTAAACAATATGGAACATGGTATTATCATTTTGGGTCTTGATAATCATTTAATTTTAGCAAATAATATTGTAAATGAACTTTTTGGATATAGTGAGGTGGGGGAAAATTTGCCATTTTTTAAAGATGATCAAGAAATTTTAGAAGGTATTGAACAAGAAGAACAATTTCTTTTTTATCGGAAAAAAAATGATAAAGAATATGCAATTAGATTTACTAAAAGCGAAAATGCAAAAGTCATTTTAGTTACTGATGTAACTGAAATAAAAAGAATGGAAAATTCTAAAAATGATTTTATTGCTAATGTTACGCATGAAATGAATACACCTCTTACTAGTATTAAAGGTTTTGCTGAAATGATTTTAACGGGTAATCTTGATAAGGAAAAAATTCAAAAATCTTGTGAAATAATCTTGAAACAAACAAATCGTTTGAGTAATTTAATTAAAAATATTATTCATTATAGTTTGCTTGAGAGTGATAATCTTCCAAATTATCCAGTATGTATAAGTACGATTTTAATTGATATTTTACATAATTTTGAGGCTGTTTTTCCTGAAAAAAATTTAAAGGTTACGACCTTGATAGAAGAGAATCTCTTTATCTTATCAAGAACAGAGAAAATTTTTGAAATTATAAGTAATATTTTAACGAATGCAATTAAATATAATAAAATAAATGGTGAAATTGAAATTCATTTAAAAAAAGATGATGATAAAATTATTTTAAAAATTAAAGATACAGGTCATGGCATTAAACAAGGTGATTTAGATAAAATTTTTGATCGATTTTATACTATTGATAAATCTCATAATGAGCATAGTACAGGATTTGGTTTAGGACTTGCTATCGTTAAAAAAATTATAAATCAATCTGGTTGGAAAATATCAGTTGAGAGTGAATATGAAAAATATACAATGTTTACCGTTGAGTTTAGTCCAATTATGAAATAAAATATGAATCCGTTATGACGGATTCTTTTTTTACATTTTTTTTACAAATATAATAAAAAAAATAAACGAATTACAAAAAAATATTTGATATAATGTTTTCGTAAAAAGTTATTGATAACTTTTATAATAATTATTTAATATTTAAAGGAGAAAAAAATGAAGAAAAATTTAAAAAGTGTTTTATGTATAGTATTTTTAGCCGTTTCCCTATTCGGAATTGTTGGTTGTAAAGATGATGAAAAATTTGACTCAAGTGCTAAAATTCAATTATACACTCGTGATAAGACAAGTGGTACGCGTGATGGTTTTTTCACAAATATTCATTTTACTGATGCTGTAAGTGATAATAGTGTATTAGGTAGTGGCATTTTAGAAGCTAAAAATAATGGTGCCATGGTTGAAAGCGTTAAGAATGATGAATATGGTATAGGTTATATTTCACTTTCTTCCCTTAAAGATTCTGGATTAAAGGGATTAATTTATGAAGGCGTTGCTCCAACTGAAGAAAATGTTTTAAATGGAAGTTATAAACTCACAAGAAATTTTAACTATATTGTTAGAAACGAATTTGCAACAGAAAAAGAGCAAAAAATTGTTGAAGCTTTTCTTGCTTTTTTAAAAACATCAGATGCTTTAATAACAATTCAAAGTAAAGATGGAATTGTTGATATTACCGGTGATGAACCATCATGGGATTCAATAAAAGACAACTATCCTATTTGTCTTGAAGATAATTCAAATATTACAATTAAATTTGGTGGTTCAACATCTGTAGAAAAAATAGCTAACGAATTGTCAAGAGAATTTTCTACTAAATGTGGTAATTTTGTAGCAGAGCATAATCATACAGGATCAGGAGATGCTTATAAATTTACTCAAGGAGAAGGAAAAGATTCAGCAACTTTTCTACACATTGCTTTTGCTTCACGAGAATTTAAAACAACGGAACAAGGTGCAGAAGGAACATATGGTAAAATTTGTGTTGATGCAATCGTTGCGGTTGTAAATGAAATTAATCCATTAGATAGGGTTACTGCTGATATGCTTAAAAAAATATATGATGGTACTTATAGTAAATGGGAAGAAGTCAAATAACTAATGCCTAAAATATTATCAATTCAAGATTTATCATGTTATGGTCAATGTTCAAATAGTGTTGCTTTACCTATATTATCGACTTTTGGTATTGAAACAATTATCTTGCCCACAATGATTTTATCAACTCATACAGGTGGTTTTAAAAATATATATATTCAGGATTTATCAGAAAGTATAGATAAGATATGTCAAAGTTGGCAAGATAATAATATTAGTTTTGATGCAATATATATTGGATATTTGGGCAGTACAAAATTAATAGAAAAAACAATTACCATCATTAAATTATTTAAAAAGAGAAATACGTTAGTATTTTTTACTCCTGCTTGTGCCGATAATGGTAAATTATATCAAGGATTTAATGATAATTATCTTGAAAAATTAAGGTCTTTGTGCTTTTATGCCGATTATATTGTGGCAAATGTCACAGAGGCCTTTTTCTTAATGAATTGTGAATATCAAGCTATCAATCATCCTAATAGAATTTATGAACTGATTCATGAATTGACAAAGAAATTTTTAACAAACATGATTATTACGGGAATAGAAATGAATAAAGATGAAATTTATGTTTTATTTAAACAATACCATAGTCATCAAATTACTTCCTTCAAAGAGCAAAAAATAAATGGTAATTATCATGGCACAGGAGATATTTTTTTAAGTTATATGATTGGAAAATATTTTATTTCTCATGAGATGAATATATCAATCCAAGAAGCAATGAAATTTGTTAAAGACGCAATTGTTTTGACCAAAGAGGATACAAATCATTCATATGGTATTAAGTTTGAAAAAGTTTTACGAGGTTTTTATGAAAAAGCAAACCAATCAAAGTGATATAACCATTAAAAAAAGTATAATGGATAAAATTTGGCGTTATTTCTTTTTAACAGTTACTTTAATTTGTTCATCGGTCATTATTTTTATAGTTTTGTTTATTTTAATAAAGGGGTTAACTCCTTTTATCAAAAGTTATCATATTAATGGTGCTTTTTATAAGGTTGATTTTATTAAATTTATATTTGGAAGTAGATGGTTTAAAAATCCTAATATTTATGGTATCGGTTTTATTATTGTCAATACAATTTATGTTACTATTATATCACTACTTATGGCTATTCCAATTTCAATTTTAACAGCACTTTTTATCGCAAAAATTGCACCTAAAAAAATTAGTACAATTTTAAGTTATATTATTGAATTGCTATCAAGCATTCCTTCGGTTATTTATGGGATGTTTGGAATGGGAGTTGTAACTAAAATAGTAAAAGCGTTGAGTAATTTTTTTGGGTATCAAAGTGCTGGAGGGCTTTCGGTATTAACGGTTGCAATTGTACTGGCAATAATGATTATTCCAACGATTACGATGATTTCGGTTTCTTCCATTCAAGCAGTCAAAAAAGCATACATTGAAGGTTCTCTTGCACTTGGAGCCTCCATTACGCAAACCAATTTTAAAATTGTTTTATCAAGTGCTAAAAATGGAATATTTTCTGGTGTTATATTAGGAATAGGTAGAGCATTAGGTGAGGCAACTGCAGTTTCAATGGTTGCTGGAAATCCTAGTTCAGGTCCTAATTTTCATCCATTTGAGGCTACTAAAACTTTAACATCTACAATGCTTCAAGGTCTAACAGAGGCAGAAGGTTTGGAATATGATATAAGGTTTAGTGTAGGTATTGTTCTAATTATGTTAATTTTAGGTAGTAACTTACTTTTAAACTTAATTAAAAGGAGAATAAAGATATAATGCAAGTAGCAAATAATAATTTGTTCAAAAGATTAAAAAAACGAAAAATGAAAGATAGTATTTTAAATAGTATTACTTGGATTGTTTCAAGTTTTGGCTTCATTGTTTTAATAACTTTATTCATATTTATTTTTGCAAAAGGTAGCAAAACTTTATCTTTTGATTTACTTTTTAGTAATTATTCAAAAACAACTTATTCTCTAGAAAAAACGCATAATTCCTTGCAATTATTTACAAATCCCAAATTAGAAAATACATATTTTTCTAATATTTGGGGAATATCATTACAAGACGATAAAGATGCAGAGGGATTAGATGTTGTAACCATTGCCTATATTGATGAAAATTCTCCTTTTAATCAATTAATAGAAAAGAATTCTGGTGCAACAATTAAAATTAAAGTAGGTTCTCAAATCTCCAAAATAGTTTTAATGAAAGAAGATGGTAAAACAATTTATACAATTGCCAAAAAGGGTGCATCCGAGATGGTTGAGTGCTTAAATCAAGCAAAAATAATTTCAGATATGATTATTACAACAGGTGGAGGAGGAATACGTGGTTCGCTCCTAACAACAATTTATCTCATTATTATAACGCTTATTATTGCCATACCATTAGGAGTTGGAGGAGCTATATATTTAAATGAATATGCAAAAGATAATAAATTTACGACTTTAATTAGAACAATGATTGATATGACATCGGGAATTCCTTCGATTATCTTTGGTTTAGTAGGAGCCATTATCTTTATTCCTATCTTTAATAAGGTCATTCATTCAAGTGGTGGCAGTATTATATCAGGGGCTTTTACAATGTCAATTATTTTATTACCAATTATAATTAAAACAACAGAAGAGGCTTTGAAAGCAATCCCACAAGATTATCGAAATGCTTCTTTGGCACTGGGTGCATCTAAAATTCAAACAATTTTTAAGGTAATCCTACCTAGTGCATTAAATGGTATCTTAACTGCTACCTTACTTTCAATTGGAAGAATTATTGGAGAATCGGCAGCCCTTATCTATGCGATTGGTACTGCTATTAAAGATAAAGCAATTTTGAATGAAAAATCTACAACTTTAGCTGTTCATATTTGGACTTTACTTGAAGGAGATAATCCTAATTATGAACATGCATGTGCTATTGCAATTGTTATTTTATTAACAGTCTTACTTTTGAGTATTTCAATAAAAATTGTTTCAAAATGTTTTAATAAGGAGAAAAATAATGCTGTCTAAAGAGAATATTCAAAAAACATTACCAATTTTTGAAATAAGAAATGTTAATCTTAATTATGGTGAAAAACAAGTTTTAAAAAATATTGATTTAAATATTTATAAAAATAAAGTAACTGCTTTCATCGGTCCTTCAGGTTGTGGTAAATCTACTTTACTTAGGTGTTTCAATCGTATGAATGATTTAATTGAAAATTGTACAATAGAAGGAACCATAACATATAAAAAAGAGGATATAAATCAAATAAATCCAATTGATTTAAGAACTAAAGTGGGAATGGTTTTTCAAAATCCGAATCCTTTTCCTATGTCAATTTTTGATAATATTGCTTATGGTCCTAGGTGCCAAGGCATAAAAAATAAAGAAAAATTACGCTTGATTGTCGAGGATTCATTAAAGAAAGCAGGACTTTTTGAAGAAGTAAAAGATCGTTTAAAGGATAATGCTTTAGGATTATCAGGTGGTCAACAACAACGTTTATGCATCGCTAGATGCATTGCAATGGCTCCAGAAGTAATTTTAATGGATGAACCTACATCAGCGTTAGATCCAATCGCAACTATCAAAATTGAGGAGTTAATTAATAGTTTAAAAAAGGATTTTACAATAGTAATCGTAACTCATAATATGCAACAAGCAAGTAGAATTTCGGATTATACAGCATTTTTTATGTTAGGTGAAATTGTGGAATTTAATGAAACAATTCATTTATTTAGTAATCCTTTAAATAAAAAAACAGAAGATTATATTACAGGAAGGTTTGGATAAGATGCAATTACAAAGTGAGATTAAATATTTAAAGCAAATGTTGATAAAAATGGCTGATCAAGTAAAAAATAATATTACTGATGCAGTAGCCTTTTATACCAAAAAAACAAAACCAATTATAATTAATGATAAAATTGTTAATCAATATGAAGAATTGATTGATGAAATTTGTTTTAACCTTTTAATTAAAGAAAGGTTATTTGCCAAAGATTTGCGAGAAGTTATTGCTATTTTAAAACTTGTTTCAGATATTGAAAGAATAGGTGATCATGCCGAAGATATCATGGAATTTAGTCAAAAATTGGAGGCCATTGATATTAAAAATAGTGAAAATATTCATAAGATGGTTCAAATTGCTTTAAAAATGATAAATGATGCTATTCTCAGTTTCGTTAATGAAGATATTGAATTAGCTAAGAAAACAATTTTATTAGATGATGAAGTTGATTGTATCTATGCTAAGATTGTCTTCGATTTGACTAATTTTGATAAAAACGCAGAATGTGCTATTCCTTATATTATATATACTACTCTTATTGCAAAATATATTGAAAGAATTGCTGATCATGCATCAAATATTGCTGAGTGGGTGAGTTATATGATTGATGGATCTATATTTAAAAATAACTGACATTAAAATGTCAGTTATAATATTTATTATTAAATACATTTTATACATAATGATACATTTGAGTTGAAAAAGAAAGACAAATATAGTATAATAGATTTACTATTTACGAAGGAGATAAAAGATGGAAGAAATATTAATAGTAAAGGATTTGAAGAAAACTTTTAAATTGACTGCAAAACAGCGAAAAATTAATAAAACGAATGATTTGTATAAAATTGCTGTAGACGGTTTATCTTTCAAAGCATATAAGGGGGAAATTTATGGCTTGTTAGGACCAAATGGTGCAGGAAAGACAACAACTCTTAGAATTATATCAACATTGATTAAAGCAGATAGTGGTGATGTATTTGTTGATGGTATTGATATTGCCAAAAACCCTGATATGGTTCGCCAAAAAATTGGTTTTTTGACTAGTGAGTTAAAATTAGAAGATTTTTTTACTCCTAATTATTTGTATGATTATTTTTCTGCTCTTCATAAAATTGAAAAAACACTATCAGAGCAAAGAAAAAATTATTTATTTAAAAAATTTGGCATTGAAGATTTTAAAGAGGTTAAAATTGGTGATTTGTCAACAGGAATGAAACAAAAGGTTTCACTTGTAATTTCAATTGTTCATGATCCAGAAATTATTATTTTTGATGAGCCAACGAATGGGTTAGATGTTATTACAGCAAAATCCGTTACAGATTTTTTAATTGAATTAAAAAAAGAAGGAAAGACAATCATTCTTTCAACACACATTTTTTCACTTGTTGAAAAATTATGTGATCGTGTAGGAATTATCTTTGATGGGAGAATGATTAAAGATGATAGTTTAACAAATTTGACAAAAGAAAAATCATTAGAAGATGTCTTTTTTGAATTATATGATGAAAGGATTGGTGAAAAATATGAGTAATATATGGACAATTGTAAAAAAAGAATTAAAAAGATTTTTTACAGATCCAAGAATGATTATAGGTTTAGTATTACCTGGAGTTTTAATATTTGTTATCTATAATTTGATGGGAAATATTTCAATGGAGAAAATAGCACCTACAATTACTGATTTTACAGTTTATGTTGAGAATGAGCCAACAGAGTTCCAATCTTTTCTAAATAAAGATGGCTGGAATATCAATAAAAATAAAGAAAATTTATCAAAAGATAAGATTATTGATAAGATAAAAGATAAAGAGGCTGATTTATATATTATTTATGAAGAAGATTTTTATCAAAAGATGCTTGCTTATGATATAGATACAGGAAAGATGGCACCTAATATTGAAATATATTATAATTCTACTTCAGAATCATCTAATTTATTTTATAGTTATTATTTAGAAATATTAAATCAATATGAAAGTAATATTTCAAATAAATTTGATATTAACAGGGATTTAGATATTAAATATGATGTAGCAAAAAAAGAAGATACAACAATTCAAATTATTTCAATGATGCTACCTTTTTTATTAATGGCTTTTCTTTTCTCAGGGGCAATGGGAGTTTGTAGTGAATCTGTAGCAGGCGAAAAAGAAAGAGGAACTATTGCAACATTATTGATAACGCCAACTAAAAGAAGTCATATTGCTATTGGAAAAATATTGTCACTTGGAATTACTTCTTTAGTTTCAGCGCTTGTAAGTTTTTTAGGTTTAATGCTATCATTGCCAAAATTAATGGGAACAGATTTTTCATTTCAAGCATATGGTTTATCAACGATTCTTTTGATGTTAGTTTTGATTGTTATGACAGTATTATTATTTACAACGCTTCTTACAATTGTTTCAACTTTTGCAAAAAGTGTCAAAGAAGCAACATCCTATGCAATACCTCTGATGATGATAGTGTTGCTAGTTGGTATTACTAATTTTATGTCAACGACGGCTACTAGTAATAAATTGTTGTATATCATTCCTATTTATAATATTGTTCAGTGTTTAATTGGTGTATTTAGTATTACAATAGATCCCGTTTCTTTTCTTATTTGTATAACGAGTAATATAGTTTATATTGGACTTGGTGTTTTCTTATTGACTAAAATGTTTAATAATGAACGTGTAATTTTTAATAGGTAGAAATATATGGATAAAATAATTGAGATAAATCATCTTAATAAAAGTTTTGGTAAAATAAAAGCAGTAGATGATTTGAGTTTTTGTGTTGAAGAAGGTGAATTATTTGCCTTTTTAGGAATAAATGGTGCAGGAAAGAGCACTACTATTTCAATTATGTGTGGACAACTTGAAAAAGATAGTGGTCAAATTATAATTGATGGTTATGATATTGATAAAATATCAAATGTTAGTTTAATCAAAAAAGAAATCGGTATTGTTTTCCAAGATTCGGTTTTGGATAAATCATTGACTGTATACGATAATTTGGAAAGTAGAGCTGCTTTATATGGAATTTATAAGGAAAAATTTATTGAGCAACTGAAAAAAGTTTCTAAAATTTTAAATTTTGAAAATTTATTAGATCGTCCATATGGTAAATTATCTGGTGGTCAAAAAAGAAGAATTGATATTGCAAGAGCAATTATTCATAATCCTAAAATTTTAATTTTAGATGAACCTACGACAGGATTAGATCCACGTACAAGAACTCTTGTATGGAATGCAATTGAAAGTTTAAGAAAAGAATTAAAAATGACAGTTTTTTTGACGACTCATTATATGGAAGAAGCAAGTGATGCCGATTATGTTGTTATTATTGATGAGGGGAAAAAAATTGCAAGTGGAACTCCTTTAGATTTGAAAAATAAATATACTGGTGATTTTATAACTTTATATAATATTTGTGAAGATGATATCAAACAAATGCATCTTTCATATCAAAAGATTAATGACTATTATCGAATATTAGTTTCTAATACAAAAGAAGCAGTGCATCTCATTCATAAATATCCTGATTTATTTGTTGATTTTGAAATCACTAAAGGAAAAATGGATGATGTTTTTCTTGCGGCAACAGGAAAGGTTTTAACAGGAGGAGATTGTTTATAATGAGAACAATGGGATATTTGATAAAACGTAATATGAAGTTATTTTTTAAAGATAAAGGAATGTTAATCTCATCATTAATTACTCCAATTATTTTGCTTGTTTTGTATATTACTTTTTTAGGACGTGTTTATAAAGATATTTTTATCCAAAATTTTCCTGAAAGTTTTGAAATTGATGATAAACTGATTAATGGATTTGTCAGTAGTCAATTGTTTTCTTCTTTATTTGCGGTTAGTTGTATTACGATTTCTTTTTGTAATAATTTAATTATGATTCAAGATAAGGTGACAGGAGCAAATAATGATTTCATTACATCTCCAGTAAGAAAACCACTAATTATTGGTAGTTACTATTTTTCCACCATCTTTAGTTCCTCTATTATTTGTTTTTTGGCAATGATTGTCTGCTTTATATATATGGGGATTGTAGGATGGTATTTATCAGTAATTGATGTTTTATTAATTATGTTAGATATTGTTTTATTAGTTTTATTTGGTACTACTCTTTCGACTATTCTTTGTTATCCTCTTAAAACTCAAGGTCAGATGTCAGCAGTTGGGACTATGATAAGTTCAGGTTATGGTTTCATATGTGGTGCTTATATGCCGATATCACAATTTGGAAGTGTTCTTCAAAATATTTTGTCATTTTTTCCTAGTACTTATGCAACTTCATTAATTAGAAATCATACAATGAGAGGAATCATATTTGAGATGGAAGAAATTGGTTTTCCCAATGAAGTGGTTACTAATATTAAGAATTCGGTTGATTATAATACTTATTTTTTTGGTAATTTAGTTGAAGTGTGGCAAATGTATTTAATTTTAGGTGGATTTATTATTATTTTCATTATGTTTTTTATTGTATTTTATAAAATAAAACTTAGAAATCGAAAAAAAATTAGTTAAATTATTTTAAATCATTAGCAAATTAAAAGTTTGTTAATGATTTATTTTATTTTTTAAAATAAAATTTACGATGAATAAGATGATTATTTATTTTATCATTTTTTATATATAATAAGGCATCTTTTTAGTTAAATTAAAAAAATGTGATATAATATAAATGATAGTCATTATAAGGTGAATAAAATGTTACATATTTATTATGCAAAAATTAGAGAAAATTATCATATCGATATTGAAATATTTCCCGATATAATAAAGGACTACTTGTTGAGAAAGAAAAATCAGAAAGCATTGTATTCTTCAATATTTTCATGGTATTGTTTAGATTTGATTGTAAAAAAACATTATCATAAAAATTTAAAAGATTTAGATTTTTATTTTACAAAACTCGGTAAACCTATGGTTAGATTATTTTATTTTAATATCAGCCATTCAGCAGATTTTTGTGTTGTTGCAATTTCTAATAAAAAAATAGGAATAGATGTAGAGAAAGTTAGAGAAATTGATAATATTGAAAATATTGTTAATAAATTATTTTGGTGTTTACCATTAAATAATAAAAATTTGTTAATGAATTTTTTTATTGGCTTTACTCAATATGAGGCACTAATTAAATATAATGGAAAAACGATAGGATATCCCAAAAAACAGTTAATGATAAGAAAAGATGTTGAAACAAATTTAATCAACTATAACAATAACTTATATGTGCTTTCTTATAAAGGGTGTGAAAAAGCTAAGATAAGTGAGATTATTATTTAAAAAATTTGAATAGAAAAGAAAGGAAAAAATTATGCGAGCATTAAAAAAAATTATTTTTGTGATTGCAATTAGCGTTTTGACACTTTGTGTTGCTAGTTGTGATAATTGTCAAGGTGAACTAGATCCTGCTACTTTTGATGATGTTGCTAATCAAGTTTTTATGTTATTAATAGGTAACGATGAAATGACTTCTAATTTTTTATTTGAACATCCAGAAAATTTTGGTTTAGAACACTATGAACCTTCGCTACCAACACCAGGATTAACATCGGATGCTAGTAAGGTACTGATAAACTTAACTATTGGTAGTATTAAACGATATGATTATAATAAGTTAAATGAGGATCAAAAAATGACTTATAATATCATCGTTGATTTAGTTGATAATATTAACGCTAAAACGATGGAAATGGGATATTTAAGTAATAATTATTTGGGTTCTTATCTTGGATATCAAGCACAATTACCATTACTTTTAGTAGAATATAAATTTAGAACAAAATTAGATATTGAAAATTATTTTAAATATTTGGATTTGGTGCCACAAACATTTAAATCATATGTTGATTTTGAAATTGAAAAAGCTGATCATGGGTATGGCATGCCTGATTTCGTAATTGATAAAGTTGTAATGCAATGTCAAAACTTTATAACTTCTGTAGATGTTGCAAATCATTTTATGATATCTACTGTAAATAAGAAAATAGATGAGTGTCAATTTTTGACAGCAGAGGAAAAAACTGCCTATAAAAATACTAATATTGATAAAGTAACCGGTCCACTAATTGAAGGTTATAGATATGTTTTAAATGAATTACCAAAGTTAAAAGGTAAAGCAACCAATAATATGGGCCTTGCTCACTATGTTACTGAAGATGGGTTTGAAATTGGAAAAGCTTATTATGAAATCAATTTCCAAGATACAGTAGGATATAAGATTACTGTGGATGAAGCAATTTCATATATAGAAGACAAAATTTTAGCATGTGAACAAAAATTAGAATATTATAGAAATTTAGTTATGACCGATAGTGATTTTAGAAATGAAGTGATGTCTTATCAATTAATGAATACAACCCCTGAAGAACAACTTGCCTATTATCAGACAGCATTTGATAACTATTTTCCACCGCTAACTTCAAAGCCAAAAATAACTGTTAAATATATTGATGAAGCAATGGAAGATAATTTTAGTCCAGCTGCTTACATGACAAGTCCAATAGATAACTTTACTGAAGAGTTCATTTATCTAAATAATGCTGAAATTAAAGATGAATTTGGCAATTTAGATTATAATTACTTATATACAACGTTAGCTCATGAAGGTTATCCTGGACATTTATACCAAAATGTTTATTTTAAAAATAAAGATGTTAATCTTTTAAGAAAAGTTCTTGGTTCAAGTGGTTATAAGGAAGGATGGGCAACTTATGCGGAAATTTTTAGTTTTGAATTACTTCGTGGACAATATTCAGATGACTTTGTAGATTATTTAATTTTACAAGAAGAATATAATGCTGCAATCTATTCACGTATGGATATGGGAGTTCATTATGACGGATGGGATTTAAATGAATTTAAAAATTTTATTTTAGATTTTAATCCAAATGTAAGTGAGAGCGCAGTCGTTGCAAGTTTTGAGCAACTAGTTGAAATTCCTAATAATTTTCAAACTTATTTCTTTACTTATTTTAAAATTAAAGACTTGCAATTAAAGGTAAAAGAAATGGCTGGTGCTAGTTTTGATTATAAACAATTCCATACTTATATTTTAGATTGTGGGCCTGCTCCTTTACGTTATGTAGAAGAATATGTTTTATCAAAATATGAATAAAGCCTATAACTTGAAAAATAACAAAAAAATTGATATAATAATAAAAGAAAACTTTAAGGAGAGATAAAATGAGTATAAATGTAGAACGCTTAAGCGAAAATTCAGTAAAAATTAACGTAGAAGTTAGTGCTGAACAATTCGATAAAGCATTAGATAAAGCTTTTGAAAAAGTCGTAAAAGAAGTAAAGGCTGATGGTTTTAGACCTGGTAAAATGCCCAAAACAATTTTCATCCAAAGATATGGTTGGAATGCACTATATCAAGATGCACTACAATTTGTTTTTGAAGAAACTTATCCAAAAGCAGTGATGGAAGCAAAAGTCTATCCAACAGATGAACCAAAAGTTGATTTGGATTATACGTCGCTTGAAAAAGGAAAAGGATTTTCTTATACTGCTGAAGTTGATGTGTGGCCTGAAGTACATTTAGGTCAATATAAAGGTATCAAAGTAAAACCACTTTCAACTAGAGTATTAAAAAAAGATGTAGACGAGGCTGTTAAAAAAGTTCTTGATAGTAAAGTAGAAAATGTTATTAAAGATACACCAGCTGAAAAAGGAGATACAGTGGTAATTGATTTTGAAGGGTTCGTAGATGGAGTTGCTTTTGAAGGTGGAAAAGCTGAAAATTATACTCTTGAACTTGGGTCTAAAACTTTTATTCCTGGATTTGAAGATCAACTTATTGGTGTAAAAAGTGAAGATGAAGTAAATGTAAATGTCACATTTCCTAAAGATTATCATGAGAGTTTAGCCGGAAAAGATGCCACATTTAAAGTAAAAGTTCATGAAGTTAAATCGAAAGTATATCCAGAATTAACAGATGATTTAGTCAAAGAATTAGAAATTGCTAATGTAGATAATGTAAATGCTTATATAGATTATGTAAAAGCTGATTTGAAAAAACAAAAAGAACAAGATGCTAAAAGTCATTTAGTCAATAGTTTAATTGAAACTGTTTGTGCATCATCATATGCTGAATTTCCGCAATCTCTAATAAATTCGGAAGTTGAAAATCAAGTAAAACGTATTGAAGAACAAGCAAAACAATACAAGATGCCAGTGGAGGTTTTGCTTCAATATAGTGGTATCGCTTCAATGGATGATTTTAAGAAAAGTGCAGAAGACTATGCACGTAAATCATTTTTACAAGAGTTAGTTCTTGATAAAATTATGGAGTTAGAAAATATTAATGCAACTGATGAAGAAATAGAAACTGAATACCAAAAAATTGCTGGCGTTCAAAAAGATGATCCTGATGCTTCAAAGAAAATTGCCGAAGTTAAAAAACAATATCGTGCAAATCAAGTTGCATATCAAGTAAAAGTTAACAAAGTAATTGACCTTTTAAAAGCTAACGCAATTACTAAAACACAAAAAGCTGAATAAGTAATTAAAAATTGATTATAAAAAAAATAATTCGCTCCATAATAAATATGGAGCGTGATTACTATATGGCAAAAACCAAATATTGTTCTTTTTGTAATAATGAAATAACAATTGATAACTTAGGAATTGAAGGATTAAATGCTTGCATTTGTTTTGATTGCTTAGAGTTATATCATAAACTTGTTGAATTGCAAGCAAGTGAAACAAAAAAACAAGTATACCAACTTGATGTGAAAAATATAACACCAAAAACTATTTTTTTAGAGTTAGAAAAAGAAGTGATTGGTCAGCAAGAAGCAAAAAAAATTTTATCTGTAGCTTTATATTTACATTATTTAAGAATTACAAATTCTTCACTTCACTTAGAAAAGTCAAATATTTTAATGATTGGTCCAACAGGTACTGGTAAAACACATCTTGCGAAAACTATGGCAAAAATTTTGAAAGTTCCTATTGCTATTTGCGATGCAACTGTTTATACACAAGCAGGCTATGTTGGTGAAGACGTCGAAAATATTTTATTAAGATTGATACAAAATGCAGAATATGACATTGAACAAGCAGAAAAAGGTATTGTTTTTATTGATGAATTTGATAAATTAGCAAGGAAAAGTGAAAATCCTTCCATTACAAGAGATGTGTCAGGTGAAGGAGTTCAAAATGCACTATTAAAAATTATCGAGGGGAATGTAATTAGTGTACCTCCTCAAGGTGGCAGAAAACATCCTTATCAAGAATGTCTTCAAATTGATACAACCAATATATTATTTATTTGTGCTGGCGCATTTGAAGGATTAGAAGAACAAACTAAGTATAGCGTTGGTTTTCAATCGTCAAAAATTAATGATCATATCAATTATCTTGAAAAGATAAAAAAATATGGTATTATTCCTGAACTTTTAGGAAGACTTCCTATAATCGCTAAATTAAATGAATTAACACTAGAAGATTTAAAACTGATTTTAACAAAACCTTCTAATGCGATTATTAAGCAATATCAAAATATTTTTAAAACTTGCAATGTCGAATTATCCTTTTTGGATAATGCCTTAGATGAAATTGCAACTAGAGCTATAAAAGAAAAAACAGGGGCTAGATCACTTAAAAAAATAGTAGAAGAAATGATGTTAGATACTTTATTTGAATTACCAATCAGTGATGGTACCAAAACTATTGAAATTACGAATAATCAAATTATAAAAAGAAAAGAAAAAGTCATGAATGCATAAGGCGTTTATAACTTATAATACATAATTAAAATTTTTAGAAAGGGTGATAAAATGTTTAATCGATTAGAAAAAATTGATGCACAATTACCTGGAATTGTGATTAGAGATTTTGTTCCGCTTCCAAATAATGAAGTTCGTGTTGATTTTAATAATGACATGGATTTAAAGATTCTTAAAATAGCAGAACAATACAAAAATTATCTAGTATTATTAGTTCCAGAAAAAAATAAAGCAAATTTTACTGAAAATGATTTCTACAGACGAGCAGTTGTTGCAAAGATTTCCCTTAATATGACAAGTCCTAGCGGCACAAGAAGAGTAAAATTTCAAACTATTGTAAGATGTGATATTAAAGGTTTTATAACGTCATCAACTGGTTTTCTGGTAGATATGCAAACAACACCTTCTACATCTACTGATAATCTAAAAGCGGATGCTACTTATGACTTAATTAAAAAATTTATGATTAAGACGGGATTAGATATTTCTTTAACCAAAGAAAATAGTAATCTTTTAAGTAAAGCCGTAACTTACGATGAATTTAGCGATATTGTTGCGAATAATTTAAATATTGACTTGAAGTCAAAATTAAAATATTTGTTTGAATTGGATATTACAGCTCGTCTTTCGATGCTACTAGAAGATTTGTATAAACAGCAAATGTTTAAAGAATTAGAAATTAAAATCGAAAATGATGTAAAAAAAAGTATTGGAGAATCACAAAAAGAATACTATCTTCGTGAGAAGATGAAAGCTATTCAAGAAGAGTTGGGTGAAAAAGCGAAACGAGAATCAGAAATTGATGAATTAAGAAAAAAAATTCAAGCAGCAGGTATGCCAAAAGTAACTGAAGAGAAAGCATTGATTGAGCTTAATCGTTATTCTTCAATGCCTGGTAATTCGCCTGAATCAGGTGTTATTCGTAAATATCTTGATTTTATGATTGAACTACCTTGGAGTAAGCAGTCCATTGATTGCGAAGATATTAATATTGCGAAAGCTGAACTAGATAAAGAACATTATGGACTTGATTTGGTAAAAGATCGTATTTTAGAATATCTTGCAGTAAAAATTATGAGTCACAAAAATCCACAAACGATTTTATGCTTAGTAGGCCCACCTGGAGTAGGTAAAACTTCCCTTGCAAGAAGTATAGCCAAAGCCCTTAATAAACAATTTGTTAAACAATCATTAGGTGGCGTCAAAGATGAATCGGAAATTAGAGGTCATAGAAGAACTTATTTAGGGGCTTTACCAGGAAGAATTTTACAATCGATGGCAAAGGCAGGGACGAATAATCCAGTATTTCTTTTAGATGAAATTGATAAAATGTCTAGCGATTATAAAGGTGATCCAACTAGCGCAATGCTTGAAGTTTTAGATTCAGAACAAAATCGTTATTTTAGTGATCATTATCTTGAAGAACCATATGATTTATCAAACGTCTTTTTTATTGCGACTGCGAATTATTTAGGTAATATTCCTGCTCCACTTCGTGATAGATTAGAAATTGTAGAGGTATCAAGTTATACGGAATATGAAAAATTTGAAATTGCCAAACGTCATTTGATAAAAAAACAATTAGCAAATAATGGTCTAGATCAAGATTCGTTTTATATTAGTGATCAAGCAATTTATAAAATTATTCAAGAATATACAAGAGAATCTGGCGTTCGTGAATTAGAAAGAATGATTGGTACTTTAGTTCGTAAGGCAATTAAAAGTATTTTAATGGATCATAAAGAAAAAGTAGATATTACAGTTGATAATGTTGAAGAATTTTTAGGTAGACCAAAATATACCCATAACATTGCAGAAGAATTAGATCAAGTAGGTGTAGTAACAGGTCTTGCTTATACACAATTTGGTGGTGATACACTTTCAGTTGAAGCAACGCATTATAAAGGCGATGGACGATTAGTTTTGACTGGTAAGTTAGGTGATGTGATGAAAGAATCAGCTCAAGCTGCTTTGAGTTATGTCGAAACTAATGCAGAAAAATTCTCGATTGATACAAATCTTTTTAAACAAAGTGATTTGCATATTCATGTACCTGAAGGTGCAATTCCTAAAGATGGTCCATCAGCAGGTGTTACGATTGCTACTGCTATTATTTCGACTTTTAGCGGGCAAAAAGTTGATCATAATGTGGGAATGACAGGTGAAGTTACCTTAAGAGGACGTGTTCTTCCCATTGGTGGTTTAAGAGAAAAATCAATTGCGGCACATCGTAGTGGTTTAAAAACAATTATTATACCAAAAGATAATATCAAAGATTTAGAAGATATCCCTGATAGTGTTCGAAATAGTTTAAATATTATTCCTGTTGAATCTGTTGATGAAGTTGTAAAGTTTGCAATTAAAAAATAAATTAGTAAATTAGTAGAAATAAAATGAATTTTATGCTATAATATATTAGCGTTAGAAACTACTATATTTACAATATCAAATAGGAGGCCAACTATTATGGGTGCAATGCATTGGTATGATTATATATTATTACTTATCTCATTAGCCTTAACTTTAATTATAGTATTACAAAACTCAAAAGATGATGCTTCTAGTGCATTTTCTGGTGCAAAATCAGAAATGGCAAAGCAAAAACAAAGAGGTGCTGAGAAAGTTATTAATCAAATTACAACAATCCTTTCAATTGTTTTTTTCGTTGTAGCAATTGTTGTAGTCGTTTTACCAAAACTATAAAATCATAAAGGGCCATGGTATGGTCCTTTTTATTTTATGAACAAGGAGATTATAAGAGTATGAAAGAACAAATTTTAGATATAATGAATAAAAAAGATTATCAGCCTTTAGATATTAATGAATTGTATCATCTTTTAAATCTCAAAACAGCCAAAGAATTTACTGAACTTGCCAAGGCCTTAAATCAAATGGTTGATGAAAAGAAAATTGCATATAATTCAAAAGGTCAGTTTGCAACATTATCTTATTTTAATATTACTTGTGGTATTATAGATGTTAAAGAAGCGGGCTTTGCTTTTATTGATACAGAATTTGGTGGCATTTTTGTACCTCCTGGTGCCTTAAAAGGTGCCATAACCCATGATGAAGTAATGGTAAAATTTCATTTTGATAATAAAGGGCGCCTTGAAGGAGAAGTCACCGAAATCATCAAAAGAAATAATACCGAATTAATTGGTATTTTAAGCAAACGTCATGGCAAGAATATTGTCAAACCACTAGATTATAAAGTCAATCTAATGGTATTTATTAAAGATGATGGTTTAAAAAATGCTAAGCCAAATGATATCGTTAAGGTCAAAGTCGATAAGTTTTATTTGAACGCAACAGCTGATGGAATAGTCCTTAAAACATTAGGAAATAAAAATTTACCTGGTTTAGATATCAGTGCTTTAGTTATGACAAGTAATGTAAAAACTGAGTTTCCGGATACATTAAATGAAGAGTTAAAATTCATTCCAAATTTTATTGACGCAAGTGAAGAATGTAAGATAAACTCAAGTCGTAAGGACTTACGTGATAAACTCATTATTACCATTGATGGTGATGATGCCAAAGATTTAGATGATGCAATTAGTATTGAAAAATTAGCAAATGGTAATTACTTGTTAGGCGTATATATTGCTGATGTTGCAAACTATGTTAAAGAAAACTCCTTACTTGATGAAGAAGCTTTTTTAAGAGGTACAAGTATCTACTTACCAGATCGTGTCATTCCGATGCTTCCTAAGAAACTATCAAATGGCATTTGTTCCTTAAATGAAAAAGTGGATCGCCTCGTAATGGCGTGTGAAATGGAAATTGATGAGAAAGGAAAAGTCATAAATTATGATATTTTTGAAGCTATCATCAATAGTAGTCATCGAATGACATATAACAATGTCAATAAGATTTTAGAGGATAAAGATCAAGATACTATTAAAAAATATCAAGATATCGTTCCGATGCTAAAACAAATGAAAAAACTTGCCAAGATTTTAAATATTATGCGATTAAAAAGAGGCTCATTTGAATTTGAATCATTAGAGCCCAAACTTATTTTAGACGAAAAAGGTAAAGTTGTTCGTATTGATATTCGTGTTCAAAGAACAGCCGAGAAATTAATTGAAGAATTTATGTTAATTGCCAATGAAACAGTTGCAGAGGCGATGACTTGGCTTGATGTGCCTTTTATTTATCGTGTTCATGAAAAGCCAAACGAAGAAAAAGTAACAAAACTTTTGTTTGCCCTTGATCAATTTGGCTATAATATTAAGATAAAAAATAAAAAAGCCTTACCAAAAATTCTCCAACAAATTTTATTAGATATGGAAGATCCTACAAGATTAGAAAGAAAAAAGATAAAAGATGCTATTATTTCGCGTCTTATGATTCGTAGTATGGCTAAAGCGAAATACCAAGAAGAAAACATTGGCCATTTTGGTTTAGCAAGTGATTGTTATACTCATTTTACCTCACCAATTAGAAGATATCCTGATTTATTGGTGCACCGTTTAATTAAACAATTTATGTTTGGTAAAAAAGAGACTCTATCAACCAACCCGATGACCTATTTTGCTAGCAAAGTAAGTGCCAGTGGTATTCAGTCGAGTATGACAGAAAAAAAAGCTGAGCAGCTTGAACGCGATTGTGTGGATTTTAAAAAAACTGAATATATGAATCAATTTATTGGTCAAACTTTTAGTGGTATAATCACATCAGTTACACCATATGGATTATATATTATGCTTGACAATACGATAGAAGGTTTAGTAAAATATACTCAAATGATAGATGATTACTACGAAGTAGATGAATTAAAAGGAAGCATAATGGGTGAGAAAACGCATAAAATTTATCAAATTGGTGATCGAGTAGTAATACGCGTTATGAGTACAAATTTAGAAAAACGTATAATTGAATTTCGAATTTTACGAAAGGATAATAAAACTGATGAATAGTAATACTGTCGAAAAGATTATTGCGCAAAATAAAAAAGCATTTCATGATTTTTTTATTGATGAAAAATATGAATGTGGAATAGTTTTAACAGGTACTGAAATCAAAGCAGTTAGAGGTGGAAAAGTTAATTTACAAGATAGTTTTTGTTATATTAAAAATGGTGAAATTTTTATTAATGGTATGCATATTTCCAAATATGAAATGGGTAATATCTTTAATCATCAACCCGATCAAACAAGAAAACTTTTAATGCATCATATAGAAATAACAAAACTTTCGAATAAAGTGATGAAAAATGGGTATACGTTAATTCCTTTGAAAGTTTATTTAAAAAATGGTCTTGCGAAAGTTGAAATAGGACTTGCAAGGGGAAAAAAATTATATGATAAACGTGAAGATTTAAAGAAAAAAGCCCATGAAATGGAAATAAAAAAAATTAGGTGATAAGATGAAAGATATAATTCAAGCTTTTCAACTTGTTGAAGAAGAAAAATATCAAGAGGCTTATGATGCTTTTTCAAAGTTAGTTAGTGATAAAGTAGTAGAATATGATGCTAGATATAGTAGAGCAATGATTGATATTTCGCGTCTAAAAACGCATTTTCAAGATACAATTAGTGATTTAAAAAAACTTATTTCTAAGAAAACCAAATATGCTAAAGTTTCTTACTCTTTTTTAACGCTTGTTTACGATGAATTAAATAAGATTGATGAAGTAATTGAATATGGTGAACTTGCTATTGTCAATAATTCACCCTTTGTAAATGATATTTATTTTGCTTTAGCAAGAGCTTATGCAAGAAGAGGAAATGAAGGTGATTTAACAAAGGGTTTGAAAATGATTAATCAATGTTTAGATGATAATGAATCAACTGAGGAAATTGATTACTTAGTTTGCAAAATAGATATCTTAATATCTTTAGTAAAATTTGCAGAAGCTGAAAAGACAATTCGTCATCTTGTAAGTAGGTTTGGTTATAGTGGTGTTGTATACTATTTAAAAGCTCGACTAGCAATAAATAAATATTATCAAACCGAAGAAATTTTATTAATTGATGAAGTAATTGATAATGCAAAAATATGTCTACAATATGAAGAACAAGATTTTTTAGCAAAAACATTATTAATTGAAAGTTATACAATTAAAAAAGAGTATCAAACAGCTTTAGAAATCATTGATTCAATGCAAACTGATGATAATGAAGAAGATATTCTAATGGAAAAAGTAAAAGTATATGATGATGCCAAAGCATATCAAAAAGCCTTAGATTTAATTACACCCTATCTAAAAGATCATAAGTCTTGGAAATTAAAGTATATGGAAGGGGCTCTACTCTTAGATATCGATGAACAAAATCTCGAAAAAACGCTAGATTGCTTTAAAGAAGCGTATGCTTTATTTAAAAATCATGGAATCATGCAAGATATTATAAGAATCAACCGCATGTTAAAAAAAGAAGAAGATAATTATCAATTTTTACACAGTATTTTAAAAGAACAAGATGAAGGCATCGTTTACTTTAATTTAGCTGATGTAGCTTTAAGAATCAATCGTCCTTATGATGAAATTATATCCTATTATCAAAAGTCATATGAAAAAGGTTATATTGATGAAATTGAGTATTATGATTCTATTTGTAATTATATTAATTCTTTTAAAATAAATAAAATGATTAAAAAAAATGAAAATAAAGCACTTAAAAGTGAATCTATTTGGTCAAAAAGGAAAGTAGCCATCCGCTATATTTATCAAGAAAATGGTTATCGCCAAAATTTAAAAAAAGGTAAAAAAATTATTGCTAAATGCTTAACTGAGTTTGGCGACGATCCGTGTACTTTAAGTTTATATGCAAGATCTTTGGATTTGTTAAATAATAAAAAATTGGCTTTTGAGTATTATCAAAAAGCTTATCATACGATAAGCAAAATTACAGAACCTGATTGTGATTGTGCCTATGGATATTATGCCTATGCAAAAATAAAAGGTATTGCTACAGATATTGATTTAGAAGAAGCTAAAAATATTATTTTAAAAACTATTGAACAAAGTGGAAAATATACTTGTTCACATATTGTTTATTTATATGCCTATTTTTATTTATTAAATGATGAAAGATTTAGTGGTGAAATAGCCAAAGAAATGTTAGAAGGAAATTATCCATTTTATCGCTATGAAATATCTAGAATTGTTTTGTTATCACAAGTAATACATAAATTAAAAAGGAAAAGTGATAAATTAACTGAATTATTACAAGAATTAAATCAATATGATAAAAATGAATTACGATATTACAACGAAAATATAACAAAAGAGGTTTCCTTACCTTACTGGAAAAATATTTAATTTTGTTTTTTTAATTTTTTGATTTCTGCTTTTAAATTTTCAATATCTGCAAGCAGTTGATTATATTGATTTGCTGAGGGTGTGGCACTTGCTTGGGCGGATATGGTTAAAATAATTTGTCCTACTAGTTCTAACCAATTTCCAAAAGCATTTTGCGCATTAATTGTCAAATTTGGTGCTATAATATATGCGATAATAACGGCTGATAAACTATATTCATAAGGTGGAATTGAATCTAGCCATGTAGAGAAAGATTGAATAGTTTCTTTAAATTCATCATAATTATTGTGCAAATTTAATTCCTCCTTATATACTATCATACGAAAAAAAACGTAAATTCATACATAGAGGTTACAAATGAAAGTTTTAAAAAAACAAACAAATAGTAAAATGTGTTATGTTTGTGGGATGAATAATCCATTTGGCTTAAAAGCCCCATTTTATGAAATGGAAGATGGCAGTTTAATAAGTATTTTTGAATATAAGGATATACATCAAAGCTATCCGGGACGTACACATGGTGGCTTGATTACCGCAATGTTAGATGAAATTGCCGGAAGGGCAATTTGGATAACTGAACCATCAACATGGGGTGTAACGATGAATTTAAATGTTAAATTTAGAAAAAGTGTTCCCTACAATGATACATTAAAAGCAGTTGGTAAAATTATAAAAAATACCAAAAGAGGTTTTGTAGGTGAGGCCAAAATTTATGATATAGAAGGTAACATATTAGCAGAAGCCCAAGTAACATATATTAAACTACCACTTGAAAAAATATCAAGTGAAGAAGTACATGAAGATGTAAATATATATTATCCTGACAATGTTACTGAAATTAATTAAAAAGTTAAATTGAAAAAACAATTTTCGCTTTGAAAATTGTTTATGCAATCGTGGCGGAATAGGTAGACGCGCTACTTTGAGGGGGTAGTGTTCGTACGAACGTGTGAGTTCGAGTCTCATCGATTGCACCATTAGAATGTGTCTATAAGTCATCAATATAAATCATAGATTTATAATACTTATAGTAGAAATATAACGATTTTAACATCAAAATCAAGGAATTATGCATCTTTTTAGGTGCATTTTTTTATTTTTCAGTAAAGATTAGAGTTTTGTTCATTTAATGGGATTTGAATATAGGGTATTTTAGTGATGTTGGAAATTTAGTCGGTTGATGGGATTTGAACTAATGTCTAACATAATGTTAGTAATAATTATGAAAATATAATATAATAATAGTAATATCACGCTTTGATTGATTTTTTATCATCAAATGAGTTATGGTTATTTCCAATTAAACAATATATAATATTAGTGTAATTGGCCATTACAATACATTAATAAAGGAGAAATTATTATGAATATAAGTTCAATAATAAAAGAATTAAGACAAAAGAAAAAGATGTCTCAAGAAGAGCTTGCAGAATATTTAGGTGTATCAACACAAGCTGTATCAAGATGGGAAACATCAGTAAGTTATCCTGATATTACTTTATTACCTCTTATAGCTAATGTGTTCAATGTAACAGTTGATTATTTGTTAGGTACTGATAAGTTTAAAAATGATAAATTAATTGAAGAAGTTAAAAAAGAATATCATAAATACCAAGTTAAAGGTGATAATGTTGGAGCACATAAATATATGAAGGAAATTTATGAGAAATATCCACACGTAGAAAAGTTGCAACTAATATATGCAGACGCATGTAATTGTGCGTATAATGTAAATAGACAATATATTGATGATGCTATAGAAATAATTGAAAGATTAGTTAGAACTACACTTAATGATGATATTAAATTTGAAGCATATGATACATTATTCTGGTTGTATAATAAAAAAGAAAACAAAGAAAAGATGAAGGATATTTTTAATAATCATATAAAAGATAAATTGAAAAAAGACTATTATTCTGAATTTATATTAGAAGGTGAGGAATTAACAATTTATTCTCAAAAAGAAATAAAAAATGTTGTTGATATGTTATGGAGTGTAATGTTATCATTTAGATCAAATAATTCTTATGACTTAGAAACTAATATTATATTAACTGATAAGTTCAACAAAATAATGACTATATTATATGAACATGAAGACTATGGTTTACAGGAATTATGGTTATTGAACACAATAAATCTTTTTACAGCAATTGACTGTTTAAAACTAGATAGAATAGATGATGCTTTGAACTATATAAAATTATCAGTAAAATATGCTATTGAACGAGATTCACGTCCAAATGAATTTAAACATAAATCATTATTATTAAATAGATTAGTTGATAAACAAGACAATGTTACTTTTAGTGGAAATAAACAAATATATGGAAACAATTGTTTTACACTCTATGAAGATTTACAACGTGGTGATTTTGTAAAATTAAAAGGTAATGAAGAGTATATAAAATTATTAGAAGAATTAGCAAAACATAAAAGACAATACAATTAGTTGTTAAGTCAGTTAACTCAAAATAAAGGTTAGCTGGCTTTTTACTTTCTCATTTGTCTGGACTTAAATCAAGTTTTAGTACATAATTACTTGAACTACTTAAGAAAGGAGCAAATGATGGAGAATAATCTTATAAGTGATGAAGAAAGAAGAAGAGAAAAAGAGAAGATGAATAGGCTTATGGATTCAGAGTTAAGACTAAGAACTATTCACGAATTAAGATGGATATTACTTGGACTATCGGAAGACATCAAAGATCATGATGTATACATAGAAGGACAAGAAATATTAAGTGAAATGGAAAGACAAGTATGGAAATACATTAATGGAGAAATTGAAAACTACTAATGTGGATGAAAGGCTATAATGCCTTTTGTCGTTTGAAATAGAAAATTCTCACTTTGGTTAACAAGTAGCTCATCATTTGGTTTATGGTAATATAAAAATATTGTGATATAATAAACATAAGTATTCAAGTAATATGATAATAAAAAAATACTCATTTCGAAAAATGAGCGTGACAAG
>CALVCV010000016.1 GCA_944326155.1 uncultured Bacilli bacterium
AGTTCATATTTCTAGCTATTTTATTTTTGCTTGGTTTTAAGACTTATCTATAGAGTACTACTTTTTCAGCAGCCTCGTATAGCGTTTCTTTTTTTATATTTTAAAATTCACAATTTTTAGGCGTTCTTGGATAAGGAATAACATCTCTAATATTTTCTACTCCTGTTAAGTACATAATTAATCTTTCAAATCCCATACCAAAACCAGAATGTACACAACCGCCATAACGTCTTGTATCTAAATACCAATTAATTTCTTGTTTATTAATATGAAATTCTTCCATTCTAGCAAGTAATTTTTCTAAATTTTCTTCTCTTTGTGATCCACCCATTAATTCACCTGCTTCAGGAACGACCAAATCCACTGCAGCAACAGTTTTATTATCATCATTTAATTTCATATAATAGGCTTTAATAGTTTTAGGCCAGTCAGTAATAAATACAGGACCATTAAAATATTCGGTAATATACTTTTCATGTTCTTTAGCAATGTCCTCATTATAATCAGGCTCAAATTCCCAATTCTTTTTAGCCTTTTTTAAAATATCAATTACATCATGGTGAGTAATTCTAACGAAGTTGCTATTTAAAAGTTTATTTAATTTATTTTTTAGACCTTTTTCAACAAATTGATCACAAAAATCAATTTCTTTAAGACATCTATCCATCACAAACTGCACAACATATTTTAACATTTCTTCTTCAATATCCATTAGACCATTTAAATCACAAAAAGCCATCTCAGGTTCAATCATCCAAAATTCATTAGCATGAGTTTTGGTATTAGAATTTTCAGTTCTAAAGGTTGGACCAAACGTATAAATATCAGCAAAAGCCATCGCAAAAGTTTCACCATGTAATTGTCCAGATCCTGTAATAAAAGCTTGTTTGCCAAATAAATCTTTAGTAAAATCAACTTTACCTTCTTTGTCATATGGTAACTTATTATAATTAAGGGTGGTAATCTTAAACATTTGATCTGAACCTTCACAATCTGCACAAGTAATCAAAGGTGTATGCACATATACATATCCTCTTTCTTGAAAATAGGTATGGATTGCATATGCCGCAACACTTCTAATTCTAAAAATAGCCGAAAATAGATTTGTTCTTGGTCTTAAGTGAGCAACTTCTCTTAAAAACTCTCTAGTATGTCTTTTAGGCTGAATAGGATATCCTTCTGGGCAATCACCTAAAAGTACAACTTTTGTCGCATGTAATTCTAATGGTTGTTTTAACTCAGGAGTTAATTTAACAACTCCTACAATATAAACAGAAACTCCTACCCTAAATTTAGAAATATCCGAAAAATTATTAATTTTATCATTATATACAACTTGTAGACTATCAAAATATGATCCATCATTAACATTTAAAAAACCAAATTGAGCTTGGGCACGATTGTTTCTTACCCATCCATAAATCTCTACTTTTTTTTGGTCAAAATTTTGTTTGTTTAAAAATAGCTCTTTTATTTTTGTTCTTTTCATAAAAACCTCCTAATAAAAAAATCCTTAGGTATTAAACCTAAGGACGAAATCTCGCGGTGCCACCTTAGTTCAAAAGTAAAATGATATGTGCTTTACTTTTGCCCTTTGTTCCTTTAACGCAGGAAAGACGAATAGTTCTACTAAAATGTTGCCATTTGTTCTTCTATTTGCTCAAAGTGTTCTTTCAATTAAAATTCTTCCTAATTTTTCACTATCACTAGGTCACTTTTTTAAGAATTTATAATCTACTTTTCTTATCAACGCATTATCTATAAAGATTATAGTATATTTTACCCTCTTTGTCAAATTTAATTCTTTATTTTCCTAAACAAAATTTTGAAAAAAGCTCATCTAATAAACTATCAGTACTAGTTTGGCCAACAATTTCACCTAAATATAGCCAAGCTTTTCTTAAATAAATATCAACAAAGTCAATTTGATAACCACTTTTTATCACATCTAATGCTTCATCTAACGATACAATTGCACTATGTAATTTTTCAATTTGTCTTGCATTACTCATATATGTGATATCTTTATTACTGATATTGTTTAAACATAATTTTTTCACAATATGAGATTCTAATTTTTGAATACTAGTTTGATCTTTAGTACTAATGATAATTGCCTCTTCTTGTTGTAAAACAAGTTTTTGTTCTAAATCAGATTTGTTTACTATTACTAAATGACATTTATTTTTAATAAGATTGAAGATTTCCTCATCTTCTTTTTGATAAGTCATACTACCATCTAAAACAAATAAAATAATGTCTGCCGTATCTAAAACTTCCTTTGATTTTTTAACTCCTATTTGTTCTACAACATCTTTGGTATCTCTAATTCCTGCTGTATCAATCAAATTTAATGTTACATTTTCAAGTTGTATGGTTGCTTCAACTATATCTCTTGTTGTACCTGGTACATCTGTTACAATCGCTTTATTTTCATTGATAATGGCATTTAAAAGACTACTTTTACCTACATTAGGACGACCAACAATTACTGTATTAATTCCATTTTTCAAAAGTTTAGCACTCTTTGCATTTTGTAAAGTAGTATTTAGCTCACTTCTTAGTTTTTTTACTTTTGGTAAAATATCTTTATTGGTTAATTCTACAACATCATCATATTCAGGATAGTCAATATTAACCGAAATAGTTGCAATAATATCTAATAATTCTTGCCTTTTATTTAAAACAAAATTACTAATTTTACCATTTAAGGCACTTGTAGCGATTTTTAAAGCATTTTTGTTTTCAGCAGTAATGACATCCATAACAGCCTCAGCCTTTGTTAAATCAATTCTACCAGCTAAAAAAGCTCTTTTAGTAAATTCACCTGCTTCGGCTGCTCTTGCACCAATAGTCAATAACAATTCAAAAACTTGATTAGTAACAAATAATCCACCATGACAGTTAATTTCTACAACATTTTCTGTTGTATAAGATTTAGGAGCAAGGAATACTGATACTAAAACTTCATCAATTGTTTGTTTTGTCTTATTATCAACAATATGGCCATAATGAATAGTATGAGATTTAACTTTAGTTAAATCTCTTCCTTTAAAAACTTGATTTACAATTTGAACAGCTTGATCACCACTTACTCTAATTATAGATATAGCGCCTTTGCTTTGTGCTGTCGCAATGCCTACTATTGTATCTTCAAAAAGTTTCATTTTTACACCTCATTATCATTATATCAAAAAGGTTCTTCTTATGTATTTTTTTTACTTAAAAATAAATTTTACAATTTTATTTTTTTACCTTTATTTAAGTTTTTAAAAAAAGTGTAAACATTTTCAAAAGCATAAAAAAAATATTTTTTTTAAATTCATATTATAATTCTATTGCTCTTTGTGATATTCCTACCATAATTGCAAAGAGAATCCTTAATTTTTATTCAATTCTCGTTTCTTTTTAAAATAAAATACTTACCTATTTTCGGTAAGTATTTTATTTTTTATTCATTATTTGTTTTTGAGACTGTTTTGGGTTCAATAACCAAATATCTACGTGGTTCTACACCTTCTGAATGAGTAGTAACATCTTTCCAATTTGAAAGTTTTGTGTGAATTACTTTTCTTTCATATGCGTTCATATACCTTAGATTAACTGGTATTTTCGTTTTAGCAACTTCGCGAGCAATTCTAACTGCCATTTTTTCTAATTTTTCATCACGATTTTTGCGATAATCACCAATATCAACTTTTACAATTAAACCACTTTCTGTTTCATGATCAAAATATTGATTAACAATTAAAGATGTAACATATTGTAATGCAGCTAATGTTTGTGAATTGTGTCCTATTAAAGCGCCGTTAGCATCTGTTGTAGTGATTGCATATTCTACAACATTATCACGCATTTTTCTTTCAACAAATCCATCAATACAAGCTTCTTTTAAGAAAGTCTCTAAAAAATCTTTACCTTTTTTAACCGGATTGGCATCGACTAAAACTTGAACTTGAATTTCATCTCTTGAGCCAACGTTTTCACTAATTACATCAAAATACATATCTTTTTTAGCAACACCTAATTCTTTAACTGCTAATTGTTCAATCTCAGCTAAATTTTTACCGATATACATTTTTTCTTTCATAATTATTCACTCTTTCCTCTATAGTTTTTTCTTTAACTTTTCCATTCGTTTACTACTTGTTTTACTATTTAAAGCCATTTGACCCATTGAATATAAGTTACCAATACACCAATAGATACCAAGTCCTGCTTTACTTGTAAAAACAAATAGGCCCATCATTAACATCATTGTATATAACATAATTTTCATTGATGACTGAGCTCCCCCTCTTGTTTGTTCATAAGATTGCCTACGATATGCAGGAATATCAGCTTGTGATGCTTGTTGATTTTTCTTTTGTCTTAATTGTGATAACCATTGACTTAAAAATTGAGTACCCACAACAATTATCATAAGAATAATAATACCTATAAGTTGTCCAGTGCCAGCAGTTCTATCTTCAAATAAGTTAATACCTAAAAAATGAGGATTAATTTCATTTGCCCAGTTATTGTTATAAATTGTTCCTTCATAAGCAATCGTGTAAGGAATTCTAGAAACTGCACGATAAATTGCCATAAATATTGGAAATTGAACAAAAGGCATTAAACATCCACCTAAACCTAGTTTATATTTTCTATAAATTTGGGCCATTTCCATTTGCATCATTTGTTTAGATTGTGCGTCTTGTCGAGTAGCATATTTTTCTTGAATTTTATTAAGTTCGGGTTGCATTAATTGCATTTTTAGAGTCATATCATTTGTTTTGGCATAAATTGGCCATGCAATAGTACGTACTAAAATAGTTGTTATTAATAAACCAATAATGTAGAAACCTCCAAGTAAATTAGATATTTGTACCATTAACCATGCAATTGGAAAAACTAATAAATTATTAAATAAATGACTCCAAAAAGCTTTTCCTGTATAAAAAACAATTGGTTCTGCCTCAACAGTACTAATTCGATCTGATACTTTCAACGCAAATGCACAAACTACATCGTTTAAATTTAAATCACTACCTTGATTTTCTTCTATTGATTTAATCAGCCCAGCACTATCAGCATTTGATGCTCCAGTACAATTTCTAACATATGTTGCAGCTTTAACCCATCTACTTTCCGTAGAATTATCAGTTGGGACGGCTTTTGTTGCTTTATCAATTAAGTCAAGATACAGCGGAATATCATGATTCCTAATAATATCTACTTGATATTGATTTTTTTTACGACTAGCTATTGCTTCATCTTTTATATAATTGTTTACTAGTTCTTTTGCAAAAACTTTTTTATCATCTAAAATTTGTTGTTCAGTCTTATCATCAGTTGCTACACCTTCTTCAATTTCTTTATTGATCCAATCAATTAAGTTTAAATCTGTATCATCCGCATCAAAAGATGTTTTTGGTGCTGCATTTCCTGTACAACTACAAGATGTAATAAAAAGTAATAAAAAGAGCATAGTCACAAAAAAAAGTTGTTTATATTTCTTGGTTTTCACTTTTTACCTCCTAAGTATTTTTTACCAATTAAATCGAAAAGAAATATCGTTTCTTGTTCTAATTCAGTGTAATTTGCGCTTTTAGCGCTTGTTTTAATTACGACAACAAAATCTATATTATGATATAAGTTTAAATATTTAGAAAAAATACTTCTCGCAATTCTTTTTGCCTTGTTTCTTTCAACTGCTTTTCCATATTTTTTAGAAACTGAAAAAGCAAATCTAGCTATTTTAGTTTCTGTTTTTTTTAAGTAAATAAGATAGTTTTTACTACTTACCTTTTTTCTCATGTTCACAATTGAGGCTATTTCATGGTTTTTCTTAATTCGATATTTTTTTTTCATTTACTCACCTCAAACTAAAAAAAGACCACTCTATACAAAAATGACAGAAGTGGTCCAAGTTTTAATATATTATTTTTTACTATGCTGATAATACAGCTCTACCTTTTGAACGTCTACGCGCTAATACTTTTCTTCCGCCAACAGTTGCCATACGTGCACGGAAACCATGAGTTTTACTATGTTTACGTTTGTTAGGTTGGTATGTTCTTTTCATATGAGCACCTCCAATTCAAAACCATGCTTTCTTATTATACTATAATTTGTTATGATTGTCAAATATTTTTGCTTCTTTGTTTTAAATACTAGGTAGTTGTTCAACATCAATCTTATAAATTGTTTTAAAACTACCTTCTACACCATTATAAATGCCTCCTGTAGCAACAATATATAATGTTTCAATATTAAACAATTCATCTATTTTATATGTTGCAATAGATAAAGATCTATTCTTACTAAAGAAACCATAAATAGAATATACTTTTACATAATTTGAAAAGTTTTCGTCAGTCCCATTAATTTTACCATAAACTTCAAATTTAATATCACTAATTTCAGGATCAACATTCCATGGATCGGTAGCATTTTCAGCTTTTGGCAATTCGATACTAACTAATCTATTTTCTTTCAAGTAATCCTCTTCAAATTTATATTGATTTAGATTAGGAACATCTACTTTAAATTCAAACCTCAAAGAATCTTCTTTAATAGAACCAAGTGCACTTTCTTCCGAGGTTAAAGTTTTAGAAACTTTTAAGCGAATGGGTTCTTCTTTATTATCTATATAGTTTGAATTATTCGAATCAATTGTTCTTTCTTCTACATCTTTAAAATCTTTTTCAGGATTTAAAGAAAGAGTGCTTGTTTTGTATTCTAAAATTCTTGTTGTATCTTCTTCATTGATTTGATATTCAACTCTAATATAATATTCTACTGGAGTTTGATCAAATAAATATTCTTCTGTATTGCCATCTTTGGTTATCTCATCGAATTCTTTGGTGGCAAAAGTAGTAAAAGAAGTCAAAGAAGTATAAGTTAAAGTACTCATTTCTTTTGATGAACTAGTATATTCATCATATCGATAATCATTACTAATTGTTTTTGCGGCTAAATAAATTTTAATGTTTTTAACCGAAGTATTACTTCTTAATTTTACAATAGTTAATTGTAAGTCAAAGACACTTTTTTCGTGTTCACCTGTTTTCTCACTTGTTCCAGTAGAAAGTTTTGATTTACGATTTTCGATACTTCTTAATGTCAAAGCAATTTGGTCATCGTAAGGTTTTTCTTGATAGGATGAAAATCTATTTATTTTAGAATCTCCAAATGAAATTAATATTACACTAAATAATATTATTGTATATGCCGCAATTATAAGTATTTTTGTTTTGGCATTTAATCCTTTATTGTTCATAATTCACCTCATTAGTTGTTATTATTTTATCATATTATATTGTTTTTTGCAAGTTATATAATTTATGATATTTTTTAACTTTCAACATATCAACAATGTGGAAAAAATGTTTATAATTTTATATTTCTTTTGTGGATAAAATGTGGATAACTATGTGGAAAAGAATTTTAACTAACTACTTTATATTTTTGTCAAAATATGCTATGATATTTAAGAGGTGATTTTAGTGCAACAAGCATATGTTTTGTTAAATAAAGTCAAAGAAGAATTAAAAGAAAAATTTATACCTGCTCAATATAATACAATTTTCAATGAAATAACCCAAATTTATAAAGTTCAAGGTGGTAATATTTATCTAGTTGTGGCAAACAGTTTAGAAAAATTTCGATTAGAAAAAATATATTTAAATCAAATGAATGAAATTCTAAACACTTTTACTACAGAGCCAATGCAATTTAAATTTATTACCGCCTCTGATGCAAACAAAGAAAAAGAAAAAAACAATACAATTGGTTTAACAAATGTTGATGCAAGCGAAAAAGCTGTAAAAGAAAGAGTATTAAGGCCTGAATATACTTTTGATAACTTTGTAACTGGTGAGGCCAATCGTGAAGCATTTACTTTTTCAGTAAAGGTTGCTGAATCTCCTCATGTAACCATCAATCCTTTTTATATTTTTGGTGATGTTGGACTAGGAAAAACACATTTAATGATGGCTATAGGTCACTATATACTTGATAATAACTTAAATACTAAGATTATTTATACAACAGCACAACAATTTGTTGAAGATTATTTTAAATCCAAGAATAAAAATCAAAAATCAACAACTATATCAGATTATTTTGATACCTACTATCGTAGTGCTGATGTTTTATTGGTTGATGATATTCAATATCTTGCTGATAGACAAGGTTCACAAGATGAATTTTTTAAATTATTTGAATATCTTTTTGAAAATAACAAACAAATTATTGTTACATCAGATCGTAAAGCTAGTGAATTAAATATTATGGATCGTCTAAAATCACGATTTACTTGGGGTATGCAAGTTGATATTAGAAAGCCAAATCAAGATTTAAGAAAAGCAATTTTAAAAAGAAAACTGGCAACTTTAATTGCAAATGTTGATGATGTATCTAATGATGCATTGGATTATATCGCAACTAATTTTGAAGAAAATGTTCGTGAATTAGAAGGAGCACTACGTCGTTTTGTGAATTATTGTGTAGCATTTAATATTGATTATACTTTAGAAAATGCCAAACTTGCTTTAGAATCCATTATTTCTTCTAACAAAAATACATCTGAAGAAATGTCTTCTAACCAAGTAGAAAAAGTAAAATCTATTATTTCTTCCTATTTTAACATTCCTGTAAAAGAACTTTCTGGCTCTTCTAGAAAACAAGAAATAGTTTACGCAAGAAGTGTTACAATCTATTTATTAAGAACTATATACAATATTGGACTTAAAAAAATTGGTGAATATTTAGGAAATAGAGATCATTCTACCATAGCTCATGCAATTGATAAAATCGAAGACGGTATAAAAACTGATGAATTTATTAGTCAAGATGTTCGTAATTTAATTGATAAATTGAATAAATAATTTTTTTATATAATAAGGACTGAAAAAATGTTAAAATAAAAAAGTTATCCACATTTCAACATTACTAATAATAATTATAAATAATATTATAAATAAAAAAATATAGAGGTGATTAAAAATGAAATTTACAATCGATAGAGAAGTTCTACTTACAACTTTACAAAATGTATCAAAAGGACTATCACAAAAAACACCTATGCCTGTTTTAACAGGTATTCAAATTACAATTATTGGTGGCAAAATTATTTTTGTTTCTACAAATAAAGAAATTGCAATTAAAGTTACACTTGAAAAAAGTAATAAAGTAAGATTATATGAAGATGGTGAATGTGTTGTCCCTGGTAAATATTTTTTAGATATTACAAAAAAAGTTGAAGGTAAAGATATTGAATTTACATTATTTGAAAAAAACTCAATTAAGATTATTTCTGATAAATCAGATTTTACCTTAATTGCTTATGATAAAACAACCTATCCACAAACTAATTTTAATGTAACTAGTAATGCAATTTTGTTTGATAGTAAAGAATTAAAAAAGATTGTTCGTCAAACATCATTTGCATGTTCACTTTCTGAATCTAGAATTGTTTTAACCAGTTTGAATTTTAAAGCCAAAAATGGGGTATTAGATATTGTTGCAACAGATAGTTTTAGACTTGCTAAGAAGCAATCAAAACTTGCAGAAGAAGCAGAAATTAATGCTAATATTCCAAGTAAAGCATTAGAAGAATTTTGTAAAATTTTAGAAGATGATTCAACGTATGTAAAAATGTATTTAGAAAATAGTAAAGCTTTATTTGAATATAAAAATATAATTTTTGTTACAAGATTAATAGAAGGATCATATCCTGATACTTCATCACTTTTCCCTAAAGAGTATTTGTATAAAGTTGATTTTAATAAAAACGAGTTAATAAATGCGGTTGATAGAGCATCACTATTTGCTAGTTTGGATAATTTAAGCATTGTTAAGTTTACTTTTAGTAATTCTAATCACGTTGAAATTGCTTCAAACTCATCAGAGATTGGAAAAGTTGTCGAAGAAATCTCAATTTTAAACGAAATGGATATTGTAAATTTCCAAATTGCGTTTAGTACAAGGTATTTACTAGATGCTCTTAGAGCGTTTGAAAAAGATATTGTATCCTTCTTTTTTACAGGTGAAATCAAACCAGCTATTATAAAAGAGAAAGATAATGATAATTTAATGCAGTTATTATTGCCAGTTAGAGTTTTTTAAGATTAAAAAATAAAAAAAGCGCCTAAAAAAGGCGCTTTTTTGCATTTTTTAATCAAGTTTTACGTCTTTAAAAATAGAAATTAAGTCTTTTTTTATCTCATCAAAATTCTTTTGGTGGAATCGGTCTTTCATTGGTTGATTATCAAAGATTGAAATACCATCTGACTGAATGTTTTTGATTTCTGCTTTATCCTTGATTGGAGAGGTAATTTCTGCATCTGGAGTAAGAGTTTTTGCTTGCTCTTTTAACTCTTTCAAACATTTGATTGGAGCACGTCTTCCTTTGATGTATCCAACGGGTACAACGTACCGAATTTTAGCTAAATCAATGTCAGTATCTACAAAATACTGAATTGTGTTCGAAAAACCTTGTAAACCAAGCGTGTCTAAGCCGACAACAATTAAAATAGAGTCACTAATATCTAATAGAATTTCACTTAATCTACTACTAGAAGGTGGAAAATCAATAAAAATATAGTCAAAAAAATTACGAAAACTCTCAATAATTTGTCTTAAATGCTTTTCTTCAGACCTTTTTAGCGTTAAATTAAGCGAAAGTCTGTCAGTATTTAAGGTTTTCATTAAATACATATTTATTCTTGCTTCAAAAGTAATATCTTGAGGCTTTTTTTCACCAACCAAGAGATGTTCAAAGAAATCATCATCACGATCAGTAACAAAATTATCAACACCAAAAATTTTAAAAATACTATTTTGATCATCAGCACTAATAACAAGAACTGTTTTTCCTTGAGTTGCGTGATAGTGTGCAAGATATCCTAAAAAAGTAGTCTTGCCTACGCCACCTTTTTTACAAAATACAGAAATGATTGACATTATCTACCGCCTTCTCTCTGCAATTTTTCACGGCATGCATCTTCCACAAACTTTGCAAACATGATTCCGCGAGTTGCACAAGCTATTTTAATCTGTCTTCTTAAAGTTACATCCATTGTTGAAGTGTATTTTTCTCTATTAACGTCTATAGGCTCATAATATTGTTGTCTCACAACTTGCTTTGGTTGTCTTTGTGTAGAACGAGCGGTATATGAATTAGTTTGAGATGGCTTTTGTGGTTCAACTTCTTCTATGACCTCTTCAATATTAGCTTTTTCCTCACTAAGTTGCTCTTCGAAACCTCTGGGTTCATCAAATGGATTTCTTCTTTTAATGGGTTGTTGATTCATATTTATGTTCCTCCTTTATTCAAAAACATTATAACAAAATAAAAAAATATTTACAAGTAATTTGCTGTATTTATTTAGATAACTATATAAGTATAACCATAAATATTTTGTTGGTATATTTTTAATAAATCTAGGTTCAATTCAAAAAATAAAAAAACAAATTAAAAAAGCACTAAATATTTTAAAATGAGCCTAAAAAAACGGCTAAAAATCAATTTTTGTTAAAAAGATGAAAAATTATAAGCCCCCTGGGGGGTAAAATTAAATTTTTATTGTTTTTCAAAGAGGCAAAAAAAATAATTTTATGCTTTGCAGTAGAAAAAAATTTTTGTATGTCTAGAAATAAATACATAAAAACATAATTACGTTTTTAAATTTTTTGTTTCAGAATGTAATAATAATTTTTAATTTAAAAATTATTTATTTTAATATAAAAACAATATAGATTAATTATTTTTATATTAAATGTTTATTTTTTTAATTTAAAAATATAATACTTAAAAAAATATTTTTTAATATAAAACAAAAATATTTTAATTTATAAATAAAAAACTAATAAATATTTAATATAAAACTTTTTATTTTTAAAATAAAATATATTTTTTTGCTTAAAAACATTTTGTTTTAAAAAATAGTAATGTATTAAAAGTAATTATATTTATTTTAAAATAATATTTAAATATTTAATTATTGTTTTAAATATAATAATAAAAAAATAATTAAAGAAAAATTTAATATTTTTAAATTAAAAATAAAAAACATTCTATAAATAAATATTTAAATAAGTAAAGAAATAAATAAATTTTTATTTAAAGTGTATTTATTTAAATAAATAAAGTAATAAAAAAATAAAAAAATAAATAATTAATTAAATATAATAATATAAACTTAATTATTATAATATTTAATTAAACAAAAAAATAATTAAAGTTATATTATTATACATATTATATAAAAACTTATAAATTAAAAGTATTAAAAAAAACGACGTTTTTTATAAAAAACTTTATTTAAAATTAAAATAATAATATTTTTTTTTAGAGTTAATTTTAAATAAATAATATATTATATATATAATAAGGAATATACTTATTTACATAAAAAAACAATCAAAACTACATTTAAAGTACTAAATGTCAATTTTTTAATAGGAAAAAATCGATTAACAATAATTAAATAAAAAAAATAAAAAAAACTATAAAATTTTAAGTTTTTTTAAGCTTAATTATTGTTAAAAAAAGAAGTCAAAAAAATTGAAAAAAAAACACATTTATGATATAATAAAAATAGTAAAAAAGAGGTTTCAAATGAAGGTTGTTAAAATTGTTACTAATTCAATAAAATTGGGCCAATTTTTGAAGTTTTTGGGCTTAGTATCTATGGGTGGAGAGGTCAAAAATTTTTTGGTTCAAAATACTATAAAAGTTAATAATGTTGTGATAAAACAAAGAGGAAAACAATTGTTTATAGGTGATATTATTGAAATAAATCGTGAAAAATTTATTTTAGAGGAGAAAAATGATTTTTAACCGACTTAAAATTATTAATTTTAGGTGCTTTTCTTCGTTTGAAATAGAATTTTTTAAAGGTATTAATATTATAACGGGATATAATGCTACAGGAAAAACGTCAATCTTAGAGGCTTTGAATTTTTTAGCTTTAACGAAAAGTTTTAGAACTAATGATGAAAATCAGTTAATTGCGGTTGGAAAGAACGAAATGGCTGTTTTGGGTAGAATTGAAAAGGATCAAAAGACATTTAATTACAAAATAATTAAACAAAATAAAGGCAAACAAGTTACTAAAGATAATTATAAATATCCAAAGTTAAGTGAATATTTGGGTGAAATTTTAATTGTTTCTCTTACAAATTTTGATTTAATTAATTTACTAGGTACTCCAAAAGAAAGAAGAAAAATAATAGAGCCTATAATTTGCCAAATTTCGAAGTTTTATACAGATGAGTGTAATTATTACAAAAAACTTTTAAATGAGAGAAATGCACTTTTAAAACGCCTTATTTTTGAAAAAAATAGCAAAACGATTAACTTACTTAAAACATTAGATTTGCAACTTGCTAGTTGTGCAAAAAATATTATTAGTCAAAGAATGAAATTTATTCAAAAGATAAACTTGGAAATAAAAAAATATTATGGTCAAATTGCAAACGTAAATGAAAACTTTGAAATCAAATATGTTCCCTCTGTAGCTAGTGAAAAATTTTTAAAAATATTAGAGGAAAATTTGGAAGAAGACATAAAAAAAGGGTCTACTAACTATGGACCTCATAGAGATGATTATGTTTTTATTATTAATAATAAAAACATAATCACATATGGTTCACAAGGGCAGCAAAGAAGTGCCTTAATTAGCACTAAATTGGCCTTTGTTAATTTGCTTAAAGAAGAGAAAAATGATTATCCGATTTTAATTTTAGATGATGTTTTAAGCGATTTGGATAAATATCGGCAAAATAATGTTTTTAGATTATTGAATAAAGAAGTTCAAACAATAATATCTAGTTCTACTCTTGCCGATCTTGATGAAGATATTAAAAAAAATGCAATGGTGACAACTTTAGAAAGGGAGATGAAGCAAAATGGATGAGAAAAATTTAGCTACTATTGAAGCGGAAAAGCAGTATAGTTCTAATAGTATTCAAGTTTTAGAAGGATTAGAAGCTGTACGTAAACGTCCGGGAATGTACATTGGTTCTACAGGACCAAGAGGACTTCATCATTTAGTTTGGGAAATTGTAGATAATTCTGTAGATGAAGCATTGGCTGGGTTTTGCAATCAGATAAATGTGGAAATAAATGTGGATAACTTAGGGGATAATGTGATAACAGTTGTGGATAACGGCCGTGGTATGCCAACAGATATTCACCCTAAAACTAAAGTAAGCGCTACAGAGACAATCTTTACTGTTTTACATGCTGGTGGAAAGTTTGATAATAATAGTTATAAAGTATCTGGCGGTCTTCATGGCGTTGGTGCTTCGGTTGTTAATGCATTAAGCCAGTGGTTGGAAGTTTATGTTCATAGAAATGGAAAAATTTATCGTCAAAGGTTTGAAAAAGGTCATCCTGTAACACAATTAGAAATTATTGGTACAAGTGATGTAAGTGGAACAACAGTTAAATTTTCTCCAGATAAAGAAATATTTAGAGAATCTACAACTTTTGATTATGAAACGTTAAGACAGCGTATTCAAGAATTGGCTTTTTTAAATAAAGGGTTAAGACTCACTATTACAGACTTGCGTAATCATAATAACGTTAAATCTAGCGATTATTGTTATGATGGTGGCATTCAAGAATATGTACGTTTTTTAAACAAAGGAAAAAAACCACTTCATCCTGATGTGATTGTTGTTGAAGAAAACATTGAAGATACTTTAATTGAAATAGCATTTCAATATACTGAAGATTATAGTTGTAATATTAAGTCTTTTACCAATAATATTTCCAATACTGAAGGTGGAACACATGAAGAAGGATTTAGAAATAGTTTAACTAGAATTTTAAATAACTATGGTAAAAATGCTAATCTTTTTAAAAAAGATGAAAGTTTATCTGGTGATGATGTTCGTGAAGGTTTAACTGCAATTGTTTCTTGTAAAATAAGTGATCCCCAATTTGAAGGGCAAACAAAGACAAAATTAGGCAATACAGAAGTAAGAAGAATTGTTTCACAAGCTATGAGTGATAAATTTGAATCCTATTTGTTAGAAAATCCGACTAATGCAAAAATGATTGTGGAAAAGTCATTATTGGCATTAAGAGCTCGACTTGCTGCAAAAAAAGCGCGAGAAGCTACAAGACGTAAAAGCCCTCTAGATTCACTTGGCTTTGCCTCAAAACTATCTGATTGTAGAACAAAAGATCCTCAACTTGCTGAAATGTATATTGTCGAAGGTGATTCAGCAGGTGGATCGGCTAAAATGGGAAGAGAAAGTTATTATCAGGCTATTTTACCCTTAAGAGGTAAAGTTTTAAATGTTGAAAAAGCTGCCATGTCACGAGCATTAAATAACAAGGAAATTTTATCAATGATTCAAGCAATTGGTACTGGTATTGGAAATGAATTTCAAATTGAAAATGCTAGATATCATAAGATTGTTATTATGACAGATGCTGATGTTGATGGTGCACATATTAGAACGCTTTTACTTACGTTTTTCTATCGTTTTATGCGTCCAATTATTGAAAAAGGTTATGTTTATATTGCTCAACCGCCACTATATAAAATTCAACAAGGTAAGAAAATCGAATATGCATATAGTGATGAAGAATTAAATCTTAAATTAAGCGAAATTACAGGTAAAAGAGATATTCAAAGATACAAAGGTTTAGGCGAAATGAATGCTGAACAACTTTGGGAAACAACCATGGATCCTAAAAAACGTATTTTATTACAAGTTACCTTAGATGATGGAGAAAAAGCTGATGAAGTTTTCTCAATGTTAATGGGTGAAGATGTTGAACCAAGAAGAAAATTTATAGAAGAAAATGCTGTGTTTGTTCAAAATTTAGATGTTTAGGAGGTTAACTATGTCAGAAATTGATAGCAAAAAAGATGAATTTAAAAATGATGAAAATGATTTTGATGACGAATATGTCACTGAAGATACAGAAGAAAATAATCCTGATATAGATCCTGAATTAACAAAAATTGATCAATCGTTACTTGATGAAAAAGAAGATTATGACAAAGTACAACCTGTAAATCTTTCTAATGAAATGCAAAACTCTTTTTTAAGTTATGCCATGAGCGTTATTGTTTCACGTGCTTTACCAGATGTAAGAGATGGTTTAAAACCTGTTCATAGAAGAATTTTATATGCAATGAATGAACTTGGTGTTTATAGCGATAGAGCACATAAAAAATCAGCTCGTATTGTTGGTGATGTTATTGGTAAATATCATCCACATGGTGACACAGCAGTTTATGATGCAATGGTTAGAATGGCGCAAGATTTTAGTTATCGTTATCCTCTTGTTGATGGACATGGCAACTTTGGTTCTATTGATGGTGATGGTGCAGCCGCAATGCGTTATACCGAAGCAAGAATGAGTAAACTTGCAGGTGAAATGCTTAGAGATTTAAATAAAAATACTGTTGATTTTGGGGATAACTATGATGGTTCTGAAAAAGAACCACTTGTTTTGCCTGCTAGATTTCCTAACTTATTGGTAAATGGAGCATCTGGTATTGCTGTAGGTATGGCAACTAGTATTCCAACCCATAATTTAACTGAAGTAATTAATGGTACACTTGCTTTAATCGAAAATCCTAATATTACAATTGATGAATTAATGGAGTATATTTTAGCTCCTGATTTTCCTACTGGTGCTACCATTATGGGTCTTAGCAGTGTAAAAAAAGCTTATCAAACAGGTGTAGGTACAGTCACTGTTCGTGCTAAAGTAAAAACTGAAACTTTACAAAATGGTAAAAAAGAATTAATTATTACTGAAATTCCTTATCAAGTAAACAAAACAAGATTAATTGAAAGAATTGCTGAACTTGCTAAAGATAAAATTATTGATGGAATTACGGATTTAAGAGATGAATCAAACCGTAAGGGGATGCGTATTATTATTGAATTAAGACGTGATGCCAATGTAAATGTTATTTTAAATAATCTTTATAAGCATACACAAATGCAAACTACTTATGGTGTAAACATGATTGCCCTAGATCATGGTCAACCTAGAGTCTTAAATTTAAAACAAATTTTAGAGTGTTACGTTAAACATCAAGTTGAAGTTGTAACTAGAAGAACCCAATTTGATTTAGATAAGGCGAAAGCAAGATGTCATATTGTTGAGGGGTTGTTAATTGCACTTGCTAATATTGATGAAGTTGTTGCAACAATTAAGGCATCTAAAAATACCGATGAAGCTGTTGAACAGTTAGTTAATAAATTTTTATTAACCGAAATCCAGGCAAAAGCAATTCTTGATATGAAACTACAACGTTTAACAGGTCTTGAAATTGAAAAATTACAGCAAGAAAAAAAAGAACTTGTTGATATTATTGATTATTTAGAAGAGATTTTATCTAATCATAGTAAATTAATGAACGTTATTGTTTCTGAATTAAAAGAGGTTCAAAGAAAATATGGGGATGAAAGAAGGACAGAAATTGACTTAAGTGAAGATTTAGAAGTTGAAGATGCTGATTTAATTCCTGAAGAAGATGTCATTATTACTATTACAAATCGTGGATATATTAAACGAATGACGGTAGATACATACCGGGCACAACGTCGTGGAGGTAAAGGAATTACAGGTAGTAAGATGCAAGAAGATGATTTTATTGAAAAAGTAATCTATACATCTACACATGATAATTTATTATTCTTTAGTAATTTTGGTCAAGTTTACTTATTAAAAGCCTTTCAAATTCCGGCAGCAAGTCGTATATCAAAAGGATTACCTATCATTAACTTATTAAAATTTGATGAAGGTGAAAAACTTGCAGCAGTCATCAATGTAAAATCACTTGAAGAGCCTGGATATATTATTTTTGGTACTAAAAATGGTATTATCAAAAAGACTGAAATTGTTCAATATAAGAATATTAGAAGTACTGGTATTAGAGCTTTAATTTTAAATGATGATGATGAATTAATAGCTGTAGCAAAAACAAATGGTACGCAAGATATTATTTTTGGAGCATCAAATGGCAAGGCAGCTTGCTTTAACGAAGAAACTGTTCGTGCAACCAATCGTGCCGCAAGCGGTGTAAAAGGTATTCGTGTAGCAGAAGGAGAAAAAGCTATAGGGCTTGTTGTTGTAGATGGGGAAGAAGATGAAATTACTGTTGTAACTGAAAATGGTTTTGGTAAAAGAACTCCAACTAGTGATTTTAAGATTAAAGGCAGAAACGGCAAAGGCGTAAAATATATGAATATTACTGAAAAAAGTGGTAGACCTGTCAGTCTTGCTTCTTCAACACCAGATGATGATTTGATTATTATTACTGATAAAGGTATGATTATTAGAACATATTTAAAAGATATTTCTTTAATTGGTCGTGATACACAAGGAGTCAAACTCATCAAATTAAATGAAGGCCATCTTGTTTCTACTATAGCTATTGTTCCTCATCAAGAAGAACAACCTGATGAAGAGTTGAATGAAGAAGAACAAATTGCTGAAAAGTTATCCTATATGAATCAAGTTTTAGACCAAAACGAAGATGAAGATAGTGAAGACGAAGATAATGAAGAAATAAATGAAGAATAAGTTTTGCTTTTCTTGACAAAATAAAAAAAAGATACTATACTAATGTAAAAGATCCGTTGATGGGGAAAAGTAATTAAAACAATTTATGAAAAAGAGACTTGATGGCAGGTGAAAAATCAAGATAAATCTTTAATGAATCTACCCCGTAGGAGAAGTATGAAAATACTTCCGGTTAAGAACCGTTAACTTCTTATTTGAGTGAGAGATAAATCTAATCAGGGTGGCACCGCGGATAGAAAATTCGTCCCTGTTACAAAGAAAAAAAACCTTTGTAGCAGGTTTTTTTATACAAAAAAAAGGAGAAAATATGTTAGATATTAAATTAATAAGAGATAATGTTGAAGAAGTTATTCGTAGACTAAATACAAGAGGAGGCGACTTTTCTTATCTAAGAGATGTAAAACTTTTTGATGAGAAAAAAAGAACTCTTTTAAGCCAAGTTGAAAATTTAAAAAATGAAAAAAACCAAAAGAGTAAATTAATTGGCGAATATAAAAGAAATAAAATGGATACTACTGAATTATTAAAAGTTGTTAATAATGCAGGTGTAGAAATTGCAAGTTTAGAAAAAGAAGTTGCTGAACTTGAGGAAAAAATTAAATACTATATGTTAAGAACACCCAATCTAGTAAGTCTTACAACCAAGGTAGGTAAAGATGAAACTGAAAATAGGGAAATTAGAAAATTCAAAGAACCAACGAAATTTAATTTTACGCCTAAAGATCATGTTGAATTAGCAGAAAAATTAGGTATTCTTGATTTTGATCGTGCCACAAAAATTACAGGTGCTCGTTTTGTTATCTATAAAGGATTAGGTGCACGTCTTGAAAGAGCTTTAATTAGCTTTATGATGGATTTACATTCAAATCAACATGGATATACTGAAATTATTCCACCATATATTGTAAATGGTGCAAGTATGTTAGGAACTGGTCAATTTCCTAAATTTAAAGATGATGCATACAAAGTAACAGCAGGGCAAGAAGATGATGGAGATTGGTATTTAAATCCAACCGCTGAAGTACCTACTATTAATATGTATCGTGATGAAATTATTGATGGTGATAAATTACCACTGAAATATTGTTCATATACTACCGCATTTCGAGCTGAGGCAGGTTCAGCAGGTCGTGACACAAGAGGCATTTTAAGACAACATCAATTTAATAAAGTTGAATTAATCAAATTTACAAAACCTGAAGATTCTTATGACGAATTAGAAAAAATGTTAAATAATTCCGAAGAGGTATTAAAACAATTAAATATACCTTATCATGTTGTAGAACTTTGCACAGGTGATATGGGATTTGGCATGGCTAAAACTTTTGATATTGAAGTTTGGTTACCAGGTCAAAATCGTTATAGAGAAATTGGTTCTATTTCAAATGCAGAAGATTTCCAAGCAAGAAGAGCTAATATTAGATTTAGAAGAACTAAAGATAGTAAAACAGAATATGTTCATACTCTAAATGGTTCAGGATTAGCAGTTGGAAGAACTGTTATTGCTATTTTAGAAAATTATCAGCAAGAAGATGGTTCAATTAAAATCCCTGATGTTTTAGTTCCTTATATGGGTGGTATAAAAGAAATTAGATAAAAAAAAATAGATTCTTATGAATCTATTTTTTTATGCTTTTAAAATGGCATATAATTTATCTAAATCTTCAAAATTTGGTTCATGCTCTACTTGATGAAAATCTATTTCATCATTTCCATAACGTGGTAAAACATGTAGATGAAAATGCATAACAGTTTGCCCTGCAAGTACACCAGAATTATTTAAAAGATTAATGTTTTCAACATGTAATTTTTCTTTTAAAATATTGGATACAAGTACTGTTGCTTTCATAATTTCTGCTGCTTCAATTTCATCTAATTCAAAAATGTTTTGCACATGTTTTTTCGGAACCACAAGCGTATGACCTTTGGTTGCTTGTGAGATATCTAAAAAACAAAATACATAATCATTTTCATATAGCGTATAAGATGGAATTTCTTTATTTATAATTTTACAAAACACACACATAATTTTACCTCCAAGATAAAATTATTCTATCATAATTTTAAAAAATAGTAAAGATAATTAAAAAATATTGTTTAATTAAATGGATATTCATATTCAATATCTTCATCAAAACTAATATAACAAAGATAAATTCTAAGTAATAAATAAGTAATGTTGGTTTGATTATCTTTTAGTAAAATATGATCTCGTCCTGCACCAACTAACTCACCTTTAAATATTTTAGAACCCCACTGGCTATTTTCAAAATTCATATAAATCGTAACAGTTTTACCAAGATTAAGTCTTAAAATGTTTTCAATAAACGAATTTTCAAATGGTCTAAAGGTTGGTTGATACTGGTTAGAGTAGGGCATTTGTCCCATAGGATTATAACCTGTCTGAGGGGGATATTGATTATATGGATAATAAGGAAATTGATAATTAATCGTCATATAACTCCTTTCTATAAGATTTATTTAACAATACATTATATAAGGCAATTTAAAATTTATACATAACAATTTTCACTTTCTACTGGAGCATAAAAACAATGAGATTTGTATCTACCAGTATTCCATTGTCCCCACCACTGTGCCATACAGTCATTACTTGCTGCATTATAAAACCACAAAGCTTGGCTTGCGGGATGAAACTTCTCCCCTTTTAACACTCTCTTGGCTAAATTTATATCTGATTTGCGTGCTGGTTCATAAAAATAAGAATAAAGTGTTGATTCAAAGCCTCCAGGATGTTGATAAACCATTTGTTCAATAGAAGTAATCTCTTTAAAATCAAGACAATTTGCAAGGACACGATTTACTCCAACATTACCTACCATTAACATTCCAAGAGCACCTTCACTTTCTGCTTCTGCACGCATTAATCTTGCTAAGAGCTCAAGTTCTTTTTGATTATAAGAAATAATTGACATTCTATCACCAATATAGTATATGAATTGTTGTTTAAAATATAATATCATTGCAAAAAAAATAAAAGTAATGTATAATAATAAAAAAAGAAAAGAAGGATATAAATATAAAAGATGAAAGAAAAGAAAGGAAATAAATATGAACATTTGGCACGATATGGATTCTCAAAAAATTAAGCCTAATGATTTTTATGCGGTTGTTGAAATCAGCAAAGGCAGTAAAAATAAATATGAATTAGACAAATCCACAGGTCTTATTATGCTTGATAGAATTTTATATACTTCTACGCATTATCCAGCAAATTATGGATTTATTCCACTTACATATGCGAATGATTTAGACCCTCTTGATGTGCTTGTTTTATGTAGTGAATCGCTCATACCAATGAGTCTTGTAAGATGTTATCCTGTGGGAGTGATTCGTATGATTGATGGTAAATATGATGATGATAAAATACTTGCTATCCCATATAATGATCCTAATATGAATCATTACAAAACGTTAGATGATGTACCGAAGCACATGATTAGTGAAATTGAACATTTTTTTATGGTATATAAAAACCTAGAACATAAAAGTACAACTGGTTTTAAATTAGATGGTAAAGAAGAAGCAATGAACATTATCAAAAAAGCCCTTGATGATTATCAACAAAATAAAGAACAACTTATTATAAAACATTAGGATAAGCCTAATGTTTTCCTCATATATAAAGCTATAAAGGAGACATACAAATGATATTATTAGATGGTAAAAATTATAGTAAAAAGCTAAAAAATGAATTAAGAGAAGAAGTAGATCAACTAATTGAAAAAGTAGGTATTGCGCCAGGACTTGCAATAGTTTTGGTTGGTGAGGATCCTGCAAGTTGTATCTATGTTAGAAATAAAATGAAAGCAGCAAATTTTTGTCATATTAAAGCTGATTTAATACAAGTAACAAAAACTATTTCAGAAAATGAATTACTAGATTTAGTATATAAACTGAATCAAGATGATACTTATCATGGTATAATTGTGCAACTTCCACTTCCTAAACATATTAACGAACAAGCAATTATTGATGCAATTATTGATAAAAAAGATGTAGATGGTTTTGGCATTATCAATAAAGGTAAATTATTTAGTGGGTTACCATGTATTAAAAGTGCTACCCCTAAAGGAATCATGAAGTTACTCGAAGAATACGACATTGAATTAGAAGGCAAAAATGCTGTTGTGGTAGGTAGAAGTAACATTGTGGGTAAACCAATGGCCATGATGCTATTAGAAAAAAACGCAACAGTGACAATTTGCCATTCTAGAACCAAAAAATTAGGTGAAATTACTAAACAAGCCGATATTTTAATAGTAGCAATTGGTAAAGATCGCTTTATTAAAGAAAATATGGTCAAAGATGGTGCTGTTGTAATTGACGTGGGTACCAATCGTGTAGATGAAAAATTATATGGTGATGTTGATTTTGAAAATGTGAAAGATAAATGTGCTTATATTAGCCCTGTACCAGGAGGAGTAGGTCCATTAACTATTTCATCATTACTTGAAAATACAATTATTGCATATAAAAATATATTAAACATAAAATAAGAAGGTGGAAAAATGATTATCGTGGGTTTAGGAAACATAGGGAAGGAATATGAAAATACACATCATAATGTAGGATTTATGGCTATTGATGTTGTCGCAAAAGCCAATCAATTAGAATTTAAATTAGAAAAAAAATTTCAAGCTTTTGTTTGCGAATATATATATCAAAATGAAAAACATTTGTTGGTTAAACCTACGACATATATGAATAATTCTGGTCTTGCAGTAAAAAATATATTAGATTATTATAAAAAAACATCAGAAGATTTATTTGTTATCTATGATGATTTAGATTTGCCTTTAGGTAGTGTTAGAATTCGCAAAACTGGATCATCAGGTGGCCATAATGGTATAAAATCAATTATACAGTATATAGGCACTGAAGCATTTGCTCGCCTTAGAATTGGAATTCAAAAACAAAAAGAAATAGATACGATTGAATATGTTCTTTCTAAGTTTTCCAAAAAAGAAAAAACTGAAATTAATAAAACCTTAGGTTATATGCCAAATATAGTTGATGATTTGCTTAGTAAAGGAGTAAATTATATTATGAATCACTATAATGGAGTAGGTCATGAAATATCTTGATTTAGTTCATTTTGATGCGCAATATGCAAAAATAATTCAACAAATAGTAAATTTAGAAGTTGATAAAACTCTAAATATTTATCTTTCTGAATGTGCACAAAATGTTACAAAACTTTTTACTAGTTATTTATTTAATAAAAAGAATCAAACTATTATTTATGTTGCTCAATCAGTTTATGAAGCTTCACGAGCTTATGAAGTTTTATCAGATATCTTAGGAACTGACAAAGTCAGTTTTTTTCCCGTTGAGGAATTTGTTTCTAGTGAATTAGTTGCTACCACGGCTGCATTTCGTCTTGCGAGAATGCTTACGATATATCACATTATAAATGAAATACCGCAAGTTATTGTCACCAATACAGAAGGTTTGACAAGACAACTTTTTTCTAAAGAAAGCCTAAAAAAAGCCATTTTAACCTATCATCAAAATGATGTTATTAATAGAGATACCTTAATTAAAGATTTGGTAATTAGAGGATACAAAAAAGTAGCTATTACATCAACGAGTGGAACTTTCAGTGTAAGAGGAAGTTTAATTGATGTTTTTCCAATTAATGAAGATCAGCCCATTAGAATTAGTTTTTTTGATGATGAAATAGAGACAATAAAAAAAATAGATGTTAATACACAACTTTCTATTCAAAAAATATTGAGTGTCGAAATTTTTCCTTTGTATGAAATTTATTATGAACAAAATCAAATAGAACAAATTAAAGAGGCAATTCTTGCTAAAAATGAACTAACTGATCACATAAAAATTGCGTTAGAAAATTTAGAAAATTATCAAAATATGGATCAGTTATATATGTATATTCCTTATATAGCAAAAGTCTATCAACCCTTTATTCGACTTATCAATCAGCCTATTTGTATATATGAAGATTATCAAGGTTGCTTAGAACATGAAAAAGCCATGATGATAGAAATTTCTGAATATTTTGCTCAAAATCATATTAAAGCTGAAAAGAATTTTTTTATCGAATTTAAAGATGTATTATATGATAGTAAAATGAATATTTTTACTAGTTTATTTCGTAATGCTTTAAATGATATTGTTTTAGATTTACATTATCCTTTAGATACTTTGAATTGCTTCGAATATAACAACAATATTCGTTCCATGATTGCTGACTTAAAAACAAATTTGGAAAAAAAATATTTAATTACTCATATAGATGAGAAAAAATTACTTTTTATTAAAGAAACTTTTGACGCAAACAATATTTGTTATAAATTAATTGATGATATATCACAAATTAATCAAAGTGGCATATACTTAGCAGTTATTGAAAATGCATATGGCTTTGAAGATTTGAGCAATCACTTTGAAATCATTACACCAAATGAGTTTGCACCGGGAAAGATTGTTAAAAGTTCAAAATATCAAAAATTTTTAAAAGATTCTGTCAAAATTTATAACAAAGAAGAATTAAATCCTGGAGACTATGTAGTTCATCAAGACTATGGAATTGGTAAATATTTAGGAATTAGAACACGTGAGATTCGTAATACATTAAATGATTACTTGTGCGTGGAATATGCGCAAGGAGGTTGTTTATATATTCCTGTTGAAAATATCTATGTTTTAGAAAAATATATCGGTTCTAAAGACAGTCTTCCTAAATTAAACAACTTAAATTCTAAAGAATGGCAAAAGAAAAAAGAAAAGATTAAAGAAAAAACCAAAGATATTGCTAAAAAACTGATTAAAATTCAAGCTGAACGAGAAGCAAAAAAAGGTTTTATATACAAAGGTGATTCCTTAGAACAAATTGAGTTCGAAAACGACTTTGTATATAAAGAAACCCCAGATCAAAAAAAGGCCATAGAAGATGTTAAAAAAGATATGGAATCAACTCATCCATTAGATCGTTTGATATGTGGAGATGTTGGATTTGGCAAAACTGAAGTTGCCATGAGAGCGGCTTTTAAAGCTGTAGATAATGGTAAACAAGTTGCTTTTTTGGCTCCTACCACAGTTCTTACTAGACAGCATTATTTAACTTTTAAAGAACGATTTGAAAAGTTTGGTGTACGAGTTGAACTATTAAATCGTTTTATACCTCTTTCTTTACAAAAAAATATTATTGATGGATTGAAAAATGGTTATGTTGATATTATAATTGGAACACATAGGATTTTATCTAATGATATTCATTTTAAAGATTTAGGACTTTTAATAATTGATGAAGAGCAACGTTTTGGTGTTGAACACAAAGAAAAAATAAAAACGATTAAATCAATGGTTGACGTTTTAACCTTAACTGCAACACCAATTCCAAGAACCTTACAAATGGCCTTATCTGGTATTAGAGATTTATCTTTAATTGAAACCGCACCCAATAATCGTTTACCAATTCAAACCTATGTTTTAGAAAGTAATGATTCAGTAATTCGGGAAGCGATTAATAGAGAAATGGGCAGAAAAGGCCAAGTTTTCTATCTATTAAATCGTATTTCAGAACTAGATCATATTAGAACAAAAGTTCACAGGCTTGTTCCAAAGGCTAAAATTGGTTTAATTCATGGTAAAATGGATAAAGATGAAATTGAAGATGAACTTGTTCATTTTCTTGATGGTGAATATGATGTATTAATTTGTACTACAATTATTGAAACGGGTATTGATATTCCTAACGTAAATACTTTAATCATTGAAAGAGCAGATACCCTAGGATTGTCACAACTTTATCAAATTAGAGGTAGAGTAGGTAGAAGCGATCGTATCTCTTATGCTTATTTAATGTATGATAAAAGTAAAGTCATCACGCAAAATGCCACTAAACGTTTAGAAGCCATTAAAGAATTTACCGAACTTGGTAGTGGTTATAAAATTGCAATGCGTGATCTTGCAATAAGAGGCTCTGGTGATATTCTTGGTAGTGAACAATCTGGTTATATTGATGCAATTGGTATGGATTTATATATGAAACTATTAAACGAAGCAATAAATGAAGAAAAAGGAATTGCAAAACAAGAAGATCATCTAAGAAAATATCAAGTTTCTATTTCAAGGCATGTTGAAGAAAATTATGTTGGTGATGATGCAATTCGAATTGAAATGCACCAATCAATTAATAAAATCAAATCGCGTGATCAAATTCAAGCATTAATCAACGAGTATACGGATCGTTATGGTCAATTAAGTGAGGATATTATTTTATATATGGAAGAAAAATATCTTGAATATTTATTAAAATCGACTGGTGTTGAAAAATTTAGTGAAACTGAAAATGAGGTCATGTTTTGGTTTGACGAAGATTCATCTTCTCGTATAAATGCAAAAAAGATATTTGAACTTTCTGTCAAATTATACTTAAAATATAAATTTGCATATCGCAGTAGAAAAATTATTGTAAGATTAAATCCTAAAGATAGTACAAAAAGTTATATATATGGTTTAACAAAATTTTTAGAGAATTTAAAAAATATAATTGTGTATAAAGAATAAAATTTTTTCCATAATAATATTAGACAATAAGTTGTTATGGAGGTTTTATTTTGAAAGCAACAGGAGTAGTAAGAAGAATTGATGATTTAGGTAGAATTGTTTTACCTAAAGAATTAAGAAGAACGATGCGTATCAAAGAAGGTGAATCTTTAGAAATATATACCGATGGTACAGACAGAATTGTTTTGAAAAAATATTCGCCTGTCCAAAATGTTAATGATTTTGTTGAAGAATTTGTAGAAAGTGTATATGCATCAAATAAAAAAGATATTATTATTACGGATAACGAAAAAGTAATTGCTTATGCAGGCAATTTTAAAACTGATTTAAGTAATAAAAGAATTTCAATGAGATTAGAAGAAAAAATGAGTAAGCGACAAACACAAGTAATAGATAAAGCTGAAAATTTTGAATTTTTCGAGAATTTTCCTATTAACAAAGCTGCGATTATTAAACCAATTAATGTAATGGGAGATATTTCGGGGTCAGTGATTGTTTTAAGTGATACTATTACTGATGTTGAAAAATCGCTTGCAGAATTTGGTGGTATGTTTATGGGAAGATATTTAGAAGGATAAAAAAAGTTTGTAGGATAAAAACCTACAAACTTTTTTTGGAATAAAATAAGAAAATTCAACAATTTTCGACCATATCAATATAATATAATAAAACAAATAATATGAAGGAGAAAATAAAATGAAAAAAATATGTTTAATAGTATTTGTAACATCTTTATTTTTTTTAATTCACTTAAATGATGTAAAAGCTGAGCAATATGAAAATATAGATATTGTAACAGTAGCAAATTATTATATTAATGAATATTTTGATTGTAGTTATCACCTAAAAAACTATGAATATATTTATGATTTAGACAATAAGTGGCATTATTTAATTCATGTTGATCCTATATGATATATGATTATAGATAAAGATACTTTCAATTTACAAGAGGCATCTGTTAGTATGAATAGCCCATATAGTGAATATGATAGTAGTGATTTAAAAATATATTTAGGTCCTACTAATTATTATATATATGATAATAATCAACTTATAAATGTACATACTAAACATGAGATAACTATAGATAGTGAACTAAATAATACTTTGAGTTTGCTAGAGAATAATTTTACTACAATAAACGAGATGCAGATGATCTCTATCGGTGGTGATGGTGGCGAAGATAACGATAGAACGTATGATACAAGTGGGTTTATATTAATCCCCAATGCTCAATATATGAAAAATTTAACCTTTTATCCTGATAATCAAAATGGTACTTGTGGTTATGTATCATTAAGTATTTTGTTAGGTTATCTTAATACTTTTTATAATCCTTATACTATTCCCGATGGTACTATCACTCATATAAGACCTGATGGTTCTAGTGAAACTAGTACTGGATTTATTACAAGTGCACCTAAAAACTATACATTAAATTTACCAAATGATTTATCTATTTATGATTGGGCAACAATGCCTGGTACTACTAATATAATATACGACATTTTACAAGATTATGAACATTATTTATTACAAACATCTAATGGAAATGCCGTAGCGTCTAATCAATTTGAAGATACTTTTTTAGATTATAAGGATGATTATATACCAAGTGAATATCAAAATAATTATGAAATAGTGAATATTCCTTTTAGTTCATTGCAAAATAAAAAAATAAAGCTAAAGAATTAATAGATGAAGGCATTCCTGTTGTTTTGTCGCTTACAAATTATGATTACACAACAAATATTGGGACAGGTAATGGTAATTTGCAAGAAGCTCATAATGTTATTGCTTATGGATATAAAAACGATATGTTTTTGACTCATTTTGGTTGGAAAGGCGAGGCTAATTATAGAGAAGTGATATTAAATAGTTATTCTATTTATTCAGTTTTTGCTATTAAATATATATCAGAACATATTCATAATGACTTTTTTGAGTGGAAAACCATATATGGAAATGGAACTTATTGTTCCTGTGGGTATTTGAATTGCAGTCATCCATCGAATAATTTTGTTCAAAATAATAACGAAAATCATCAATTTGTTGTGGGAGAAACTACAATGATTTGTAACCGATGTGGATTTGAGAAATCGTTACCATGTTCACATAATTATATCTATAATAATTATTATGATAAAATAGGCCATCAAATGAAATGTACAATATGTGGTGATATAAAAAAAGAGTCTCATAAATGTATTTCAATTCAAGGAGTATATAGTTGTACAATTTGTCCATATGAAAATAAAAATATAGTAATTGGGCCTACTAATTTATTTTTGAAAAAGGAGGAAAACGATGAAGAATAGAACTAAAATAATTCTATCAGTTGTACCTGCCATCCTTTTGGTTGTTATAATTGGATGTGTTGGTTTTGGAATTTGGTTTTACCATAATTTTGAAGGTGGGAATCCTCCTAAAAATACTTATTTTTGTTTTGACAAATATGAAGATGTGGCGTCTTTATTAAATAAAAATTATCAAAATGATGATTATTTCTTCGTTGATCTTCATAATTATGATCAACATATAGTAGATTCTTGCTATGTTGTTTCTAGCAGTGGTGAACAAATAGAATTGGATGATATTACTAAAATCAATAGTTTGAGTTCTTATTATCAAGTAGATAATCAAAATGGCCTAATTGGTATTTATATTAAATATATTTATGCTGATGATGAAGAAAAGGAAAAAATAAATCATATTCAAATGGACAACATTGGGATCAGTCAAATTGCTCAATTCAAAAATTATTATTTTGATTCTCAATTTTGGTTAAATATAGACGATGTAAATGAAAAGTATAACTATCCTGAATTTGTTTTTAATTTTAAACAACAACTAGATAAGTTTAGCTTTGTTGAATATACGACAAATTATTCTCATTTAGGAATAACTAAAAGTAGTGATTTGTATGTGATGTTTATGTATGAAAATGAATCTATTTCAATAAAACAAGATAAAATGGAAAGATTAGATAGCCAACAAACATCACTTCAAGAAGCATATGAACTGCAACTTATTGATTATTTAATTCACAATTGGTAAGTATAAATAACTAGTCTAAACTATTAGTAAAATATTTTACTAATAGTTTTTTTATTGCTATACTATAGTCGGTAATAAAGAAGTAATGAAGGAAAAATAAATGATAGGTATACTTTATTCAAAAAATTTAGTTTTATAATACTAAAATTTATGTCGCTTTAACAAAAGCAAAGATTTTGAAAATGAAAAACTGTTGATTATGGTATTGTTTTATTCAGTAATGGTACTTATGATAATGGAACAAGAAGGGATATTTTATTAGAATAATATACATATTTTTTCATATAGACCACCTAAAACTTTAAGATTTGTTTGGTGTTGTAAAGAAGAAAATAAAAAATAAAAGGGTGTAATATTTTACAATTTATTGAATTTGAAGTAATATATATATGTTTGAAAGATAAATTTAAGATTAGGAGGAAAATATAAATGCCATTAGTAAATATGTGTAAAATGCTAAATGAGGCAAGAAAAGGTAAATATGCTGTGGGTCAATTCAATATTAACAATCTTGAATGGACGAAAACAATTCTTGAAACAGCACAAAAAAATCAATCACCCGTTATTCTTGGAGTGTCTGAAGGTGCTGCAAAATATATGGGCGGATTTGATACTGTTGTTGGTATGGTAAAAGGTTTAATGAAGTACTTAAATGTAACAGTTGAAGTTGCAATTCATTTAGATCATGGATCTACTTTTGAAAGTTGTAAAAATGCAATTGAAGCTGGTTTTACATCTGTTATGATTGATGGTTCACATCATCCAATTGAAGAAAACATTAAAATGACTAAAGAAGTTGTTGATTTTGCGCATGCAAGAGGAGTAAGTGTTGAGGCAGAAGTTGGTACGGTTGGTGGCAATGAAGATGGTGTTATTGGTGGTATTAAATATGCTGATTTAAATGAATGTGTGCGTCTTGTAAAGGAAGCAAAAGTTGATGCCCTTGCACCAGCACTAGGATCTGTTCATGGACCATATCAAGGTGAACCTGTTCTTGGTTTTACAGAAATGGAAGCCATTGGTAATGCAACAAATATGCCACTTGTATTACATGGAGGAACTGGTATACCTGATGATAAAATCAAAAAGGCTATTGCTTGTGGAACTTGCAAAATTAATGTAAATACTGAATGCCAATTAGCTTTTAACAAATTATTAAGAGAATTCTTAGCAGATGAAAAGAATGCTAAAGTTTATGATCCACGTAAACTTCTTGGACCTGCAACAAAAGGTATTGCAGCAGCAGTTACTGAAAAAATGACAGTTTTTGGTTCAGTCGGTAAAAATAACTAAACAACAAAAAAAGAATACAAAATTTAATTTGTATTCTTTTTGTTTTTTTATAAGTTATGATATAATAATATAGAGGTAATCCTATGGAAAATATAAAGATACAATTTAAAGATATTGTCGTTGATGTTGCATTAATTATTGACAAAAGAATAGGCGATGAAATAGAAGAAAACGAATATGTAAAGCATATTGAAACCTACATTAGACAAACTGACAATTTATATATATATAATATGACAAATCAAGATTTAACATCTTTTTACCAAAAGTTAGAAAAATATGACAATATTTTATATACTAATTGTGAAAATCTTGGCGAAGTACAAAATTATCAAAGAATCTTAGAATATTTTTTAGCGAAAAATTGTGATTTTGGTGTTGTTATGCAACAAGGATATTACTATGAAGAAGGTGCCTTTTTAGCTTTACGTCGGTATGCGACAGAACATGATACAAGTAAGATTGCGGTTATTACACCAATGCCTCTTAGAGGATGTGAACCATTCCTCACTCAAGTTGAAGATGAAAGAACATGTAAGGGTTGTAATTTAGTAGGTACATTTATTAATATGCATATTTTTAAGGAGTTATCTCCATTAAAATTAGAATATTATCAATCTACTTTTGATTATGAATATTGCCTTCGAGCAAGAAAAAATGGCTATCAAGTTGTGCTTTTACAAAATCAAGTATTACGTAATCAAAATTATCGTATTGTGGAAAAAAAGTTTTTCTTTATTAATTTAACTACTTATGATTATGACTTAGTGGATTTATACTATCAAACAAGAAATCGATATTATTTATGGGATGAATACAAAGATATTGATTCTGACTTTGTAAAATTGGATAAAAAATTATTTAAAGGGGAGCGTCATATGTTAAAAGTAAGAGATAAAAATTATCGTGATAAATTTTATATGATGGAAGAAGCACACTTTGATTATTTAAAAGGTAAAAAAGGTAAATATAAAGGAGAAAATAAGAATGAATAAAATAAGTAAAGTATTGTGTAGTCTAGTGATTTGTTATTTAATTGGTTTATTTTTGACAACCAATATGCATGATTATTTAGCATATGATAGTATAGATTCAACAGGCGTAACCCAGTGGAATATTGCAAATGAGCAAATAGTTGATAAGTATGGGTTACATTATTCACATATGACGGGTACCCCTACTACAAACGGCATAAAAGGTAGCGAAAAAAATGTAAATTACTTTAGTATGAAAACAGATGACATCAATTCTAAACTTGTAACATGGATTAAACCAATGAGCAATGGGTCTTTTGGTACTTCAAGACTTACTACTTTAGCAAAAGATTATGAAGAAAAAAATCCTGGTTGGATTGTTGTTGCGGGAATTAATGCTGATCAGTGGTATTATAGTACAAATAAGTATGGACAAAAAGGTGGATATTTCTTCTTTCCTAATCAAACTTACTATCCATTAACAGTAGGAGGTGAAAATTTATTTACGATTAATCCCTTAGGCGGCACAGGTAATGGCATAGGTATAACCAATAATCCAGAAAATCCGCTTATGGATGTATCGGGAAGTGCAAATGTCTTAATTAAAATTTATGATGAGAATAATAACATGATAGCTTCATTTCCGGTTGATGGATTTAACCAAACACCAAATACTACACAAACTATTGTATGGAGTGGTAGATATAGCGAAGAACAAACAGGTAATTATATTGCTAAAGAAGTAACTTCAAATAATGATTTATATATTGTTGAATATGCTGATCTTGCTTATATGAATAATTCAAAAGAATATGCATATGAAGGAACAATTTATGCTCCAGTTGACTCTTTTTATGGTAGAGGTGTCATTTCGTCAGTTTCATCTAAAGCAACATTAAAACTTGGTCAATTTGCCGTTGAAACCAATAATACTGCCCTTAAAGAATTATTAGATGTTGGTGTAAAAATAATAGTTGAGCATCAATATACGCAAGATGCAGCAAACGAGTTAGAATCAGTTACAGGTTACCATACAACACATGTTAAAAATGGTGAGTATGTTGATTTTATGCCAGGCGATACATATAATTCAAACACAAGACCACGTTCAATTTTTGGGGTTAAAGAAGATGGCACATATTTTTTAATGACAACAAGAGATGTACTTAGCACTTCACTTGGTGGTACAACTTATACTGAAACTAATGCGATTTTAGATTACTATGATACCTATACCGCTTACCAAGATGATGGAGGAGGTTCTGTTACAGCAATTTATCGCAATAACTCAGGTGAATTTGATGTTGTTAGTGAATCATGTGACCCTGGTGTGACTGAAAGAAATATATGTACAGCTTTATTTTTTGTTATTAGAGACCCAGGTTATACAACTCAATTTGCTAAATCAACGCCTACTACTATTGAATTAAATAAGAAAAATAATCTATTTACAAAAGATATGCAAAATGTTAAGTTTACCATTGATGGTACAACTTATGAAGCAACAGGTGATACAACAATTATAACAAATTTAAAAGAAAATACTGAATATCCAATTACTGTAGAATATACCTATCTTGATAAATTTTACCAAACAATTATGTATGCAACAACTAAAGCATATTATCCAGGCTTAGATTTTATACCACGAAGTCATGGTTTTATCGTTCAAAAAAGAAGTAC
>CALVCV010000017.1 GCA_944326155.1 uncultured Bacilli bacterium
TTTCAAAGATCTATCTCTCTTCTTTTTTGCATCTTTTATATTATATCACTTTTCTTTGCTTTTGTCAAGAAAATGATTTTATGTAAAAGAAACTTATTTTTTTTACTATTTCAAATAAGATTATTCTATCTCATTCGTTTATAGCATTGTTTATTATACCAAACTTAAATATAATTGTCTACTAAAACACTTTTTTATTTTTCTTTTTTTAAAAAAACTGAATCAAAAAAGTTGAATCAGTTTTTTTAAAAATTTATTATTTTAAAATCTTTATGGCCATATTTTCAATATTTGCCAATTCTTTTGTTTGAAAATACTCTCTATCTATATTTGTTTCATTAATGAATTTACGGTATTTGATAATATTTTCTGAATGGACTAAACGTCTTGAAAATCTAAATTTTTTCTCTTTGCATAAGTCTCTTGTATAGTATGGCACATCTACAATTTCTGTTTGCCCTGATGGTATGTTATTAATCATATATATATATTTCCTTTATATTTTTTCTGATTTATTATATACAAATAAATCACTAACCGATTTATCATCAACGATATTTAAAATACCTCTTCCTAGCAAACTTGCAATTGAAAGTACAACAATATTTTTAATTTGTAATTTTTCTTTTGTTAATTGTGTACTATTTGTGACAACTAGTTGTTCTAATGGTGCATTATTTAATCTTTCAACAGCTGCCCCTGAAAGTAATGCATGTGTGCAACAAACTCTAACTGTTTTAGCCCCTCTTTCTTTTAAGGTCTTAACAACAATTGCAACAGTTCCAGCCGTATCAATCATATCATCGATAATAATACAATTTTTATTCTCAATTTCACCAATAACATTCATAACTTCTGCAACATTTGGTCTTGGACGACGTTTGTCAATAATCGCCATTGGTGCATCTAAAACGAGTGCTAATTTTCTAGCACGGGTTGTACCACCATGATCTGGTGCAACAACTACAACATCTTCAATTTTTTCTTTTAAAAAATAATCAGCTAAAATAGGTAGTGCTAAAAAGTTATCAATTGGAATATTGAAAAAACCTTGTATTTGATCTGCATGTAAATCTAAACACATCAACCTGGTGGCACCAGCTGTTTGTAATAAATCCGCCATTAATTTAGCAGAAATTGGTTGGCGAGGTGCTGCTTTTCTATCTTGTCTTGAATATCCATAATATGGCATAATAATATTAATTTGTTCAGCAGATGCTCTTTTTAAAGCATCAATCATAATTAATAGTTCCATATAGTTTTCATTAACTGGATTATTCGTTGATTGAACAACAAATACAGTATGTCCTCTTACAGTTTCCTCAATATTAATTTGTACTTCGCCATCTGAAAAACGATTTACAACACATTCTGATAAAGGTACTCCGATATAATCAGCAATTTCTTTTGCTAATTCTGGATTAGAATTTAATGAAAAAATTTTGATTTTCTTTCCGTGAATAATGGCCATTTTATTTCCTTTCTTTCTTTATTTTAAACTTTCTTTTGCTGCATAATATATATCTTGTGGTGTCATCTCATATTCTTTTAATAATTCAGCATATGATCCAACTTGTCCAAAACGGTTTTTAACACCAATACCTACTACTTTTTGTGGGCATTCCTTACAAACAAGTTCACAAACCGCTGAATATAAACCACCTATTAAACTATGATTTTCACAAGTGACAACATGTTTGGTTTTTTTGATTGATTCAAGAATTGTTTTTTCATCTAATGGCTTAATAAAATTCGCGCTAATTAATTCGGCTCTAATACCATCTTGTTTTAGAAGTTCTAAAGCTTTTTTGGCTTCTGCTACCATAACACCACTTGCAATAATTGTTACATCAGTTCCTTCTTCTACAATATCTGCTTTAAATAAATTAAATTTATAGTCTTCATCAAAAACAGGTTGTGCTTTTTTTCTTGGCATTCTAATATATGCAGGACCATCTATTTTCATAATTTCTTTCATAGCTTGTGATACTTGAATATCATCTACAGCATCATAAACTATCATATTTGGAAAACTTCGAACAACTGCAATATCTTCAAAACTCATATGTGTTCCACCATTTAATTCGGCTGTAATACCAGGATCTGTTCCTACTATTTTTACATTTTGCTTGGCATATGCAACTGATACAGCAATTTGATCGCATACTCTTCTTGTAGCAAATGGGGCAAAAGTAAAGGCAACTGGTTTATAACCATATGCAGAAAGTCCTGCAGCAATACCAATCATATTTGCTTCGGCAATTCCTATGTCAAAACAACGATTAGGAAATTGTTCATATAGAGGCTTTGTTCCATTAGGTTTTGATAAGTCAGCATCTAGAATACAAATTTTTTCATCTTCTTGCATTAATTTGGCAAGAGTTTTAGTCATTGCTTGTCTAAATTCCATATAGCCTCCTATTTTAATTCTTCTAAAGCTTTATCAAGTTGCTCTTTTGTAATTGGCATAGAGTGATTACTTACACCTACTGTCTCAATAAAACTAATTCCTTTTCCTTTAATTGTATCAAGGATAATCATTGATGGTTTATCTTTTTGTGCTTTGGCTTTTTGAATGGCACTATCAATTTCAATAGTACTATTACCAATAATTTCTTGCACATAAAAGCCAAAACTTTCCCATTTTTTAGCTGGGTCAATTAAACTATTAATATTTTTAGTATAATCATCAATTTGCATACCATTATTATCTAAAAAAACAATTAAGTTACTTAGCTTTTTTTGGGCCGCATACATACTTGCTTCCCAAATTTGACCTTCTTGTGATTCACCATCACCAACAATACAATATATATATGCACCATCTTTTGCAAGTTTTGAAGCAAGTGCCATGCCAACCGCGCAAGATAGTCCCTGTCCTAATGAGCCAGTTGTCATATCAATACCTGGTGTTTTATTCATATCACAGTGACTTGGTAATTTAGTGTGTATTCGATTTAAAGTAAGAAGCTCATCATATGGTATATATCCTTTTTGACAAAGTGTTGCATAAACAGCAGGTCCAGCATGACCTTTAGAAACAACCAAACGATCACGGCCCATCATATAAGGCTTTTTAGGATCTACATGCATATGTTTAAAATATAAAACAGTTAACACATCAACAATGGAAAGACTGCCACCAATATGACCTTGACCAATTGAAGCAATGCATTCAAGGGTTTTTATTCTTATTTCTTTTGCAATTGACTCCATATTTTCATCTCCTTAAATGTTTTCAAGTATAGTATAACACAATTAATTTTTTTTTGCATAAATAAAGAAAAGCAATTTTATTTTCTATTTTTTTAGATTTAAAAAACAAAAAAATGCTATTGCTAGCATTCTTCTTGATATTTTGCAATAACAGCATCTTCCACCATTTTTCTTGTTTGCGCATTAATTGGATGGGCAATGTCTTTAAAAGCACCATCCCCAACTTGACGACTAGGCATAGCAACAAACAGTCCTTCTTTTCCTACAATAACTCTTAACTCATGAATAGCAAAACAATTATCAATTGTAATTGATGCAACAGCCTTCAAACGGCTATCCGTATTAATTTTTCTAATTCTAATATCTGTTATTTCCATATTCTCGTCTCCTATTGTTTCTTTTTACACATATATTTTATCATATGAAAACGCTTGCGTAAAGTAAAACAATAATTTTATTTTATTTTTAGGTATTTTTTTTCATTTTAGACATAATATATAATACAAGATAATTTTAAAAATTATCTTTCAACATAAAAAAGTCGGCATTTATTTGCCGACTTTCGTTTTATCAAAATATCTTTTTAATGGTAACAATTTTTCTTTTAAGTAAGATATAAATTCTTGATTCTTAATATCTCTAACATTAATTAAAATAACTGTTCTTCTATCAATCATATGGATATATATATATTCATTAGTAACAACCGCTCTTGATATTTCTGTCCAAACAAATGGATAGAATTCTTTTCCTTCATTTAATGTTTCATCAGCAAATTTATATAACACACCTTTTTCGCTTAATGTAACTTCAACATCCTCTAAATCTGTTAAATTTAATTTTCTAATTTTACGTTTTACTAATAATTTATAAAATACTAACGCAAATAAGATACCTAAGACACCCATTAAACAAAGTAGAATATTCATCCATAAGGCTTCTATACCGTCTTTGAAAAGTCCATAAATTCCAAAAGCTAAAATAAAAATACCACCAACTAACATACCTAAATTTTTATTAAGACCTGCTAGATATATATTAAATTTGTATAGGTCGTCTTTAGTAATATGAATAATTTCTTTATGTATTGGGCTTTGTATTTCAACTTGATTTTCATTTTGTTCGCTTGTCTTTATTTCCATTTTCGTTCTCCTTTATAATTTGTACTTTTTTTACTAAATATTGTGGATATTCTTTCTTAATTTTTTTGTATATTTTGTTTATATGTTGATCAAATACCATCATTGTTGATCCACTTCCACTCATGATGGTATGGCCTATCTTATTTAGTTTTTGATAAACATCTTCTAAAAGTGGATGAACTGACATCGCAACTTTTTCCAAATCGTTTTGAAATGCTGCATCCTTTTTGCTTTGAATATATAGTATCATTTCGTCCATTTTAAAAGCATTAGTATATGTTGTTACATTCGAAAAAATTTCTTTGGTGCTGATATATATATTTGGATATACTATTACCAATCTCTTTGGTAGTATCACATCAATCTTTGTTACCTTTTCACCAATTCCTTCAACAACTGCTGGGTAATTTACCATACAATAAACAACATCAGCACTTTGATACTTTAAAAGTTTACCAAGTACTTCTATATCAAGAGGAATATGATATATATCTAATAAATAGCGGATAATTGTTGCTACATCGCAACTACCACCACCAAGTCCTGCACCAACAGGAATTTTTTTTGTAATAGTAATCTTAAAGAAATCTTCAATATGATAATAATCTTTTACAATTTTTAAACATGATAGAACTAAATGATTATTTAAATTATTAACATTTTTTCCTTTAAATTTGATTTGATCTATTTTTTTGCTATTTTTTTTAATTTTTATTTTGTCATATAAATTAATTTTAGCATTTAACATTTGTAAAAGATGATAATCATCTGGTGTTTTAGCTAATATTTTTAAGATTAAATTGATTTTTGCATAAGCTTTTAACAACATTATTTTCTCCTGGTTTATAAAAGGACTTTCATTTTTCCTTTTGTTTCAATTCCTCCAAAGGCATCTTTTTTATTTTCAATATATTGCACAACTTGTTCAAAATCAACCTGTTGATTAATTGAAGTTGTCGCAATTTTAATTGCAATAACCGCCGGGTCATAGGTGTGAATGTTTAATCTTTTGGGCGATGAAGAAAAATTGGCACCTGAAGCAATTAAAGCTTCAAAATTAGATCCACATGCGCCAACAATAACAGGTAATGATTCTTGATTAAAATGTTTGCGTATTACTCTTACTGCATCCATAAAATGTTTTGTATTGCGATAATTAAGTAAATCTTTTTTGCCTTTACCATTATATAAATCATGTCCCGTAATAACCACGATATCAGGGGTTAACTTCAATATCAATTCTTCAATTTCATCTTTAATCTTTGATTCTTCTAGATATATTCCATTAGCGAAAATATTCATTTCTTTATATAAGTCCATACAACTATTCAAATATTCTTGATCACCGTCAATATGCAAAATAGTACCATAAATAAACTGATGTGCGTTGCGAAAATGAGTAGCTTTTTTAAATTGGTTAAGTGTTAATTCTTCTTTTTTGATTACACCTTCCACCAAATCTTTAGGCGCAGGACGTAAATCATCTAGATGAGCAGTTGTTATTAAGCGATATGTTAGTCCTTTTAAATAGACAATATCACAAATAATTTTATCAATTTGATATACTTTATCGTCATCTTTTATTAAAACATAATCATTAATTTTAAATTCCACAACTTTCACCTATTTATATTATATGTATAAAATGGTGATTATGTCATCTTATTTTATAAAATGATCATATAGTAAATTGGAAAGTTCAACAATTGTTTTAACATCTAATTCTTCAGCTCTAGAAGATAGTGAAAGGCCAAATCCTTTAAGCAATTCTTCAAGGTTTTCTTTAGGATAAGGATAAGCTTTTTGCAAGTTATTAATTAATGTTTTTCTCCTTTGCAAAAAAATATTTCGGTTAAATTTTAAAAAGTATGCTAAAGAACGAGCTTGATAAGATTTTTCTTTTTTATACTCAATTAAAACAACACTACTATCAACATTAGGAGATGGATAAAAAGAGGATGGTTTTACATCAAATAAAATTTTGGGATTAGTAAAATATTGCATTAAAACACTTAACGCATTATAATCTTTAGTTTTAGGTTTACCACAAATTCTTTGAGCTACCTCTTTTTGCATCATTACAACCATTCTCTCAACTAAAGATGTTTCTTCTAGAATTTTTAACAAAATAGCCGTTGTAATATAATAGGGGAGATTTGCAACTATGGTAACTTTTTTACCTTTTGCAAATATATTCAAATCTTGATCTAAATTTCTTTTTAAAAAATCATCATGAATAATTTCAACATTAGCAAAAAATGTTTGATTTAAAATTTCAATCATTTGTGCATCAATTTCATAGCATAATACTTTACAAGCATTTTGACTAAGTTTCTTAGTTAAAAAACCTAAACCAGGGCCAATTTCAACAACATATGATGCTTTATTGATTTTAGAATCACTAATAATCTTATTTAAAATATCGTCATCTAATAAAAAGTTTTGCCCATATTTTTTTTTAATATTAATATGATTTTCTAATAATAATTGTTTCGTTTTTGCTTTGTTCATATATATACCTATTTGTTGATTTTATTATATCATAGGAATAATAAAAAGTAATCGCATATGCATATATACGATTACTTTTTGGTTAAATATCCTCGTCATCATCCTCATCGTCTTTAGAATCATCATCTAAAACGACTAGACCAGAATTATATTCATCATCAAAATCATCAAATGCTTTAGCTAAATCATCATCCATTTCGTCTTCTTCGCTGTCTTCATCATCGTCATCATCATTATCTTGATTTTGATCAACATTTTCATTTTCAAAAATATCATCTTTTAATTCATTGTTCTTTACATCTTCATCGTCAGCATATATATCATCATAATCGCCACCTTCTTTATCTAATACAGAAGTTGGTTGACGATCTTTTAAATCCCAACATTCGTCACCACAATACACAAAATACCCAGATTGCATAAAATCTAAAACAAATTGTGGAGCAATTTCTTTAATGACACTTGCTTTTACACCTTTAATCTCCATAACTTCTTTAAGAATAGCCGTTATTTTTTGTGGTTTCTTTTTCATATCTAGAAGTTCAATCGCAATTTCTAGTAATGATTTTTCTTTATCTTTGCTACCCATATATATCCTCCAAATTTATTTACTACTAATGGTTAGTCTATTATACTATACTTTTAATTTTTTTGCAAATTAAAATGATTTTAATTTATAAAATGCCATTTTAGAAAAAGGTTGTGGGTTAGGTTTTGTTCTTTATCAATTTGTGTTTGATAAATAATGTTAATTGTATCTTCTGTTATTTCTAAAAAGGATGTATAGTTATTCATTGAAATATCATAATTAAAATTAGTGGTTAAATATAAAGTAGTATCCATCCCCATAATATATTCCATTGTCATATTCATTTCACCTAAGCGTTTGATTAAAACACGCTCTTGATAAATATCAATAGTAGTGTTTGCTTTAATAGTCGTATCTTCAACAAAACTAATGCTACGGTATTCGCCTAAGTCTTCATATGTACCTTCGGTAATAAAGGATGTCATACTGCCATCACTAACGTACAATTTAAAATCAATTTCAATGTTTTGCATAAAATTACCTCTATAAAATTAAAAATATTAAAATCATAACTAGTCCTGGTATTCTAAGCATACCAACAATTAGAATGGTATATATATTCACCGGCACATTTAGGCTAAAATATACTCCAATTAAATTAAATATAAACACAATTGCAAGTCCTAGAATAACTGATTTTAATAACCATTTTATAAATTTTAATATTTTCAAAGTAATCACCTATTTTATTTTATGAGGAATTACTTTTTTATATGTTTCTTTCTTGCCACTTTTTATATATTTCAATATCGGTTTTATCGTTTGTAAGAGGAGTTATTGAAATATAGCCCATCTTAACATTATATACATCTGAATTTTCATCAAATGTAGATATGTCTTCTATGGAAGTTGAATTAATATAATATAAACCATCTAACTTTTTTGTATATTTATTCTTTAGCGGGTTTTCGCCTTGATGGGTAATTTTTATACCCATAGATAACTCTGGAAGATTAACATTTAACACTTTCGCATCTAAAAATAATTTTTTATCAGTAATATACTTTATTACTTCATCAAAATATTGCATACCCTTTAAAGTATGAGCATCGCAAGAAAAAGCAATACCTAAAGCTTGATATTTAACCGCTTCGCTTGCGGCAGCAATCGTACCTGAATATAAAATATCTGTTCCTATATTATAGCCATCGTTTACACCTGAAAAAATCATATTTGGCAAAAAATTTAATATACAAACCGCTATATTAACGCAGTCAACAGGTGTGCCTGTTATACTATATGTTTTTATTCCTTGTACAATATCTGGTTCTTTATGAAGATTGATTCCTTCATGTAAAGTTAATTTATGGGAAGTTGCACTCATTTGCTTATTTGGTGCAACAACTAAAATCTCTTTAGTATAATAGGTTAATTTTTCTACTAAAAGTTTTAGGCCTAAACTATTTATACCATCATCATTTGTTACTAAAATTTTTTGATTAGAAAACACAAGGATTATCCTCTTTATATTTTTTTAATAAATTATCTAATTCTTTTAATAATTTTTGCATCTCTTTTTTTGAATAAATTGTTGCTCCTGCAGCCATTAAATGCCCTCCACCATGGTAATGTGTTGCAATTTCGTTAATGGCAACAAATCTTGAACGAAGTCTTACGCGGATTTCACTAGGTATATTTTGTGTACTATTTGCTTGATCAATAAATGCAACCCAAATAAGACATCCTTCAATACTATCTAGGCAATTGACTAAGTTTGCAGCATCTTCTTTTGTAACATTAAATTTATCCATCAATTCTTTTGTAAAATAAATATAAGCAACACCATTTTTAGTCTTTTTAAAATGTTGGAATACATAACCTTGTAATTTTAATGCCTCAATTTTTTTGATATATAATCTAGTATAAAGCATATCAGTATCAACGCCATAATTAAGCAAGTATCCAGCATTGGTTAAAACTTCTTCATTTACACCACGATACCTAAAACGGCCTGTATCAGTCGTAATAGATAAATATAGACAAGTAGCAATTTCTTTATTTAATTTGAAATTCCATTCTTTAAATAATCTAACTAAAATAGATGCACATGCCGGTGATTCATGATCAACGTAGTTAATATTAGCATAATCTTCAGAATCATCATGATGATCAATTTTAATCAAAAATTTCGCTTTTTCATAATTATTATTACAAATTCGGGATTTGCTTGCAGTATCTAGAACAATAACTAATGCATTGATATACAAATGTTCATCCACTTCATCAATGGCTCCATATTCTTTTAAATAATCGGGAATTTCATCACCAACAGCATAAACTTTCTTATTAGGAAAATTAAGTATAAGTGCTTCTTTAAGCGCTTTTTGTGAACCTATACAATCTCCATCAGGTCTAATATGACGATGTATAATAATTGTTTCATATTCTTTTATTTTATTTAAAATTTCATTTTTCATAGCTATCTCCTGCTACTTTATTTAATTCTTTAAGTACTTCTTTTACTTGTTCTAAACTTTTTAAAGTACATCCACTTGCTTGCAAATGTCCCCCTCCTCCAAATATCGTAGCTACTTTATTGATGTTTACACCATTTGAACGTAATTCACAATAAACTTCTTTGGTCTCAGTTTCTGTAAAATTAGCCCATATATTAATTCCTTCAATGCCTGACATAATATTTACCATACCTCGTGAAATATCAAAAATAGGAAGATTATATTTTAAAACATCTTGATAAGTATTAATTAAATATGCAACACCATTTTTCGTTACTTTAAATTTAGAAATTAATTTTGCCTTCAATTTAACGTTATATAGTTTTTCAAGATATATCTTATTATATAATTGGTCTATATTAATATTAAATTGCATTAAATATGAAGCAATTTCAAATGTTCTTGAAGATGTTTGACTATACCTAAATCTACCACTATCTGTAACCATTCCCACAAAAAGATTTTGCGCAGCTTTTTTATTCATAACAAGTGGGGTTTTTTTGACTAGTTCAGCTATAATACTTGAACAAGACTCACTATTTGTATCTACATATGCAATATCTCCATATTGTCCTTGTGGAATATGATGATCAATCTTAATTAAGAAAGATCCTTTTTTATATCTTTCATCACTAATCATTTTTTCTGCTCCACTATCACATACAATAATCAAAGCATTTTTATAGTCGTCATCATAAACAGTATCCATTTTTTCAAACCAATTATAACGTTCTACCATATCACCAGTAGCTTTTACACATTTATTGGGAAAAGTGGCTATAATGGCGTTTTTAAGTCCTATTTGTGATCCTAAAGCATCACAATCAGGTTTTGCATGACGATGTATAATAATTGTATCATATTCTTTTATTTTATTATAAATTTCTAAAAACATCTCTAATATTCTCCTTAATAGTTATTATAACATAGATAAACTATTTTATCAAAGAAAAAGAAAAAGCCCTAGGGTTAAAACCCATAGAGCTTTTTATTTATTACTATTTATTATGCAAAATAAACTGTTATAGAGAATACGAAAACTCTTTTATTTGATGTAATTGTAATAACGTTTGTAGCACTAGTTAAATCAAATGTTAATGTTTCAGGAGTTGCATCTGTATTATATGGAGCAAGTACAAGATCACAATCATTTACACCAACTTCATTAGAATTTGTAGGATGAGCGTCAGATTTTGCATACCAATCATGGCAAGAAATTTCAACTTTTATTACATTCATGCCTTCTGCAAAAGTTAAAACTAATTCACCAGCTGCACTACCTGTTCCAAATTTTAAGAAGCCAGCTGTATTTTCGTAGGCACCACCAGTACCATTTCCATTATAAACTTTAGTAGCCCCAACAGTAATTAATGGATTAGTAGATGCGCCTGCAAAACCATTATTAAATACAGTAAGTGCAGTGTCAGCGTCTAACGCAGTTCCTTTTGCTGTTTCAGTAGCAAATGTATAAGTTACTTTTGTTTCTGTTGTAGTATCAACTAATGCTTTTACCGTTACTGTAAATTCCTTTGTATAAGGAACTTCTTTATATGTATATGTTGCAACAAATACAACTGTAGCATCTGCTTCACCTACTGCAGGACGAGTAACAGTTACTGTTGCACCATTTAATGTTGCAGCAGCTGTTGCTTCTTTTAATGCCCACACTAAGCCTTCTGCTTCTGGTAATGCAAAATCATCAGTTACAGATTCAGGAACATCTAAATCGGCAAGGAATTTATTTGCTGTTTCTTCATCTGTTAAAGTTGGTAGTGTATATTCACCTTCACGACCAGCAAATACTACTCTGTGATCACCACTCCAATCACTTCTTGAATTTCCATAGAAGTAGAAGTTTAATGTTACAACTTTATCAGTATCTGCAAATTCTGCTAACTCAGCAGGAACATTAGAATTGTATAAACTAATTTGTTTTGTAGTATCTGTAGCATCTGCTAAATAATAATAATTACCAGATTTTACAAGAAGACCACTTGCTTGTAAATAAGCACCAAATAAAGCATTTTCTTGCGTATATGCTTTTACATCTGCAACAGTTACTGGTTTTGGAGTAGCCATTGTCCATGCAGTATCTTCAACTAATTCAACTGTTACTCCTTTTGCCAATTGTGGTGTACCATTATAGAAATCAAGGTTACCAGTTAATTTTACAGTTTGACCAACCTTTAATTCAGCAGGTAGTGAATCATAAACTAAAATTGCACCAGTTTCATCAACAACATAATAGTTCTTATATGAACTAAATGTTACATCAACAACACCTTGAATAGTAACCATATCACCTTTTTCGCCTGCAACTGCTTCAGCAATAGTTAAAACTTCTTCTATTACTTTAACATTAATTTCTAGTTCAGCAGTACCAGTTGCTTCACCACAAGTTACTGTAGCAACTAATTTAGCAACACCATCTTCAGTAACAACAAGTTTTCCATCAACAATCAAATTAGCAGGAGTAGTTTCCCATGTTACATTAACACCATCAACAGAAGTTGTAGGTAATGTAAATTCGTCACCATTATAATATACAGCATCAAACTTAGTACCTTCAAGTTCAGTAACAGCTTGTGATACTTTATTTTCATCAGTTAATGTAGGAGCAGGTGCTTCAACAATTTCTGAACCATCCCATAATACTCTATAAACATCATTAGATGAATATCTATCAATAGTTACAGCATTAATGTATACATATTTGTCAACCCATTTATCCATTTCAGCAGCAGCTTCAGCACCATCTGTTGCATAATGATAAATCGAAATTACAGTACCTGTTTCAGGATCTGCTAATGCATAATCATCACCAGGAGCAGCTTCAGTTTTTAACACTTTTGCCCATAATTTATATGTTGCACCAGAGAAATTTAAAATAGCTTCTTGATCAACAACTTTTCTATTTTCATCTACAGCAGCAGTTAATGCAGTTGTATATTCTTCAATAGTTGTATCAACAAATTCATTAACTGTAATATTAGCATGAGGATCATCTTCACCTAATTTAGTAACTGCAACATCTGTTGCAAATTCAATTTGACCAAAATATGAATAAACACCGCCTTGTACACGAACTAAATCACCAACTTGACAATCAGCAGAATAATCACCGTATACGACTACTGATTGAGTTCCATCAGAAATAATCATAGATTTGCTAATTTGAAGTAATACACGACCATATGTTACGCAGAATAAACTATTTTTTGAATCATTAGTATTAAGAGCAACATCTCTTTCAACAAGACTTGCAATTACTGCTTGTTTGATTTCCAAAATAGAACCTTCATTATCAATTGTAACTGCTTTTACACGTAAAGTAAATTGTTTTGTGCCACTTGCAACTTCATTACCTACTGTTTGTGATGCAGCAACAGTTAATACAACTGATACATAATCTTTTCCTTCTTCTATTCTTGGATCAGTAGGTTCAGGTCTTGTAACAACTGCTTCAAGATTTCCTTCGCTATTTTCTTTAATAGCAACTAAATCTTCTTCACTACTTTCCCATTCAATTTTTACATCAGGGAAGTTTACATTTTGTTTAACTAAGTCTAAATTAGTTGTGACATTTTGTAAAACATCTGGACTAAAGAAAATTTTACCTAAAACTTCGTTAACATTTTCTTGAGCCTTATCTAATGTTACAGAACCACTTGATTCTTCCAAACATCCAGCAAGTGAAAAACCAAGAAGTGCTATAGCAAAGAAAGCTATAATTTTTTTACCTAATACGGTAATTTTCATACCTTTTTTTCCTCCTAAGTATTTTTAATCATTTTTTATATTTAATTTTTCTTTAAAAGAAAAGTTAAACCAAGGTTAAGAAGGAGTTATTTTTATATTTAGCACAAATAACTCCTTTTTTTGTATTATTGTGCAAATACTACATCATCCATCGTTGTTAATGCTAATTGTATATGTCCATTTGCATAAGCATTTTCAGGGGCAGCTGTTGCGCCATTGTAATAAGACACAACACCTATAATAGAACTAAATGTTTTACCCATAAAGTACTGACCTGATAAAATTTGTTCTCCTGATACAGGATCTTTTAATAATACATTTTGATCAATTCTAACATTCAATTTTTGTAATTGATTGTTTTGATCATAGTATTCACAATATAAAGTCATAGCTGAAGTATTATCAGAATTTTTATAACCTGTTACTGTTAAATCATTCACTTTTACGAGATTACCTATTTTATCATAAGCTCTAATATCATTAATAGCATCGCATGTTTCATCTACTACAGCAATTTGATCTTTTGCGTCAAATGTATATACTTTGATTTTACTATCACTAGTAAGGTCAGTGATTTGTAAAGATCCATAATAGTATCCTATTTTAGCGGTAATTTGTACATATGCTCCTTCAATTAGTTTAGAAATAGAGTTATATCCGCCATATACATATATACCATAATATTTACCTGTTGTATCATCATATTGTTGAATATAAGCATTAGTTTGACCATTTTTCCTTGCAACAACACCGCTTACTTTAATAAGTGGAGATGTAAAGCCTTCTCTAGCTGCATCAATTGCTTCTTCTGTACCATACGTTTCTCTAATTTCTTTAATTGACATTTCTTTAGCTTCAGTTGAATAATCGTAATCTTTATCTACTTCACCATATATTCTTAAATTCTTAGTTGAAATATCAAAAATAGCATCGGTAAAAAATTTTCCATATTGTGTTAAAGATGCATCTTTAACGAATGCATAACCAAGTTCAGCAAGTTCCAAATTTAAAAGCCTAGAATCACCATCAGGATATACAAACCATACCCATGCAAGATATCTACCAGTAGAATCTAGTCTTTCAGTTAAAGATTCAGCTTGTAGAACTACTTTAGCACCTTTTTCAAGTGCTTCTTCAAAGGTTGATTTATTGTATTTGGAAGCAGCAAAGCCCCAAGGTTCAATTCTATATGTTGATTCTGGTGTATTAATACCATTATAACGTACATCAATTTGCTTACCTTGTTTAGTTTCGAAAATAGTTGTATCACCATCTACGTAACGAATAGGCGTAACTTCACCAATTCCATCTTCTATAAAGTCTTTATTTGTATATGATTGTGTTAATTTTAACTTATCTGTTTGCGTTGTTTTCCAATCGTAAGTATCACTTGTATATTCTTTGTCATTATTAGGAGAATCACAACTAACTATAACAAATAAACCAATTAATACAAACATGGTTAATACTATTTTTTTCATTTATAATTTACCTATTAATCTATTAAGATTAGTCATTCATGATAGAGTTATAAGCAGCTGTGTATGCAGCATCAACACTTACACCTTCACCATATAAAATTTGTTGTACAATTGTTTCAGCATTGTCTCTTGCCTTAGAAGAGCCTGGGAATGCTACGTTTGTATAGAACCAATCTGATTGTGCTAAACCAGCTTCTTTTGCCTTAGCAGCTAAAGTTTGTACACCTTGTACTACACTACCATCGTCAGCAACGATATTACCTTTAATATGATTTTGATATTCTTCAGAAGCTAATACATCTTTTCTAATTGGGAAATATGAAGTTTCAAGAGCCCATTTTAATGCAGATTCATAACTTACCATATGTTTTAACCATAACCATCCGCCTAATTCTTCATCAGCATTAGCGCATTTGAATAATGAAACGTTTGTACCTTGTTGAATTACTTGGCCATTTTCTAAATCTTTTTGAGGAACAGCAGCTACACCTGTTGTAAATTTAACACCAGCAGATTGTTGGCCATCATTGTATGTTGCACCAGCACTAGAACCGATTGTCATAATACATTGACCAGCTTTAAATGCATCAGAACAGTAATCTGTACCAAATGCTGTAGAAGTAGCAATATTACCTTTTACAAATTGATCTTTATACCAAGTCATAGCTTCTTTTGATTTTAATACATCCTCATCAACACCACCAAATGCATTGTAAACACCTTTACCATCTGCACCAAATGATGTATATACTGCACCATATTGTTGTGTAAATGTGATAAATAAGTTAGCTTCTGAATCATATCCTAAACCAAAAACTTTACCTGGGTTTGCAGTATTGGCTTGTGCATATTCTTCTGTTTGTTTAAATTTTTCACAAATTTCAATTACTTCATCCCAAGTTTGAGGAACATCCCACTCATATTTTGCAAAAATATCTGCATTGTAGTACATTAATTCAGTTGATTTATTGAAAGGCATACCATATCTTGTACCAGCTTGGTCATAAATTACACCTTCTGCCCAGAAACCTTCAATAAATTGTGCTTGTTCTGCAGCACTCATTCCATATGTTGGATCATTAATATATTTATCAAGTGATTGTAAAGCTTCACCTTCTAAATATAAAGAAATATGATCTGGATAAGTTTGTGCAGCAGTTGGGGCAATACCACCTGCAATTGCTGAAGTAATAGTATCTCTTAATGTATCGTAATCACCATATGATACTAGTTTAACCGTATAATTTGAATTTTTAGCTTCGAAATCGGTTTTAATTTCTTCTAAAACAGTTGTTAAAGCAGCACCATTTGCATGCCAGTATTCAATTTCAATCTTGCCATCATTGTCTTTTCCACCGCCACAAGCAGTAAAACCAACTCCACAAATAACTAATAATAAGAACATTGCAATCTTATTAAGTTTTTTCATTTTCGTATTTTTCTCCTTTTTTCATATATTTTTTATTTCTAAAACAAGATGTTTGTTTTAGCCTTTAATACCGCTACGCGAAACACCACGCATAATGTATCTTCTTAAGAAAATAAACATAATAAGTAGTGGTGCTAAAACCGCAGTAGCTGCTGCCATTTGTCTACCTTGAGTAGAACGGCCTTCACTATCAGAAAATGAGTTTCTTAAACCATTACTGATTAAACGCATATCTTCGCTTTGTGTAACCATTGTAGGCCAAACATATGCATTCCAAGAACCCATTAATTTTAAAATAGTAATTGTAATTAATGTAGGCATTGCGATAGGAATCATAATTTTTAATAAATATTTAAAATTGCTTGTTCCGTCAACTTTTGCCGCATAATATAATTCATCAGGAATTTGTTTAAAGTTTTGTCTTAATAAATAAATGTAATAAACACTAATTAAGAAAGGTACAATCATGGACCAATAAGTATCAATACCTCTCATGTATTTTACAACAGTAATATAGTTAGAAATAACCATCATTTCACCAGGAATCATCATTGTTGCTAAGAAAAGTGTAAAAATAATTTCTCTTCCTGCAAATTTAATTCTAGAAAAAGCAAAGGCTGCCATAACTGTTGTAACAAGGGTTCCAAGTGTTGAGAAGAAACCAACAACTAATGTATTATACATTAAGCGCCATAAATTAAATCTTATACTACCTGATGTTTCTATTTGATAATTTTTAATATTTAAAATATATTTATAGTTTTCCCAAGCAAATTCTTTAGGAAAAAATGTAGGTTTTACAAGACTAATTTCTACTTCCGTTTTTAAAGAAGTAATAATCATCCAATAAAATGGTAAAATCATGAATAAGGCTAAGGCTGCTAAGAATGCATAACAAATAATATATCTTACAACCTTTACTATTTTTTCACGTCGAATAAGTTCATCGGCATTTTCTATATAAACATTGCCTCTTTTGCATCTTTGAAAATTTTCATAAGCAACATTAGTTTTTTTCAAAACTAACATACAAACAACAAATGCAACAAATAATAATAATATTATTATACCCATAAAGTCACCTCTAATAATGAACACGTTTTTTACTAATAATACTATTGATTAATGTAAAAAACATGATAATGACAAACAACACAACAGCTCCTGCAGCCGCGTATCCCATTGTTGTACCACCTTCTTTGGTCTTTTTATAAATATACCAAACAACCGTAGCCATATTGTTTCTTTGACCAACTGATTGTGCGTTATTACCAAAGATAGCAACAACAGAAGTATACTCTTTAAAAGCACCAATAAATGAAGTAATAAGTAAATAGAAGATTTGTGGTGATAATAGTGGAACTGTAATTTTAGAAAAAATTCTTAATTTAGAAGTACCATCTACTTGGGCTGCTTGATAATATTGTCTATCAATTCCTTGTAATGCACTTAATAAAATTAAAATTTTAAAAGGTAGTGAATTCCAAATAATATATACCATAAGTACAATCATGGAAGTTAACCATTGTGGTGTAAAGATAGCATTATTTGGATCAAGGAATCCTTTACCAATTGTGGTAGCTTGTATGTTACCACCTAACCAGTTAATCATATTTCCACCAAATTCTGTAATTATCGCATTGGCTAAGCCTTGATGGCTTTCAAAAATAACGGAAAATACCATACCAATAGCAATAGTATTAGTAACATATGGTAAAAAGAAAATTGTTTGGAAAAATTTTTGTAAAGGTTTAATAGAATTAAGCGCTACTGCAATTAATAGTGATAGACCGATTGATAAAGGTACAGATACAAATACGATAACAAGCGTATTTACTAGACAAGTTCTAAAAATATTCCCTGAAGCAAATAATTTAGCATAGTTAGCAAATCCCCATTCAGCATATTTGCCTGTCATATAGTTATATTCTTCTTTAAAAGAGATAATAAAAGTATTAAATAACGGATAAAAAGTAAAGATAGCCATTAAAATTAAGGCCGGTGATAAATACAATATACCTCTTAAAAAGTTTACGCTTTTCTTTCCTTCTACCATATTACTGAAGTCTCTTTTCTGTTAATTTATCGAAAACATAACACTTATTAGATTTTACTAAAACTTTTACATTTGTGTTTTCAAAAACATTGTTATCAGAATCAACGATAAAACGGAATGTTTCTTTTTCTGTATATGGGTTTGTAGCAACAATTGATTTATCACGACCAATATGTTCAATATGTTGAATATTGATTGTTAAAGTACCTTCAGGACTTATTTCAAATCCTTCTGGTCTAATACCAACTGTTACTTCTTGATTTTCAAGATTACTATCACCAATTCTTTCTTCGCCAATATATAAGCCACCATCTTGGACTTTACCTGCAAAGATATTGATTGGTGGAGTTCCTAAGAATTTTGCAACAAATTGATTAATTGGATTTTCATATACATTTTGTGGGCGTCCTTTTTGTTGTTCAACTCCTGATTTCATAACCACAATCTCATCTGAAATACTCATAGCTTCTTCTTGGTCGTGAGTAACGAAAACAGTTGTAATTCCAGTTTCTCTTTGGATTCTTTTGATTTCTTCACGAGTCTGCAAACGAAGTCTAGCATCTAGATTTGAAAGAGGTTCATCAAGTAATAAAACTTTTGGTTCTTTTACGAGGGCTCTTGCAATAGCTACACGTTGTTGTTGACCACCTGAAAGTTGTTTTGGTTTACGATCTAGTAACTCTTCGATACCTACTAATCTTGCATATTTTTGTGTTCTTGCAAGAGCTTCTGTTTTAGATATGTGCATATTTTGTAATGGAAATATGATGTTTTGTTTTACTGTCATATGTGGATATAAGGCATAGTTTTGGAATACAAGACCAATTCCTCTTTTTTCGGCCGAAAGAACTGTTACATCTTCATCTCCAAAAAAAATTTGGCCCGAAGTTGGTTCTAACAAACCAGCAATCATATAAAGTGTTGTTGATTTACCACAACCAGAAGGGCCAAGCAAACCGATTAATTTTCCTGAAGGAATCGTAATGTCTAAATTATCAACAGCACGTACTTCGGAATGTTTATCGGCAAAAATCTTAGTTAAATTGACTAAGCGAATGTCCATAAAATTATCCTCCTAATTTAGAATATTGCAAATATTTTAGTAATTGTTTACCATATTTATTTTATCATAATCTACTTTTTTTTGCAAATTATATAATCTATATTTCAAATTTGCAAATTTTCTTTTGATTATAAAGAGCTCTTTTTTTAAAATTTTTTAAAAAAAATAAAAAGAAATAGCGTAATACTGTTTCTTTTTATTTATCAATTTTTTCCTATTATGAAATAATTATCCAAACAATTAATATCAAGATAAAAACGCAAGCGACACTTACAACTGTCTTCAAAGCTCTTCTTGCTACACGGATAAGACCAATTATGGCTAAAAATACAACAACAATTGTAATAATAAATTTCAAAAAACCAGGTAAACTAAGAAATGGATTTAATATATATTCAGCAAGTTGATTACCAAAATTATTAATCCAATTGATTATTTGTGACATTGTCATATCCTCCTTTTTATTTACTTACTTTTCTCGCATCAAGCGCTCTTTTTAAAGTTAATTCATCTACATATTCAATGTCGCCACCAGCTGGAAGGCCATATCCAATGCGTGAAATAATTAAATGATCTTTTTTTAAAATTTTTTCTAAATAAAGGGCTGTTGTTTCTCCACTTGGTGTAAAACTAGTAGCAATAATAACTTCCTCTACACCATCTAGACGTTTTTCTAAACTATCAATATTCAAATCATCTGGTGAAATACCATCTAATAAAGAAATAAGACCGCCTAGTACATGATATAGTCCATTATATTGACCGGTTTTTTCGATAGCTAAAACATCTTTTGTGTCACGAACAACCATAATTTGTTTATGATTACGATAAGTACTTGAACAAATCTCACATATATCTAAATCGCTAAGTATTCCACAACATTGGCAATGTTTCATGTTTTTTTTAGTTTTAATTAATTCTTCAGCTAAAGTTTCAACATGTTCTAAAGGCATTTTTTCAACAATATAATAGGCGTAACGTTGTGCTGTTTTTTTACCTACGCCTGGTAATTTTTCTAAAGAACTTACAAGATTATCCAAAAATTTTATTTCTTTCATAGTAATATTGATATTTTAGAAACCGCCTAACAAAGCTTTAAATTTAGACATTTTTTCTTCAGTAAATTTGTCAATTTCATCACTAGCTTGTCTTGTGGCAGCAACAATCATATCGGCTAGCATTTCTAAATCATCACTTGTGGTTACTTCAAATCCTTCTTCAAATGTAATTTTACTTAATTGACGATCTCCCATTACCACAACTGTAACAGGACCACATGTTGTTTTAAATTCAGTATTTATAATTTCTTCTTGGGTTCTTTCCATATCTTTTTTCATTTGTTGCATTTTTCTAAGCATTGCTTGATTCATCATTTTATTTGTCCTCCTCTTCTACAAGCGCACTACCAAAAAAGGCTCTTGCTTGTTGCAATGGTTTTTTATGCGCATTGTTGGTTTGATTATTATAATTAACAGTGATTACATTTAACTCAGGATTTTTAATTGGTGATAATTTTGGATATTGAATACCAATACTATACTGTCCAACATATTCTGAGCGTTTTTCTTGCCATGTATTTTCTGGTAAGGCTAAAAAATCATATTCTTTACCCAATGTAATTCGTAATACTTGTTTGGCATCAACATAATTTTTAGGTTCCATTAAATGATTACAAATCGTGGCAGTTGGAAAAACAATTAAAATTTCTTTCTTGCCATTGGCAACCATTTGACCATCTGATAACATTTTAGCAACTTGCGATAAAGCAAATCCCACTTTATCTTGTAATTTAGACCATAAAGTTGTTAAACGCATTTTTTCTTCTCGACATTCACGTTCTCTTGCTTCATGTAATATTCTTTCCACAATTCTAATATCATAAACATTTTGAATTTCTTGTAAAGTATTATTAGCATTGGTTTTTATCACTTTTGGTTCTTCTTTTGGTGGAATGTATGGTTTAGTTTGTTCTTCTTTTTTAACTATATTAGGTAAAATTGTTGTTTTTTGCGTTTCATTAATACTTTCTTTTATTGATTTTACCTCTGTTGTCTTTACAATTTGTTTTACTTTTGATAAATCATCCTTAAGTAAAATATCAGCATTTTTTAAGCTTTCAAGACGTCCTTCTACTTCTTCAAATTTTTGATCATATATATTATTTTTATTATTTAATCTCATTAGTTCAATTTTAGTTAATGCTTGATCTATCATCTCATCTTGACTTTTATTTGTTTGTCTAATTTCTTCAAGTCTTATATCCATATCTTTCATATGATTTGCATTTTCTTGAATTTTATCAGATATTCTATTTACATTAGCAACTAATTCTTGAACCATTTGTTCAATATCAATATTTGTATTATCTTCTACATCAAATCCAAGTTCATCACTCATTTGGGAAATTGATTTAACTTGCTGATTTTGAATGGTAGTATAAAGTAAAGCATAGTTTTGTTTTAATTCTTCGATATCTTTTAAAAGTGCTAATTTAGAAGAATCATCAAAGGTAGCGCTCTTTGGTAATTCTTGAATAGTTTCTTCTAGATTTTGAATCTTTTCTTTTAAACTAACATAAATTGATGTTTCAATAATATTAATTTTATCTTCTAAGGCTTGAATTTGTTCTTGAATATTAGTATTATCTACATTTTTCAAAACAACATTTTTTTCTTCTTGATTTGTTTCATCAATTTTATTTTTTAACAAAGTAAACTGTTCTTTTAATTCGTTAATCGCTTGATCATCTTTTTCTTTATTCATTGCATTTAAAATACGAATTTTATCTTCAATATCATCAAGCCTAAATACTAAGTCAGTTGGTAAAGCAGCATTTTTAGAAGAAACATCTTCTAAAAGTTCAAGTTTTGCTTCAATTTTTTCTTTAAATTCATCAATCTTAGCATTTTCTAAATCAGTTGTGATTTTTTTAATACGATTATCCATATTATTTAATTTATTATCTAACTCTTGCGTATCAGTTATCGTATCACTTGTTTTATTAGATGACAAAACAACATCTTCAAGTTTATGAATTTTATTTAGAATATCAAGATCTTCTGATGCTGAATTAATGATTTTCATCACGCCTACTTCTAAATAAATCTTAGGCGAATTCGTAAAACGTATTTTATTTTGAACATCCATTAAGACATCAATATAATAGAATAATTCTCTTGGTGATAATTTATTTGCTAAATTCTTAAAGTCTTCGTTATTATATATATATTTATAAGATGTTGCCATATTTATATTTTTATATAATAATAAATCACGACAAAATTGAATCATACCACTAATTAATCTATTTACTTCTTTGCCCATATCAATTAATTCATTAATTAATTGAATACTAGTAGATGCATTTTTACTATAAAGTGCATCAATTAACTCTATTAATTTATAATTAGATATTCTTCCTGTAATACTATTGACATCGTCAACAGTAATTTCCTTAGTTGAAAACACATTCGCTTGATCTAAAATACTAATTGCATCACGCATCCCTCCATCTGCAGCCTCTGCTATAGCGCTTATGGTTTCTTCATTAATGGATATATTCTCTTTACTTGCAATATAGCTTATTTCTTCTTTTAATTCTTCTAACGTAAATGGTTTGAAATCAAATCTTTGGCATCTTGATAAGATAGTAGCAGGAATTTTATATGGTTCAGTTGTAGCTAAAATAAAGATAACGTGAGCAGGTGGTTCTTCTAATGTTTTTAAAAGCGCATTAAATGCGGCAGTGCTGAGCATATGAGCTTCATCTATAATATATACTTTTTTGCGTAAAAAACTTGGTAAAAAATTTACTTTCTCTAAAATTTCACGTATTTGATCAACACCATTGTTACTTGCTGCGTCAAGTTCAATAATATCAGTTGTTTCATTTTGCATAATAGCAAGACAATTTTTACATTGATTACAAGGTTCTCCGTCAATTGGTGATTCACAATTAACAGCTTTGGCAAAAATTCTTGCTACTGTGGTTTTTCCAATCCCCCTAAGACCACTAAAGATATATGCATGCGAAGTTTTATTTTCCATTACTGCATTTTTTAACGTTTGTACAACATGCTTTTGACCAATTACTTCTTTGAAGGTTGTTGGTCTATAACTTCGATATAACGCAATATATGCCATAGTTTTTCCCCTTTCTTATATTATATATTATTTAATATATTATACCACATTATTAAAATATGCGCAATCTTTTTATTCAACTATCCTTTATTTTTTATACAATAAAATAATAAAAAGGAACATTTGTTCCTTTTTACTTTCATCTTATTATTTAGTTTCTTTTTTATTCTCTTTTACGATTTCACTTGCAGAAAGAGCAAGACCTGCAAGACTTTGTAATTCTGATGGAATAATAATTTTAGTGGCTTGACCTTCTGCTACTTTTTCTAGTGATTCATAAGCTTTAAGCGTTAAGACACCTTTGTTTACGTCAACTTCTTTAATCATCTTTAAGCCTTGAGCAGTTGCTTCATTTACTTTAATAATTGCCTCTGCTTGACCTTCTGCTTTTCTAATGGTTGCTTCTTTTTCAGCCTCAGCTCTTAAAATCGCTGCTTCTTTTTCAGCTTGCGCTTTTAAAATTTCTGATTCTTTAAAACCTTCTGCTTTCAAAATAACGGCCTTTTTTTCACCTTCCGCAAGCAAAATCGCTTCACGTCTTTCACGTTCAGCACGCATTTGTTTTTCCATAGCATCTCTAATATCTTTAGGTGGCATAATATTTTTAACTTCTACACGAAAAACTTTTATACCCCAAGGGTCAGTTGCTTCATCTAAAATTTCACGCATTTGTTCATTAATAATATTACGGCTAGTTAATGATTGATCTAAATCCAAAGAACCAATAATATTACGAATTGTCGTTGTTGTTAAATTATCCAAAGCTCTAAGTGGTTTACTAACACCATATACATATGATTTAGCATCACTAATTTGATAATATACAACAGTGTCAATTTGCATAGTAACATTATCTTTTGTAATAACAGGTTGTGGATCAAAATCAATTACTTGTTCTTTTAAACTTACTTTACCAATCAACCTAGGTGTGTCAAGTTTTCCTCCTACTATAGGGGTATTAGGATCTGAGGCAATACGATCAATAAAAGGAACTAAAAAATGTACACCTGTTCCCCATGTTTTATAAAATTTACCTAAACGTTCAATAACATAAACTTGTGTTTGTGGAACAATTTTGATTCCTTTTATAATAACGAGTAAAATAACGAGTAAAATGACAGCAAGGACAATAATTGCTACTATGCCACCATTCACTGATGCTAATAAATTAAATAAATTTTTCATTTGTTTTTTCCTTTCTTTTAGTTCAAACTAATTTCTTCTATTTGGTCAACAACCATTTTGTTGCCCACAATCTCAGTAATAAGGACTTTATCTCCAATTTTAAATGTATTATCTTTTTTGCTAATTGCTGGCCAGTTTTGAAATTCAATCTTGATTTCTCCTTTTTCGCCAGGTATAATCTCTTTTGTTACTACTGCTACCATTCCAACATAACGATCAACATTTGTTAAAACAGTTTGATTATCACTAATCTTTTTAACAAAAGGTCTTGTAGCAAGTAAGAAGATACCACTTACAACCGCAAAAACAATAATTTGTATCCAAATAGGTAGTTCAAGTACAGCACAAACAATACTAGCTATACCACCTGCGGCAAACCAAATAGATACTAAATTTGCTGTTTCAAATTCAATAATAATTGCCGCAATTACAAAAATCGTCCAAATTACAATCATCGCAATATTTAATGGTTGTAATGCTAATACATTATTCATCTTTTGCTACCTCCTTGGTGTCTACGATTAACATTTTTAATCCGGTATTCCACTTAGCTGAAAACTTATATGAAGTATGAGTTTTAAAATCTAAATCTAAATGCTTTTCTAATTCTGAAATTAATTTTTTACTATTAATACGGCCAAAACTTGGTTTCATTGTCAATTCATAAATATTTTCTTTAGATATATGGTTTCTTAAAAAATCTTCTTTAGTTACTTTTTTCATCACAATATTTTTACTATCCAAATCAAAGCCAATGGCAATGCCCATAGCATTATCAAACAAAAGAGCTGCTTGTTTACTAAATGTAATATTATTATTATAAACGGTTATAGCATTATTTTTTTGTTCTTTATTTATCCATTCTATATTCATTTTTTACCTCCTAGTTTTATTATATACTTATTTGTGTATTTTGTCAACAAAAATGTATATAATGTATTTTATGTACTTTATTTTTTTATAAATAAAACTGATATTTTTGTGAAGTGAAACTCTTTTTATTGATAAATTTTAATTTTTTTGATATAATATACACACTGGAGGTTTTTATGAATACAAAAAAAATAAAGACAATTAGGACTTTAATAGTTGTTCTTATCAGCTCAATTATCACAATAGGAGTAACTACTGGTATTTGTTTTTATAATTACTATGGTTATTTAAATTATAAAAAACTTTATTTAGAAGACTATTTTGATCAAAGTGAAGGAACAAATTTAACCGCACAAGAAAAAATTCAAAAAGCTGTAAAGTGGGATGCGGATGTGTATACTGATGATTTAAACATTACATATCGTGATCCAATTACTAAAGAACCAATTACTGAAGAAAAGATTACAAATGGAAATGCGCAAAATATAGATGCTTATTATAAAGATCGTGTTTTACATCTACCAAAATATTTTGACATTAATTTCTACAAAGTTTTGGTAACTTCATACAATAAAGAAACCAAAAAAACTGATTATAATGTAGCACATTATTTCTATTTTTCTAGTATTAATTATAATTCAATAGAAAACTTCAATCCACAATATATTTATATGACTTTCGTAGATGGAATTGGTGAAGAAAGTGATACTGCTTTACAAAATGCACTTGATAAAATGGAAGAAGATGGTTTATCAGTGGGCAATGTATCTTCTGTATACTACTATTCAATTATGAGTTCAGATAATCAAGAAGTAATATCTACATATTCATTATATGATAATCCACGAGATATCTATGAAGATGATGAAGATAATGATAAAACTTATTATATTTATCAAAATCGTTGTGCAAAAAGTTATGATAACAATACAGTATTTGGCGAGACAAGCGAATTAACTTTTAGTGTTTATTATATAGACGACTCAGAAGAAGGAAATAAAGAATTAATCAATCTTGTAGAAGGTACTTTTAAACCTCAACTTAATTCTAACGATGAACTTTTATCAAATGAAGAATTTTATGCTTTATCAACAAATCAAAAAGGATATAACAAAAACTTCTATCAAGATAGTTATAATGCTTTTATTAAACCAAAAATTATTGCAACTGGTTTGATTACTTTTGGCATTACTGCAATTTTATGTGCTATTCTTTCTTTCATTTGGCTATATGAACCAAATGTAAACCAAAGTCCTAAAACAAAACAAAAAAATAAAAAGAAGCGCGTATAGCGGAGGCTGCTGAAAAAGTCTCGTGAGTCCTAATTAGGGAGTGGAAAAGTCCACTCCTTTTAATATGGAAAAAAAGTGC
>CALVCV010000018.1 GCA_944326155.1 uncultured Bacilli bacterium
AAAAATAGCATTTTAAGTATTATTTCAATGATTGGTTTATTTAGTGGTGCTATTTTAATTTTAAGAAAGAAAAAATAAAGTAGTTAAAAAAACTAGATGGTTTATACATCTAGTTTTTTATATAGGAAAAAATGTGTTGTTAATAAAACTAATTAATAAAAAAATAAAAAAATTAGATAAAAAAGTGCATTTGATTTGCAAAAAAATCTAAAATGTGTATAATATTAAAGGCTAAAAATAAGGCATAGATATGCGAGGTTGCTGACACACACGGTAGAGTTGTCATGGCATGTGTAGTTAGGGAATTCGTATGGAGCCTAAAGCTTATTATAATCAAGCTAGGAGGAAAGGCATGGCAAAAGAAAAAAAATTAAGAATAAGATTATTATCTTATGATCACAGATTACTTGATGAATCTGCAAAAAAAATTGTAGAGGCTTGCAAAAGAACTGGTGCCAAAGTTTCGGGACCAATTCCGCTACCTACAGAAAAGGAAGTATTTACAATTATCCGTTCACCTCATAAGGACAAAGATAGTCGTGAACAATTCGAAAGACGTACACATAAACGTCTCATTGATATTGCAAATATGACTCCTAAAACAATGGATGCGCTTGTTCATTTAGAACTTCCATCCGGTGTCGATATCGTTTTAAAATAGTGTAAAAAGGAGGAAAACTCATGGCCAAAGGAATCTTAGGTAAGAAAATCGGAATGACACAAATTTTTACTGAAACTGGCACTTTAATCCCAGTTACAGTTATTGAAGTAACTCCGAACGTAGTATTACAAAAAAAGACTGTTGAAACTGATGGTTATTCAGCTGTTCAATTAGGTTATGCTGATAAAAAAGAAAATTTAGCAACTAAACCTGAAATAGGACATGCTAAAAAAGCCTCAACAGCCCCTAAGCGCTTCGTTAAAGAAATTGCTGGGGAAGAAATGCTAGCGTTTGAAGTTGGACAAGAGGTTAAAGGAAATATATTTAATGTTGGTGAACTTGTAGATGTAACAGGTTTATCAAAAGGTAAAGGATATCAAGGTGTTATCAAACGTTGGAATTACCATTTAGGACCTGCTGCTCATGGATCAGGATATCATCGTGGAACTGGTTCAATGGGTTCAATTCAACCTGCTCGTATTAAACCAGGTAAAAAATTACCAGGACGTATGGGTGGTGTTACTAAAACAGTTCAAAACCTTGAATTTGTTAAATACGATGCTGAAAATAATGTAATCTTAATTAAAGGGAATGTTCCAGGAGCTAAGAACTCTTATGTAGTGGTTACAAATGCTGTTAAAGCTAAAAAACCAGAGCTTAACCCTAAAGCATTAGCATAAAGAAAGGAGAAAAAACATGCCTAAAGTTGTATTATATAATCAAAATGGTTCAAATGTTGGTGAACTTGAGCTAAATAATCAAGTATTTGGCGTTGAAGATCATCAACAAGCAATTTTTGATGCTGTTATTGCTGAACGTGCTGCAATGAGACAAGGAACACAAAAAGCTAAAACACGTTCCGAAGTAAGTGGTGGTGGTCGTAAACCATGGCGTCAAAAAGGTACAGGTCGCGCAAGACAGGGTTCTATTCGTTCTCCACAATGGCGTGGTGGTGGTGTTGTATTTGCCCCTACTCCAAGATCTTATGCGATTAAAATTAATAAGAAAGTTGTTAGACTTGCAATGCGTTGTGCATTAAGTTCAAAAGTACGTGAAAATAACATTATTGTTTTAGATCAAATTACTCTTGATACTTTTAAAACTAAAGGTTTAGTTGAAGTATTAAAAAACTTTAATTTAGAAAATAATAAAGTTATCTTGGTTTTAGACGAAGCAAATGGCAATGTTGAACTTGCTGGACGCAATTTACCAAACGTTTTAATAGGACAATATAACCACGTTTCTGTTTATCAAATGATGAATGCTAAAAATTTAGTTATCACTAAAACAGCAGTGGAAAAATTTGAGGAGGTTCTTAAATAATGAAGTCATATTACGATATTATTAAAAGACCAATTATCACTGAAAAATCAAGTGGTTTAGTAGATAAACTTCAATATACTTTTGAAGTAGCAGTTGATGCAAACAAAGTTGAAATCAAAAAAGCTATTGAAGCTATCTTTAATGTAAAAGTTAAACAAATTAGAACAATTAATGTTCATAAAAAAGCAAAAAGATTACAAAGATATGAAGGCTTTAAATCAGCTTATAAAAAAGCAATTGTAAGACTTGAAGAAGGCCAAACAATCGATGTATTCGAATTATAAAATATAGGAGAAAGAAAATATGGCTATTAGAAATTATAAACCTACCACTAATGGTAGACGTAATATGACTGTACTTGTTTATGATGAAATAACGACTGATACTCCTGAAAAGAGCCTTTTAGTTCCTCTTAATAAAAAAGCTGGTCGTAATGCTCAAGGTGTTATCACAGTACGTCATAAAGGCGGAGCCGAGAAAAGAAAATATCGTTTAATTGATTTTAAACGTAATAAAGATAATATTCCTGCTGTTGTAAAAACTATTGAATACGATCCAAATCGCAGTGCAAATATTGCATTGTTAGCTTATGCTGATGGTGAAAAACGCTATATTCTTGCACCTAAAGATTTAAAAGTTGGTCAAAAAGTAATATCTGGTGAAAATGCTGATATTACAGTTGGTAACTCTTTACCAATTGTTAATATTCCCGTTGGTACAACTATACATAACATTGAACTTCATCCAGGCCATGGTGGACAACTTGCAAGAGCAGCTGGTGCTAATGCCCAAATTTTAGGTCGTGAAGATCGCTATGTTCTTGTTCGCCTTGGCAGTGGAGAAGTACGTCGTATTTTAAATCAATGTCGTGCTACAGTTGGTGTTGTTGGTAACCTAGATTATTCACTAGTTAATATTGGTAAAGCTGGACGTACACGTCATATGGGTATTCGTCCAACTGTCAGAGGTTCAGTTATGAACCCTAATGATCACCCTCATGGTGGTGGTGAAGGACGTCAACCAATTGGTAGAAAAGCACCAATGACGCCTTGGGGCAAAATTGCTCTTGGTCTTAAAACAAGAAAAACTAAAAATAAAACTAACGGACTTATCGTTCGTCGTAGAAATGATAAATAGGAGGGAACCAAATATATGTCACGTTCACTTAAAAAAGGTCCTTTTATTGATGAACATTTAATGAAAAAAGTTGTTACATTAAATGAAAACAATCAAAAGAAAGTAATTCAAACTTGGTCAAGAAGATCAACAATTTATCCTGAATTTGTTGGACATACAGTTGCAGTACATAATGGTAAAGAACATTTACCAGTATATATAACTGAAGATATGGTAGGTCATAAATTTGGTGAATTCGCACCAACTAGAACTTATCGTGGTCACGGCAAAGATAAGAAAGCTGCTAAGAAGTAGAGGTGAAAGAAATGGCAGAAGCAAAAGCAATCGCAAAATCAGTAAGAGTATCACCTCGAAAAGCAAGACTTGTAGTCGACTTAATTCGTGGTAAAAAAGTAGGTGAAGCAGTAGGTATTTTACATGGTACAAAGAGTACTGCTACCGAAGCTATTTTAAAAGTGTTAAATTCAGCAGTTGCAAACGCTGATCATAACTATGGTATGGACGTTAAAGAACTTGTTGTAAAACAAATTTTTGTTAATGAAGGCGCAACTCTTAAGAGAATGAGACCTCGTGCTAAGGGAAGCGGCAATCGAATTTTGAAAAGAACTAGCCACATTACAGTTGTAGTGGCAGATAATAACTAGAAGGAGGAAACATATGGGTCAAAAGGTTAATCCAGTCGGTTTAAGAATCGGAATTATCCGCGAATGGGACGCAAAATGGTATGCACCAAAAACTAAAGTTGCAGACTTATTACATGAAGATTTAAAAATTCGTCAATTCTTAAATAATTTTTATAAAAATGCATATGTTTCACGTATTGAAACAAAAAGAACAGGTAAAAGAGTAATTGTTACAATTCATGCAGGAAAACCTGGTCTTGTAATTGGATCTCAAGGTTCAAAAAAGAACGAAGCTGTAAAACAACTTGAAAAAATCACAGGTAAAACAGTTTTCTTAACTGTTGTTGAAGTAAAACAAAATGAAGCTGATAAAGATGCCAAACTTGTTTCACGCAAAATGGCAGAAGATCTAGAAAATCGTGCTTCGTTTAGACGTGTACAAAAAATGGCTATCCAAAAAGCTCTAAAAGCTGGTGCTAAAGGTATTAAAACAATGGTTTCTGGTCGTCTTGGTGGCGCAGAAATTGCACGTAGTGAATGGTATTCAGAAGGAAGTGTTCCTCTACATACATTCCGTGCGAACATTGATTATTCAACAGCTGAAGCAGCAACTACTTATGGTAAACTTGGAGTTAAAGTTTGGATTAATAAAGGTGAAGTTTTACCTACAGCCAAAAAAACTGTACCAAGTAAGGAGGATAAGTAGTTATGTTAATGCCTAAAAGAACTAAATATCGTCGTCCTCATCGTGTAAGTTACGAAGGCAAAGCTAAAGGTGGTAAAACTATAGCATTTGGTGACTATGGTCTTCAATCTTTAGAAGGTGCTTGGATTACTGATCGTCAAATTGAGGCAGCTCGTATAGCGATGACTCGTTATATGAAACGTGATGGTAAAGTTTGGATAAAAATTTTCCCTCACAATATTAGAACTAAAAAACCGCTCGAAGTTCGTATGGGTTCTGGTAAAGGTGCTCCAGACGGCTATGTAGCTGTAGTAAAAGATGGTACAATTATGTTTGAAATTGCTGGAGTATCTGAAGAAATTGCTCGTGAAGCATTAAGACTTGCAGCTCATAAACTTCCAGTAAAGACAAAATTTGTAACAAGAGAAAGTGGTGATCGTTAATGGCAGCAAAAGTTAAAGTAGATAAAAAAGTTGCAAAGAAAATTGCAGAAAAGAAAACACCTGCTGGTAAACTTCGTGATTTAAATGAATCCGAAATTCAATCAAAAATTAACGAATTAAAACAAGAATTATTTAATTTACGTTTCCAAGCTGAAGTAGGAAAACTTGAAAATACTGCTCAGCTAAAAAAAGTAAAAAAAGAAATTGCTAGATGCTATACCGTTCTTACAGAACGTGCATCTAAGTAGCAGGAGGTAGACGATGGAAAGAAATAGTCGTAAAGTTTACGTAGGAAAGGTTGTTTCTGCTAAAAATGATAAAACGATTACTGTTTTAGTTGAGACTTATCGTAAACATCCTTTATATGGAAAAAGAGTAAAATATTCAAAAAAATTTAGAGCACATGATGAACTAAATACTGCTAAAGAAGGAGATATTGTAGAAATTATGGAAACACGTCCTCTTTCTGCAACTAAGAGATTTCGTTTAGTGAAGATAGTTCAAGAAGCTGTAATTATTTAATCAGGAGGTAGATTATGGTTCAACAAGAAACTAGAGTCAATGTAGCCGATAATACAGGCGCAAAACAACTTTTGATTATTAAAATATTAGGTGGTTCATTCCACAAAACTGCCACTATTGGTGATATTTGTGTATGCTCAGTTAAATCTGCAACAACTGGTGGTATGGTTAAAAAAGGTGATGTTGTAAAAGCAGTAATAGTACGTACTAAAAAAGCTGTAAAGAGAACGGATGGTTCTTATATTAAATTTGATGATAACGCTGCAGTTATTATTAAAGAAGATAAGAATCCTCGTGGTACTCGTATTTTTGGTCCTGTTGCTAGAGAATTACGTGAAAAAGATTTCATGAAAATTGTTTCTTTAGCTCCAGAAGTACTATAGAAAGGAAAATACGTATATGAGACTTAAAAAAGGTGATGTAGTAGTTGTTACTACAGGTAAAAATAAACCCAATCATGGAACATATACAACTGGTGAAATTCTTGCGGTATTTCCTCTAAAAAATCGGGTATTAGTAAAAGGAGTTAATATTGTTACCAAACACAATCGTCCATCAAATGCTAATCCTGATGGTGGCATTACTAAGAAGGAAGCACCTATACATGTATCTAATGTAGCATATTTAGATCCAGTTGAAAAGAAACCTACGAAAATAGGTTATAAAGTAGTAGATGGCAAGAAAGTTCGTTATTGCAAACTTTCTGGAACAGTTATTGAGTAGAAAGGAGACTTGCAAAGATTATGAATCGTGTATTAGAACATTATAAGAACGAAGTCATGGCTAAATTAACTGAACAATTCGGTTATACAACTGTTATGCAAGTTCCTAAAATTGATAAAATCGTAGTGAATATGGGTGTTGGTGATTCAATTAGTAACTCTAAATTATTAGATGCTGCAGTTGAAGACTTAACTCAAATTACAGGACAAAAACCTTTAGTCACAAAAGCAAAAAAATCAATTGCTGTGTTCAAACTTCGTGAAGGTATGTCAATTGGTGCCAAAGTTACTTTACGTGGCGAAAGAATGTATGAATTTTATGATAAATTAATCTCAATTGCTTTACCTCGAGTTAGAGATTTTCATGGTGTAAATCCTAATTCCTTTGATGGTAGAGGAAATTATACAATTGGTGTAAAAGAACAATTAATTTTCCCTGAAATCAATTATGATAAAGTATTAAAGATCCGTGGTATGGATATCGTTATCGTAACTACTGCGAATACTGATGAAGAAGGTCGTGCATTATTAACATATTTAGGCATGCCTTTTGCAAAGAAGTAGGAGGTAAATAATGGCAAAAAAATCATTAAAAATAAAATGTGCTCGTCCAGCAAAATTTTCAACTAGAAACTATACTAGATGTGAACGTTGTGGACGTCCTCATGCTGTATATCGCAAATTCAAAGTATGTAGAGTTTGCTTTAGAGAATTAGCATATGATGGACTAATCCCAGGCGTTACGAAGTCTAGTTGGTAGAAGGAGGTTATTCTATGGTGATGACTGATCCAATTGCTGATATGTTAACAAGAATTCGTAATGCAAATCAAATGAAACATGCAACTGTTTCAATGCCTGCATCTCGTTTAAAATTAGAAATTTTAAATGTATTAAAAAACGAAGGCTATATCAGTGAATATGAAAAAATCGAAGATGGTAAACAAGGAGTAATTAAAGTAACTTTAAAGTATGCTGAAAAAACTCGTGTTATCAAAGGTATAAAAAGAATTTCTAAACCAGGACTTAGAGTTTATGCAAAAGCAAATGAACTTCCTAAAGTTTTAAATGGTTTAGGCATTGCAATTATTTCAACTTCAAATGGCATTATGACAGATCGTGAAGCTCGCTCAAATAAACTTGGCGGCGAAGTCATTGCTTTTGTTTGGTAGGAGGTATATATGTCAAGAATAGGTAATAAACATATAGATATTCCTCAAGGAGTTGAAGTAAAAATAGAAGGCAATTGCATTACTACAAAAGGTGCAAAAGGAACATTAAGTTTTAACTTTAATCATGAACTTACTGTTGAAGTAAATGACAATGCAATTTATGTAAAACGTCCATCTGATGACAAACAACATCGTGAATTACATGGTACAACTCGTGCTATTATTCATAATATGGTAGTTGGTGTATCAACTGGCTTTACAAAAATATTAGAAATTAATGGTGTAGGTTATCGTGCTCAAATGCAAGGCGATACACTTGTTGTTTCAGCAGGATATTCACACACTGTACCAATGAAATTACCTGAAGGTATTAAGGTAGTTTGTCCAACACCTACAGAAATCCAAATCAGTGGATATGACAAACAAGTAGTAGGTGAATTTGCGGCGGAAGTTAGAAAAATTCGTAAACCAGAACCTTATAAAGGTAAAGGTATTCGTTATCAAGATGAACATGTTCGTCGTAAAGAAGGAAAGAAAGCTAAGTAGAAAGGAGAAACTATAGAAAATGATCGTTAAAAAATCTAAAAAGATTGCACGTCGTGTAAGACATGATCGTGTAAGAGCAGTTGTTGAAGGAACAGCAGTTAGACCTCGTCTTGCCGTATATCGTTCTAATAAAAATATATCCGCTCAAATTATTGATGATGAAAAACAAGTTACTTTAGTTTCTGCATCTACATTTGAAAATGGAAATAAATTCGAAAATGGATCAAATGTTGAAGCTGCTAAAAAAGTTGGTGAAATAGTTGCAAAAAGAGCCCTTGAAGCAGGTATTACAACAGTTGTATTTGATCGTGGTGGATTTTTATTCCATGGACGTGTAAAAGCTTTAGCTGATGCGGCTCGTGAAGCCGGTCTAAAGTTCTAGGAGGTATTTTTCGTGAGTGATCAAGTAAAAGAAATGACACAAAATGTGACTACTGCAGCAGAAGAAAAACAATATGATGAACGTGTTGTTGTTATTAATCGTGTTACAAAAGTTGTTAAAGGTGGTAGAAGATTTCGTTTTGCCGCACTAGTTGTAGTAGGAGATTATAATGGCCATGTTGGCTTTGGTAGTGGTAAGGCACAAGAAGTTCCTGAAGCTATCAAAAAAGCTGTTGAAGATGCAAAGAAAAATATCGTTACAATACCTATTGTTGGAACTACTATTCCACATGAAATTATAGGTGTTCATGGTGCAGGACAAGTTTTATTAAAACCTGCTCCAGCAGGTACTGGTATTATTGCTGGTGGACCTGTACGTAATGTAGTTGAACTTGCAGGTATTAAAGATATCGTATCTAAATCACAAGGTTCAAGTACCCCAATAAATATCGTACGTGCTACTTTTAAAGGTTTAGAAGCATTACGTACGGTAGAGGATGTTGCTAAACTTCGTGGAAAAGATAAATCAGAAATTTTATAGGGTGGTGCTAAGATGGAAAAAACAGTAACAATTAAATTAGTTAAAAGCCCTATTGCTCATCCTAAAAATCAAAGGGCGACTCTAAAAGCTCTTGGTTTATCAAAAATTGGACAAACAGTTACTAAAGTAGATAACGATGCCATCCGTGGTATGATTAAAACAGTTGCGCATTTAGTAATCGTTGTTGAAGCATAGGAGGCGCATTTATGAAATTAAATGAATTAAAACCAGTTGCCGGTGCAAGACATGCTAAAAAACGTGTTGGTCGCGGTATTGGTAGTGGTATGGGAAAAACTTCTACACGTGGTCATAAAGGACAAAACGCTCGTAGTGGTGGCGGTGTAAGACCAGGTTATGAAGGTGGTCAAACTCAATTATTTAAACGTTTACCAAAACGTGGCTTTACAAATGTCAATCGTAAAGAATATGCGATTGTTAAATTAAGCGATTTAAATGATAAATTTGAAACAGGTGCAGTAGTTGACCTTGCTAGCTTAAAAGAAGCTGGACTTGTTAAAAAAGAATATGAAGGAGTGAAAATTTTAAGCAACGGAGAACTTAGTAAAGCTTTAACATGTAAAGTAGCTAAAGTCTCTAAAGCTGCTGAAGAAAAAATTAAAGCAGCTGGTGGTACAGTAGAGGTGGCTTAAGATGAAAAAGTTTTTCGGGAAGTATAAAAAATTAATAGGAATGATTCTTTTTACCCTCCTTTGCTTAGTAGTTTGGCGTATCGGAATTCATATTAAGTTTCCTTTTGCTAACTATGATTCAATTCCATCAACTGGTGGAGGAAATATCTTTGGTTTCTTAGATGTTTTTGCAGGTGGAGGTTTAACACAATTTTCAATTTTATCACTTGGTATTAGCCCATATATTACATCATCAATTGTTATTCAAATGTTACAATTAGATATTATTCCTGCTTTTAAAGAATGGGCTGAAGAAGGTGAATCTGGAAGAGAAAAATTAAATCGTTGGACTAGATATATCGCTTTACTTATCGCTTTTATTCAAGCACTTGCGTTAATTTTAGGTCTAAAAGCTACAAGTAACGTATATTTTAGAGATGTTTCAGAGTTTAATGCCTTTACTTATATTTACATTGCTCTTGTAATTACAGCAGGTACAGCCTTTACACTTTGGCTTTCTGATCAAATTACAATGCGTGGTATTGGTAATGGTGCATCAATGCTTATTGTTGCAGGTATTATTGTAAGTTTGCCTACAATGATGTATCAATTATGGCAATATTTTATCAGTGGGGATACATATCGTAATGAAGATACTGGCATTCTTGGATGGCAAGGTGTTGTATTATATATTGTAATGATGTTAATCTTTATTGCTATTGTAATTGGTGTTGTATGGATGGAAGGCTTACAAAGAAAAATTCCTGTAACTTATACAAATCGTCCAGCAGGAACAAAACTTGTTGGTAGACAAGATTCAAATATTCCAATTAAATTAAATTCTGCATCAGTAATTCCAGTAATTTTTGCTTCTACTCTTTTATCGCTTCCTACAACCATTTTACAGTTTGTAGAAACCAGTGGTAAAACGATTAGCGAATGGTGGTATACAATATTTAGTTATCAAAAGCCAATAGGATTTGCAATATATATTATTCTTATTTTTGTATTTGCATTCTTTTATTCATTCTTACAAATTGATCCAGACAAAATGGCTGACAATTTGAAAAAGCAAAATGCTCATATTCCTGGTGTAAAACCTGGTGAAGAAACAGCAGTATTTATTTCAAAAGTTTTATTTAAAGTAACATTACTTGGTGCAACATATCTTGCTGTGCTTGCTTCAATTCCAGTAATTGTAACATTTATATTCCCAGAGCTTCCAGCATCAGTTCAAATTGGTGGTACTTCACTTATGATCGTTGTAGGTGTTGCTCTTGAAACTATCAAACAAATTAAGACTGAGGGTCAAGCTCAAGATTATCATGGCTTTTTATAAAATTTAGGTGAAAAATATGCATCTACTTATTATGGGTGCTCCTGGATCTGGTAAGGGGACATGTGCTGTAGAATTAAAAAATCACTACAGCATTCCCCACATTTCCACTGGAGATATATTTAGAAAAGCAATATCAGATAAAACTACAACTGGTCTTCTTGCACAAAGTTATATTGATAAAGGGCAACTTGTTCCCGATGAAATAACTAATCAAATTGTAAAAGAAAGACTTAGTGAAAAAGACTGTCAAAAAGGATTTTTATTAGATGGATTTCCCCGTAATCTTGAACAAGCAAAAGCTTTGTCTAATATTTTAAATGAATTAAATATAAAGCTTGATGCTGCCATAAACTTAGAAATTGAAGATAAAATTGTTGAAGAAAGAATTGTTAATAGACGTATATGTTCAAAATGTGGTAGAGGTTATAATATTATATCACTAAAGCCTAAAATTGAAGGTATTTGTGATGTATGTGGTGGAAGTTTATATCAAAGAAAAGACGATACGAAAGAAACTATAGAAGAAAGACTTCATATATATAATAATCAAACGAAGCCAATTATAACGTATTATAATGAACTTGGAATTTTAGTTTCAGTTAATAGTAATCAAACACCACAAAAGGTGATAGAGGATATTATAAATCAGGTGAATTCAAATGATAACATATAAAAGTGAACGTGAAATAGCTTTAATGAAAGAAGCAGGACACATCGCAATGCTTGCTCATGAAGAGATTAGAAAGGCAATTCAACCAGGTATCTCCACCAAAGAACTTGATAAAATTGCATATGATGTAATTCTATCTCAAGGTGCTATTCCATCATTTTTAAACTATAGTGGATATCCAGCATCTATTTGTGCATCAATTAACGAAGTTGTAATTCATGGAATTCCAAGTAATAAAAAAATTTTAAAAGATGGTGATATTATCTCTATTGATATCGGTGTAAATTACAAAGGATATCATGGAGATTGTGCGAGAACTTGGCCTTGTGGCAATGTAAAAAGTGATCGCTTAAAACTAATTGAAGTTACGGAACAATCATTCTTTGAAGGACTAAAATATGCACGTCCTGGGAATCGATTATCCGATATATCTCATGCGATTGAAATGTATGCAAAAAAATTTAATTATGGTGTTGTACGTGATTTTACAGGTCATGGCGTTGGTAGTAAATTACATGAAGACCCAGCTGTTCCAAATTATGGAAAAGAAGGAATGGGACCTGTTTTAAGAAAAGGTATGACGCTTGCTATTGAACCAATGATTAATATGGGTACTTATAAAGTAAAAATATTAGGAGATGGTTGGACAACAATAACAGTAGATCACTTACCAAGTGCGCACTATGAGAATTCAATTGTTATTACTGATAATGGTTATGAAATTTTAACTAAAATAAAGGAGAACGATTAATGTCAAAAAATGATGTGTTCACAATGGAAGGAACAGTCGTTGAAGTTTTGCCAAATACAGTTTTTAAAGTAAAATTAACTGCAAATGGTCAAATTATTACAGCCCACGTTTCTGGTAAAATCCGAATGAATACGATTCGCATTTTACCAGGTGATAGAGTGACTGTTGAAATATCACCATATGATTTAACACGTGGACGCATAACTTATCGTCATAAATAAGTTATACAATTAGCAAATAAAACAAGTACATAGGAGGTACACAATGAAGGTTAGACCATCTGTAAAACCAATTTGTGATAAATGTAAAGTTATTAAAAGACATGGGCGTGTTATGGTAATCTGTTCAGCTTACCCTAAACACAAACAAAGACAAGGATAATAGGAGGCTTATTAAATATGGCACGTATAGCCGGTGTTGATATTCCTAACAATAAACGTGTAGTAGTATCACTTACATATATTTATGGAATTGGCAGACCAACTGCTGAAGAAATTTTAAAAAATGCTAGTGTTAGCGTTGATACAAGAGTAAAAGATTTAACAGAAAATGAACTTACTGCAATTCGTCAAGAAGTTGCTAAGTATCATGTAGAAGGTGACTTACGTAGAGAAGTTGCCATGAACATTAAAAGATTAATGGAAATTGGAAGTTATCGTGGACTTCGTCACAGAAGAGGCTTACCAGTTAGAGGACAAAGAACAAGAACAAATGCACGCACAAGAAAAGGTCCTGCTAAGACTGTAGCTAATAAGAAGAAATAGGAGGCGTGAATTAAATGGCTAAAAAAGTAATTCGTAAACGTCGTGTAAGAAAAAATATACCTCAAGGTGTTGCACATATTCATTCTACATTTAATAATACAATTGTAACTATAACAGATCAAGTAGGTAATGTTGTTTCATGGAGTAGTGCAGGTGCAGTAGGATTTAAAGGAAGTAAAAAATCTACACCATTTGCTGCTCAAATGGCATCTGAAGCTGCTGCTAAAGCTGCTATGGATAACGGTATGGTAAAAGTAGAAGTTACTGTTAAAGGTCCTGGTCCTGGACGTGAAGCAGCAATTCGATCTTTACAAGTAGCAGGTCTTGAAATTGTTTCTATTCAAGATGTTACTCCAGTTCCTCATAATGGATGTCGTCCTCCAAAAAGACCTCGTGGATAAGATTAAAAATTCACTTATAGGTATTTATTACCAGAAATCTAATGGGAGGATTAAATGAGAAGAGTGGAATTTATTAAACCAGAATTAAAAATTAATGAAGATGTTCAAAACGTTAATGATAACTATTGTAAATTAAAATTATCACCTCTTGAAAGAGGCTATGGTATGACTATTGGTAACTCTTTAAGAAGAGTATTGTTATCATCTTTGCCAGGTGCTGCTATTGTTGCTATTAGCATTGAGGGTGTGGAACATGAATTCTGCGCGATGGAAGGTGTTCGTGAAGATGTCACTGAAATGATTTTAAATTTAAAGAAAGTTGTTTTTACTATTAATGCTGATCGAAATGAAGTTGGCGATTATGGCGATCAAGATCAAATCTATCGTTTGGAATTAATTGAAGAACTTCCAACTGTTGAAGCACAAAAAAAGGCTGGTGCAACTGACGATGAAATTGTTTATGAAAAAGTAATTACAGCTAAAGATATTAACACTGCATCGACTGAAGATATCAAAGTAATCAATGGTGACCAAGAAATTGCAACCCTTGCTGCAGGTGGAAAAATAAAAATGGAATTATTTGTTAGAAATGGCGTTGGATATGTTAATGCTGACGAAAACAAAAAATTCTGTAAGGAAGGTAACAATTGTATTATTGGTCGCCTTCCAATTGATTCAATTTTTACTCCTGTTGTAAGATGCAAATATGATGTAACTAAGACTCGTTATGGGGATAATTTTGACTGTGACCAACTTATTGTTGAAGTATGGACAAATGGTTCTATTAAAGCTACTAACGCCTTATCTCTTGCCGCAAAATTTTTAATTGAACATTTTGCTGTTATTGAAAACTTAAATACCGAAATTGAACAAAGAAAATATATGGTTAAAACTGAGGAAAAAGTAGTTGATAGTAAACTTGATAAAAAGATTGAAGATCTTGATTTATCCGTTCGTTCTTATAACTGTTTAAAACGTGCAAACATTAATACAGTTGGCGAACTTACACAAAAGACGGAAGAAGAAATGATGAAAGTTAGAAATTTAGGTCGTAAATCACTTAAAGAAGTTGTTCAAAAACTTCGTGAAATTGGTCTAGATCTTAAAAATAGTACAACATTATTTGATGATGATTCTGAATTTGATAATGAAGATTCAGAAGAATAAAGAATTACCAAAAAATCTTTAGAAGGAGAAAAAAATTATGGCATTAGGATATCGTACTTTAAGTCGTAAAAGTTTTCAAAGAAAAGCTTTATTCCGCGATTTAATTACAGATTTAATTTTAAATGGTCGTATAGAAACTACCATCTCTAAAGCAAAAGAATTAAAACGCCTAGCAGATAAAATGGTTACTCTTGGTAAGAAAGGTGATCTTGCTGCACGTAGACAAGCAGCCGAATTAATTCGTTTTGAAAAAGATGAAGAAGGTAACTATGCACTTCAAAAATTATTTAGTGAAATTGCCCCTAAATATACTGATCGCAATGGTGGGTATACAAGAGTGTTAAAACTTGGTACTCGTCGTGGTGACGCAACAGAAATGGCAATTATTGAATTTATTTAATTAATATAATTAATTTAAAAAACCTAGCATTTGCTAGGTTTTTTAAAACTTAAAATATATTAAATAGATAATTGTTTGCTTCTTGACAAAACAAAAAAATAAAGTATAATAAATATAGATAAAATTTATAACATAAGGAAAGAAAAAATGTTTCAAAATACAATTGATTATTTATTTATTATACCGGCTGCCCTCATTGCCATTATGTTTCACGAACTTGCTCATGGGCTTGTTTCATATTGGTTTGGAGACCCTACGCCAAAAAGACAAGGGCGTTTATCACTAAACCCAGTTAAACATTTAGATTTAGTGGGAACACTATGCTTAATCTTTTTTCATGTAGGATGGGCAAAACCAGTTGTTATTAATCCTGATTATTATAAACACAAGAAACTAGGAATTGCAATAGTATCCCTTGCAGGCCCTCTTGCCAATTTTATAATTGCTTTTATAGCCATGATTTTACTTGGCTTTATTTTAAAATTTGCTAATACCACATCTACCTTATCCACTATTAGTATTAATTTTCTATTAATACTTGCGATGATTAATATTGGGCTTGGCATTTTTAATTTAATTCCTATTCCTCCACTTGATGGATCTAAGATTTTGGGTTCACTTTTAAAAGGAGAGGCTTATGAACAATATATGAAATACCAACAATATGGGTTTATTATTTTACTTTTATTATTGTTACTTTCTAATCTAGCAGGCGGAGGCATTTCCTTTATATCGGTTGCGGTAGAATATATTACTAATTTTTTACTAAGATTTATATATATGTTATTTGAAATATAATTATGGCAATTGTTCACTTTGAATAGTTGCTTTTTTTCTAATTTGTCAAAGTATATATGTACCAATAAGTTTGCAAAAAAATGAAAAAAGTGGTATAATATATAAAAGTATCAAAAAGGAGGAAAGTAAGATGTTTATTGAATTTAAAGATGTAAGTTTCAAATATTATGGAAATGAACAAAATATTTTAAATCAATTATCTTTTTCTGTTGAAAAAGGTAGCATGCTTGCAATCCTTGGTCATAATGGAAGTGGAAAAAGCACTATTGCAAAATTAATCATGGGGCTTTTAGAACCTACAAGTGGTGAAATTTTTATAGAAGGTGAAAAACTAAATGAAAAAATAGTTGATACCTTAAGACAAAAAATGGGAATTATTTTTCAAAATCCTGATAATCAGTTTGTCGGTGTAACTGTTAAAGACGATATTGCTTTTGGCCTTGAAAATCATCAAATTCCAAGAGATGAAATGATTCGAAAAATCGATGAATTTGCTAAGCTTGTTGATATGCAAGATTTCTTAAACGAAAATCCCGAAAATCTATCAGGAGGTCAAAAACAACGTGTAGCAATAGCAGGGGCACTTGCTATGGATACAGATTTAATTATTTTTGATGAATCTACATCAATGCTTGATCCAAAAGGAACCAAAGAAATTAATCAAATGATTCAAACACTTAGAAAAAACTATCAAAAAACCATTATTACCATTACACATAATTTAGAAGAAGCATTAAATGCAGATAGAGTCATTGTTTTAAATGATGGTCAAATTGTATTAGACGGTACACCAAAAGAAGTATTGAAAGAAGAAGCCATTTTGGAAGCTAGTGGCCTTAAATTAATAGATGGGATATCGCTTATTAATATGATTCAAAATTATACAATAAGAATCAAAAATAAAGAGGAAATAATTCAAGCCTTATGGGAATTGACTTTCAAAATGTAGAGTTTAAATATAGCAAAAAAGCTTCCAAAAAACAACTTGATAATATCAATTTACATATTGATGCTCAAGATGAATTTATTATGATAGTTGGACATACAGGTTCTGGTAAATCTACATTAGTTCAACATATGAATGGCTTACTTCTTGCAAGTAGTGGGACGATTAAGGTGTTTGATACCAATATGATTCGTAGTAAAAAAATAAAACTAAAACCAGTACGTGAACATGTTGGTTTGGTTTTTCAATTTCCTGAATATCAAATATTTGAATCAACTGTTTTAGAAGATATTATGTTTGGACCAAAAAATTTTGGCAAAACAAAAGATGAAGCGCGTGAACTTGCGATTAAAGCTGCACATCTAATAGGTATTAAAGATGATATATTAGAACGTTCACCTTTTACTTTAAGTGGTGGACAAATGAGAAGAGTGGCGATTGCTGGAGCACTTGCGATTGACCCTGATATTTTAATTTTAGACGAACCAACTGTTGGTCTTGATCCAAAAGGCAAAGAAGAATTAATGAACCTACTTGTTAGAATGCATGAAGAAACTCACAAAACAATTATTATGATTTCACATGATATGAATATTGTGGCAACCCTTGCTAAAAGGGTATTAGTTATGGATAAAGGCAAACTTGTTTATGATGGTAATAAAGAAAACTTGTTTCAAAATCAAACATTCTTAAAAACTCATAATCTTGATTTACCTACTGCTTCAATACTTGCGATGGGTTTAAAAGAAAAAGGTTTAATTACTTATGGTAAACTTCCTCTTACAAAAGAAGAATTATTTCAAGTCATAACAGGAGATATACCTAATGAATGATAAAATTGTATTTGGTCAATATATATATAGAAATAGTGCTATTCATAAACTTGATCCTCGCGTAAAATTATGCGTTTTATTTATGATGATGATAGGCGTTTTCTTAATTCCAGCAGATAATTTTATTTTGTTAGGCATAGCTTTCTTAATACCACTTACTGCAGTCATTCTTTCTAAGATTTCGCTTTTTAAATATCTAAAAAGTTTAAAGCAAATTGCGTTTATTATGGTTTTTTCTTTTGCTTTTCAACTATTTATGCCAGTGGGGAAAAATACCACAATTCTTACTACTTTACCAATTTGCTTTTCATATGTAAATATTATTGTATGTATATTTATCTTAGTCATTTATTTTTTAATTCGAAGATATTTACCTTTTAAATTTTTATTCTTTTTAGTATGTCTTATAGGTATTATTTATCTACTTAGATATCCAATATTGGGTAAAGCCTTCTATACGACTAAATTAGATATATCGGAGGCAGGTTTAATACATGGTAGTTTTTTAGTATTACGAGTTTTTGTCATTATTCTTGCTTCAACATCGCTTACTTTAACGACTAAACCAACAGATCTTACCAACGCGATTGAATGGCTTTTAATGCCACTTGAGAAAATAAAAATTAAAACAAGTATTTTTGCGATGATGATTTCAATAGCTTTAAGATTTATACCAACACTTTTCAATGAAACCAATAAAATTTTGAAAGCTCAAGCTTCACGTGGTGTAGATTTTAATGAGGGCAAATTTAAAGATCAAGTAAAACAAATTGTTTCTTTGCTTGTTCCAATGTTTGTTATCTCAATTAAAAGAGCAGAAGATTTAGCAGATGCTATGGAAGCACGTGGTTATATACCTGGTGCTAAAAGAACAAAACTTGTCCAAATGAAATTTTGCATTGGCGATTTTATTGTCTTTTTTGTTATTTTAGCCTTATTAGTTGGTCTAATTTTAGGAAGATGTGGGTTATATGCGTTATAAAATGATTGTAAGTTATGATGGTAGTTTTTTTCATGGTTTTCAGCGCCAGAAAAAATATATATCTGTCCAACAAGTATTAGAAGAAAAGTTAACAGAAATCTTAAACAAGAATGTTATTATCCACGCATCAGGAAGAACAGATGCCGGTGTACATGCGATAGGTCAAGTGATTCATTTTGATTGTGCACAGTATGTACCAGCTGAAAATTTAAAAAAAGTTTTAAATAAAAAAGTCTATCCTCATATATATATCACTTCATCAGAAATTGTTGATGAATCTTTTGATAGTCGAAAATCTGCTCATTTAAAAGAGTACCACTATTTTGTAAGTATCAATACATTTAATCCACTAAAAGCCAATTACTTGTATTTTTTTCATGATCGTATTGATATATCTAAAATTAGAGAAGCAATGGAATATATATGTGGGACACATGATTTTAGAAGTTTTTCGAAAAATAAGCATTTAGCCAGCTGTGTTAGAACCATTACTGAATTTGATTTAAATATCAAAGATGGTATTTTAGAATTTGTAATTATAGGAAATGGTTTTATGTACAATATGGTAAGAATTATTGTTGCTTTAATGTTAAAAGTTGGTGAGGGTAAACTCCAACCATTAGATATCAAAAGAATCATTGATGGTAAAGAAAGACGTCTTGCGCCATATGTTGCGCCAGCTGTGGGGTTATATCTTTGGAAAGTATATTATGAATAAAGAAATCGCATGTAAATCTACATGCGATTTTATTTTTTAGATTTTTTTCTTTTACCTAATATTTCATCATCAATAGTATAATCTTCGATATTTCGGTTATTTTTTGCCCCATTATAAGAATCTATGAACTCTTTTGCAAATTCAGTATTTTCATCAAAACGTTTTTTCATATCGTTTTTAAAGGGATTTGGTTTTTCAAATTCATGTTTATTCATTAGTTCACCTCAATACTATTTTGTGTAAAGTTTAAAAAGAATATACATCTAAAAAAATTTAGTTATTTTCTTTTTTCGTATTACTTTATAAAATCTTAAATTTATGGTATAATAAATAGAAAGAGAATATATATTTGAGGTAAAGTCATGAAAGGGTTATTTATTACTTTTGAAGGCAATGATGGTAGTGGAAAATCCAGTGTCATTGAAACAATAAAAAAAGAATTAATCGATAGGGGTTATGATGTTATTTATTCACGAGAACCTGGTGGTAGCAGGATTGCAGAAAAGATTCGTGATGTCATACTAGATGTCAACAATGTGGGTATGGATCCTAAAACGGAATCATTGCTTTATGCTGCAAGTCGAAGAGAACATATTGTGAAAACGATACTTCCTGCTTTAAATGAAGGTAAGATTGTCTTGTGTGATCGGTATCTTGATTCATCACTTGCTTATCAAGGATTTGCAAGAGGAATTGGTATGGATAAGGTATATGATATGAATTTATATGCAACAGAGTCATTACTACCTGATTTAACACTTTTGATATGTGTTAGTCCAGAAATTGGTATGAATCGTATCAAACAAAATCAACGTGGGAGTCTTGACCGCTTAGAAATAGAAAAGATGGATTTTCATAAAAAGGTTTATAATGGGTATTTAGAAGTACAAAAGAAATTTCCTAATCGTATCGTGATAGTAAATGGTGAGGCATCAAAAGAACAAGTAAAAAAAGAGGCTTTAGATATTGTTATTAATTTTATTTATAAACAGGTACAATAATGAAAAACGAAGATTTATTTAAATATCAAAAAGATGCTATGCGACTTTTAACAAGTGGTTTTGAAAAAGATAAATTGGTTCATGCATATCTACTTGATGGTAATCCTGGATGTGGTAGTTTGGATGCGGCAATATATATGGCAAAAAAACTTCTTTGTGAAAAGCAGAACGCACCATGTATGAATTGCGGTGATTGTAAGAAAATTGATAGCCATACCCATTTAAATGTTCTATTTATTCATCCTGATGGTGATGTAATTAAGAAAGAACAAATTGAAAATTTAATAAAAGATTTTTCATTGACTAGTTTTAATGGTAAACCACAAATATATATAATTACACAAGCAGATAAAATGAATGCTTCAGCTCAAAATGCACTATTAAAATTTTTAGAAGAACCAAACCCTAATCATTATGCTTTTTTAATTACATCAAATTATAAAAGATTATTAGATACCATTGTTTCTAGATGTCAATTTATTCACTTTAAGCCGATTCCTAAACAATATTTAATGAGTAAATTAATTGATTATGGTGTTGAAAAAGATATTGCTTATATTGTAAGTCATCTAACTTCCGAAGTGGATGTTGCTATGAAATATATTGAAGAAGGAAAAATTACTAACTTTATGTTGGTAGCAAAAAAAATAGTGGATAAAGATTTAAAACAAAAAGATGTTTATGTTGAATATTATAGAAACAAAGTAATTTTTATAGAAGAAAAAGATAAATTTTATCATCGATTATTTTTGGATATCTTAATTTTAATCTATCAAGAAATTTTATTAAAAATGACAACTAGCAAAAATGAATATTTCGATGATATATTGGAAAATGTCAAGTTTAAAGATATAAAGATAAACGACATTATTAGAAAATTAGATTTATTAAATACCTACCAAGAACGTTTTAATTATTATGTGAATTTAGACTTACAATATACTAGCCTATTTTCTAAATTATAGGAGGAAAAAATGAAGACAATTGTCGGAATTCAGTTTAAGGGTGGTGGCCGTGTATACTATTTTGACCCTCTTAACTTCAATTTTAAACGCGGTGATTATGCAATTGTAGAAACCATAAGAGGATTGGAATTAGGATATGTTTTAATTGGCAACCGAACAATTGATGATGATGAATTAGAACATGAATTAAAGCCTGTTATCAGGATTGCAACAGAAAAAGATTTAAAGCAAGAACAAAAAAATAATGAACAAGCTAAAATTAGTTTTGAAATTTTTAAAAAATATGTAAAAGAATTTAATTTAGCTATGAAACCTCTTTACTGTGAGTATACCATTGATTCTAGCAAAGTAATATTTTATTATAGCGCTGAAGAAAGAATTGACTTTCGTGATTTATTAAAGGTACTTGCACCAGAATTTAAAATTCGTGTTGAATTAAGACAAATTGGTACACGTGAAGCAGCTAGAGTAATTGGAGGGATTGGAAGTTGTGGAAGAGAACTCTGTTGTAAAACTCATCTTGCTAACTTTGATTTTGTAACAATGAAAATGGCAAAAGAACAAGGAATGGCATTAAATACTAATAAAATTAGTGGTATTTGTGATAAATTAATGTGCTGTATTGCTTATGAACATGAACTTTATCAGAACTTAAAAAAAGAATTACCAAGTATTGGTCAAATGGTTAAAACACCTACTTGTGAAGCTTGCAAAGTAGTTTCTGTTGATTATATTAAAAAACTTATAAAAACAAATGAAAACGAAAGTGGTGTTTTAAGTGTTCATAAAGCAGAAGATGTAAGTTTACTTGAAACAAAAGAAGAACAAAAAAAAGCACCAGAGAAAGTAGAAATAAAAAAGGAAGAAGAAAAGATTGTTGTTGAAGAAACAATAACCTCAGTATCTAATTTAAAGCCAAATACCAATAAGGTAAAACAACATAATTATCATTCAAAGAAAAAGCAAGGTACGACAAATGCCAAAGCCAAAAATCGAAATTCTCAATGATTTATTAGGGTATGAAGGCTTAAAAATTATTCAACGACCTGATATTTTTAATTTTTCCCTTGATTCAACTTTACTTGCAAGCTTTGTTACCATCAATAAACAAGATAAACAAATTATCGATTTAGGGTGTGGTAATGGTTATATTCCCCTCTTTTTAACTCTTCGTACAAATGCTCATATTATAGGTGTTGAAATTCAAACTGAAATAGCTGATCTTGCGACAAGAAGTGTCGCTTATAACCATTTAGAAAAACAAATTACGATTTATAATGAAGATTTAAAACAGATTTATAAAATTTTAGGTAGCAGTAAATTTGATATTGTGACCTGCAATCCACCTTTTTTTAAATATAAAAAAGATAGTAATATTAATGAAAGTACATATCAAACCATTGCGAGACATGAAATGATGGTTACACTTGATGATATTGTAAAAACGAGTAATATTCTTTTAAAAGATAAAGGAACCCTTGCGATGGTGCATAGGGTTGACAGAATGATAGAAGTTATTGAAACGTTTAAAAAATATCATTTTCAAATTAAAAGACTTTGTTTTGTTTATCCTAAAAAATCATCTGAGCATGCACTTGCAATGCTTGTTGAAGCTAAAAAAATGGGTAGTAGTGATGGCCTTAAGATTTTAAAACCATTATACGTGTATGATGAAAAAAATCAATATACCAAAGAAATTTTAAAAATATTTAATTATAAAAAGGATGAGTAAAGTGTTAAAAAGACAAAAAACCTTCTTCACCAATTGCTCCAAGCTTTATATAGTAGGTGTACCAATTGGTAATTTTGATGATATTAGTATTCGTGCCATTCAAACTTTACAGATGGTTGATTTAATTTATTGTGAAGATACAAGAGTGACACAAAAATTATTAAATTATTTACATATTAGTAAGCCTTTAAAAAGTTATCATACATTTAATGAAAATGAATTAACTAATATGCTTATTGAACAAATCAAAATGGGAAAAAATATTGCAATTGTAAGTGATGCTGGAATGCCTATTATAAGTGATCCAGGATTCGTTGCGGTAAGACAAGCCATTCAAGATGAAATTGATGTAGTAGTCATACCTGGACCTTCAGCTTTTGTCACAGCATTAGTAGGTAGTGGTATATCTTCAAATAGAATTGTTTTTACAGGATTTTTAAATAGTAACGATAATAAGCGAAAAAAAGAATTAGAAAATCTGAAAGATATTGAAGAAACACTCATATTATATGAATCACCACACAGAATTAAAGAAACCTTAGAGATGTTAAAAGAATTGATGCCCAATCGCTATATGTGTCTCGCTAGAGAATTAACTAAACAATATGAAGAATATCTTCATGGAACTCCTGCAGAAATTTTAAACCTCATTGATGAAATTAAAGGAGAAATTGTGTTGATTATTGAAGGTGCAACACGCAAAGAAATCAATGAAGAATTAAATAGTGGTAGTATTGAAGATCATATGAAATATTATTTAACAAAAGGACTTGATGAAAAAAACGCTATGAAAATGGTAGCAAAAGATAGAGAAGTTTCAAAAAGTCAAATTTATCAATACTTAAAGAAAAAATAAAAATCAATTATTTAAATTGATTTTTATTTTTTAATTATTATTAATTATTTGCAAAAAAAATAAACAAATGATAAAATAAAGAAAAAGGAGAATTTATGAAAAAAATAGGATGTATCATTATAGGATTGGGGCTTATTTGCACACTTTTAACAAGTTGTAATAATGAAAAAAATAGTAAAGATTTACTATACTCTTTGAATTCTAATACAGAGTATGTAGTTACAGGAATGAAAAATAATGAAGATACTGATATAGTTATTCCAGATACTTATAAAGGATTGCCTGTTATAGGTATTGAAGAATATGCTTTTAGTTATTGTGATCATATAAAAAGTATAAAAATTCCAAGAAGTGTTAAAAAAATTGGCTTTAGCGCATTTTATGAATGTAATAATATAGAAAGTATAACTATACCTTTTGTTGGTGAGCAATTAAATAGTTTACAAAATAGTTTTTTGGGATATATATTTGGTGCAAGTACATGTGATGATAATTGGTTGTTTGTACCTAAAAGTTTAAAAGAAGTAATCATAACAGGAGGGAAAAAAATTGAAGAATATGCATTTGCTACTTGTATTAGTTTAACCACAATAGATATTTCGGATAGTGTATATGAAATAGGTGATTCTGCCTTTTTAGAATGTTTTAGTTTAACCACAATAGATATTCCGGATAGTGTATATGAAATAGGTGATTCTGCCTTTTTAGGATGTTTTAGTTTAACCACAATAGATATTCCGGATAGTGTATATGAAATAGGCCAGTCTGCCTTTTTAGGATGTTCTAGT
>CALVCV010000019.1 GCA_944326155.1 uncultured Bacilli bacterium
AATGAAATAGTCAAGTAAATGTAGACACAAAAAAGTAATTAATTAAATCCCTGTTCAGTTCTGTACTGAACGGGGGTTTTATATTTTAATGAATAGGCTAATCTTTGCGTATTAAAATAATTAACATAGTTATTTATTGCTATATTAATATCCTCTGCTAAATATATTTTAAAATCTTTATATAATTCATTTTTTATCCAACCATTTAAAGATTCAATAACTGGATTATCTGTAGGTGTTCCAGCTCGACTCATTGATCTTTTTATGGTATAATTATCATGAAGCTTATTGAAGGCTTTCGAGGAGTATATTGTACCTTGATCTGTGTGAAAGATAGTCTCAAGGTCCTTATATCCTCTTTTTATTTTCTCTTCTAAAAAATTTTTACAAGCATTATAATGATTGGCAGTACCATTACCATGTTTAAATAATCGGACATCTGAACTGATAATTTCATTATTATAAACGTCAAGGTAATATGTCCAATCATAGCGTTGTCCTTTACAATAAATTAATGTTGTATCTGAAACAACTACTTCAAATGGTCTAGTTGGTTTAAAATTACCATTAACTATATTTGGGTAAGTTATACTTTCTTCACCACGTGGAATATAAGTTTTACGCGCTTTTGAACGTATATTTAAACTTTTACATACTTTATGACATAAATTATCACTAAATACCCATCCAGTTTTATTTCTGATATTTTGTGCTATAGATCTATATCCATAAGTCGAATGATGCTTATGGATATTTTTTATTTCTTCCGCTAGCGCAATTCTATTCTTTTTATGGTTATTAATCTTCCCTTTACGGTCTAGCCATTTATAGTATCCGCTTCTTGAAACATTCATTACTATACAAAGTGATTTGATATTATACTCCCGAGAAAGAGTCTCTACTATTTCATATTCTTTTCTGATAATTTCTCTAGGGCTAAAAGAACATCCTCCTCGGTGTACCCTTTTTTTAATCTTTCATTCTCGATTCTAAGTAACATATTTTCGTATTCAAGTTGTTCGACAGGCGTCAATTCATTGCGTTTTGAATATTTAACTAGTGGATTGCCAGGTTTTTTCTTGTTTTGTAAGCCTTCAATGCCAAACTCTAAATATTGTCTTACCCATAAATTTACCATAGCATTATAAATGCCATATTCTCTTTGTATATCGCATGTATTTTTATCACCATCAATTATCATTTTTACATATTTGTATTTTTCTTCTTTTGACCATTCTTTATTTTTTCCACCTTTTGGTCTTCCCATAATATCATCTCCTTTCTTTTATTATAACATAAACAAAAAACGTAGACACTTTTTTGTGTCTACGTTTATTTTACCATTTCATTGTTTTACAATTCTCCTTTTTCATTTTTTAATAGAAAAAGTAGTGATAATAACTAGACGAAAAACAAGACTTATGATATAATTAGTCTAGTTTTAAAAGGATATGAGGTATCAATATGAATTATGATGATTTTCGAGAATTAAAAACCTATGATATTCATAAAGCAAATATTCTTCTTGGTAGTGCGAGTTATGATTTAGGATGTTCATGTGGAAGTGGAACTAATAAAGCACCTAAAATGCTCAAAGAATTATCTAGATATTTGCCGCCATTTGATGCAAATTTTCATAATTTAGAAAGAGTAAAAATCTATGATTTTTGTGATATTTCTAATCAAAATCAAGAAGAAGATTTCTATGAAGCATTAGAAACCCAAGCAAGTAAAATGTTAGCATATGATAAGTTTATGTTATTTTTTGGTGGTGACCATTCGGTCAGTGTGCCTTTGGAAAAAGCTTTTTATAAAAAGTATCATGAATTAGGTTTTACACCAGTTATTATACATATTGATGCACATATGGATATCTTAGATGAATATATGGGTAGTAAAATGAGTCATGCGTGTCCGAATCGTCGAGCTTTAGAAAATGGTTATCAAGCAAGTGATATTCATATGGTAGGTATTAGAAGTTATGAAAAAGGTGAAGTTGAGTTTAAACAAAAGAATCCTCTTCTTCATGTTGTAACAGCTGATTTATTCCGTGAACTTGGTGCTAAAGAAGTTGTAAAACAAATTCAAGACAAACATGATGATAAAGCGGTATATTATATATCTTTTGATATTGATGCCATTGATCCAGGTTTTGCTCCAGGGACGGGTACTCCAGAATCTTTTGGTCTTACACCACTTGAAATGAGAGCTTTTTTTGAAGAAGTCTTCACAAACTTAAATGTAAAGGCGATGGATTTAGTTGAAATTTCACCCCTTCTAGATGTTAATAATATAACATCATGGTTAGGATTAAAATTGTTATATGAAATATTTTATCAAAAGTTTGTAAGAGGTAATAAATAATGAAACATACAATGATTGATTGTTATGGTAGTAAAAACCATAATTTAGAAAACTTAGTCTATATCAATGATGCATTAAATAAACTTGCATATCGCTTAGGATTAGAGCCAATTGCTAATCCATACCTTATTCCTTATTATTACGGAAGAGTAAAACAAGACATTGGGGTAAGTGCTTTCTTACTATTAAAAGGTGGCCATATTACGATTCATACTTTTCCGCTAAGAGAATGTTATTTTATGGATGTTTTTTCTACTAAGGATTTTGATCCTAGTTATTTGATTGATATACTAGAATCTTTATTACCATTTAATCGTAAAATCTCAACTATTTCAACAAGTAGTAGAAGAAAATTTGTGAATATTGAATTACCATTTGATCCCAATAATAATTTTGGACCACACTGTCTTGCAGAACTTACAATTGGCAAAGCATTTACTTTAGATGAATGTTACGATTTCTTAGATAAATTTGTCTATCAAATTGATATGGACCCTATAACAAGACCATATGTTATTAAGGACAAAGTTGAAAATCCAAATTATTTATCAGGTATTATCATTATTGCGCAAAGTCATATTTCAATTCACTATGATTATAAAACACAACATGCATATTTTGATATATTTTCTTGTTCCGCATTTGACTATTCAAAGATTGAAGAATTTTTACAAAAACTTGGCAAAATCATTTCGATTGAACTTGTTGTTAGGGGAACCAAACATAAATCAAATACTAATATTGAACCAGAACCTATCCATGAAATTTCATCACTTTGGCAAAAATATATTAAATAATTTGCAAAAAATTGGGCTATAATAAGAATAGGAGAAAAATATGAAAAAATTATTTTTGCTATTTATAGTGGCAATTTGTACATTAAGTATGATGAGTTGTAAAAAAAATAAAAACACTTTTAAAAGTGTTATGGAAATTAAACAAAGCATTAATACTTTTAATATTACTGCTAATTTTAATGGTATTTCTTTTGAACTAATCAAAACATCTAAAGGGTACTATGTAGCAGAAAAAGATAAAGATATATATTTATTTTATGATAAAGCAAATAATGTTTCCTATAGGGTTGATAATAATAATCAAACTAAAACGTTAGTTATTGGCAATTATGATTTTTCTAAGTATTTAGAAAATGTATACTATATTCTAACCTATCATACAAGTAAGGATGAAATAGCGATTAAAATTCTATCTTTAAATAAAAAAGATAATCGTTACCTTGATCGTGAAGTAACTGAATATTATCGTGAAAAAAATGGTATTAGTGAACATTATTATATTGATAAACAAACAGGTGCTTGCCTATACTTTAGTATTGATTCTGGCGATCAAAAAATGGTTTGTAAAATTGATAAGTTAGTACTTGGTGATGATTTTTTAACCCCTTACTTTACATATGATAGTTTAAAAATGGCTGATCCTAGCGAGTTTAAAAATAAAAATACGATTTTATCTTATTTTACTGAAGAATATGATTTAAAGATGAAATTTAAAGATAGTAATGTCCATCTTATTAAAGCAACTGATGGCTTTTTTAGTCTATTAGAAAATACAAAACAGACTTCTGCTATTTTTTATAGTAATGTGGAAGATACTTGGTATAATGTAGATTTAAAAGCTCATACTAAGAGCATTACTAATGTAGAAGAAAGTATAAGTGAAATTGAAAATAATTTTTTGAAATTACTAACGGATTATATTGATAATATTGATCGTACTTTCTTTGTAAAAGAAAATCAAAACTTTTTAGATGATATAGTAAATATCTATCAAAGAGATATTACAACTGATGGTATTTTATATAGTGAAAAGTATTACATAGATATGAGTACAGGCATTTGTCTTAGTAAAAATATCAATTTATCAGGAAATAGTGAATATTTTGAAGTTATAAGTTTAGATTATGTTGGGGATGTAAGTGAATATTTAGAGTATGAAGTCGTAAAAAAACCCATAAGTTATGACAAGTGGCCAGTTGATCATGAATACTTAGTAGGTATTCCTGAAATCAAATATGGAGAATTCGAACTTGCTTATGATGATACTAATGAATTAACAATTGTGTATCAAAACATTACAAATTCAGCTTTTAACGTTATCTTAAATAATATGAAAAGTTATGGTTTTACAATAAATAGTGATGAAGAAAAAGCACAAGACGCAACTAACCAATATATTTATTATTTTTATGAAGCCAAAAGAGAAGATGAATTGGGTCTAAAATTAGAATATGTAGGTACTACTTTAACTATTATTTTGGGTCCTAATGTTGCCGCATAGTTTAACTATGTGGCTTTTTTTGAAATAAATTTTATTTGTTTGGCATTTTAAAAAACTTATGATACAATATCTATGAGTAGGTGATTCTATGAGTGTTACAAATATCAATCCCTTTATTGCTCATTTGATTGAGCGATTACAGCAAGAATTAGATGAACAAATTTTTGTACGAAAGTGGTTTGAAAGAATAATTACAATTCAATATTTGGTAGCAAAAAAAATTTTTAAACTCGAGAAATATGATGAGGTAAATATTCTAAAACTTTGTGAACAAGAAAATAGTCATTTTGTAGATGTTTTTGAAGATGACCTAGAAGAATTAAAAAAACACTTTCCTCATCATTTTTTTGATGAAACGACTATCAATTTATTAAATTATTATATTAACGTTACAACTAAGATTGAAGAACTCATTGCTTATCAAGAAAATTTTCAAGATTATGAACGCTTTTCTCATTTCAAATATACCAATCGAAATCCCAACATTGAGGTAAATCAAAATAATATTTCGATGGTAACCCAAATTTTTACTCCAAAATGGATTGCAAAATATATGGCACAAAATGTGCTTTTTGATACGAAAGCTCAATATCTTTTATCTACTAATAAGAAGAATCAAATCTGTTACCAAACCTGTAAAATTTTAGATCCTTGTCTTGGTATGGGGAAATTGTTGCTTGAAGTTTTAGATATATTACTTGCCAAATATCAAAAAGAAAATCAAAATTTGGATCTTAAAACCATTATTGCTCATATTTATCAAAATCAATTGTATGGTTTTGATATTGATCAAAATGTTATTCATCTTGCCAAATTTATTTTTATGATGAAAGCTTTTGAATTATGTCCTAATTATATTAATGGTAAAATTATTTTGCCAAATTTTATGTGTATAACAACACCTAAAATAAAAAGTAGTTTGCATAGTGCGGTTTGCGATTTAATTCATCATTTAGAAAATGCGAGTATCCTTGGTAGTTTAATTAAAATGCCCAATTATGATTATGAAAAATTACTTACTGAAGTAACATTACCTGAGGAACAATCAATTATAAGATTAGCTAGTTTATTACATATGAAGTATGATATTGTACTTACCAATCCACCTTATATGGGACGCAAGATGTTACCAACGATTGTTTTAGAGTATTTGAACAAAAATTATCTATATGCTAAATCTGAATTATATACCGCTTTTATTATAAGATGTCTAGATTTTTTGGTCCCAGGTGGTTATATGGCGATGCTTTCATTGCATACATGGATGTTTATTAAATCATTTAGCGAATTAAGAAGGTATATCTTAACTCATTTTCAAATTATGTCTTTGTTACATTTAGGTAAAAATACCTTTAAAAATTTAAATGCTTATAATGCTTTAACGAGTGCTTTTGTCATACAAAAAACTTTACCAAACAAAAAAAGTATCTTTGTTCGTTTAACAGATTATCCTGATATTGATGCCAAAGAACAAGCCTTTTTTAATCAGGATAATTATTTTGTATTAGATACCAAAAGATTTTTAAAATTAAATACTTTTCCTTTTATTTATTGGTTAGATGAAAATGAATATGATATTTTAATTCGCCAACCAAAGCTTGGTGTAAATGGTAATATTAGACAAGGACTTGCTACAGGTGATAATAAAAAATTTATTAGATGGTGGTATGAAGTAGAACCCAAAGAAATTGGCTTTGGGTATAATTCGATTGAAGTTTTTTTACAAAGTCATAAAAAATATGCACCATATAATAAAGGTGGTGATCAAACCAAATGGTATGCTACAAGTAAAGTTGTCATTCGTTTTGATCAAGAAGCATATAATATTTTACAAAAACAAGGTAATCATTTGCCGTCTAAAGAATACTATTTTAAAGCTGGAATTACTTGGTCATTATTTGGTTTTAATAGTTTTAATGTTAGATATAAAGAAGCAGGATATGTATTTGATGTATCAGGTTCTTCTTTATTTTCAAAAAAAGAATTAGAAAAATATATTTTAGGTTATCTTTCTAGTGATGTTGCCTTTTTCTTTTTGTCATCAATTGCTCCAACCGTAAATTTTCAAGTAGGCAATATTGCAAGTTTGCCATTTATACTTGATGAAAGTAAAGTGGCCGAAGTTAATGACATTGTTTCACGTTTAATTGATTATGCTAAACTTTTAGATAGTTATGATGAATTATCCTGGAATTATATCCAAGATGCTTTTTTTGTAAACTATAATAGCAATGTTTCTTTTATGAAAAATATTGAGTTCTATTTAGATAAAAGAAATAGGATAGATGAAGCAATGCAAGAAGAAGAAATTAAATTAAATGAAATATATAATGCTATTTTTAAGGTTAGAATTCCACATCGAAATAAAAAGCAAAAAGAAATTCTTCCAAAAGATATAATCGAAAATTTATTATCTTATGCTATGGGTGTTGTTTTTAATCGCTATCAAATAAAAGAATATAGCAATTGCCTAGATTTAAAAAAATTTCAAGATATCTACATCATCACTAAAGAGATAAAAAAAGTTTTACAAAATAAATTATCCGATACATCCATAGAAGAATTAGAAAAAGAATTAGGATATTCGATTGATGAATATTTTAAAAATTATTTTGGTAAAAGACATATCACAAAATATCATCATTTACCACTTTATTGGTATAAAGTAGAAAATGATAAACAGTATATTGGATATTATCACACTCTAGAAAAGATTGATAAAGACAAGGGAATTCGGTACAATTATATGCAGAATACTTTACAATATAAGATAAAATAAAAAGCATTTTAGTAAATTGCTAAAATGCTTTTTTTATATAATTTTCTAATTAATAAATTTTTTTAAAAAATCTTTAGTTCTAGTATTTTTTGGCTGCTCAAAGATTTCTTGTGGCGTACCTTGTTCAATAATTTTACCATCAGCCATAAAGATAACTCTAGAAGAAACATCTTTTGCGAAAGACATTTCATGGGTTACGATAATTAAAGTTTTACCACTATTTTTTAACATTTTAATGGTGTCAAGTACCTCAGATACCATTTCAGGATCTAGTGCACTAGTTGGTTCATCAAACAAAATCACATCAGGATTCATTGATAGACTTCTTGCAATCGCTACGCGTTGTTTTTGGCCACCACTAAGGGTTGAAATATGCGCATATATGCGATTTTCTAATCCTACCATTTTTAAATATTTAGTAGCAATATCAATAGCTTCTTTTTTACCAATATGTAAAACTTTACGAAGACTTAAGGTACAATTATCTAATACATTATAATTATTAAAAAGATTAAATGATTGAAAAACCATACTAATTTTAGAACGATAGAAATTATGCTTATGGCGATTTTTAATGATATTTTCGCCTAAATAATATACTTCACCACTAGTTGGTCGATTAAGTAAGTTGATAAAGCGTAGGAGAGTTGATTTACCTGCACCACTTGGGCCGATAATGCTCACAATTTCACCTTGATAAATACTTAAATTAACATCATTGAGAATGGTTTCATCATTATATTTTTGATAAATATTTTTTAATTCAATAATAGGCTTCATAGTTATCTCCTAATTTGAACTGGTTAGTTGCTTTAAAGGCGCGCCAATTTTCTTTTCAATATAACGAAGGATAATTGTAAAAAACATCGTTAAGAATAAATAGATTCCAGCTGCAATCAACATCGATTCAATATAAAAATAATATTTACCTGCGGCCATCATACAAGCATTATAAACATCAATAATCATAATTACACTTAAAACGGAGGTATCTTTAATATTAACAACTAATTCATTACCAATTGAAGCCATTGCATTTTTTAGGGCTTGTGGTAAAACAATGTAAATAAAAGTTTTGAATTGGGATAGTCCTACTGAAAGTCCAGCTTCTGTTTGGTCTTTAGTAATTGATTTAATAGCTCCTCTTATAACTTCTGTTAAATAAGCAGTGGTATTAATGGTAACTGTAAATAAGCCTGCTACAATTGGTGACCAGTTAATACCTATTTTTAAGAAAGAATAATAGAAGATAATTGCTTGTACAATCATTGGGGTTCCTCTAAAAATGGTTGTATAAATGTTGATTAATGATTTAGAAACTTGTTTTATATTTTTTTGAAAGCGATTATCAAAAGGGGATATTTCTAAACTTAAAACACTGCCAAGTACTAAAGCAAGAATTAAACCAAAAATAGTACCAAGGATGGATAAAAGTAATGTAACACCTACTCCACTTAAGATGAGTAGCCCATATTCTTCTAAAATAATAGAAAATTTTGTCATAATTAATTTCCGTTATCTAAAGCGTTTTGCATCAAAGTATCTCTTGTTTCGCTTGTGATAGTTGCTAAGGCTTGATTTAAAGCTGCTCCTAATTTTTCATCAATTTTACGATATCCAATTGATACCATTGTATCTGCTGGTTCTAAATCAAAAGCTTCATTTAAAGTAAAATAAGTAAGTTTAGAATCGAGTGCTACAATACCTTTGGCAACGGGTTCTTCAAGAACGGTTAGGTCAGCAGCACCTGATAAAATAGCATTGACAATAAGTGGCACACTTGAAAGCGGTGTAAGGTACGTACAATCCTTATTTGTTGGTTTGTCGGCAATTTGTTTAACAAGTGTGTCATAAGTAGTACTCTTTTGACCAACAACTTTAGCTCCATTTAATTCCGCAAAAGTTGTTGCATTGGCGTATTTTGATGAAGTCATTGTTAAAATAACGTGGCGAGTATTATAATAGGCATCAGTAAAATTAATTGACATCTTTTTTTCTTCAGTAGGGCTCATTCCTGCAATGATAACATCGATAGTACCTGCATCTAAAGCAGGGATTAAACCTTCCCAATCAATTTTTTTGATAATTAAATTGTAGCCAAGTTCTTCACACAAAAGTTTAGCAATTTGAACATCATATCCTTCCGCATATGCTCCTTTCACATTATCAATTGGCCAATTGGTTGTAGTTTTGGTAGTTTCAGTCCAGTTAAATGGTGTATAGTTACACTCAAGGCCTACAACAAGCGTTCCTTTGGATTCATCAAATTTTACTTTTTTACAACCAGTAATTAAAAACAGTGTAAATAAAAAGGTCATCACAATAAATAATTTTTTCATAAAATTCCTCCTAAATAAATATATTTTAAAAAAACAAAAAAGCGTTTAAGCGCTTTTTACTAATTTTCATAACTATGTAAAATCAATTAGCGCCTCTACTAAAATGTAGGAGTGTTATAAGTATTTCCTATAACCCCACGAGTAACTTATGCCTAAATTACTCGTTCGGCGGTGGTTACCTTTCACCATCTTCATTGCATGCCTGCTCTGATGGATACTCATTTGCACCGCTACCTCTATTAACTTTTTTGTAATTATATTATATCAATAAAAAAAATATTTGTCAAAAGAAAACATTTTTAAAACATTTAGAAAATGTTTTCTAACGATATGGATAAGGCTGTGGATAAGGGTATGGATATGGTTGTGGGTATGGATAAGGCTGTGGATATGGATAAGGATAAGGCATATTGTTACAACAATTATTTCTGCCACCAAGCCAAAATGGGGCAGTAATGATAGCCGCTCCTGCTAAAAGCGGTAGCCATAAGCGAGTTTGATTTTGATAGGGTAAATATGAATAATACATCTAAAAACTCCTTCCTATTATATAATATGATAAAAAGAAGAATAGGTGCTAATTTAATGCAACATATGTATAAATGTATTCTTCTAAGGTCATGTTATGTTCATAAATTATTTTTGCAAGTTCTGGACCAACAAATCTATAATGCCATGCTTCATATGGATATTTTGTGATAGTGTTTTTATCTTTTGGATATCTTTTAATAAAACCAAATAAATGAGCATGAGTAGTTAAATATTCATATTCTCTTGTCTTTTCAAAATAGCTAGTTAAACCAGTATCAAGAGTGGCAATATCTATTGCAAGACCAGTTTGATGTTCAGAAAAACCAGCTTTTGCTACATAATTTTTATTGTTAGCTTGTTGATAAAGATTTTCTTGCTTAATATAAGAGCGATAAGCAGAAAAGACAACTAAATTCATTCCTTCTTTTTTAGCATCTTCAAATAATAATTTTGCATATGTTAAAGCTGTTTTATTTATTAGCATAACTTCGTTTTTTCTATTAACTTTACTAATGGTAACAGGTACTAAATCATCGGGAATAAAATTTTTGGTCAAATAATAATTCTTATTAACAAAAGGTCCACCTTCAAAAGTAAAACTGGGAAACATATTTTGACGATTAAAAAAATCAGGTACATTAATCTTATTTAAAGATAAAACAAGATTATGATTTAATAAATATTCTTGATAATATAAATCAATCATTTCAGGATTAAAACTTTTATATTGCGAAATAGATTTTAAAAATTCATCTTCTAAAGTACTACTCGTAGTGCTAAGTGATAGATTTTTGGTACTAGAAGTTAAGAAAAAAAGTATAATAAATAATAAGAATAAAAAAATTTTTTTAAACATATTCTCACCAAAAATAGTATGCGTGAAAAAAATTTTTAATATGCTAAGGTTTTTTATCAATTTGTGGTAAAATAAAGATATAAAAAAATAAATGAAGGAAGCATTGTTATGATAAAAATCATGTTTGTTTGTCATGGTAATATTTGTCGTAGTCCTATGGCAGAATTTATCTTTAAAGACCTTTTAGCAAAAACTGGTAGAACGATTGAATTTAGCGTTTCTTCTTCGGCAACTAGTAGCGAAGAAATTGTTAATGGTAAAGGAATGCCAATATATCATTTAGCCAAAATTGAACTAGCAAAGCATCATATTAGTTGTGATGGAAAAAATGCTGTTCAGTTGAAAGCGAAAGATTATAATTATTATGATTATTTTATTTGTATGGATGATTATAATATTGCAAATGCATTAAAAATTTTTAAAGGTGATCCCTTAAATAAGGTAAGAAAGTTACAGCCAAACCAAAATATATTTGATCCTTGGTATACAGGTAAATTTGATCTCGCTTTTGAGCAAATTTTAACGGGTTGCAAACTTTTACTAGCTGAATTTGAAAAATAAAAAAAGTAAAAAAACAAAAATAAATTTAATATGCAAAATTTTTATTATTTTGTGATAAAATAAGGAAGAGATTAAAAAATAAAATTTATTGAGGTATGAAATATGAAAAAACTAATTTTATTAGATGGAAATAGTATTATGTTTAGAGCATATTATGCAACAGCATATACTGGCAATTTAATGAAGACTAGTGAAAATTTATATACAAATGCTATTTATGGTTTTGTAAATATGATAAATAAAGTATTAACTATGGAAAATATTACTCATATTTTTGTGGCTTTTGATAAAGGCAAAAAGACATTTCGTCATCAAATGTATCAAGATTATAAAGGTGGTAGAAAACCAATGCCGGAAGAATTTGCTATGCAAATTCCTTTTATTAAAGAATATCTTGATATTTTAAATATTAAAAGATTAGAAAATGATGATTATGAAGCTGATGATTTAATTGCGACTGTTGCAACTCGTTTTGCAAAAGACTTTGATGAAGTTATTGTTATTTCTGGTGATCGTGATTTATTACAACTTGTTGGTGGCAATATCAAAGTTTTTCTAAATAAAAAAGGTATTACTGATTTAGAAGAGTATAATGAAGTAAATTTTAAAACGTTAACTGGTTTTCAGGCCACACAAGTAACCGATTATAAAGGTTTAACCGGCGATAAATCTGATAATTTGCCAGGTATTAGTGGTATTGGGGAGAAAACTGCCATTAAACTTCTAAATGAGTTTCATACGCTAGAAAATATTATAGAAAATATAGATAAATTAAAAGGTAAACTTGCAAGTGCTATTGAACAAGAAAAAGATATTGCCCTAAGAAGCAAAAAGCTTGCTACTTTAGAGTGTAATGCGAGAATTGAAATTTGTGAAGAAGATATCCGTTTAAAAAAACCGAGTGGAATAGAACTTCGTAATTTTTTTGAAAAGTTAGAATTTAATTCTTTTTTAAAAAAAATTGATTTTTCAAAGATGGAAACGGAGAAAAAAACAAAAGAAGTAGGAGTTGAAGAAAAAAATTATACTTATAATGATTTAGAAAAAGCTCTTGAAGCCTTATCAAAAGCAAAAGAAATTGCTCTTGAAGTAGAATTAGATGGTGAGAATTATCATAAATCACAAGTAATAGGCCTTGGATTTAGTGTTGCTCAAAGAGGATTTTATCTTGATAGAAAATATTTAGAAGATGAAAGACTAAAGCGTTTATTATCATCAAATTGTAAGATTTATACGATTGATGCCAAAAAAACCTATGTTAGTCTTCATTACTTAGGAATTGATTTAAAAAATATTGCTTTTGATGTTATCCTTTCTAGTTATATTATTAATCCATCTTACATAACAAGTGATATCAAAAGTATTATTGAAAGATTCTTTGTTACAAACTTGCCTTATTTTGAAGAAATTTATGGTAAAAAAGCAATTTATACGATACCAAATGAAGAGACATTAGCAACATATTGTCTAGATAAAACATCTTTAATTTTCAAATTAAAAGAAATAATAGACAAACAATTACAAGATAATTTACAACATAATTTATATTATAATATTGAACTACCTGTTTCTAAAATTTTAGGTAGAGTTGAAATGAATGGTTTTAAGGTTGACAAAGAAAAACTAAAGGAAGTGGGTATTTATTTTAATGATTTAATGCAAAAAAGTGAAAAAGCCATTTTTGAAATTGTTGGTCATCCTTTTAATGTTGCTTCACCTAAACAACTAGGTGTAGTTTTGTTTGAAGAATTAGCCTTAAAAGGTGGAAAAAAAAATAAAACAGGTTATTCTACTTCTGCTGAAGTTTTAGAAGAATTATCATTAAAACATCCTGTTGCTCGTCTAGTATTAGAATATCGAAAATATGCTAAACTTTATTCTACATATGTTGTAGGTCTATTATCAGAAATTAGTCCTAAAGATGATAAAGTGCATACTATTTTTAAACAATCACTTACCCAAACAGGTCGTCTTTCTTCGATTGAACCTAATATTCAAAACATTCCAGTAAGAACTGATGAAGGTAGAATTATTAGAAGTGTATTTATTCCCACAAAATCTACTGATTATTTAGTAAGTGCTGATTATTCACAAATTGAATTACGTATTTTAGCAAGCGCTGCAAATTGTGTGGCAATGAAAGAAATCTTTAATAAAGGAATTGATTTGCATACCAACACGGCTGCTAAAATTTATAATGTAGATGAAAAAGATGTAACCAAAGAAATGCGTAGAATGGCAAAAGCTGTTAACTTTGGTATTATTTATGGTATGAGTGATTGGGGCCTATCGAATGAATTACATATTTCTCCTAAGGAGGCAAATATTTTTAGCCAGAAATATTTTGATGTTTTCCCTGAAGTAAAACCTTATTTAGACAATTGCATTGAAGAAACAAAACAAAGAGGATATACAACAACTTTTTATCATCGAAGACGTTATATTCCAGAAATTAATAGTTCAAATGTGTCATTACGAAAATTTTCTGAACGTGCTAGTATGAATGCGCCAATTCAAGGTACAGCAGCCGATATTATGAAAATTGCTATGATTCATGTACAAAAAGAAATAGATTATGCTCAGTTGCATTGTCAAATTGTTGCGCAAGTTCATGATGAATTAATTATTGATTGTCCAAAAAATGAATTGCAAATTGTTAAAAAATTACTTAAAGATACTATGGAAAAAGCGGTTGACATTGGAGTAAAATTAGATGTCGATGTAGAAAGTGGCAAAAATTGGGATTTAAAATAGGAGGATAGAATGCCTGAGTTACCAGAAGTTGAAACTGTTCGTCAAACTTTGCAAAAGCAAATTATTGGAAAAAAAATTACAGATATTAAAATATATTATGATAGAATTTTGGAAAACATCAGCGCTACAGAATTTAAAAAAAGTCTTATAGGCCAAACTTTTAAAAAAATGGATCGTTATGGAAAATATTTATTCTTTATTTTAGATACATATACACTCATTGTGCATCTTAGAATGGAAGGTAAATTTTTTCTAAAAAAAATTGATGATGAATTAAATAAACATGAACATATTGTTTTTATTTTAGATGATCAAATTAGTTTTCGTTATCATGATACAAGAAAGTTTGGCCGAATGGTTGTTTTAAAAACAATCAAAAAAGCAGAAATTATGAAATATCCTGCTTTAGCAAAATTAGGCAAAGAAGCAAATGATACTCACTTTACCAAAGAAGAGTTATATGATAAATTAAAAAAGAAAAAAGAATTTATCAAAGGTGCTTTATTAGATCAAAGTATCATTTGTGGATTAGGTAACATTTATGTGGATGAAGTATGTTTTATGTCTAAAATAAACCCAAGTACCATGGCAAATCGTTTAAATCTAGATGATGTGGGTCATCTTTTAGACTCGTCAATTACAGTACTTGCTAAAGCCATTAAAGCAGGTGGTACCACTATTCGTAGTTATACTTCTAGCCTCGGGGTAACAGGTCTTTTTCAACTTGAATTACTTGTCCATGATAAAGAAAACAAGCCATGTCCGATATGTGGTACAATAATTAAGAAAGAATTTGTTTGTGGTAGAGGTACCTATTTTTGTCCAAAATGTCAAAAAATAAAAGGACCAAAAGTAATTGGCATCACCGGCTCTATTGCAACAGGAAAATCAGTAGTTACAACCTATCTTAAAAAACAAGGTTATGAAGTCCTTGATGCTGATGAAATCGTAAGAGAGGAAAAAAAGCCTCAAGGGTTATTATATGAAAAATTAATTAAAGTTTTTTCGAACCAAATCTTAGATGAAAATGGTAATATCAATGATCAAATGCTGTCACGTATGGTTTATCATGATGAAAAAATGCGCAAAAAAATTAACGCTTTGATACATCCTATTGTTTTTACAATTTGCGAAAAGAAAATTGCAAAATCTAGCGCCCAAATTATTTTTTTAAGTGTACCGCTACTTTTTGAAGCGGGTTTTGATGTTTTATGCGATGAAATATGGTGTGTTTATTTACAATCTGATGTTCAAGTAGATCGTCTTATGAAGCGTAACCATATAACTGAAGAAGAAGCAAAGCAAAGAATTCAAATTCAAATGTCGCAAGAAGAAAAATGTCAAAAATCTACTTATATCATTGATAATTCTCGCGAATTATGTTATACTATAGAGCAAATACAAAAAATTTTAAATAAGTAGGAGAATGTATATATGGCTTTTTCAGAACTATTTTTAAATAATTTTGAAACATCAGATAATACTGAAGATAGAAGACTTAAACCGCATTATTATAACAATGATTATAATACTACTCAACAAGCAGTTATCAAAAGTTTGCAAGAAGTTGGCTTTCAAACGTTAAATATTGATAATAACTATCATGAAATGTTATTTGAAAATAAAAAAGCAACAGTAATTATTTTGTTAAGAGAAATTAGTTTATATGAAATGCGTGTAGATATTAAAATTAGTACCAAATATCTTTTACCATTAAGACGTCCTATTCAACTCATTGAAAATTTATATGAACTATTTGATCGCAAGCTAACTTTAAAATATCGTGGTGGTGAAGGTAGTGAATAATGTTAATACTTACCCACTGTCAGATTTTAGTGATTATGAAGTTATGATATCTTCTATTTTAGATTTGCATGATCAAAAACTCTTACTTAAACTTTATATGCCAATTGTAGGAGATAAAGTCATTTCACTTTATCAAACTCTATATTCACTAGTACCTGAAGGTGCTTACGAGTCAGAAATTGATAAACATGAAAAAATTATTCGTCTAATGCATTTAAGATCGATTACTAAATTTATGGATATTCGAAATAAGTTAGAAGCAATTGGTTTGTTAAATGTTTATTATAAAGATGGTCTATATGTTTATAGTCTTAAAAAACCCCTTGATGCGGAATCCTTTTTTAATAATATTGAACTTTCAACGTTATTAGAATACCAATTAGGTCATGATGAATATGAAAATACATATTTAGAATTTATGATGCGAAAATTAGATGTTAATAAATTTGAAAATATTACCCATTGCTTTGATGAGATTTATAGCATCGAACCATCAGAAAATATCTATTTGTCACAAGCAAGTTTTAATAATATCAATAATGGTATTGTTATTGACAATAAAACCTTTGATTATAATCGTTTTATGATTTTATTGTCCGCAAACGATGTGATTCAAAATGAATATTTTTCTGACGAGAAATTTATTAATCAAGTAAAAAGATATAGTTTTTTATACCAGTTAACTCCAGAAGAGATGAAAGATGTTATTATTTTATCAATCAATGAAAATAAGGAAGTTTTATATGATGAAATACCAAGGAATGCAAGAAGAAAATATGATGAAAAGGGTCAAAAATTAGGTGTTGTACCAAAACCAATAGTTAAAGCATCTTCTTCAATAGATGATAAATTAGTTAGATATTTGGAATCGGCAAGTCCTAATGAATTTGTTAAAAATAAATCAGGAATTGCACTAACTAGTACAGAAATTGATATGTTTGATCGTCTATTACGTGATACTAATATTGGTGTTGGTGTTTTAAATGTTTTAATTGGTTATATTTTAGAAAAAGAAGATCTTAATGGTGAAATCCCCTCTTATAACTATTTTTTAAAAATTATTAATGCTTGGAAAAGAGCTTCGGTTAAGTCTACTTCAGATGCCATTTCATATGTTAGTAATAAAGATAAAAGTAGCAAAAATCGCTCATCACGGAAAACTCAAAGAGGTGTTCCTGATTGGTATGGCGAATATGCAAATAAACAAAGCAAAAAATCTGAAGTTGCATCTCCTATATCACATGATAAAACTAAATTAGATGATATTGATTTAGAAGAATTGAAGAATTTCTTTAATCCAAATAATAAGGAGTGATATTATGGAAAATAATGTAGAAAAAGATCGTGCACAATTACTAAAACAAGTGTTAAAAGATGAAGAAGTAAAAAAAATTGTTACCGATTTTCAGATTCCTACTTCAACTATAGATAAAAATTTAAATATTATTTTGGCATATCTTTTAAGAAAAAAGAAATGCATAAATTGCCATTCACTTACAACTTGCCAACAAGGATATCAAGGCTATGCGCCTTATCTATCTTATGATGAAGTAAAATTTGATTTAAATTATGAACCATGTCAATTTTTGCAAGCAAAAGAAAAATTAAAAGAAAAACAAAACAATTTACAACTTATTTCTTGTAGCTTTGATAATTTTAATTTTAATGATATCTATGTGAATGTAAATCGTAAAGAAATCTTAAATAAGATTCGTACTTGTATTGATAATTATGAAAAGAAAGAACCTACAAAAGGTCTCTATCTTCATGGTAATTATGGTTGTGGTAAAACTTTTTTACTTGCCTATCTTGCAAAAACAGTAGCTGATAAAGGGCATAAAGTAATTTTTGCTTATTATCCTGATCTTGCTAGAATGTTAAGAAGTGCTATTTCTAGTGGTCAAATTGAAGATTTAATCGAAGAGTTGAAAACTATAGAAGTATTAGTTTTAGATGATTTTGGTGGTGAGACTTTGACAAACTATATAAGAGATGAGGTATTAGGTGCTATTTTACAAGAAAGAATGACAAATAATCGTCTTACTTTTATGAGTTCTAATTTAGATGAAACGTTATTAGTTGATCATTTAAAGGAATCTAATCGTGATATTGATAGTCTAAGAGCATCACGAATTTTTGAAAGAATTAAAAAATTGATGGAATTTGTCAAATTGGTTGATGAGGATTATCGTAATTAATTAGCTTAAAAAACTTGAATTATGTAAAAAAATATGATATAATTTATGATAGAATAAAATGTTGATCAGGATATGATATTCAAAGACTGATTTATTAGTGAGGCTAGATAGTGTAAATAGCTAAATTAAGTTTGAATATTACTCCCTGGGAGTTACTATTAGAAATAATAGTCGTAAAATTCTGCGTTAAAGAGAAAGAGGGCAAATAATTTAAGCAATAGTAAGATTAAATTATTTGAACTAAGGTGGTACCGCGAAAAACAAATCAAAGCCGTATGATTTTTCGTCCTTAGAATAATAGTAGTGATTTTTCACTATTTATATTCTAAGGCTTTTAATTTTTTATGGAGGTTAAAATAATGGTTAAAATCGTTTTCCCTGATTTATCAGAAAAAGAATTTGAAAGTGGTGTAACTCCACTTGAAATTGCCAATAGCATTTCAGTTAGTCTCGCTAAAAAATGCATGGTTGCCAAATTTAATGATGAACTCATTGATATGAGCCAACATATTACACAAGATGGCAAAATTGAACTCATTCATGGTGGTGAAGAAGGTTATGAAGATTTATTAAATCATTCATGTGCCCATATGCTTGCACAAGCCATCAAACAATTATATCCCAATGCGATGTTTGGTGTAGGACCAGCTATTGAAGAAGGTTTTTACTATGATCTTGATTTAGGTGATGTAAAATTAACCGAAGAAGATTTACCAAAAATTGAAAAGAAGATGCAAGCGTTAGTTGCTTCAGGCGAAAATATTGAAAGGATGGTTGTTTCAAAGACTGAAGCATTAGAACTATTCAAGAATGATGTTTATAAAACAGAATTAATTCAAGAATTAGAAAATGGTGTAATTACCGTTTATAAACAAGGTGAATTCATGGATTTATGTCGTGGACCTCATGTATCAAGTACAAAATGGTTAAAAAACTTTAAATTATTAAGTATTAGTGGTGCGTATTGGAAAGGTGATTCTAAAAATCATCAATTGCAAAGAATCTATGGAACTTGTTTTGCAAGTGAAAAAGCTTTAAAGGAACATCTTAATAATCTTGAAGAACGTAAAAAAAGAGACCATCGTAAGTTAGGCAAAGAATTAGATTTATTCATGATTAGTGAATATGGACCAGGTTTTCCTTTTTGGCTTCCAAATGGTATGATTTTAAGACGTACACTAGAAAATTTTTGGTATAAAATTCATACTGATGCTGGATACCAATTTGTTCAAACTCCAATAATGTTAAATAAAGAGTTATGGGAAATTTCTGGACACTGGTATAATTATAAAGAAAATATGTATACTTCAGTAATTGATGAAAAAGAATTTGCTATTAAACCAATGAACTGTCCAGGAGGTATGTTAGTTTATAAAAATGATATCCACTCTTATCGTGACTTCCCTCTTCGTATTGGAGAATTAGGCCTTGTACATCGACATGAAGCAAGTGGTGCTTTAAATGGTTTATTTAGAGTTCGTAATTTTACGCAAGATGACGCGCATATTTTTATCACTGAAGATCAAATTGAAGAAGAAATTGGCCGCTTAATTGATTTATATGATTACATATATAAAGTATTTAATCTATCTTATCACATTGAACTTTCAACAAGACCACTTGATAAATATATTGGCGAAATTGCAACTTGGGATAAAGCTGAAAAAGCCTTAGCAATGGCAATGGAGAAAAAAGGTATCAAATATGTTTTGAATCCAGGTGATGGTGCATTCTATGGCCCAAAACTTGATTTTAAGTTAAGAGATTCAATGAATCGTATTTGGCAATGTGGTACAATTCAACTTGATATGAATTTACCTGAACGCTTTGATTTAAACTATATTACTGAAAATGGTGATAAGAAAAGACCTATTATGTTACATCGCGCCCTATTTGGTTCGATTGAAAGATTTATTGGTATCTTAATTGAACATTATGCAGGTGTTTTTCCACTTTGGTTAGCTCCAAGACAGATGATTATCATTCCAGTTAATAATGAAGTACATTTAGATTACGCAAAAGAACTTGAATTATTATTAAAAGATAAAGATATTAGAGTAACAGTGGATAATCGTGATCAAAAGATGAATTATAAAATTCGTGAAAGTCAAATGAAAAAGATACCATATACGCTTATCGTTGGTGATCAAGAGAAAAATGGTAACATGGTTACTTATCGTCATCATGGTTCTAATGAATCTGTTACTATTTTAGTTGATGATTTTGTAGCAATGATTGAAAAAGAAATTAAAACTTTAGGAAAATAAAAAAGATGTCTTTGAAGTATTTCTTGCTTCAAAGACTTTTTTATCGATATAAAAAATAAAAAACTTAATCTCAAAACATTTAAGATTAAGTAGTTGTCCATTTATAATTCTTTTTTAATATTTTCTAAAACTTTAATTGCTACATCTATTTGATTTTTAAGACCTGCATCTTCAATTTCAGTTGTATCTTTATTGCCGATAATATAGTCGACACTAACATTAAATAGCAAGGAAAGGGAGATTAAAACACTTATGGTTGGTTCTGAGACACCTGATTCATATCGTAAGAGTGTTCGTTTACTAATTCCTAATCTTGTTGCTAATTCTTCTTGTGTCATATCATTATCTTCTCTTAAATCTTTGATTCGTTTGTTCCATTTCATCAAGTAACGCTCTTCCTTTCTTGACATTATTATACCTATTTTTAGTCTAATTTCTTGATTTAGTGACAAAAGTGTGCTAAAATAAAATTAATAAGACAAAAATGGCAATATAAAGTAGAAAAGAAAAATAGCTTTTTTAGGAATAATTAGGAGTCTCCCTGGCTAAAATGTAAGCAAAAATTATATGCCTAATTATTCCTACAAAGGTTATTTTTTTTGTAACTAAATGAAAAAATCCTCATATATTAATTTTGAGGAGGGAAATAATGAATTATAATGATTTTGGACTAAGAATAGATTTTGTCGAATATACAGTTAAAAAGGGTGATAGTTTGTATACAATTGCTAAAGCCTATAATACAACTGTATCAGAGTTAAGCGATATCAATATGTTAACAAATACAACAATTTTTCCAGGTCAAGTCTTATTAGTCCCAAAAAATAGTAATGCAGAAGTTGACTACTATTTTGAAAATTATGTTGTAAAACAAGGCGATACGATAGAACAAATAGCGAAAAATATGGGCGTAGATCCAATTCTTCTAGGATTATATAATAATATTGCCACCTTTCAACTAATTGAAGGTCAGCCACTCAAAATTCCACGTAATAATACATATATTGTAAAAGAAAATGATACTGTAGACACAATTTTACAATCAACGAATTTAACCGCTGAACAACTGTTAAAAGCAAATGCAGCAAATTGGTTAAAAGTTGGTAATAAAATCTATTTATAAAAAATGTCCATAAGGACATTTTTTATTTTTTTAAATGATTAATGATTGCAGCAAAAGTTATATCACTTATATCATGCTCTATTTTGCAAGCATCAGTTTTTGCTATTTCTTCAGGAACACCTAGCTGAATAAATAAATTTGAAAGTATATTATGGCGATTAAATATTTTGTTAGCTATTTGATAACCTTCATTTGTTAAAGAAATTACGCCATTGTTTGCAATTTCAATTAGCCTATTGTGTTTCAAATTATTAATTGCTCTAGAAATACTAGCTCTTGAATAATTGAAACTTTGGGCGAGATCTATAGAGCGTACTGCAACACCTTTTTTTTGTAGCATCAAGATTCTTTCTAAATAATCTTCTGCAGATTTATATAATAACATAATTTAAACCTCATAATAAAACTTTATTTTATTATATCGTATTTTAATATAAAAAGCAAGTTTTCAAACTTTATATGGTAAAATAATTGACAATCAATTTTATATTTGATACAATAATGTGTGTTAGCAGAGGCTAACTTTTAAAAACAATTATATGTTAGCAATGACTAACAAAAGGAGGGAATAAATGATACCATTAATTTACGGAAAAGAAAATTCTTTTTTAATTGTTAAAAAAATTGTTTTGGATAAAAAAACAAAGCGGCATTTAGAAAATTTAGGTATTTTAGTTGGTTCGCAAATTAATTTAATTACAAGTTATAATGGCGATGTAATTTTAAAAGTAAAAGATGGACGGCTTGCAATTAGTAAAAATCTAGCTACTAAAATTTTTGTTGAATAAAATGAGGTGTTAAAATGGAAAAAAATCTAAATGAAATGTCAGTATTAGAAAATTTTTGTTGAATAAAATGAGGTGTTAAAATGGAAAAAAATCTAAATGAAATGTCAGTATTAGAAAATTTTTGT
>CALVCV010000020.1 GCA_944326155.1 uncultured Bacilli bacterium
GATTTCAAGTAATCATTGATCGATTACTAATCTAATGTATCTTTTTTTATCTAGTCCGTTTTAATCAAACTAATTCATTCTACATACATCTTTTTTATTAGCACTAATTGTATAATGAAGTTATAATTGTTTTACATCTTTTTTCTCAATGCATCATAAGCGCGTTTAATTTTAGGTTGACTCTTCTTATAAGTAATGCCAAATTCACGTACAATTTCAACAAATTCACGTTTTCCAGCTTCATAACTTGTTGCTTCATATTCTAGTTCATAATCAACCTTATCGACATATTTACATTTATCAATGGCAAGTTGCCCCTTCTTATATGGAAGACCAATTCGATATGTTGAAAGAGACATATAATTTTTTAGTAATTGACCTTTAATAACATCCTCTATTTCATTTTGAATTTCTTCAACGGGAACAATACCTGTTGCTAAAAATTTTTCAAAAGTTTTTTTATTGATATTTTCATTAATTTCTTGTAAAACATAACCTTTTTTTCTTTTTAGAGTAACTACATATTTATCCTTATCTAGCATTCTAACGCGAAGACCTATATCAGATGCTTTAAGCGTAAATCTAGAAGTATCAAAATAATAATTAATTTGTAGATTTCTCTTGCAATCACTAAATTTTTCACAAAGTTTTACATATTCATCTTTGGTTAATAATGTTTTAAATTCAATTTCTAGTTCTTTAGACATACATCTTCCTCAGCATTAAATAATTTACTAGATTATTATACATAAAAAAAATAAAATATCAACTGAAAAACTAATTATTTTATAAATTAAAATCTTAATTAAAATCTTTGAGAAAAAAAACAAAATATGTTATAATCAATTGAATAATAAGGAGCATGGATATGAATAATAAAGAATTTAATTGGTCTCATTTTTTACAACCATATGAACTTGCTGTAGAAGGCTTTATATTAAAAATAGAAGGGATTAAAAAACAATATCAATTAAGAGGAGCATATTGTCCAATTGAAATTGTTACTGGTAGGGTTAAAACACCAGATAGTATCTTAGACAAAGCGAAAAGAATAAATGTCAAATTTGAAAATATTGCTAGAGAAGTCTATGATATTGGTGGTGTTCGAATTACTTGCAAATATATTGAAGATGTTTATAAGGTTGCTGAACTTTTAAAAAGCAGAAAAGATGTTAAGTTATTAGAAGAAAGAGATTATATTAAAAATCGTAAAGAAAGTGGTTATCGTTCTTTACATTTAATCATGAAATATAATGTAGAAACAATTGATGGTCAAGTTCCACTTATTCTAGAATTTCAAATTAGAACGCATGCAATGCATTTTTGGGCAAGTATTGAACACTCATTAAAATATAAATATCGTAAAAATATTCCTGAAACATTAAAGGAACGCTTAAAAAGTGCAAGTGTTGCTGCAGCAAAATTAGATGAAGAAATGTCATCAATTCACCAAGTTATTAAAGAATTAGAAGGCGATGAAAAGATAATTGATCAAGATCCATTAGAAAATGAACTTTCAATGTTTGATATTAAAAAGTGGTAGAAAATGATTAAAAGATATGTAATTGATGAAGATATTATATTAAAAGAGTACCTAAAGAAAATAGGTATTTTTACCAATATTCAAAAAGAAATTAAAAAACTTAATGGTCAGTATTTAGTAAATGATCAAACTGTTGATAACTGGTATAACTTAAAAAAAGGCGATAGATTAGAAATAGTTTTTCCAGCATCTACTCAAGGCGAAAATATTAAATCAGTTTATGGCCATTTTGAGATTTTATATGAAGATGCATATTTGTTAGTTATCAGTAAAGAAAATAATCTTGCTTCAATTCCTACAAGAATGCATTTTGAAAGATCACTTGCTAATTTTGTAATGGCTTATTATAAAATTAAAGGAATTGTTGCCAATATTCATTTTATAGGTAGATTAGACTATGCTACATCAGGTATTATTGCGCTTGCGAAAAATCCTTATATATTGGCTTTGATGAAAACGACACCGATAGTAAAACAATATCTTCTTGAAGTGGAAGATATTGTTTTAGAAGAAAGCGGCACAATTGAAGGAGGAATTGAAAAGGCGCAAAATAGTATTATTAAACGAACCTTTAGTAAAGATTTTGTAAATAGCAAGACGACTTATATAGTAATAGAAAGAAAAAATGAAAGTTCCATTGTTTTGGCAACATTACACACTGGTAAAACGCATCAACTTCGTATTCATTTTGCAAGTATGAAGCATCCAATTATCGGTGATGAATTATATGGGAATAAGACTAATGATTCAATATTGCATTTACATAGTTGTTATTTAGAATTTTTACATCCAGTTACCAAGAAAAAAATAAAGATTGTTAACTATCCAAAATGGTATCAAAAGACGATTTATAATTGAATATTTTTTTCTAATATTTGATCAATTAATCCATAATCTTTGGCTTCTTGGACATCCATATAAAAATCACGATCAGTATCTTTTTCAATAATTGATAGTGGTTTACCTGTTGTGTTAGATAAAATGGTATTTAAAATTTTTTTGGTTTTAATGATTTCTTCAGCCATAATTTTTATATCACTTGCTTGACCTTTTGCACCACCTAATGGTTGATGAATCATTATTTTGGTGTATTTTAATGCAAAGCGTTTTTGTTTTGACCCGCTAGCAAGTAAAAATGCCCCCATACTAGCACAAATTCCCATTCCAATGGTTACACAATCATTAGGAATAAAATTCATTGTATCATAAATTGCAAGTCCTGCACTGACTGACCCACCTGGTGAATTGATATATAAATAGATATCTTTATCTTTATCAACACTAGATAAAAAGAGTAGTTGTGCAATCACACTTGCACTTACTGCATCATTAATTTCTCCAAAAATGAGAATAATGCGATCTTTCAATAATCTCGAATAAATATCAAAACTTCTTTCACCACGGGATGTTTGTTCAATAACAACTGGCGTTAAGTACATATTTTTCACCTCAACTATATTATACTTGTTTTGAATGTCACAAAAACAAAAAAAATGTAAGTTGCCTATACAAAAAAACAAAATAAAAATATACTACAATAGAAAGAGGTGAAATTACGATGCAAAGATTTAACAATCCCTTTATGAATACAAATTTTCCTGGTATGAATGTCAATAATAATCAATCAAATAATGAAAATTGGCAAATGGAAAATCAACAAACAAATGGTTGTAATTGTAATAATATGAATATGGGTGAGCAAAATAATAACTTTTGTCCAAGACCAAAGTGTCCAACTACTTATAAATGTTGCCCACCAATTGTAACATGTTCTAAACAAGTCATCGATCAATATCATGTTACAAAGCAACCATATGTTCATAATTATCACACTGAAGTTGTTCACCATTATGTAACACAAAATGAATTTATTCCAAATTATACATGTAGCGAAGTACATGTTAATGAGCCAAACAACTCAGTTTTTCCAAGATAATAAATTTGGCTGGCCTACATTTAGTAGGCTTTTTTTTTGCATTTTAAGAAAAAATATAGTATAATGTTGGTATATAAAAAACGTTGATTGGAAGAGTAGATAATATAGTTTTATTTAGGGAGGATAAACCATAGACTGAAAGTTTATCTATAAAATATTTATTGAAGTTCACCCATGAGTGGTTTTAAAAAAACCCGTATTTCTGCGTTAAAGAATAAGAGGAAATAAAGATTACTTTATTTTAAAAAAAGGTGGTACCACGAATGTTTCGTCCTTTGTCGGATGGAACATTTTTTTATTTTGGAGGGATTTATGAATACTAAATTAAATGAAATTTTGACAAAAGCACTAGAAGAAATTGAAAGTGCTACAACATTTCTTAAATTAAATGAGATAAAGGCTTTTTATACAGGTAAAAAGAGTCCTTTATCAGAAATAATGCGAATGTTAACCAATGCAACCATTGAAGAAAAAAAGACAATTGGTGCAGCATCCAATAGGGTAAAACAACAAATTGAAGAAGCGATAAGTAATAAAAGAGTGGCTTTAGAAGAAAAAGAAATCAATGATAAGTTGCAAGCTGAAGCGCTTGATGTTACTTTACCTGGTTATGAATTTAAAAAGGGTTCCATTCACCCTTTAAATAAAACAATTGAAGAATTAGAAGATATCTTTGTGAGTATGGGATATAGCATTGCTGAAGGGCCAGAAGTTGAAATTGATGTTTTCAACTTTGAAATGTTAAATGTTCCAAAAGGTCATCCAGCACGTGATATGCAAGATTCTTTTTATATTAATGAAAATATCCTAATGCGTACTCAAACTTCACCTGTTCAAGTTAGAACCCTTTTGGAAGCTGAAGGTAAACCGGTAAAAATTGTTTGTCCTGGTAAAGTATATCGTCGCGATGATGATGATGCAACTCATTCTCATCAATTTATGCAACTTGAAGGTTTAGTTGTCGATAAAAATATTACCATGTCTGATTTAAAAGGTACACTTAGTGTTCTTATGAAAAAAATGTTTGGTGAAAATCGTAAAATTAGATTTAAACCATCTTATTTTCCATTTACTGAACCAAGCGTTGAGGTTGACGTTAGTTGTTTTAAATGTGGTGGAAAAGGTTGCTCAATGTGTAAACATACAGGTTGGATTGAAGTACTAGGTGCAGGAATGGTGCATCCTAATGTTTTAAAAGGTGCAGGTTATGATCCAAAAGTTTGGAAAGGTTTTGCTTTTGGTGCTGGTATTGAAAGACTAACTATGTTAAGACATAATATTGACGATATCAGAAATTTTTATACGAATGATTATCGTTTTTTAAAGCAATTTGAAGGAGAAAGATAATATGATAGTATCATATAATTGGTTAAAAGAACTTATAAAATTAAATGTTCCTGCCGAAAAATTAGCAGAAGAAATGTCTTTATATAGTGTCGAAGTAGAATCTTTTGGTAAATTGATTGAAGCAACAAATTTAGTTGTTGGATATGTAAAAAGTAAGGTTAAGCATGAAAACTCTGATCATTTAAATGTTTGCATGGTCAATTTAGGTGATTATGATTTACAAATTGTATGTGGTGCACCAAATGTGGAAGTAGGTCAAAAAGTCATTGTAGCTTTACCTGGTGCTGTTTTGCCTGGTGGTACAATTAAAAAGAGTGTTATCCGTGGTGTGGAATCAAATGGCATGATTTGTTCATTACAAGAATTAGGTTTAGAATCAAAATATATACCAAGTGAATTTAGTAATGGTATTTATATTTTAAAAAATGACGCAATACCAGGTAGCAATGCTTTAGAATATTTATGTTTAGATGATTATGTGATTGAACTTGGTCTTACGCCAAATAGAATGGATTTGCTTTCTATGTTAGGGGTTGCTAATGATATTAAGGCAATGTACAAAAGTGATTTAATACCTCTTACTTATTCATTTAATGAAATAGAAAAAAAGACATCTGGTGAACTTTCAGTAAAACTAGAAACTAGAAACTGTTATTCATATTATGCTAGAATTGTTGAAGATGTTGAAATCAAAGAATCGCCTAATTTTATTAAAGCGAGACTAGTTGCAAGTGGTATTAGGCCCATCAATAATGTTGTTGATATTACAAACTATATTTTGATGTTATTTGGTCAGCCACTTCATTCTTTTGACAAAGATAAATTAGGAAATAAAATTGTGGTACGTAGAGCTAAAGTTGGTGAAAAAACTGTTACTTTAGATGGTATTGAAAGAACCTTAAATAATAAAGATATTGTAATTACTGATGGTGAAAAACCGGTTTGTATTGCAGGGGTAATGGGCGGCCAAAATACCGAAGTTACTTCAGAAACGAAAAATTTAGTCTTAGAATCAGCTGTTTTTAGACCTTTAAGTATTAGAAGGACTTCTTCAAGACTAGCTTTAAGAAGTGAATCAAGTATCCGTTATGAAAGAGGTGTTGACTTAAATCAGTCGTTGGCAGCCTTAAATTATGCATGTTATCTACTTGAAAAATATGCAAATGGTAAAGTTTTAAAAGGTTATGTTCATGAAGGAATCGAACATGTTGATGATAAATTAATTGAATTAGATGAAAAATATGTTGAGTCATGCTTAGGGGTCAATATTCCTGAAAACAAAATCATTGATATATTGGAATCTTTATCATTTAAAACGAAAAAAAATGAAAATGGCATTCTAGTTTATGTTCCAAATAGAAGATTAGATATTAGTATTAAAGAAGATTTAGTTGAAGAAATTGCAAGAATATATGGCTATGATAAACTTAATGAAACTCTTCCGATTACAAATGTCAATGGCGGTTTAACTAGACAACAAGAAAGTAGACGCCTTATTCGTCATGTTCTATCAACTATGGGCTTTAATGAAACCATGACTTATTCACTTGTACATCCTAACATTGTTAATGAATTTTTACTTTTTGAAAATCAGAATGATGAAACCATTGTTTTAAATCATCCAATGAGTGAAGATCATATGGCATTAAGAAAAAGTTTACTGCCTTCACTTATTGAGGTGGTAAAATACAATCAAGCTAGAAAAATGAAAGATAATATGTTTTTTGAAATTGGTAAACGTTATTATCATCATGGTGAAGAAACTTTTGAAGAAAATCTTCTTTCAGGAATTTTAGCAGGTTCAATGCCTAATACGCCATGGAATGGTGAACATAAAAATATTGACTTTTTCTACACTAAAGGTATTCTTGATTTAATGTTTAGAAAGTTGAGACTTGATATAAAATATGAAGTGATGGATAATCCTCCAAAAGAGCTTCACCCTAATCGTGTTGCAAAGATTTTACTCAATAATAAAGTAATTGGTTTTATCGGTGAATTACATCCAAAATACGCCAAGATTGAAGGTATTGAAGAAAGTTATGTGTTTGAATTATTTTTAGATATAATGTTGAGTGAAGAAAAAACAATCATCAGTTTTGCATCAATCACAAAAGTACCATCTGTTGATCGTGATTTAGCACTAGTTATGGACCTCCATCAAAATGTTGGTGAAATTATTGAAGCCATTAAACGTAGCGATAAAATGATTTCTAATATTAAAATCTTTGATGTTTATATTGGTGAAAAAATCGCTAGTGATAAAAAGAGCGTAGCAGTTCGAATTACGCTTGAATCTGATGAAACGTTAACTGAAGATGTCATTTCTACTAAGATGAGAAAACTTTTAAAAACTTTGGAATATCGTTTCAATATAACATTAAGAGCTTAAAATCCCAATCAATTGGGATTTTTTGCAATATGTATATAACTTGGTAAAAGAAAAAAATTATGGTATAATGAAGCAATACAAATAGAAAATATGAAGGATAACTATATGATAGATAATAAAAAATATGAAAGAATTATTATTTTAGGTTCAGGTGGCTCAGGAAAAAGTACTTTGGCCAAAAAAATTGCAAAATGTACCGGAATTCAAATTTATCATTTAGATAAGGAATATTGGCTACCTAATTGGCAAAAGCCAAAAGAAGAGGATTGGCATCATAAAATAGTTGAGTTTGTCAAAGAAGATAGTTGGATTATGGACGGAAACTACATTGATACACTTGAGGATCGACTTGAAAAAGCTGATTTGGTTATCATGTTAGATATTAAAACTTCTACTTGTTTAAGAGGCGTATTCTTAAGAACTTTAAAGAGCAAATTCATCAAAAGAAAAGACTTATGTAGTGACTGTGATGAACGATTTAATCAAAATTACTATGATTTTATCAACTGGGTAAAAGCCTTTAGAAAAGAATATTTTCCTAAATTGATCAATATTTGTTTAAAATATCCTAATGTAGATTTAAAAATATTTAGCACGCGAAAAAGTGCACACAAATTTGTAAAAAGGATGACAAGCAAAAATGATTGCTAAGTTAAGATATTTTTTGCTTCCTTTTTTGTTTTTTGTCCTTCTTTTTACTTCTTGCAAAAAAGCCGAATTTAAAATTACATTTGACACACTTGGCGGATCATTGGTTGCTACACAAAAAGTAAAAAAGAAAGATAAAGTTTTAATACCTCAAAATCCGAACAAAGAAGGTTATTCTTTTGGAGGATGGTATACTACACCATCTTGTACAGAAAAAAATAAATATGATTTTAATAATTCTGTAAATCATGCTTTTACGCTTTATGCAAAATGGAATAAACTAGAATATACAATTGAGTATGATTTAGATGGTGGTTTCCTAGATGGATACTATCCAAAAAACTTTTCTACTGATGAATATGTTGAATTACCAGTACCTACCAAAAAATACTATCAATTTCTGGGTTGGTATGAAAATGATGAGTTAGTTCAAAGGATTACGAATAAAAATTATCAACTTGTTGCTAAATGGCAGCAAGTTGAATGTATTGTTGAATTTATGCTTGATGAAGAAACTCTTTTTGCTTCACAAGTTGTTGGAATAAATGAAAAGGTCCTATTACCTAGTATACCAAAAAAAGAGGGGTATATTTTTCAAAATTGGATGATAGAGGGAAAGGAATTTGATAACAATATGCCAGTAACTGAACATCTAAGAATTTATGCTAATTGGGAAAAGCAAAAATTTACCGTTGATTTTACAACTTTTAGTGATACCATTATTGAACCAGTAGAAGTTGTATATGGTGAAAAACTACCTATTCCTGCTACACCAGAAAAAGCGGGGTATGATTTTGTCGGATGGTATAGTACGGGATTAAAATATGATTTTAATCAACCAGTTACTTCAAGTTTAACACTTGCTGCAGAATGGGAGATGAAAAAAGAAGCTCTTGATGCATATTTGCAAAGTTTAGTTCCAAGTACTATTACAACCAATCTAGAATTAGTTTCTTATTTAAGATATTGTAGTGCTAGTTTTATTTGGTCTTCATCTAATTCTAAAGTTTTAACTGATGATGGCATTGTAAAAAGATTATCAACAGATGTGAATTTGACATTTAGTGTAGAAGTAGTGTATAGCGATAAACAATATAGACTTGATTTTTCAGTATTTGTGCCTAAAATTTCTTTAAAACCATTTGTAAATGGTCAAATTGTAAGTGGATACTTATATGATTCAGGAGGATTTAAAGATTTACCAGAAACTGCACTTGAACAACTTGATTATATTAACTACTCTTTTGCATTAATTTCCAATGGTGAGGTCTACATTCCTAGCAACATGAATGTAGATAAAGTACTAGCCTATCGTGATAAAGGCGTTCGTGTTGGCCTTGCTATAGGTGGGTGGGGAGCTGGTGGATTTAGCCCTGCTGTAAAAACTGCTACAGGAAGAACTAAGTTAATCGATTCTATTATGAAATTAATTGATCAATATCAATTTGATGGTATCGATATTGATTGGGAATATCCAACAACAAGTGTCGCGGGAATTGAATCTGATCCAAGTGATAAAAATAATTTCACCCTTTTTTGTCAAGAATTAAAAACTAGAATGCAAGCTTATCGTGAAGATTTAGTCCTTTCTATTGCCATTGCCGCAAGCACAAGATATTATGACTTACCCGTTTTAAATAATTTTGTTGATATTTTTAATCTTATGACTTATGATTATGCGATGGGAACTATTGCTCAACATAATTCTTCATTATATAGTGTAACTGGCTCACAAAGTTCAATTGATGCTAATGTTAGATTAGTTAGCCAATATGTAGATAGTAATAAGATTATTATTGGATCTGCTTTCTATGTTAGAAGAGGAACCTTTAATAGTGAGGTAAACCAAACAATAGGTAGCCCTTTAAAAACTTCGATGGCTAGTAATTCAATTAGTTATGCAACGCTAGTAGATATGATACAAAATGATATTTCGTTTATTGAACAATATGATGAAAATGCTAAAGCAGCTTATATTATTTGTGACAATGTTTTCTATAGTTATGATAATTCAAGAAGTATTAGAGACAAATGTGAGTATATTAAAGCGCAAGGTCTTGCAGGAATCATGTGTTGGCAATTATCTCAAGATTATATAGATGAAAATAGTAAATCTGTTTTGATTTCTGCAATGTATGAATCTATAAAATAAAAAATGAACTCTTTCTTAGTTATTTTAGATAGCCTAAGAAAGAGTTTTTTAATATCTAAAAAAAAGAAAAAGTCAAAAATGATATATAAAAAAATTTTTTTGATATAATAAATATATAACTATATAGGAGGTTTTTATGAATCTTGGTGAAAGAATAAAAACATATAGAGAAAAAGCTGATATATCGATTGAAGATTTAGCTAAACAAATCAATGATACGATAGAAAATGTAAATAAATACGAAAATAATGAAGTAGAGCCTACCTTGGATAAAAAATTAGCTATTGCAATTGCTTTAGGTGTTGGCCTTGATGATTTAAGTTACAATATTGAAAAAACCAATAAAAAACATACCTATACAAGTACAGATGAACATGTGGAAGAAAACCAGAAAGAAGAATCAGAAGTTAAAGAGCCAGAAATTATTGAAATTCCTTTTGCAAATTCCACCATTACTTTTACAGAAGCGTTGTTCAATAAAATATTTAAAAAAGATTATAATAGATATTATTTTCAATTTTTTATTTCACTTTTAGGTTATATTTTTGTAGCAATTTATGCCTTTTTATACAATATGGATATTATAGGATATTTGTGTAGTATTTTTGGTGTTTATTCTATTGTCAAAGCTATTATTATGCTTGCTCGTTTTAAAAAAGGTAAGAAAGAATGGTTAACACAATTTGATCATGTACAAAAGACGTACCAATATTTTAATGAATATATTCTAATTCGTTCAAATGATGAAAGATACCCTGAAGTGCGTTTTTATTATCGTGATATCTTTCGCGCAATAGAAAGTGAAGATTTAATTATTTGCATAATTAATGGTGAACAAAAGGTTATTTTAACAATTGATAAAAGTACGCTTGATAGCGAAGGACTAATCAAAGTGCGTACTGCTATTCAAAATAATTGTTTTAATTATTTAAATGCAACTCAAACAATTAGTCAAGATAAAACACAAATCAAAAAAAACAAAGCATTAGACATTTGTTTATGGATTTTAGTAGGTCTTTCTGCATTAAGTCTTTTTTATGGTGCTATTTTTAATCTTACAGGTTTTGATAATACAATTGTAAATCAAGTTATTGTTTATATTTTGGCGATGATTTTTCCGATTCTTTCGATTATTATGGGAATTGTTGCTAAAAAGAAATTTCACTTTCCAAGCAAAAAAAATATTATTGTTGGAATTATTTTGCTTGTTATTTGTGCTTTTAATTTGATGACATCACTTGTAAGCCATATGATATTAGTTAGCAATAATAATTATCCTTTAGTGGAAACAATTAAAAAAAATACCAATACTTTAATGCCTAACGATTTTTATACAATTTATAGTGAAAATAAAAAAACTAATATTGAAGAGGATGAAGCAATATATTATATAGAAACTTATCAGATTTGGATTTTTAACCAGAAAAAAGAAATTGAAGCACTGGAAGAAACAATTAAAAATCCTAATTCAAAATGGAAAAAAAGAAACGAAGAGATGAGTTATAAAAATATTGTTTCCATTAATGAAAATGCAAAAACCATTTTAATGGATTTAGGATATGATACGTCAAAAACGGCCGATTATTATTTATTATTAAATTTAAATACTAATCAGTTAGATGAATTAAATTATCAAAGCGGTGATAAATATTTACTGCTTGCATACTATGATAGTAGCAATTATATGATTGCAATAGAATTTACTTGTTTACCAAATAATAAAGTTGAATAAAAAAATGTCAAAAAGATTAAGGAAAGGAGAAAAACATGTTTAAAGCATTAGGCGAAAAAATTAAAGAATCTTTGTTTGCGGTCTTACCGATTACCATCGTCGTTTTGTTACTTTGTTGTTTCTTTCCAATTCCTGGTTGGACTTTTCTAGCTTTTATCATTGGAGCATTGATGCTGATTCTAGGACTTAGTTTTTTTAATCTTGGTGCTGATTCATCTATGATGAGACTAGGAAATCAAATAGGTCAATTTGTGACCAAAAAGAAAAATATTTGGATTTTAATAGGCGTTACAGCTGCTATTGGTCTAATTATTACGATTGCAGAACCTGATTTAATGGTTCTTGCAGAACAGATGGCAGTAACAACACCAAAAATTGTTTTGATTTTAATGGTTGCCATTGGTGTTGGGGTTTTTCTTTCATTTTCTTTAGTCAGAATTATTTTACAAATTAAATTAAACATGATGTTAATTATTCTATATGGATTAGTCTTTTTCATTGCCATCTTTGTACCTAAAGAATTTATTGCGGTGGCCTTTGATTCTGGTGGCGTTACAACTGGACCAATGACTGTACCTTTTATTTTAGCTTTAGGTCTCGGTGTTGCTAGCGCAAGAGGTACAAACGCTTCTAAAGATGATTCATTTGGTTTAGTAGCCTTTTGTTCAGTTGGTCCCGTTTTAATGGTTTTAATTTTAGGCTTGTTTATTAAAAATCCGCAAATTGCTAGTGATGAAGTCGTAACGTTTACTACTTCGAATGAATTTTTCCATTATTTTGGTATGCAACTTTTAAATATGTTAGGTGAGATTGCACTTGCAATTTTACCGATTCTTGCTTGCGTCATAGTATTTAAATTATTTTTGTTGAAGGATCATAAAAAAAGTATCTATAAAATGTTAATAGGCCTTTTATATACTTATATAGGTTTAGTAATATTTTTAACAGGTGCACATATTGGTTTTATGCCTTTGGCTAATATTTTAGGAAAAACGATAGGTAGCAAAAGTATTCGTTGGATTTTAATTCCCTTAGGTATGTTAATGGGTTTTTTCGTTGTAATGGCTGAACCTGCTGTTGCAGTACTTAATAAACAGGTAGAAGAACTAACGAGTGGGACCATTTCTAAAAAAATGATGTTATTTAGTTTAGCAAGTGGTGTGGCAATATCAGTTGGTCTATCAATGTCAAGAGTTATTTTTGATTATAGCATTTGGTATATTTTAATTCCAGGCTACTTAATTGCCATAGGTTTAATGTTCTTCGTACCCAAAATTTTTACAGCAATTGCCTTTGACTCAGGTGGTGTGGCAAGTGGTCCAATGACAGCAACCTTTTTACTTCCACTTGCTAGTGGTGCTTGTATGGCAATTTATCAATCTTCTTCTGATTATGCAAGCAAAATGTTACAAAATGGTTTTGGTGTTGTTGCGCTAGTTGCTATGACGCCACTTATTGTTGTTCAAACTGTAGGTCTTATTTATAAGATTAAGTCGAAGATTTCAGCTAGAAACATTGTATTAGAATTAGAACCAATTATTGAATTTGATATTGATTATCAAGAAATGGAGGAAAAGGCCAATGAATAAAATAATTACTGGAATGCGTCTTTTCGTAACAATTGTTGATCGCAATAAGGGCAATAAAGTTGTAAAATTATTTGAAGAAAACGGGTGTCATTATCATCAAATTGTATATGGAAAAGGTACTGCACCCAAAGAAATATATGATTATTTAGGCTTTGGTGAGGTAGAAAAAGAAGTTGTCTTTTCGATTGCAACATTAGATATTGTGCCTTTTTTAATTGATGCATTAAGAATTGAATTACATTTTGATCAACCAGGACATGGTGTTGCTTGTACAATACCTCTTGAAAGTATTGCTGGTCAAAGGGTTCTAAATGAAATTTTAAGATCAAAAAAAATAAGCGAAGAAGGAATAACAAATAGTAAAAAGGAGGAAAAATAGAATGCGTCATTTAATACTTGCAATTTGTAATAGTGGAAGTGCTGATGATGTGATGGAGACCGCCAAACAAGTAGGTGCTCGTGGTGGAACCATTATTCATGCTAGAGGGTCTGCTCAAAAAGATGCTGAACATTTTTTAGGTATTACGATTCAGCCTGAAAAAGATATAATTATGATTATTGTTGATGATAATTCGAAAACTCCAATTATGCAAGCTATTTCAAAATATCATGGGATAGGTACGAAATCGCATACGGTAACCATATCCTTACCAGTTGATGATATTGTAGGACTTGATTTTAAATAAAGATTGACAAAAAAAATATTAAATAGTATAATATAAAAAAGGAGCGATGTAAATGAAAAATTTTGTAAAAGCATTAGAGGATTTACCAAGAATTGTTAAATTTATTTTAGTTTTAATTGGCGATATATTTGCAAATATTTATCGTCTATGCAAGTCAATTACTAAAGGCAATATTTTAGGTATCATACTTGCAATCATATTACTTGTAACAGGCGGATTTGTAATTCTTTGGATTATTGATCTTGTAACTATTATCATAAATGGTAATATTTGGTGGATTGATTAGTAAAAAAGTATCATAATTTGATGAAAATCAAATTATGATACTTTTTTATTTTATATAATCTTTTAAAGTTAAAATACTTGCAACTTGATTTTTTGTTATATCATCTAGATGAATTAGTAAATCATATAATTCATTCGTAATGGCCTCAGGTGTAGAAGTACCACTATACAAGATAATTTCCTTATATTTTTTTAGTTTTAAAAAATGAAGTTCCAAAATATTGTCAATGAATAAAGTATCGCACTGATTGATTCTTTTGGCCATTTCATAGAGTTTAGTAGAGTTGTTGCTAGTTTTATCGCCAATAATGATGATTAGGGCAGGTAGTTGAAAGTGATGATTTTTAAGGTCTAAAAGGGATTGTTGTCTTTTTTCGCTTACTTTACAAATCATATCCATTTTCTCAAGATTTGAAAAAGTCGCCTTTAGTTTTGTATAAATTTCTTCAATATCATAAGAAGACATTGTGGTTTGATGACATAAAAGGGGTTTTTTTAAAGTTAAGTTTTGAGTATTATTATCTACTAAAAAAACTTTTTTTGAAAGTGATAAAGCCGTTTCAACCTCTGGATGATTAAACTTGCCTACAAATAAAATTTCGTGATTATCCTGAATCGCCTTTTCCATTTTTTGAATAGTTAATTTTACATATGGACAAGTGGCATCAACAATATGAAGTCCTAAACTAATTGCTTTTTTTCGAACTTTTTCACTTACGCCATGGGCAGTAAAAATAACGGTTCCTTCTTTTATTTGATCAAGCATTTGGAGTCTTGAATCACCATGAAGAATTGTAATACCAACCTCTTTAAAATATTCATTGATATGGTGATTATGAACCAAATTACCTAGCAAATAAATTGGTTTGGGAATCGTTTCATTTTTAAGCAAATTTTGAACAATATTAATGGCATTTTTCACACCATAACAAAAACCAACTTCTTTTGATTTGGTAATAATTCGCATAAATATCTACCTTTCTAATGTAATTTATTATAAATTAAAAAAAATGTTTTTGCAAATCATTAGTTAATAAGTTGAAAAATAAAATAAAATTTAGTATAATAAACAAGGTAAAAAATAATAATAAATATATTAGGAGGATATTATGTCAATAACTACTGCTGATTTTAAGACTGGTATGACAATACTTTATAATAATCAAATTTACACAATTGTTGATTTTCAACATGTTAAACCAGGTAAAGGTCAAGCTTTTGTACGTACAAAATTACGTAATTTAAGAACTGGGAGTACTATTGAATACTCATTTAATGCGGGTGAAAAACTAGAACAAGCAATGATTGAAAAAAGAAAAATGCAATATTTATATGGTGGTTCCGAATATTGTTTTATGGACATGGAAACGTATGAACAAGTTGAAATTCCTGCTGAAAGATTAGAATGGGAATCAAAATTCTTACTTGAAGGAATGAACATCGAAATTGTTTTCTATGGTGATGAAATCTTAGGTGTTAATTTACCAGAAAAAGTTTCATTAGAAGTAACCGAAGCATCTCCAGCTGTTGCAGGGAACACAGCAACTAATGCCTTAAAAGAAGTAAAATTAGAAACCGGTTTAGTTGTAAAAGTTCCAATGTTTATTGAACAAGGAGATCATGTTATTGTTTCTACTTGGGATGGTAAATATAATTCAAGAGGATAAAAAATGAAAGTGTGAATAGTATATTTTTCACACTTTTTTATTTTAAATATGATATAATATAGGAAAAGGAGAGATGATAAATGAAAAAAGGATTGATAAAATTAAATGTCTTTTTTATTTCTTTGATATGCCTTATAACTTTGGTAAATGTGAAAAGTTTTGCTGAAGAGACAAAAATTGTTGATACTGAATATGCGACATATCAAGAAGATGAAAGAATAATAACGGAAGAACTTGGTTATGGTATTGAGCATATTAAAACGACAGCTATTTCTACAGCAAAACGTTGCAATAATACTTCAGATACTTTAAATAGCCCTCAGGTTGTCAATATTTTAAGTGTACCTAGTAGTCAAAATGTAAGAGTTGTAAACTATACTTATCCATCTAACAATGGATGGGCAAAACAAACGCTTAGCAAACTTGTAGAATATTTTGAAGCAACCAATCCAGGATGGGCTGTTGTTGCAGGTGTTAATGGTGATTTTTATGATTGGAAGGCTCATGACAAAGCATTACCATATCATACTACTGGTTCTACTGTTTCTGATGGTGAAGTGTTAAGAGCGATTGAATCAAAAAGTATTGGTTATACTAACAATGGTACAGCAAATTCATTTTTATATACTGATCAAATGACATTTACTGATTATCATGTACTTACGATTTATGATAATAATGGTGAGGTTTTAAAAACTTATCCTGTTGATAAATTGAATGAAGCACCTGCAGCAGGTGAACTTTCCATACTATATACATACCGTTCAAATGTACATACAGATGATGATGGCATTGCTGACACATATGAACAACATGATATCACAACACCTAATACAAATAGTTATATCATTGAAAATCCAATTCGATGTTTACCTACAGATATGCCACAAATTTATGGTAAAGGTACAATTTCTAAAATCAACCAAATAGTGAAATTAACTTTTGGACAATTTGCAATTGTTACTGATAATGAAGAGATTAAATCCTACTTAGAAATTGGTACAACTGTTCGTGTACAAAAAGAAGTTACTGGTGAAATGGCTGCTTGCGATCAAATCATGGCAGTTGGTTCAACCTTAATTGAAGATGGTATTGTTTCAGTCGATAATTCAGATGGCATGCGTCAAGATCGTCATCCTAGAACTTGTATCGGTGTCAAAGAAGATGGTACACTTATGTTTTTTGTTATCGATGGTAGACAATTAGATAATAACATGTATGGAATGACACAAGATGAACAAGGTGCAATGATGAAATATTACGATTGTTATGTAGGATTTAATAATGATGGAGGTGGCTCTTCAACATTTGGAGTTCGTAATGAAAATGGTGAGTTTGTAATTATGAATTCGCCATCAGATGGAGAAGAAAGAACCAATAGTAATGCATTATTAATTGTTGTACCTGAATTAAAACTCACGACTTCTAATTTAGAAGATGATAGCATTATGCTTTCGTATGGTACTTTATCAAAAGGTATTGAAATTCAAAATTTAATGGTTACTCTCAATGGTGTAACCAAAAAGATGGAAACAAATGAATTTGTTTTCGAAGGGCTAACACCTAGTACAAATTATGAATTAACTTATACATATGATATCTTATATAATGGGATGAAAACATCTAATGTTGGTAGAACTCAAACTTTCACAACTGGTAAAGTTCCACCAAAAGTTCAAAATGCAAGTTTTGATATTGCTAATCAAAATGTAGTAGTAAAATACAATATAACAGATGAAAATAATCTAGCAAGTTTTGGTATGATTAATTACAATAATGGTCTTGCCTTTATAGATGATTTCTCACAAACAAGTACCAATATTGCACTTGATGAACTAACAAATTTTCAAATCAATATTAGCATCGATTATACAGTTGGTTCAACACCTAATCGTAATAATCGTTTAGTTGTTGATGTTTTATGGTTTCCAAGCCAAATCGATTTAACAAATTATTCACAAGCAAAAGTTGATGAAATTCTTGATATAGTAAAAGAAGTAAATAATCAACTTTCTACCGCAACAAAAGATGAAACTCTTGCGTCAATTGATATGGCAAATAAAAAAATTACTACTATAAGCACAATTATTGATGAATATAAAGATAATAAGATTAATCAATTATTAGCAAATATTATGGGTAAAAAATACAATAAAACAAATCAAGAGCGTGTTGATGAAATCATTGCAAAGGCTAAAGTTGATATTAATAATTGTATAACACTAGCAGAGATTGATGAAGTATATAATAATTCACTTGAAGAACTTTCAAAAGTTAAAACGAAAGGTTGTAATTCAAATGCAGTTGCGATTTTCTTTGCAATGGCATCTATGATATTAATCGCCAAAACAATTTTAAAAAAACATTTATAAAATTTAAAAAAATGCTTATAATATAAAAAATAGTGAAAAAAATTCCATTACTAAAACTCAAAAAAATAGCACATAATATCAATGTGAAAGATGAGGTGATAGAAATGGAAAAAACAATAACTTGTCGACCATGTAAAGAACAAAACAATTGGGAAATTGAAAATCAATTTGGTGTAGTGTTAGAAAAACATTATAAAACTAAAGATGCATGTGTTAAAGCAGGCCAAAAACTTGCAAATGAATGCCATTGCGATTTAAATGTTTGTGATACACCAAAAGGAACAAGTAAATAAGGGATGTATTTCCCTTATTTATTTTTTAATTTTTTAATTCAAATCAGTTGAAATGTTTATAAATTTATGCTATAATAATAAAGCATCGTAAATGTAGTATTGTATATGCGGGCGTGGCGGAACTGGCAGACGCGCTAGATTTAGGCTCTAGTTCTCACGAGTGCAGGTTCGATTCCTGTCGCCCGCACCATTGGTTCCATGGTGTAGTGGTTAACATGCCAGTCTGTCACACTGGAGATCGCGGGTTCAAGTCCCGTTGGAACCGCCATCAAAAAGTTAAACAGTTAAACAAATGCGCCTGTAGTTCAATTGGATAGAATACTTGACTACGGATCAAGGGGTTGTGGGTTCGAATCCTGTCAGGCGCGCCATTTTACTTGACATTTAATTTAAAATATGGTATAGTAATTAAAGTTTTCGGGACTTAGCTCAGCTTGGTAGAGCATCTGGTTTGGGACCAGAGGGTCACAGGTTCGAATCCTGCAGTCCCGACCATTTAAATATGCAGGTGTAGTTCAACGGCAGAACTTCAGCCTTCCAAGCTGACTACGTGGGTTCGATTCCCATCACCTGCTCCATTTTAAGAAATCTGTAAGTCTTCTGATGAAGGCTTATTTTTTTATTGAATTATACCTATTTAGTCAAAAATATGGCTAGATAGGTTATTTTTTTATCTAATTATGAAACATTTAGATTTAAACACCTAAGGAGACTTACCACGGACTCGAACCTGCTTTCGTGCGGATTCGAACCTTTAGTTTTGATGGGACTCGAACCAATAAGAGATAATGGTAGAAATAAATCGTGCAATAAATAAAATTTGCCAATTGTGAATCGATTTTAGAGCCTTGTCCAGTTCTTTAAAAAAGAATCGAAAACAAACCATGGTGAAAGACTGAAGACGATGTGGACCAAATTTGCGAGTATTTTGTTGTAAAGACTATTAGAAAAAAGTATGATGCATTAATTTGTTTGACATCACTGGTAATATTTGGTATAATAAAAGTGTAGGAAAAGGCTCATACTCTAAGATAGTTGTAATAATTACCTTAAAGTATTTAGAATTAAATAGGGAAAGAAATTATTAGACTCTCTTAGAAATAAGAGAGTTTTTTGCATTTATAACATATAATATAAATAACGGGAGGTGTTACACATGATAAAGATTTATTTAATGAATATGGTGATTATCTTTGAAAATGTATTATTAAGTAATAAAGTTAATATGATTGAAAGGAGTGATATAAAATGAAAAGATTATTTATAGTTTTTATGAGTTTAATGTTTATAATGTGTTTAGTTGGGTGTGATAAAACAAATAATAATTTAAAAGAACAAAAATGTACACAACTTGATGAAGTATATGAAGAATTAGATTATAAAGAATATAGTTTAAATAACTGGGATTTGGTAACTAATTATATTAAAGAAGGTAAGTCAAAAATTATGTTATGTAATGAAAATAATCAAATTGTTAAAATATATGATGAAACTATCAGAAAAATACATGAAATAAATAAATGTACTGATAAATTTAATGTTTTAGATATTAAAGAAGTAATTTTTAATGGATATGCATTGGAAGGTGAATATAAACAAATTCATATTATTGATAATTATAATGAACTTATAGAATTATTTAGTAATATAAATATTTTTGGTGATGATAATAAACAATTCATTATTGATAATTATACATCTGATTTTTTTAAAGATAAAACTATTTTAGTTTACTTTTACTATGGCCAAAGTAGTAATATTAAAAGGCATATAGAAGAAATATCAAAATATAATAATCTTATAAAAATACTAATGAACAATGAACAAAGTGGAGATTCTTTAAATAATGATATGTTTATTAAACCATTAATTATAGAATTTAATAAAAACGATATTTCATCAAAGTGTATAATAGAATTATATGAGAGATATACTATTTTAAAAAATTAATTATATTTGAGGTTTATTATGAGAAAAATAATTTTAAAATTTTGTTTACTAATTTGTTCAATAATTTCAATTTTTACTATTTTATTTTTAGAAAACATTAATGTACATGCATATGATACTGATGTCTTAGAAGATGTTATATATGAAGAAGAATATCAATATCAACCAACAATAGATGATAATTTTGAAGATGATAAAATTATTGTAACAATAAAAGAAGAATATAGTGCAGTTAATAAAGTATTTAACTTAGAAGATTTTGTTATAGAAAACTTGATAATAAGTGATAATATAGATAACGAAATTACTGATAGTGAATGTGTTATTTTAGAATCCTTAGAAGATTTAACTTATGTAGATGACCCATCTAAAATTGTTGATAATAGTAAATTTTCTCAAATTTTTTCTTTGAATATAAAGAATAAATCAAAAGAAAATGTTTTAAAAGCAACTAATTATTTGTCAAAATTAGATTTTGTACAAAGTGTAGAACCATCATATATTTATGAAACAGTTGATTTATGGACACCAAATGATGTAAGATATACAAATCAATGGGGCTTGAATCATATAGATATTTCTAATGCATGGAACTTTAGTATTGGAAATACGAACAATAGAATTACTGTTGGTGTTTTTGAAAATAATATTCAAGCAAATCATGAAGATTTAAGTGTTATTTCAGGAAGTTTTACACCAAAATCTTCAGATTCATCGGAACATGGAACCCATGTTGCTGGTATAATAGGAGCTGTATCAGATAATACAATTGGTATTGCTGGTATAGCACAAGTTGATATAGCATTGTTAGATCGTAAAAATTTTGTTTCTAGTATTCGTTGGGCAATTAATCATGATATTAGAGTCATTAATGCAAGTTATTATTATGGGTATATTGATTCTTCAGGTAATAAAATTTTGACTGCTCCAAGCAATTCGCATGCACAAGCAATAGAAAATTTTGGAAATGCCGGAGGAATTTTTGTTGTTGCAGCAGGTAATAGCGGTAATATTACATTAGGTAATTTAGATAATACTCCAGAATATCCTGCTGGATACGGCGATTCAAGAAAATATCCCAATATCACTAATGTGATTACAGTAGGAGCATTAAATTCATTTGGAGGAAGATGGACAGATTCAAATTATGGTGTTAATTCCGTCCATATATATGCTCCTGGAGGGAATATAATAAGTACTTTACCAGGCAATTCATATGGTTATATGTCTGGGACATCAATGGCTGCTCCTCATGTAGCTGGTGTTGCAGCTTTAATGCTTTCAATTAATCCAAATGTAAGTGCCGAAGGATTGAGAAATGCTATTTTGAATAATTCGGAAACAGTTTCTATTCAAGTCCCAACTGTTGCAGGTGGGACAACATTTACTAGTCAAAATGTGAGAAGTTTAAATGCGTTTAAAGCAGTTACATCAGTTGCTTTTAATACTTCATCTAATGATAATGGTATTACATTAGAAGGGTTAACAAATAATTTTAATTTTTTTGATGGATCACAATTAGTATTACCTACTTCTTTTACACAATATGGGAGACCATTATTGAGTGTGCATCAAAATATTATAGGTATCGGAGTTTCTTGCTTTGAAAATAACAATTTGATTGAGAATATTACATTACCCACAAATGTAAATATCATAGGTAGTTACTCATTTAAAAATTGTAGAAACTTACAGATAATTTCAATACCAAATACAGTGACTAATATAGATTCAAGTGCATTTGAAAATTGTTCATATCTACAATCGATAACGTTGCCATCGAATTTAGTAGCAATAGGTTCATCAGCATTTAAAGATTGTGCAAGTTTGTCATCAGTAACAATACCAAATAGTGTAGCGCATATAGATTCAAGTGCATTTGAAAATTGTTCATATCTACAATCAGTAACACTACCAACGAATTTAGTAACAATAGGTTCATCAGCATTCAAAGGATGTGCAAGCTTAGCTAGAATTACGATTCCCAATACTGTAACAAATATAGATACAAGTGCCTT
>CALVCV010000021.1 GCA_944326155.1 uncultured Bacilli bacterium
TAGTTTAACCACAATAGATATTCCGGATAGTGTATATGAAATAGGCCAGTCTGCCTTTTTAGGATGTTCTAGTCTAGAAAAAATAACACTACCTTTTATAGGTAGACAAAAAGAAGAAACTTTGAATACACATTTTGGATATATATTTGGTGCAAATTCATATAATGAAAACTCTCTTTACTTGCCTAGTAGTTTAAAAGAAGTCGTTATTAAAGATAGCATAAAAATTGAAAAATATTCATTTTTTGGTTGCAACTATTTACAAAATATTATTATTCCAAGTAGTGTGACAACAATAGAAGATTTTGCTTTTGTCAATTGTTCTAATCTAATATCAATAATTATTCCAAGTAGTGTGACAACAATAGGTCAGTCTGCTTTTTCGGGTTGCAATAAGTTAACAATTTTCTGTGAAACTTTACAGGTTTCTTCTAGTTTGGCATCTAACTGGAATGGCAATTCTCCTATTTATTGGTATAGTGAAACAAGACCTACGGGGTACGGAAATTATTGGTATTATTATAATGGTGAACCTGTACCTTGGTGGTAAATAACATAGAAAAATGAGAAAAGTCTAAAGAAAAACTTTAGACTTTTTATAATGTTTGTAAAAAAGTTAATACTTGAGTAGGATTAGTAGCAGGGTTTACATGTTCACTTGCTTGAATAATATATCCATTCTCATCAATAATAAAAGTGGATCTTATGATGCCCATATAGGTTTTGCCATATAACTTTTTTTCTTTCCATACATCATATGCTTTGATAGCAATAAGATTGGTATCAGAAAGTAAGATAAATGGTAACTCATAATTGGCAATAAATTTTTGATGCGATAAAATAGAATCTTTAGAAATGCCAATTAAAACAACATTTAATTTTTTTAGTTCATCATAAACGTTTTTAAAATTCATTGCTTGTTTCGTACAGCCAGAAGTATTGTCTTTAGGATAAAAATATAAAACTATTTTTTTTCCTAAAAACATGCTAAGAGAGATAAGCTCTTCTTTGGCACTATATAATTTAAAGTCAGGTGCTTTGCTACCTATTTCTAACATATATATCCCTTTCCTTTTTTTAATATTATAACAAAAAAAAGGATTTAATGCTAACAAAGTGACCCATAAAAGGGCATTTAAATTTTAATATCTAATAGATAGTCAAAATCAGAATATGTATAAATCATATTATTTTCTTCAAAATAGTTTTCACGGCCTTTACCAGTAACTAAGATAATATCATCTTTTTTAGCAATTTTAAAAGCGTAAGATAATGCATCTTTACGATTTACTATCATTTTATAGTTGGGGTTTTCTAAATCAATCATTTTTTTCATATCATGAATAATATCAATGGGATTTTCTAGCCGTGGATCTTCTGAGGTAAAGATAGTATAATCAGCATATTCAGTTGCTATCGTGCCCATTAGGGGCCTTTTTGTTTTATCTTTATTTCCTGCTGCACCACATACTAAAATAATTTTTTGTTTGGTTTTTTTTCGAAGCGCAGTTAAGACATTTTTTAAAGCATTTGGTGTATGTGCGAAATCAATATATACATCAAAAGGATAGCGAACAGGTACTTTCTCAAGTCTACCGGGGATAATTGGCAAGTCTAATAAAAGCTCATATAATAAATTAATATCAATACCTTCTTTTAAAGCAATAATAATGGCAGGTAAAATATTATAAATATTATATTCTTCTGTACGATTGACCCTTAGGTTTTCTAAAATAAAGTCTTTAGCCTTTAAATCAAATACGGTATGGTTTTGATAGTATCTAATATGTATAGCTTGATAATCAGAAGGTAAAAATAAACTATAATAAATTACATTTTGGTATTTTTCAAAAAATTTAGCATAATAATCATCTTTATTAATAATCATAACACCTTGTTTTTTTAATTGCTTAAATAATTTTAATTTTGTTAAAAAGTAGTTATACATGGTTTTGTGAGTATCTAAATGTTCATGCGATAAATTGGTAAAAACAGCATAATCATATAAAATACCTTCAATTCTTTGATTAGCTATTCCTTGACTAGATACTTCCATGGCCACATAAGATATGCCACTATCACTAAATTTTCTAAGCAATCGATAATTTTCAGTAAGAATAGGAGTAGTAAATAAATTATCTACAACTTCATTATCATAAATAATACCATTCGTACCAATGTTGGCACATCTAGAAATATGATTTAAAAGAAAAGAAGTTAATGTAGAAACACTAGTTTTTCCATCAGTTCCTGTAACACCAATCATAGTCAATTCGTTATAAGGGTATTTGTAAAATAAATGAACAAGTCGCATGAGTTCTTTTCTTAGATTATCTACTATGATAATAGGGACGGTAAGATTGGTTAGCATTTTATTTGTAACAATTCCTATTGCACCTTTTGTAATGGCATCAATTAAAAATTCATCACCGGTAAAATTTTTTCCAGTTAAGGGTAAAAAAAGGTCTCCTTCTTTAATATAACGAGAGTCTGTTTGAATTCCTTTTACTTCAATATCACAATTTGTTTCAGGATATATATCTTTTAGTAGCATCATTATCACCATTAGTAGTATATGTCAAATTTAGCCTTTTATGTATTTTTAAGTTTTTAGTAAAATATACCAATCTTTTAAATTTTATTATTTTTAAAAGGAAAAAATCGTAAAATAAAAAAACAAAAATATATAGGTATAAAATATAAATTAATAAAAAATATGAGACGCTTTAATTGTTAAAAGGAATCTTTTTTAGTATAATATGTAAAAAAAGTTTATTGATCCATTTTATAGAAGGAGGGAATGTGTGAAGAAAGTTTTTTTTGGTATAACACTAGTATTAGCAATTGCTATGTGTTTTAGTTTACTTATTTTTCCAGTATTAAAGTTTGATACTGATGCTATCTATAATAATCATCAAGAAGAAATTAATTTATATATTGAAGAAAATAAAGATACAGGAAAATCTTTAGAAGAATTAAAAACGGAAGCTGTTAATGAAATTATATATAATACATGTATTGCTTTACAAATGTATTCTAGTAATAATGAAGTGGTTTTTGATGAAGATGGTAATATGATTGAATCAGGCAATGATAATGAAGCCATTATGTTTGATCTTGTACGACTAAAAAATAAGGGTATTAAGTATACTGATTTAGCCAATAGTATTAAAAATCAATTTGATTATAACATTCAATTGTTAAAAGCAATTAAGAATTATTCAGGTAAAATGGATTTTAAACTCTTTTTTGACAATTGGTCAAATCCATTTTTAATGTTACTAATTGTTATTTTAGTTGCTTTAGAATTTGCTTGTGCAATACTAATTATTATTCGTTCAATTAAAGGTATCCTAGAAAAGAAAAAGACAAGATTATTAAGAATTAGTGTTTTTGGAATTGGTATAAGTGCTATCTTGCTTTTGATGCCTGTTATTTTTAAAAGTGATATTCCAGCAATGGAAGTAAATAATGTCAATGATTTTGTTGGTATTTTTTTGATGAATGTTAGAGGTACCACGATTTGTTATTATTGTGGAATTGGTTTTGCAATTTCAACAATACTTGCCCTAATTACTAAACTTTTAAAATATTAAAACAAAATTTAAGTTATTTTGCTTACCAAATAAAAATAAATGTGATATAATAAATAAGTATGAAAGACAAATAGGAGGAATTATTTATGTCTAAAAAAGTTTTCCAATCTATGGATGGTAATCAAGCAGCTGCCCATTGTGCATATGCTTTTACTGAAGTAGCTGGTATCTATCCAATTACCCCATCATCACCAATGGCCGAGTATGCGGAAGAATGGGCATCAAAAGGAAAGAAAAATCTTTTTGGTATGCCAGTTAAAATTGTTGAAATGCAATCAGAAGCAGGCGCAGCTGGATCTGTTCACGGATCATTACAAGCAGGAGCTCTTACAACAACATTTACAGCAAGCCAAGGTTTATTATTAAAAATTCCTAATATGTATAAAATTGCTGGTGAGTTATTACCAGGAGTAATTCACGTTTCAGCAAGAAGTTTAGCTGCTCAAGCATTATCAATCTTTGGTGATCATCAAGATGTTATGGCCTGTCGTCAAACTGGTTTTGCGATGATGGCAACTTCTTCAGTTCAAGAAGTAATGGATCTTGCTGGTGTTGCTCATCTTTCAGCTATTAAAACAAGTGTGCCATTCTTGCATTTCTTTGATGGCTTTAGAACATCACATGAAATTCAAAAAGTAGAAGTAATGGACTATGAAGTATTTGATAAATTACTTGACAAAGATGCTGTTAAACGTTTTAGGGAAAGAGCATTGACATTTGAACACCCTGTTACAAGAGGTTCTGCTCAAAACGATGACGTTTATTTTCAAACAAGAGAAATTCAAAATAAATTCTACAAAGAAGTACCAGCAGTTGTTGCTGATTACATGAAAAAGATTAGTGAAGTTACTGGCAGAAACTATGCTCCTTTTGTTTATTATGGTGCAAGTGATGCAACAGATGTTGTTGTTGCAATGGGTTCAGTTACGGAAACTATCAAACAAGTAGTAGATTACTTAAATAAAAAGGGTCGTAAAGTTGGTTGTGTAACTGTTCATCTATATCGTCCATTTGCTAAAGAATATTTATTTGAAGTAATGCCAAAAACTGTAAAAAGAGTTGCTGTTTTAGATAGAACAAAAGAACCAGGTGCACTTGGTGAACCTTTATATCTAGATATTAAAGCAGCATATTATGGTGTAAAAGGCGCTCCTTCTATTATTGGTGGTAGATATGGGTTATCAAGTAAGGATACAACTCCTGCTCAAATGATTGCAGTATTTGATCACTTAAAGAAGAATGGTTTTGATGGCTTTACAGTTGGTATTGAAGATGATGTTACTCATTTAAGTATTCCAGTTGGTAAAGAAATTAAATTATTAGAAGATACATCAGAACTTGTTTTCTTCGGTCTTGGTAGTGATGGTACTGTAGGTGCAAATAAAAATACCATTAAGATTATTGGCGATAATACTGATTTGTATGCACAAGCTTATTTCGCTTATGATTCAAAGAAATCAGGTGGTGTAACTCGTTCTCATTTACGTTTTGGTCCAAAACCAATTATGGCGCCTTATCTTGTAAGTCATGCTGATTTTGTAAGTTGCAGTTTGGAAGCCTATGTTGAAAAATATGATATGCTTAGTTGCTTAAAAGATGGTGGAACTTTCTTACTTAATACAGTTAGAACTCCAAAAGAACTTGAAGCACATTTACCAAATACTTTCAAAAAACAACTTGCTGAAAAACATGCTAAATTCTATATTATTGATGCGGTACATTTAGCAAGACAAATTGGTCTTGGTAATCGTACAAATACCATTTTACAATCTGCATTCTTTAAACTTAATGAACAAATTATGCCATATGAAACAGCACAAGATTTAATGAAGAAATATGCAGCAAAAACGTATGGCAAAAAAGGTGAAGCTGTTGTTCAATTAAATTATCAAGCAATTGATAAAGGCGCTGAGGGGTTAATTGAAGTAAAAGTTAAACCTTCTTGGAAAAAATTGCCAGTTGAAGACGTAGTAGTTGATCAAGCACGTCCTCATTTTGTAAAAACAATTGCTGACCCAGTTAATCAAGTAAAAGGTTATGATTTACCAGTTTCTGCTTTTACTGGCTTTGAAGATGGTACTATGCCTAATGGTACTGCTGCTTATGAAAAACGTGGTACTGCAAATTTCGTACCTATGTGGAACCCAGACAATTGTATTCAATGTAATCAATGTTCATTTGTTTGCCCACATGCTGTAGTTAGACCATTCTTAGTAACTGAAGATGAAGTAAAAAATGCCCCAGAAGGTACTTTATATTTAAATCCAGTTGGTAAGGGCTTTGAAGGCTTAAAATATTCTCTTCAAATTTCAACTCTTGATTGTACAGGCTGTGAAGTTTGTGTTAATACTTGCCCTGGTAAAAAAGGCGAAAAAGCGCTTAAGATGGTTCCTATTAGTGAAGCATTAGAACAAGGTCAAGCAGAAAGAGCAAAATATTTCTTCAATGAAGTTACATATAAAGATAATTTAGTTGATAAAATGGCGAACCCTAAAAATAGCCAATTTGCACAACCACTATTTGAATTCTCTGGTGCATGTGGTGGATGTGGAGAAACTCCATATGTAAAACTTGCAACACAATTATTTGGTGATCATATGGTTATTGCCAATGCAACAGGATGTTCATCTATTTATGGTGGTAGTTTCCCTGCAACTCCATATACAAAAAATAAAGAAGGTCATGGACCTGCTTGGGCTAATTCTTTATTCGAAGATAACGCTGAATTTGGCTTTGGTATGGTTGCCGCAAGTAATGCCTTACGTGATCAAATTGCAACTCATATGGAAGAAGCTTTAGAAGAAGAAAAAGATTTAGGACGTGTTGGTGAATTATTTAATACATGGCTTGCAAATCGTGAAGATTATAAAGTTACAAGAGAAGTAGCCGATGAACTTGTTGGTCTTCTTGAGAAGATGGATGATGTACATGCAAAAGCTATTTTAGATCTTAAAGATCATCTTGTTAAACGTTCGCAATGGATTTTTGGTGGTGATGGCTGGGCATATGATATTGGTTATGGTGGATTAGATCATGTTATTGCCAACAATGAAGATGTTAATATTTTAGTACTAGATACTGAGGTTTATTCAAATACTGGTGGGCAATCTTCTAAATCTTCACCTACAGCATCCATTGCAAAATTTACTGCTGCTGGAAAACATGGCAAGAAAAAAGACCTTGCTTCTATCGCTATGAGTTATGGACATGTCTATGTAGCTTACGTTGCTCATGGTGCAAGTCAAGCACAATTATTAAAAGCAATGAGAGAAGCTGAAAGTTATCATGGTCCTTCAATCATTATTGCATACTCTCCATGTATTAATCATGGTCTAAAACGTGGTATGGGTAAAGCTCAAGAACAAGCTAAACTTGCTGTAGAATGTGGCTATTGGACACTTCTTCGTTATGATCCACGTCTTGCATTAGAAGGAAAGAATCCACTTCAAGTTGATTCGAAAGAACCTGATTGGGATAAATATGATGAATACTTAATGAGTGAAACGCGTTATGCTCAATTAAAGAGTATTAATCCTAAGGAAGCAGATGCTCTTCTTGCTAAAAATAAAGAAGAAGCACAAAGAAGATATAGAAGTTATCAAAGATATTTATCTATGGATTTTGCTGAATAAGATTATAATCAAATGTATGAAAGTCTCAAAATACTTTGAGACTTTCTTTTTTAAGATGAAAAAATTCTTTGGTAAAATTATTTAATTACATGAAAAATATACCCTTATCAAAAATATAAATATTATGATTTTGTGATATGTTTGACAAAATCGGGTATAACGTGGTAAAATAAGGATAAATTATGAATATAATTAAAATTAAAAAAGGAGTATTAAGTATGCCATTATTTAAGTTGCCTGGTGCGCATGTTCCTCATCATAAGAATACAGCATCCAAACAAGCTGTAAAAATGCCAGTTCCTAAAGAAATAATTATGCAAATGAATATGCATATTGGGGCTTTTGCGCAACCAATTGTAAATGTTGGTGACCATGTACTAGTTGGTCAAAAAATTGCTCAAGCAGGTGGATATATATCAGCACCTGTTCACTGTTCAGTTTCTGGAGTAGTGAAAAAGATTGATACAGTGCTTGAATCAGATGGTACACATGTACCTGCTATTTTTATTGAAACAGATGGTATGCAAGAAATATCAGATGAAGTTCAACCTATTAAAGTAGATAGTTATGAAGATTTTGTAGAAGCTATCAAAAATAGTGGAATTGTTGGTCTTGGTGGTGCTGGTTTTCCTACATATGTTAAATTCGCCATTAAAGATCTATCTCAAGTAGAAGCAGTAGTTATCAATGCAGCAGAATGTGAGCCATATATTACAAGTGATACAAGAACGATGATTGATCATCTTTTTGAACTTGAAGAAGGAGTAAAATTATTAGAAAAATTTTTAGGTGCAAAACGAATTATTTTTGGTATTGAAAATAATAAAAAAGAAGCGATTGACGCATTGAGTAAAACTTTTAAAGACGATCAAAAGGTTGAGATAAAAGTTCTTCCTGCCTTATATCCACAAGGTGGTGAAAAAGTATTAATTTATAATACAACAAAACGTATCGTTCCTGAGGGTAAATTACCGCTTGATGTAGGTGTTGTAATTATCAATGTAACTACTCTAGCATGGATTGCAAGATATATTAAAACGGGTATGCCACTTGTTGAAAAAGTTGTAACTGTTGATGGATCTTGTGTGGCTAATCCACAAAATGTTATTGTACCAATTGGTACAAAGATTAAAGATGTTTTTGATTTTTGTGGTGGTTTTAAAGAGATGCCATATAAGGTAATGTATGGTGGGCCAATGATGGGTGTTGCATTACCCAATCTTGATTTGCCAATAACAAAAAGAACAAATGCCATACTTGCTTTTAACCAAAAAGAAGCAACTGTTCCCGAGCCTTCTAATTGTATTAATTGTGGTAGATGTATTAATCACTGCCCTCTACATTTAGATCCTCCTGCTTTTGCTAAAGCACTTGATTTAAATCGTCCTGAAGAATTAGTAAAATTAAAAGTAAATTTATGTATGGAATGCGGCGTATGTTCATTTGTATGCCCAGCTAAAAGACCTCTTGTTCAAAAAAATCGTTTGGCAAAAGCGACTTTAAAGAAATATTTAGCTGAACAAAAGAAGAAAGAAGAAGGAAAACAAAATGAAAACAAGTAAAAAAATAAGTAAATTTTGTTTTTTAACAAATAAAGTAGAAAAAGGAGATTATTTCTATGACAAAAAACACTAGATATTATGTTTTTACTGATTCAAATGGTAAACAAAAAAAAGTTAAAGTCTCCCATCTTGATAGCAATGCAAATAGCATAAATGTAAAGGGGAAAGTTCAGCCCATTACAGTTACTGAAGCTGGTACAAATGATTTAATCGTGTCATCGTCTCCACATGTTTGGAGCAAAACGACAACTAGTAAAATTATGTTGGATGTTTTAATTGCCTTATTGCCTGCGGCATTTGCATCAGTAGTTCTATTTGGTCTACAAGCATTTATTTTAATTGTTTCATGTGTTGCCTCAGCCATACTTGCTGAATGGATTTTCCAAGCATTATGTAAACAAAAAGTTACTATTTCTGATTTATCAGCAGCAGTTACAGGTTTATTGCTAGCTCTTAATTTACCTGCATCAGTTCCTTGGTGGCAAGGAGTGATTGGTAGTATCATTGCGGTTGTTGTTGTAAAAGGTTTATTTGGAGGTATTGGTAAGAATTTTGCTAATCCAGCAATTACGGCTAGAGTAATTATGTTACTTGCATTTAGCGCAACAGTAGGTGCTGCTGTTCAACCTTCAATTGTTGACGCTACTTCAACTGCTACCCCACTTTACATTTTAAAAGAAAATTATGGTATTTTACCATCTTTGTTTGAAATGTTTGTAGGTCTAAGAGGTGGAGCTATTGGTGAAACTTGTGCAATTGCTTTATTAATTGGTGGTATTTATTTAATGGCTCGTAAGGTTATTACTTGGCATACACCTGTTATTTTTGTAGGTACAGTATTCATTTTAATGCTTATTTTAAATGGTAATGTTGAAGTTGCTTTATATGAAATCTTATCAGGTGGTTTATTGATTGGTGCTATCTTTATGGCAACCGATTATGCAACTACACCAACACGTGCTTGGGGTAAAGTAATTTTTGCTATTGGATGTGCTATTATTACTGTTGCCATTAGAATGTGGGGTAGTTATCCAGAAGGCGTTTCTTTCTCAATTTTATTTATGAATATTTTAACGCCATATATTGATAGACTAACAAGAAAAAAACCTTTTGGAGGTGTTAGATAATGAAAAAAAGTATCCAAAGCGTTATCGTATTAACAGTTATATGCTTAGTTGTTTCAGGCGTTTTAGCAGGAATCAATTACTTTACAGGTCCAATTATTAAAGAATATGAAAGTCGTAAAGCTTTTGAAGCATGCTATATAGTAATGCCTAATGCGAGTACTTTTGAAGAATTGAGTGGTGATGATTTACCTAGCAATTTACCATCCACTATTACAAATATTTATAAAGAAACAACTGGTTTAGGCTATGTGTTTAAAATGGAAACAACAGGTTATGCAAGTGGTCTTGTCATTATGTGTGGTATTGATTCAAATGGTAAAATTACAAAGGTAACAACCGTATCTAGTAATGAAACTCCAAGTATTGGTGGACAAACAGAAAATGAATCTTATACAAATCAATATATAGGAAAAGATTCAGCACTCACTGGGGTTGTGGGAGTGAGTGGAGCAACTGTAACTTCTACTGCGTATAAAGCAGCCATTCAGGATGCTTTTACCGCATTTAATTTATTATAGGATGGAGGATTACGATAATGAAAAATGAAAGCAAACTTTCTATTTTATTAAAAGGTCTTGTAAAAGAGAATCCTGTACTTGTCTTAATTCTTGGTACATGTCCTACACTTGCGATGTCAAACAATGTTATTTCAGCAGTAGCTATGGGCCTTTCCGCAACCATTGTTCTACTTTGTTCAAATGTAGTTATTTCATTGCTTAGAAAAATTATTCCAGATCAAGTTAGAATTCCAAGTTATATTGTTATTATTGCGGGATTCGTAACGATGGTTCAAATGTTATTACATGCATATTTACCAGACTTATATCAAATGCTTGGTGTTTATCTTGCGTTGATTGTTGTAAACTGTATTATTCTTGGTAGAGCTGAGATGTATGCTAGTAAAAATAATGTTTTAAATTCAGCCTTAGATGGTCTTGGAATGGGACTTGGTTTCTTGCTTGCTTTATTTGTTATTGCAACAATTCGTGAAGTATTTGGTAATGCTAGTTTTGCAAATTTAGAAATTAAATTCTTAGCTGATTATAAAATTGCTATTTTGACACAAGCTCCAGGTGGATTTTTTGTTTATGGTTGTATGATTGCCCTTGTAAATAAAATCACTAAGGGTAGAGCAATTAAGAAAAAAGAATTTGGTTGTAGTGGTTGTCCAAATGTACATATCTGTAAAAAAGAAGTATGTGAAAAAGAAACTAGTCAAAGTCTTAATATAGAAAAGGGGGCTAACTAAGTATGCTTAAGTCTTTAATCGTTATTTTAATGACATCAGTTTTAGTAAATAATTATGTGCTAAATCGTTTTTTAGGTATTTGCCCTTTTCTTGGTGTATCTAAAAAATTAAATCAAGCAGTTGGAATGGGGGTTGCAGTAATTTTTGTCATGTTGCTTGCAACACTTGTGACTTGGCCAATTCAGATGTATTTACTTGAACCTAATGATTTAGGTTATATGCAAACCATTGTTTTTATCCTTGTAATTGCTGCCTTAGTTCAATTAGTTGAAATTATTTTAAAAAAATATGTACCATCTTTACATAAAGCACTTGGCGTATATTTACCACTTATTACAACTAATTGTGCTGTTTTAGGTGTAACAATTAACAATATTAATGATAGTTATAATTTCATTGAATCAATTGTTAGTTCTTTAGGTTGTGGACTTGGTTTCTTACTTGCAATGGTTTTATTTGCTGGTGTGAGATCTCGCCTTGAAACCTCTAATGCTCCTCAATCATTTAAGGGGTTACCACTTACATTAATTGCGGCTGCGATTGTTTCTTGTGCCTTCTTTGGTTTTGCAGGAATTATTGAAAATTTATTTATTTAAGAGGTAGTCTATGCAAATTGTAATTGCGATTGTTTTAGTTACAGTAGTTGGTCTACTTTGTAGTTTAATGTTAGTTGTAGCATCACATTATATGAGTGTGCCAACAAACGAAAAAGAAGAAAAACTTAGAAATTGTCTTCCAGGAGCAAATTGCGGTGCTTGTGGATATACAGGATGTGATGGCTATGCCAAAGCGCTTGCCAATGATCCCACTATTGCAACCAATTTATGTATACCTGGCGGGGATAAAACTGCCAAAGCGCTTGCAGATGTACTTGGCGTTAAAGCCTTAGATGTTGCTGAGAAGGAAGCAGTTATTCATTGTTATGGTGATACTTCTAAACGTAGTAAAAAAGGTATTTATGAAGGCATTAAATCTTGTGTTGCTGCAAAAAGTGTTTATGGTGGTGAAGCTGATTGTACATTTGGTTGTATTGGTTATGGTGACTGTGCATCGGTATGTCCAGTAGATGCTATTTGTATAGAAAATGGTATTGCTCATATTGATTCTAGAAAATGTATTGGTTGTGGCCTTTGTGAAAAAGCATGTCCAAATCACCTCATTAGTCTAAAAAATGTAGAAAAAACAATAATTGTATCTTGTAGTAATTGTGAAAAGGGTGCTGTAGCAAGAAAAGAATGTACAAATGCATGTATTAAATGTAAAAAGTGTGAAAATATTTGCCCTCAAGGTGCAATTAAAGTAAAAAATAACGTTGCTCAAATCGATTATAGTTTATGTAATAATTGTGGTATGTGTGTAAAAGTTTGCCCAACACATTGTATTGTTGATACAAGTTTAGCAGAAAATTAAAATCGTAAAGTGAAATGTTAAAAAGTCATCGATTAGATTTCATTATTGTTGGAAGTATTTTATTCGTTGCTATACTTGCATTTTTATTGATTAGATTATCCCAAAAAGCTGGTACATATGTAGTTGTGATGTATGACCAAGAAGAAAAAGCTAGATATCCTCTCGATCAAGATTTAGAAATAAAGCTTTCTTTTGTTGATGATAAATATAATATCTTAGTTATCAAAGATGGAAAAGCAAGTATTGAACAAGCAAGTTGTCCAGATAAAATTTGTGTAAGACAAAATAGCATATCAAAAACTGGACAAACTATTACTTGTCTTCCCAATAAAACAGTAATTAAAATTATTGGCGATACAGATTCAGGAGTAGATGTTGTAAGTTGAAAAAAAATCGAAAAATTGCGCTTTTAGCGATTTTAATTGCTTTATCGCTTATTTTATCTTACGTTGATTCCCTCATAGTATTACCATTTGGAATACCAGGTATTAAACTTGGTATTGCTAATATTGCGATTATATATACTCTTTGTAAAATGGGGGCAAAAGAAGCAATCATTGTTTCATCATTACGATTAATTTTATCTAGTATTTTATTTGGTACAATCATGACATTTGCCTATAGCTTAGTAGGTGCAATCTTAAGTTTGGCTTTAATGATTATTTTAAAAAAATTTACCCACTTATCACTAATGACCATTAGCATTTGTGGTGCGGTCTTACATAATTTAGGACAAATTCTTGTTGCTATTGTTGTGATGGCGACAAAAGAAATTGCCTATTACTTACCAATATTAATTTTTACAGGAACAATTTCGGGTATTGGTGTGGGTATTTTGAGTGTCTTAACACTTAAATATACGAAAAATATCGAGTAGCAAAAAGTTATTAGAAGACAATAATTATATTGTTTATTATTTAATAAAGATTAAAAAACGTTGTTTAAACCAAAAGAGAAGATAGATTATACACCATCTTCTCTTATTTTTAAAAAGGGAAACTAGAAAAATGAAAATAAAAAAAATATTTATAATTCTTTTTATCATATTCTTTGTCTCCATGTTCAGTGGCTGTAAAAAGAAAACAAATTATCAAGCTTATACAATTACTTATTTTGATTATTTTGATACAGTTACAACAATTATAGGTTATGAAAAAGAACAAAAAATTTTTGATGAAAATGCTTTATATATTGAAAGTTTATTAGAAGAATACCATAAATTATACGATATCTATCATACGTATTCTGACATGAATAATATTTATACAATTAATACATCAGGCGGTAAAGAAGTAAAAGTTGACCAAAGAATTATTGATTTATTAAAATATGCAATTGAAATGTATAATAAAACAAATGGTATGATGAATGTTGCAATGGGCTCTGTTGTAAAAATATGGCATGATGAAAGAGAACTTGCCTCTTATCATCCTCAATTAGAAGGGCATCTTCCATCAATGACTGATTTAAAAGAAGCTGCTAAACATACTAATATTCATGATATCATTATTGATGAAGAAAATAAAACAGTAAGACTAGCAGATTCTCAAATGCGTCTTGATGTAGGAGCAATAGCCAAAGGTTATACAACTGAACAAATTGCCAAAAAATTACAAGAAAAAGGCATTACTTCTTATTTATTGAATGTAGGAGGCAATATTCGTATGATTGGTGCAAAAGCAGATGGTAGTAAGTGGAAAGTAGGTATTCAAAATCCTGATTTAGAAAGTGATAATCTTGCGGTTTTAGGATTACAAGACTACACTGTTGTTACAAGTGGCTCATATCAAAGATATTATTACGTAGATGGTAAAAAATACCATCATATTATTGATCCAAATACTTTGATGCCAGAGGATTATTATACATCAGTTAGTGTTATAACTAGAAATTCAGGCTTAGCAGATGCGCTATCAACTGCCTTATTTAATATGAGTTTAGAAGAAGGTAAAAATCTCATTCAACAATTTAATGAAGTATATGTTATGTGGGTTGATACGGATAATAAAATTTATTATTCGGAAGGATTTAATCAGTTTATTACTCAATAAAGGAGCTATGTATGAATTATAATCAAGAACAAAGAACTCTCAATAATCTTAAAAAAAATAAGCCCAATAAGATTATACCAATTATCAATACTGTATTTGCTTGTATTTTCTTAGCTGGCAGTATCTATGCCAAAATTGCCTTTAATAATCAATATCCATTAGGTTATTTTATTGCTTTTAATATTTTAGTTATTTTATTCCCAATTACAAGTTGGTATAATAGTTATTTTTCAAAAAAACAAAATATTAAAAAAATTAATAATTATGATCACGAAACAAAAGAAATTGTTTCTTATATTAAAAGATTACAATCTTATAAAGGAATTGAATTAAATCGCGAATATAAACTTAAACTAACTTATGAATTAACCGATGAAATTATTCAAAAAGCACCTATCTATGATAGTGAGCATTGCTCATTAGGGCTTTTTCAACCTAATGCAATTGTTATTACCTTTGGCGTTAGTTTTGCAGGTCTTGAATTAAAACCTTATAACAAAGAAATTGTAGGTTTATGTGGTGTTTTGCCAAGATCAGTATGGTATAAAAGGCATCTAAAAGTTCCAACTGCAAAAAAAGGTAAAATAAAAATTGAAGCAGAAGGATTTGAGTTAAAAGAAAAAATGGTTATCCAAGCATTAAAAAATCAAGATACATATTATGATAATAAAACAGGTTGGACTGTCATTGGGGAAAGGAAAAAAACACCTCTTGATGAAGTCATTGAAATTATGAATGATGTTTATATCGTAATGAGAAGTGGCGAGTTTATTTCGATATGGATGAAATTAGCACCTTCTCTTGCAATTTAAAATATAAAAAATATGTAAATTTAGGTTAACATATTTTTTATATTTTGCTATCTATCTAGTAAAAAATGTATTCTGCTCATATTTGTTTGCAATTTTATTTTAAATTTGCTATAATTAAATTGTAAAAAAATTAGGGAGGTATATTTATGAAAAAAGTTTTAAAATTATCAAGTTTAGTGATTGTTTTAGGAGCACTTTTAAGTCTTACAGCTTGTGCTCCGAAAGATGCCCCTTCAGCAAAAGAGAAGTTAGAAGCAAAAGAGTATACGGTTGCAGCTGATGGCACTTTAATTCCAGCAGCTTTAAAATTACTTGGTGTTGATGGTATTGAAACTGTGTTAACTGCTACTAAAAAAACAGATAATGGAGTTGAATCTGTAACTGCCATTTTATTTGATGAATCTTCTAAAGCTAAAGAATATATGGAAGAAGTAAAAAGTTATGCTGAAAAAAACGCTGAACGTACTGATGTAAAACGTGCTGGTAAATGGCTATATTATGGTACAGAACAAGGAATGAAAGATTTTGCATAAAATTTTAAAAAAATATGCTAACAATTGTGAGCATATTTTTTTTCATATTAAATGCGTAAAAAAAGAAAAAATGGTATAATAATATATTAGTAGAAATTACCATAAAAATCAAAACTTAGAGGTGATATGTATGTCTAAATTGCAAATCAAAAACTTACATGTAGAAGTAGAAGGAAAAGAAATATTAAAAGGTGTAAATCTTGAATTAAATACCAACGAATTTCATGTTATCATGGGACCAAATGGTACAGGTAAATCAACCCTTGTATCTACCATTATGGGACATTATAAATATAAAGTAACTGAAGGCGAAATTTTACTAGATGGTCAAGATGTTTTAAAAATGAGTGTTGATGAAAGAAGTAGAAAAGGATTATTTCTTGCTATGCAGTATCCAAGTGAAATAGAAGGTGTAACCAATTCGGATTTTATTAAAACAGCACTTCACGCTAGAATGGACAAAAATGAAAAATTTTCCCTTATTAAATATATAAAAACTTTTGAAAAGGCAACAGAAGATTTAAAAATGCGATTAGATCTTCCGCATCGATATGTAAATGTTGGCTTTTCAGGAGGTGAAAAAAAGCGTAATGAAATTTTACAAATGAAGATGTTAAAACCTAAATTTGCCTTGCTTGATGAAATTGATTCAGGACTAGATGTAGATGCGTTAAAAATAGTTGGTGAAAATGTAAACATGATGAAATCGAATGATTTTGGTGCTTTAATTATTACCCATTATGAAAGATTACTTGATTATTTAAGTATTGATAAAGTTCATATTTTAATGCAAGGTAAAATTGTTATTTCTGGTGGCATGGAATTAATTACAAAAATTGATAAAGAAGGATATGAATTTATTAAAGAAGAACTAGGTCTTGAAGAAGAACAAGAAGAAAATAAAAGAGGTATCATTGGAACTTGTGCTGTTAAAGGATCTCTTGGTGACCGAAATGCCTAATCAAGTAAAAATGAAACAGTTGGTAGACTTCAAAAGTAATTTTTTGAATTTATCTAACATTGATATTAAAAAAAATCAAACTAAAGTAGTGGTAAATAAAGTTTTAACTGAGGATAATATTAAGATAAACTTAGATGAAAATGCGACTTTGACATATATTACTTTTGATGAAGGAAAAAACGAACATGCTTATAACTATTTTACGGCAAATCTTCAAAAAAATGCAACTTTAAAAATATATAATGTCATTACAACATCTTTTCATCACAATATTAAAGGTATGGTCTATTTAAATAATATTGGTGCAAGTGTTGAAATTATTAATTTACTATTAGGTACCAAAAATGCCCAAATTAATAGTGATATAGATATATATCACTATCAAGCAAATACGAATAGTAATTTAACCAATTATGCAATTGCAAAAGACTTTGCAAATGTGCTTTTAAATAATAATGCAACCATTAAAAAGTTTGCTTCAAGTTCCGTCGCTCATCAACAAACAAAAGGTTTAACCATTAGTAAAGATGCGAAGATTAAAGCCCTTCCTAACTTATATATTGATGAATATGATGTAATAGCAGGTCATGCTTGCGCAATTGGATCTATCAATAAAGATGATTTGTTCTATTTGATGAGTAGAGGTCTAAGTGAGGCTGAAGCATCTAAGATTGTGGTTATGGGTTATGTTAGACCAATTTTAGATCATATTGTAGATCAAGAATTAAAACAAACAATTGAACAAGTTTTTGCTAATAAATTATTAAATGAATAAGGAAAGGAGTTAAAGCAGATGTCAACACTTTTAAATGTAAAAAAAGACTTTCCTGTTTTAATGAACAATAAAGATTTAGTTTATTTAGATACTGCGGCTACTGCTTTAAAGCCGCAATGTGTGATTGATAAATTAGATGAATATTATACTTTATATGGTGTAAATGTAAATCGTGGTGTATATACACTAAGTTATCAAGCAACACTTGAATACGAAGAAACTAGAACCCTTACTGCTAAGTTTTTAAATGCTAAAGAAAAGGAAATTGTATTTACTAAAGGCGCAAGTAATGGGCTTAATATGGTTGCTTTTGGTTTTGGTATGAATTATCTTGAGGAAGGTGATGAAGTCATAACTTCTGAACTTGAACACCATAGCAATGTACTTCCATGGATGGAAGTTTGTAAACATAAAAAAGCAATCCTTAAATATATTCCCCTTGATTCAACTGGTAGAATTACTATTGAAGCATTTAAAAAAACAATCAGTCCTAAAACCAAAGTTGTGGCGCTTACTTATGTATCTAATGTAATGGGGTATATTACACCAATTAAAGAAATTATTAAAATTGCGCATGAACATGGCATTGTTGTTGTTGTAGATGCGGCTCAAGCGGTTGCTCATATGAAAATTGATGTAGTTGATTTAGATTGCGATTTTCTTGCTTTTTCATCTCATAAAATGATGGGACCAACTGGATTTGGGATTTTATATGGTAAATATAAATATTTAAAAGTGATGAAACCGGTAGAATATGGAGGCGATATGATTGATGTAGTGGAAAAATATTCCAATACAACTAAAGATGCTCCATTTAAATTTGAAACAGGTACACCTCCTGTTGCTGAGGCAATTGCCTTTAAAGAAGCGATTCAATATATTGAAAAAATTGGCTATAATCAAATTCAAACACATGAACAATTGCTTTTAAATTACATGAAAGAACAACTTGCTAAGATTAAAGGAATTACGGTTTATAATATGTCAACCGAAACAGGAATTATTGCTTTTAATATCAATCATGCTCATCCACATGATGCAGCCACCATTTTTGATGAGCATCAGGTTGCCCTAAGGGCAGGACATCATTGCGCACAACTTATTATCAAATGGCTAGAATGTGTAGGAACGCTTAGAGCATGTATCTATATTTACAATGATTATCATGATATTGATAAATTTGTAGAAGCAGTTAAAGAAGCTGCTAAATATTTTGAGGAGTGGTAATATGGCACATAGTATATCTGAACTTTATAACCAAGTAATTAATGAACATCGTAAATATCCTCGCAATAAAGGTTTAATTGAGGGTTATAAAACTCTTCATTTAAAAAACCCTTCATGTGGGGATGATGTGACTGTTCAAGTAAGTGTGAAAGATGGTAAAGTTGCTGATGTTAGGCATGATGGTACAGGATGTGTGATATGTTGTTCTTCTGCATCAGTGATGAGTGAAGTATTAATTGGTAAAACAGTTGAAGAAGCAAGTGAGATTATTGATGACTTTTATGAATTGATCAAAGGTAATGTTCCTAAGGATGAAGATCGATTAGGGGATGCTATTGTTTATGTCAATATCCACAATTTTCCACCCCGTGCCAAATGTGCAACCCTTGCGTGGAGGGCTGCAGGCGCCCTTCTTTTAGGAGATGAAGGAGAACAAACTGATGAATAATCAAAATAAAGATTTAGAAAAAATTGTTGGTGATTATAAATATGGTTTTAAAACCGAAGTCGAAAATGTATTTGATACAGGTCGTGGCATTAGTGAGGATGTTGTTAGACTGATTTCCAAAATGAAAAATGAACCTGATTGGATGCTTGATATTCGTCTTAAAGCATATCATGAGTTTGAAAAAATGAAATGGCCTACTTTTGGTCCTAACCTATCTAGTGTGAACTTTGATGAATATATATATTATATTAAATCCAGTCAAAAAACTGAAAGCAGTTGGGATGATGTGCCCAAGGCTATTAAAGATACTTTTGATAAATTAGGGATTAGAGAAGCAGAACAAAAATATTTAGCAGGAGTATCTACTCAGTTTGAATCAGAAGTTGTATATCACAATACAATTAAAGAATTAGAAAAACAAGGAGTTTTATTCTGTGATACCGATACTGCCGTTAAAAAATATCCTGAAATTGTGAAAAAGTATTTTGCTAAGGTAGTTCCTGCAACCGATAATATGTTTGCGTCATTAAATACGGCTGTTTGGAGTGGAGGATCATTTATTTATGTACCAAAAGGTGTTAAATTAGATAAACCATTACAATCATATTTTCGTATCAATACTGAGCAAATGGGACAATTTGAACGAACTTTAATTATTGTTGATGATGAAGCAAGTGTTCATTATGTTGAAGGATGTACTGCTCCACAATATTCAAAAGATTCTTTGCATGCGGCAGTAGTTGAAATATATGTTGGTAAAAATGCTTATTGTCGCTATTCAACTGTTCAAAATTGGTCTAATAATATTGTAAATTTAGTTACCAAAAGGACTTTGGTTGAAGCAGGTGGTCACATGGAATGGATTGATGGCAATATTGGTTCTAATATCAATATGAAATATCCAGCTTGTATTCTAAATGGTGAAGGGGCAAAAGGTACAACTATTTCAATTGCATTTGCAGGAGAAGGCCAAATTCAAGATACCGGTGCTAAGATGATTCATCTTGCTCCTAATACAACAAGTCAAATCATTTCTAAATCGATTTGTCGTGGTGGCGGTAAAGTAAATTATCGTGGTTTAGTAAGAATTGCCAAAGGGGCTAAAAACTCTAAAAGCCATATTGAATGTGATACTATCATCTTAGATCAAGCATCAACGAGTGATACTATACCTACTAATATTGTTGAAAATGATACATCCTACATTGAACATGAAGCAACCGTTTCAAAAGTAAATGAAGAACAACTATTTTATTTAATGAGTAGAGGGCTAACTGAAGAACAAGCAACCGAAATGATTGTTATGGGATTTATTGAACCATTTGCTAAAGAATTGCCAATGGAATATGCGGTAGAACTCAATCAACTCATTAAGTTAGAAATGAAAAATTCTATTGGTTAGAATAAAAAAGAAGTAAAAAAATGAGGCTGCTGAAAAAGTAGTACTCTATAGATAAGTCTTAAAACCAAGCAAAAATAAAATAGCTAGAAATATGAACTT
>CALVCV010000022.1 GCA_944326155.1 uncultured Bacilli bacterium
TAACTCCTTTTCAATTTAGGGAGTCAACTCTTAATAGTATCTTTTTTTAACTTGTCTGTTTTAATCAAACATGTTCTAAATGATTTACTACTTTTTTTATTTTTCAATCGTATACGACAAGTTAAATTTAGCCGATTCAGCAGCTATCTTTAGTTCATAATTACCACTTATCGTTCCTGTATAACTATCTTCTGCATTAATTTTAAATTCTTTAATAATCGTATCATTCATAATTAAAACTAATTTTATATTTCCCGATGTAACATTCAAATTCGTGGTAATCGTTAAGCTACCTAAAGATAAATTAATTTTTTCTATCCTATCTACTCCAGACATTTTTTTAACACTAATCTTAACTGTATTATTAAATCTAGTTGTTACACTTCCAATTTTTACGACATTTGTATTTATGAAAAAATCTTCATCTGTAAGTGTATTTAATGAATAGTCATTAGAACCATTTATATCTTCTATTTGTCCACAAGATGTTAAAGTTAACAATACTGATATAAATAATAAAACTAAAAATAATTTTTTATACATTATTTCTTTTTTGATAAATAAATTTATTTTGATCATCATCATAGAAATAACCACTTTTATTTAGAATCATAATAACTTCCTCTTTTTGCAAATTTAAATCTTCGCATAAATCATCTAGATTTATATATTTATCACGTAATTGAGTGTTAATAAAACTAAATAAAATCATTGGATCTTTTATCATTAAAAACCTCTTAACTATCAAAGCATTTTTCTATTAAAAAATTCTTTTGATTTAGAACAAATAGGACAAACAAAATTGTCCGGCAATGTTTCACCATAATATACATATCCACATACTGAACATATCCATGCAGTTTTACCTTTTTCTGTTTGCACTTTTAATAACTCTTCTTTATGCTCTTGATAATAATTATATGTCATCGGCTCATCATCTTTAAATTTATCAGCTTCAAGAACTTTACCAATAAACAGTGTATGTGTATCATTTTCAATTGTATCTATTTTTTCTAATATCATATAACCAATCATATCTTGTATTATTTTGATGTTAAATTTCTCAAAATAATTATAATTTGCAAATTTATCCGTATTTTTAGACGAATAAAAGCCAAAAGATTTAATAATTTCTGGATTATCATTTTTACCAAAAATCATTAATGCAAATTTGTCTATTTTATGCATCACTAAATTTGTATAATTTTTTTTCATTACTGCAACACAGACAAGAGGATTTTCACCACCACTAATTTGACTAACAGCATCAACAAAACAAGCAGCGCCATTAGTAGACAACACATACATACCTTGAGAAATTTTATATAACAATGTTTTATCTTTCATATTTACCTCACCATATTTTTATATGTATGATTATATCATAATTATAGATAAATTTCAATATTTTTAAAAAATGCTTCATTAAGAAGCATTTTATTGGCAAGTTTGAAGAATAAATTCTTTTGACTTATTAATTATATTACCATAATCATCAATTACTTTTATAATATGACGTTTTATTTCTATAGAAAGTTCTTTGTTATTATCAAGAAATTTTAATGAGCTAATCATCCCCATATGAGTTGCTTGAATTGCACTTTTACAAATGGCAAAAGCATTGGGAAAACTTTTTAATTTTTCTTTATAAACTCCCATTGTCCCGACAAAAGTTAACGATTCATTAGGTTTACCATGTAATTTTTGAATTAAACCACTAATCGTTTCTTCATGTGTTTTAAATTTTTCTTGAATTTCAACAATTAAATCGGTTAATTTTTTATTGTTCAATTTTTTGGCTTCTTTATAATAAATTCTATAAATAGTATTCCCCATATGAATATAAGATAAGAATTTATTTAATTCATTTGTTTTTTCCATTATCAATTTCCTCCTAAAACTAGTATGAAACAAATTGATAAATCTATGTATATTTTATTATTTAAAATAAAATACCTTTCATACAGTTATACTATATCTTGTATGAAAGGTAGCAATTTTTAACATATTACATTTATTTTTTCAAAATACTTTACATTTTTGTAAATCGCAAAAGGATATCCAAACAAATATAATATAAAACAAGTACAATTTCTTTACCATCATAAATAGGTTTATTACAAGTTTCACAAATAACTAAAACTTGTTTTGGTACTTCTTCATAAACATATTCTTTTTCAACAACTACTCCTAGTTTTAGTCTTGCAGAAACTCCATGTATTATATCTATGCTCACTTCAAAAATTTTTGCAATCTCAGTTGTCGTAAAAATTGATGGTTCTCTTCACCATTTTCCCAACGTTATACTGCTTAAGCAGTAACATATAACTTTTCTGCTAATTCTTTTTAGGTTAAATTTTTTTCAGCTCCAGTTTTCTAATATTTTCACCAATCATAATAAATTTCTCTTTTTCTTTAATATGTAATACTTAAATAGTCTATACTAAAAGTAGAAATTTTTAATGAACTAAACGTAGAAAGAGTAAACAAAATTTTGAATAGGATATTTGTTCATTATTTTTAAATATTTTGCTTATTTTATATATAATTTTAAATAATATGACAATTATTACTAAACTTTTTCATTAAAATATCTATTCAATCCTATTCTAGAAAATAGAATAACTATAAACCATATTTTTATTGGTTGAATACCAAACCTTAATATTTTAATATCTTATAAAAATTAAGAAATAAATTTTTTTATTCTACTGATTTTAATGACTCTACCATTTTTACTTTTGATGTAAGAAGGGCAAAGAATAAATTAATAATTAAACTTACACCACATGTTAATAAAATAGTACTGATATAGGACAATCCTTTTACATGATAAATATAAGATAACATCGGATTTTCATTAATTGATAGAACCGCAACAAGCAATGGTTTGCCAAATATCAATCCCACGAGTGCTCCAATAAAGGTTAATATTAAAATCTCACATATAAATGATGAGCCAATTTCTAATTTTGAAAAACCTAAAACTTTTAAGGTTGCTATATCTTTTATACGTTCATTAAAGTTTAACAATGCTAGGTTGTATAAAACAACAATTGCGAGTAGTATCGCAAATATTTTAATGGTTAGTGTCATCAATTTAATTGAAGAAATGACATCATTGCATTTTTCTCTCATTGTTTGTATCGTCATCGCGTAACTTACACCTTGAATTTGATTTACCTCTTCGACAATTGTATCGTTATAACTAACATTTTTGCTTCGAATCCAAGATCCTGTTGGTCTATAGTCAATATCAGGAAATTCTTCTAACTTTTTTTGGGAAATAAAAATACCTTGTGATAAACTAAGATCAACAACTTTTGTTATTTTTATTTCATAACGCTTATTATTATAAATAAAAACAATTTTATCGCCTTTTTTAGCACCAATTTCATTTGCAACTTTAGATGAAATAAGACAACTATCCTCATCATATTCAATTTTAAATATATTAGCTTTATTAGGTAGGATATATAAAAAACTGGCAATCATTTTTTTGCTTTCTAAATCAACATTATATTTTGCATATTCATCAATAGCTGATACATTTGTAGTAGCGAGTAATTCATCAGCATAAGATTTACTAGGATTATTGGTATCAACTACATAATTGACACTAACATCATATGGGATATATTCACTAAATTCTAGTTCTAAACTATGATTTAAAGTATCATCAATACCAAAACCACAAACTAATAAACTAGAACATCCAAGAACGCCTAAAATGACTATGAGAGTTCTACTTGGTTTTCTTTTCATATTACGAAATGCCATTCTTATTGCAAGAGGTATATGATGAAGAAATTTTAACTTAGATAACTGGGTAAGTTTCATCTTTACACTATTTTCACCACGCAAACTTATTGCTGGCACTTTACTTGCGGCATCAAAGGTCGCAAAAACACTAGTTATAATAATAATGACTAAAAGTAAAACTACACTTAGTAGATATTCAATTCTAAAGTAAGGTACCTTAATATCTGGTAACTGATATAAAAGATTATATTTCATATCCATTACTTTTGGAATAATAAGAGGACCCATTATCATTCCTAGCACTGAACCAATTAAACCTAATGCAATAAAGATTGACGTATAATGAGCAATAACTTCTTTTCGATTATATCCTAAAGCTTTTAAAATACCAATATTTTTTTGTTCACGATTGACAAGTTGTGAAATTGACGTAAGAATAATTAATAAAGCTACTAAATAAAATATAACTGGAAAAATATACAATAATTTCTTAGCTTGTGATACATCAGTCTCAATAGTCATATTTGATGTTAAATCAGCTCTTTCTAGAGCATATAACAAATTATTTCCTTGAAATTCATCTTTTATTTCTTCTACTACTTCATTTGCATTTTTACCTTGAAGCAAAAATTGATTATAAGCATTATCTAAATTATTTTTTATTAAATCTTTTGAGATAAAAGGCATATTTAAAGCCTCGAAAAGCGCATCAACTAAAACTTCATCTTGTACATAGATATAAGGTGGATTATATGTTGTTTCATCAAGTGATTCTGGGTGTACCATCACTCCTTCAATAACAAATTCAGGTAATAACACAATATCTTGTCCCATAAAATTGGTTTCAAATATAAAATTAAATGTATCCCCTATTTCTAATTCATTATTACTTAAAAAATGCTGATCAACAAGCACTTGAGCATCCTTACTAGTTGTTTCATATGGTAAATTCATCGTATCATTTTCATTAAAGATAATGACATTTATCGGATTATTTTCACTTTTTGTAGCAAAAAAGATTCTTTTTTGATAGGCAATATCTTTATCAATTAAAGCATTTTCGATATTTTCATCATATGTATGAACCATAATAATGGCATCGCACATGTTTGATTTTTCATATATATCATCTAACTTATATTGGAAATTCCGATAATTAGCTAATATACCAGTAAATAAGGTAACTGCCAAAGTTGCAATAACAATTACAGATAAATATTGCTTCCAATTGGTTTTTATTTCTCTTGCTACTTTTACATTTAACATTGATTTATTTACCATTGAATTTCCTCAATCTTTTCTATATTAGGATTAATCTCATTAGAAATAATTTTACCATCACTTAGTCTAATGATGCGATCGGCAATTTTGGCAATACTTACATTATGTATAACAACAATGACACATTGTTCTTTACTTGCGCTAATATCTTTTAAGGTCTTTAAAATATGTTTACCAGTTTGACTATCTAATGCGCCAGTAGGCTCATCACATAATAATATATCAGGTCTTTTGGCAATGGCTCTAGCAATTGAAACTCTTTGTTGTTCGCCGCCTGATAAATTAGAAGGGAAATTATTCATCCTTTTTTCTAATCCAACAAGTCGTAAAGCTTCATGTGGATTCATAGCACCTTTTATCTTTTCAGTTGATAGCATTACATTTTCTAAAGCTGTTAAATTCGGCATTAAGTTATAAAATTGGAATACAAAACCAATGTGATTTCTTCTAAATTTTGCAAGTTCATTATCATTTAATTTAGTAATTTCTTGACCATTTACTTTATATACACCAGAACTTGCAATATCCATTCCCCCAATAATATTTAATAATGTTGATTTACCTGCTCCACTTGCACCTAACACTACAACAAATTCACCTTTTTCCAAAGAAAAATTTACATTATCAAGTGCACAAATCTCTGTTTCTTTCATTCCGTATTTTTTGGTTATATGATCTAATTCAATAAATGCCATATTCATCTCCATATAATTTAAACAATATTTATTATAAAAATTTTTCTAAAACCTAATAAACACTTTATTTAATTAACTATTTAAATTGTTAATATTCTATATACTATCTACTTATCATATCATATCAATATAAAAAAGCAAACTACTATAACTTACATATTCTTATTTTAAATTTTTAAAGTAATGAAAAATTTAAAAAATCGTATTTGTCTATTAACAAATACGATTTTATTTTTAATGGTAGCCAGCACGGGGTTCGAACCCGCGAATGTCGCCTTGAGAGGGCGATGTGTTAACCACTTCACCAGCTGGCCATATTAAGTTAAGAATTCTTAACTTAATAATATGATAACTTTGTTTATTCTTCTTTCTACTTCATCTTTACCTAAGATTTGTAGTACATAATAAAGATTAGGTGTATTTTTTCTTGTTGAAACAGCAATTCTAATCATTTCTGATACATCACCAACATGTCCTAAATAGGATTCTTTATTCTTCTTGTATTCTTTTACATTTGGGCAAAAACCACATTCAGTAGAAACTTGTTTAAGGTTTTCAAACCAACCTTCTTCATTATATTCTAATCCCATATTATTTTTAAAATGAGTAAATACATTGATAATAATTGGATTGTCAAAACGTTCTTTATTAAATGGCAATTCATTATTTAGAAGTTCTTCATATAGATCATTATAAAAAAAGTTAATAATTGGATAAATATCTTTGAAAGTTTCATAATCCTTTCTTGGATTTTCTTTTTCCCTTTCAATATTGATAATTGATTTAAAATATTCTTTATCCCTTTCAATTAATGTTTTTAGTGTTTCATCGTACTTACAAGCATAATCATATGCCTTATTTGTAAATTCTTCTTTATTTAATCTTGATAATCTTTCTTTACAAATATTTTTTACTTTAGCAAGGTCAAATAATGCACCATCTAGAGTCATTTTATCAAATGATAATTTAAAATCAAAGATATTAGCATTCATATTTTGTAAGCGCCATTCTTCAAAATTGGAATTAGCAATCGTGATAAGATATTCTAAAATACCTTCTACTGGATAACCATTTTCTAAAAAGAAGGATACTGATGCTTCAGGATCTTTTCTTTTTGAAAGTTTTCTTCTATTACCATTATCAAGTTTCATAATAACAGGAAGATGAGCATAATTTGGCTTTTCCCAACCAATTGCTTCAAACAATTCATAATGTATTGGCAAACTTGGAAGCCATTCTTCGCCACGTGTTACATGTGTTGTTCTCATAAAGTGATCATCTACTAAATGAGCAAAATGGTATGTTGGAAGACCATCACTTTTTAAGATAACGATATGTTGATCGTTTTGCGCAAGTTCGAGATTACCTCTAATTAAATCAGTAATTTTTATTTTATTTTGATAATTGCCATGTGATCTAAAACGAATAACATATGGTTCGTTATTTTTGATTTTTTCCATAGCCTCTTTTGGCGAAAGTTTTGAACATTTTGCAAATTCACCATAATAACCTGGATTAAGTTTATTGGCTTCTTGATAAGAACGCAATTGACTTAATTCTTCGCTTGAACAAAAACAAGGATAGGCAAGATTTCTTTTTACAAATTCTTTAATGACTATGCGATAAATTTTTTCACGTTTGCTTTGTTGATATGGTCCATAATTACCTACTTCATAACTGCCCATGTAACCTTCATTAGGAATAATATTGAATGCGGCAAGTTGTTTTAGTAATTCCTCACCAGAACCTTCAATTTCTCTTTTAGTATCCGTATCTTCTAATCTTGTAAAGAAAACACCATTTGTTTGATTTGGGAAACGCCATGCGATGAGGGTTGCAAATAAACTACCAGTATGTAAAAATCCTGTAGGTGATGGGGCAAATCGGGCAACGATAGCTCCTTTTTCCAAATTACGTTTAGGATATCTTTTTTCTAAATCTTCAATTGTTTCTGTAATATCCGGAAAAATTAATTCAGCTAATGCTTCTAAATCGGTCATTTTACACCTCAACATTATTTACTATTTTTTTACTTATTTATTATATCATATTTGCAAAGATAAAGCAAGATTATTAATTTGTATTATTAATAAGTTCAGCTGCTAAAGTTTTAATTTCTTCATAGTTTGTAATAGATAAAGCAGATTTAATCTTTACTTCATTTTCACAGAAAGTAAGATTCTTACAATTTGCTAATTTTTCTTTTATTTTCTTAGAAACAAGCGGTGCCCAAGAACCATTTTCGATAATTGCGACTTTTCTATTTTGATAATCTCTTTCAACAAGACCACTTATAAATTGGTTCATATAGGGAAAAAGATCCCCATTATAAGTAATAGAGGCCAAAACAAGTTTTGTATATCTAAATGCTTCACTAATGGCAAGGGCTTGATCGCATCTTGCAAGATCATAAATTTTAACATTATTATAATTTTCACTTTTTAGGGCTTCAACAAGGGCTAAAACAGCTTCCTTGGTGTGTCCATAAACAGAACTATAACAAATTACAATTCCATCTTCTTCAGGAGCGTATTTTGACCACTTATCATATAGTCCTAAGTATTGATTTAGATTTTCTTTTAAAACAGAGCCATGTAGTGGACAAATCGTTTGAATATTCAATAGCATTGCTTTTTTCAATAAACTTTGAACAGGAAGACCATATTTACCAACAATGCCAATATAATAGCGACGTGCTTCATCTACCCAGTTTTCATTTGTATCTAGCGTGCCAAATTTGCCAAAAGCATCAGCTGAGAATAAAACATGATCTAATTCATCATATGTTACCATTACTTCAGGCCAATGTACCATTGGCGCAAAAATAAATTTTAATATGTGCCTACCTAAATTCAATTGATCATTTTCTTTTACTATTAGTTGATTAGTAAGAATAAGATTAGGAAAAAATTGTCCAATCATTTGAAATATTTTCATATTTCCCACGACTATTATATTAGGATATTTTTTGACTAATGCTAAGATACTTGCAGAATGATCTGGCTCCATATGCGAAACAATTAAATATGAAGGCATCCTATTATGTAATGCCTCATCAATATTGGAAAGCCATTCATCAGTAAAATTTTTATCAACTGTATCCATGATGGTAATTTTGTCATCTTCTATTAAATAAGAATTATAAGAAATACCATTTTTTACTTCATATTGACCCTCAAATAAATCAATTTTTTTGTCGTTTACACCAATATTTAATATTGTAGAAGTTACTTTTTCTATCATATTATTCACCTCAATATAATATTTTACCAAAATTTTATATAAAATGCTTCGCTTTTGCTAATAAAGAAAATATTTAACTGATTAATTGATAACAAATTTTGTAAATATCCGTATTATCAATTTGACTAGGAAATCTTTGTATCTTTTGGTTATTTGGTAATTGAATAAAAAACTTTACTTTTCTTTTTGTATGTGATTTACTTTTGTATAAATGACTATTGATATCTTGCCCATTAGGGATAGCAAGTTTTCCTGTTTCATGATCAGCAGTAACTATGATTGCAATATCATCTTGGTTAATAGTTTTCTTAGTAGCCTCATCAACAGCATTATTCAATTCATCAAGATATGAAATCATTTTAAGAATATCCTTGGCATGACTCATTTTATCAATATGCGCTGCCTCAACTAGTAAAAAATATCCATTTGAAAAGTTTGCTTCCATGAAATCAATCGCAAACGATACAAGTTTTGGTAGTGTTGGTTTAGTATCTTGATGATTATAATTTGATATTTCTTCGAAGACACCAAAAATTTTTTCATCTTCTACTGATAGTTCGCCAAAATCATTGGTAAATAAATAGTTTTTTTCAACAAAAACTTCTTTGTATGAAGCATAACTAGCAACACCTGCGCCTAAGAATAAATCAATATTACTATTAATTTGACCTTCAATTATATCTTTTGTGTCGCTTCGATTGTTAGCATGAGAGGAAAAGGCGGCAGGAGTTGCTCCTACAAGAGAATCTGTTGTCACAATACCTACCCCTTTATCTAATTTTTTAACATATTCCGTAATTATTTCAAGATTTTTATCTTCTTTTTTACTGACTGAACCATTTTTTACTTTGGTGCCTGTCGCAAGTGCTGTCGCTGAAGCAGCACTATCAGTTGGTAAAAAAAGAGATTTTGAAAAAGTTGACATTTTTCCCTGATAAGAAAAGTTCTCAAAAACCATTTTTTTATCTAAGAATTCTTTTGCAACTTCAATGTGATTTTCACCCATGCCATCACCAATAAATAAAATCACTTTTGATGATTGTTGATATAAATCAGTAAAAGCATAGCGTGTAGTAATCACTTTACGATTGATAAAAATAGCACTAAAAAAGACGATACAAAAAATGCTAATCATTAACAAACAATACAGGCCAATTTTATATTTTTGTTTTTTCATGTTTACTCCTTATCAATTGTTATAATTTTTTGCCATGCTTGACATAAGTCTGTAAGTGAATATTTTGCATTAGCAGGACTTGTCGATGGTAAAAGAATTGCCTCTTTTTGAATAATCGGTAGAATATACTGATTATATAACTTAAATGCTTCTTTTCCATTAACATAAATGTTTTGAATAGATGTTTTTCTTAAAATACGATTTAAATCATTGGGTTCGACATTTCTGATTGAATTATCGGCAGAACCGATGATTTCACAACTTTTTACTACATCCCAAATGGCTATATGATGTTTTAATAACAAGGCTTTTTTTTCATCTATATTTTTGGGTACTTCTTCATGAAATAGCGTGGCTATGACTTTCCAAAAACGATTTTGAGGATGTCCATAAAAAAATTTGCTATCGCGCGATAAAATAGAAGGAAAAGATCCTAAAATTAATATTTTAGAGAAAGCATCAAAAACGGGTTTTAAATTATGAATTTGTTTTGTGTATTGATTTTTCATAGTAATTTACTTCAATTGGTCTTTTTTTATAAATTATAACATAAATTGACGATTTTAACATTAAAAAAGATATTTATATTTCCATATAAATATCCTTTTTGGCTTTAGTTTATTGCTTCAATAATCATCGTTGTCTTTGTTACATTGAGCAATGTTTTAATTTCAGCATCAGATAAGTTTTCAATATGACCAAGTTTGGTGTAACTCCATGTATTTGAACCAAAAAAGATAGTAATATTGCTACTTGCATAAAGCATAATATCACCAATTTCGGTCGTCTGTCTTTGATCACTACTTTTGATGCTTTGACCTAAAGAGCCCACTTGTTCAAAACCGCCATATCTTGATGTTTCAATCACAAGTGGTTGTGTTTTAACAATTTCTTTTAAAGCCGCTACTGAAGTATTATTTTCCCATTTGACTATAATTTCTTGGTTATTAATCGTCATTTGTAATTCAACTTCCTTTCCTTCTTCCAAACCGCTACCTATAGCATCATTGTTTGGTTGATCTATTGCACTGCAAGCTGTTAAGTGTAATAAAAATATGATAATAACAAATAAAAAGCTCTTTTTCATATTTATAAAATTTCCTTTGCGACAGTATAGGCTTCATGTAAAATAGACTTATTCTCAATATCACCGATATCAGTTACTCCTGTACCATAAAGAACTTTTTTTAGTGTAACTCCTTCAAAACATTCAATCCATCCACTAATATCTTTAATCGCACCATCTAATGCCTTAGGGTTGTCGTCTGCACATGTAGCAAGTAAATATACTTCTTTAAATTTACATTTTGTTCCATATAGAGGATTGAGGCGGTCTAAAAAGGTCTTTAATTGTCCTGATACTGCATAATAGTATATTGGGGTTGCAAAGACTAAAATATCCGCATTCTTTATAACTTGATATAAACTATTCATATCATCTGACAACACGCATTGATGTTTTGTTTGACAAGTTAAGCAACCAAGACAAAATTTTAAATCTAACTTTGATAATTCAATTTTGGTAATTTGATGATGGTTTTCTTCTAAACCTTTTGCAAAATGATTTAATAAAGTTTGTGAATTGCCATTACGGCGAAAAGATGATGAAATAACAACAATATTTTTACTCATATTTCCTCCTCTTATTTTAAATACGTTTGATAAAATTTTTCAATTTTATCAAATGGTATAAATTCAAATTTATCATACAAATCAGTATGATTGGCACCTTTAACGATAAATAATTCTTTGTTATCGCCTTGTAATTTAACAAAAGCATCTTTCGAAAAGTAAAGCGAATGGGCTTTTTCACCATGAATAATCAATACCGCATTTTCAATTTCATCAATGTAAGTAAGTAAAGGCATATTCATAAATGAAAGTGCTGAAGTTACATTCCAACCTTGATTTGAGTTTAAAGAGCGCTTATGATATCCTCTTTTTGTCTTATAATAATCATAATAATCTTTCACAAATTGTGGGGCATCACTTTGGATGACATCGGCAACCCCTCCTGCAAGCTTGTAGGTATTGTTTTGATAATCAATGGTTCTTTGTTTATTCAAAGCCTTCTTTTTCTCATTACGTATTGTAGAACTTTTTTCACTATCAAAATAGCCATTAGCAATCACTCTTGACATATCATACATTGTAGAACTAACCACTGCTTTAATTCTTGGATCGTTTGCTGCAGCATTGAGTGCCATACCACCCCAACCACAAATGCCTAATATACCAATTCTTTCTGCATCTACTTTTTTATGACAACTTAAAAAGTCAACTGCGGCTGAAAAATCTTCTGTGTTAATATCAGGTGAAGCCACATATTGAGGTATTCCCCCACTTTCACCTGTAAAAGAGGGATCAAAAGCAAGCGTCACGAAACCCCTACTTGCAAGTTCTTGCGCATATAAACCCGAAGATTGTTCTTTTACTGCCCCAAGTGGTCCACTAATAGCAATAGTAGGCGATTTTTTTTACTCTCTAGTGGCGTATAAAAATCACCAACCAATTCAATACCATAACGATTGTGAAAAATTACTTTTTCATGATTTACTTTATTAGATTTAGGAAATACTTTATCCCAATTTTGTTCTAATTGCATACTTTTCTCCTTTTCATTTATTTGACGATATCTTATTTTTTTGCTATAATTATTATATAACATAAACCTAACTTTAGGTCAAGTGATTTGATTTTTTAAGGAGGACTAAACATGTATACAATCGGTGAAGTATCAAAAATGTTTCATTTGCCAATATCTACACTAAGATATTATGACCAACAGGGATTATTTCCAATGATAACAAGAAAATCAGGTATTCGTATATTTAGTGATACAGAAATTGAAGCATTGCGAGTAATTGAATGTTTAAAAAAATCGGGTCTTGAAATTAAAGATATTAAATCTTTTATGCAGTGGTGTATAGAAGGAGCAGCATCGTATCAAAGAAGATTAGAACTATTTCAAAAGCAAAAAAAGACAGTTGAAGAAGAAATTATCCAAATGCAAAAAGTACTTGATATGCTTAAATTTAAATGCTGGTATTATGAAACAGCTCTTAAAGATGGAAGTGAAAAAAATTTAAAATTTTTACCTAATGATTTAATGCCAGCTGAAATAAAAAAAGCCTATTTTCATTCTCATGAAAAATAAAGATTCTATTAGTAAATTTACTAATAGAATCTTTTCTTATTTTTTTAACTTATCATAATCACCATACACACAGCATTTAATTAGATCAGCAACTTCTTCAATTGCCATTTGACATCCACATTTAATCCAATTTTTAACAATAGCAATAATTCCCTCTAAATAAAAAAGAGAGATATAATCGTAATATGTTTTATCAATCTGAAAGCGGGCTAAAATAGGGTGAATCACTTTTTTTTGAATAAATTTCATATTCTCGTTCATTTTTAACGTTTCATTTCTCATCAAAAAGGTTTGGAAAAGTTTCTTATTATCTTTTATAAAATTTAACCAAGGAATAAGATACTTAGGTTTAATGAGTTGTATTTCTTCTATTGTTGAAGCATTTATATCAATTGTATTAGCATTGGCTAAAATGAAATAATTTTGAAATTTACTATAAATGTACTCAATGGTTTCTAATAATAAGTCATTAATTGTTTCATAATGCAAATAAAAAGTGGAACGATTGATACTTGCTTTATTACATATTTCTTTAACTGTAATATATTCTATTTCTTTTTTATTTAGTAATTCTAAAAAAGCTTCATCAATTCTTACCGCTGTATTAAAATACTTACTTTCATGTTTATTCAAAGTTCCACTTCCTTTCTTTATATTTTTATTCTTCTTTAGCAATATCATTTGCTAAACGAATGATATCACTAGCATATTTTTTCATACCACTAGTTTTAATCTTTTTATAAATTGGATAGTTGATGGAAATACCCACAATGCCAAGAATGCCAATAATAATACCTATTATAAATAGTGATGTTGATTCATCACCAATCACTTCCATGCACAAACACATACCAACTCCTAATAACAATGTCCATCCAATTCCAAATGTATAAGCAAAAATATAGGCTGGAAATTTTGCTTTGGCATCTAATTTTTTTAATGCAACTACCTTGGATGCATCTTTTACTGAATACTCATTTGCAATTGATTCAGCATAAATTTTATTTGTATTCATATTTATTCCTCCTTTTAATTATACTACCATTTTATCATAGTGTAAATGAAAATTGAACAACACAAATACGATTCAATGTTGCATTATGAATTTTTTTATATTATAACAAATTTCGAATACAGAAACAATATTTTCTAACTGTTTAATTTTCTCCTTTTAATAAAAAATGTCTAATATATTTGACATTTTCTTTACAGAAATATATAATACTATTGTATAAATGAAAAATACAAAGGAGGAGTAATCACATGGTAAATGAAAAGCTCAAAGCAGCAAGATTACAAATGGGTTTGTCACAAGCCGATTTAGCAAAACTTGTAAACGTTGCAAGACAAACCATCAATATGATTGAAAATGGTGATTATAATCCTACTCTTTCTTTATGCATAAAAATATGCAAAGTGTTAAACAAAACTTTAGATGAACTTTTTTGGAGGGTATAATATGTTTAATGATGAACGAATTAATCTCACATCAGGAAAAATATATCGCAATACGATTATTTTTTCAACTCTTTATTCACTTTTCTATTTAATTTTTATTTCAATTTACAATTTTTCAATTGCTAACATTATCAATCCTGCTATCACATTTCTAACTGGTATGATATGTTTCATTTATGGTGAATGCATATTACATATTAGTGAAAAAAAAGATGAACGTTACGAAGTATCTAAGTCAAATTATTATTATAAAAGTTTTCTCATCTTTTTAATCAATATCTTTTTGGGCTTTGCAATTACGATTGCTATCTTCTTTAGATTTCCATCTAATATTGCGCCTAATAATTATTTATTAAATATAGAAATTCTTAACTTTATTTTCTTAGCCTACCAGTTTAAGAAAAATGATATCAATTTTAACTATAGTTTCATTGCGTTAGATAATCATGAATACTATAAATGCGTATTAAATAATATTCTCAAGATTCTAATTTTTACCTTTTTTGCATATATTCTTATTTTTATAATTTCCATATTTTTTTATTTTCAAGCTTTTATTACTTTTGGTATTACTTTTCTAGTTGCCGCACTCATCTCCTTTTTTTCCCTTGCAATATTATATTTTATTTTATCATGGATTGAAAAAGTTTTATATAATGAATACAATGATTATCACTCTTATTCTAAGAGTTTACTCATTATTTTCTTATTTTTTGTTTTCTTTACTATCCTACTCAATCTAACCAATTTATATATGCTAATGGTGAGTACTGGTGATATCAAAGTTGAAGTAGAATCACTTGGTGCTTTTATCAGTAAATTAAGCCTACAAAGCAATTATTATAGTTATTACACAAATGGCTTTTTAGCACTTGCTTTTTGTAATCTACTTCTCTATTTTAAAAAAGACAAGTCATGCCACTTGTTCATTCAAGTTCTTATTTTCATTATTCTAACTCAAATCATTTATAATGAATTGGCACCCTTGGTTTTGTCTACTCATATGAGTGAACAAATGATATTATTATTGATGAAGATAAGATCTATTATTGCTACAACTTTGACCTATATTTATAATATATTTATGCTATTATTAGCAATTTTTATGGTAAAAAATCTACGTTTTTCAGTTTGGATTATCGTATATAGTTCTTTAGCAATTTTTGTTTCAATTATTGATTTAATTGATAAAAATAGTCTTTATCTAATTTTTCCTTTATGGAATATCATTAGTGCCATCATACTTACACTTATTATGATTAAAGTAAAGGGGAAAATAAGTATCTAGTAAAAAAGACATTCTGAATCATCAGAATGTCTTTTTTTTACCAAATGATAATTCGTTTATTGGGTTCAATATACATCCTATCATCTTTTGTTACACCAAATGTATCATACCATTCTTGAAAATTTCGAGGAGTCATATTGGCTCTTAAAACAGCAGGTGAATGTACATCAACTTGTAACAATAGTTTTAAAATGTTTTCTCTAGCTTTCATACACCAAATACGGGCCCAATTGATAAAATATTCTTTGTAAGATGCATTAGGCATATGTTTCATAATTTCTAAAGTAACAGCCATACCGCCATTATCAGCAATATTTTCACTAACGACCAAAGTTCCATTTACTTTTCCCCAAGGTAATTCTATACCATCATATTGTTCAATCATGTCTTCTGTCTTTTTTTCAAATTGTTGAAAATCTTCTTTTGTCCACCAATTATTTAAATTACCATTTTCATCGCATTGTGCACCATTATTGTCAAATGCATGAGAAATTTCATGTCCAATAACTGCACCAATACCACCTAAATTCTCACTTCTTGTTTGTTTGAATGAGTAAAAAGGAGCTTGTAAAATGGCTGCAGGAAAGGTAATGTCATTAGATGTTGGATTATAGCAAGCATTTACCATATGACCAGGCATTACCCATTTTGTTCGATCAACAGGCTTATTTAATTCCTCTAAATTATGTAAAAATGTAATTTTTTCTAATTCCATTACATTTTTAAGTAATGAAGAACGTACATTTACTATCATCTTATCATATACTTGATCAGTTTGATCTGGATAACCTGCTTTTACGACAATTTTATCTAGTTTTAAAATCGCTTTTTCTTTAGTTGAAAGTGACAAAAAGTCATTCTTGCTTACTCTATCTTTATAGGTTGCAATAATTTCTTCAATAATCTCAATGATATCTTTTTTCGCATCCTCACCAAAATACTTTTTACCGTAGTAAATACCAACAGGTTCAGAAAACATGTTAGATGCTAAATTATATGCTTGTTTTTCAATTGTTGGTACTACCGCAACACCTGAAAGAGTACGTGAATAAAGCGAAGCAATTTCTCTTAATTCTTCACTTAGATAAGTTGATGATCCAATTAAAAATTTAATATACGCCCAGTGTTTATATAATAAAAAGTTTTGTTCATTAAATAGCGTAGCAAATCCTTCTAAGAATCTTGGTTCCGCAACAATTATTTGAGATGGTATATTTTCGCCAAAAAGAACAGTTAATAATTTTCTTAATTTTATAGGTTTAAATAAGCCGCTAACTTTACGTAAAGACATTGGATTATATGCCTTTGTATATTCTGACCATTCTTCTTGGGATTTTACAAGTGTAGAAATAATTTGATCAAACTGTAATGCATCACTGATATATAAAGTTTGTTCTTCTTTACTTAGAGGGGTTTTTTCAAGCAACATTGTTACCATTTGGGTCCAAACACCTAAAAGTGCTTCCTTTTGTTGTGCCATATTTTCTTTATAATAAGTTGTATCAGGTAAAATTGTAGTTGGTCCCATTAACATTAAACAATGTTGAGTAGAATCTTTCATGTCTACGTCAACACCCATTTTAAAAGGTAATGGTAAATCGTTAATAAAAAGATCTTTTAATTTACGATTAAATTGGCCCATATCTTGCAATTTATTAATCATATTCAAGACTTTAAGGGCTGGTTTTAAACCATCTTGATTACGCTTTTTTGTATTTAATGCAACCCTATAAAGTGCAATTGCTTGTTTCATATATTCATTATCAATTGCCAATTTTCCCTTATTCATTAGACTAAAATCTTTCATCATTAGTTCTTCAACTTCAGTTACTAACGTATTAAAGCCGCCTGTCATAGGTTTATCGTCAGGTATAATCGCTTTATCAATCCACTCTTGATTAACATATGCATACAAATCATCTTGAATTCTAATTTCTTTATTCATTACTAGTCACCTCTTTTTTTATACATCCTATTCGTGTATAATCTAAACTGAAATATTAAATGAATAGTTTAGATAAAAACACGATTTTTTTGTTTATGATATACT
>CALVCV010000023.1 GCA_944326155.1 uncultured Bacilli bacterium
TTTTGCGATAAATATAATCAGTTACTTTTAATACATCAGCAATCGCATAATATATAGAACTATCATGATGAATCATTTGTTCGATTAATTCTTGACACTCACCAATATAATTTGCATAATCTTCATAAATGTTCATATTGATACCTCATTTTCTTGATTTTATTATATTTATTATTTTACTATTTGTCAATTAATATAATAGACTGCTCTATCATTTTATAAAGTATTTCATCCGTTATTTTTATAATGGTATGATATACTAATAAATGAGGTGATTTTAGAATGAATGATGTAATAATTAAAGCCTTAGCCTTTAATAAATCAGTAAGAGTTTATGCGGTATCCAACACAAATATATTAAACGACATAGGTAAACGCCTAGGTTACTATCCAAGTGCCCTTGATGCAATGGGAAGAGTATTGAGTATGGGTGCTATGATGGGTTCAATGTTAAAATTAGAAGAGACCATTACTATAAAAATAGAAGGTAATGGGCCAATTGGTAAAATTATTGTAGATAGTGATGCCCATGGTCATATTAGAGGATATTGTGATAATCCTCACTGCCATTTTGAATACCATGACTTTAGATTAAACGCCAAACAAACAGTAGGCACAAGCGGATTTATTAGCGTAATTAAAGATTTAAAATTAAAAGAACCTTTTATTGGTTCCACACCTATTATTAGTGGTGAAATTGCAGAAGACTTTGCCTATTATTTTCAAGTGAGTGAGCAAATACCATCTGCTGTAGGACTTGGCGTACTTGTTGATACCGATAATACTGCCAAAGCAAGTGGAGGCTTTATTATCCAGTTGATGCCAGATACAAGTGAAGAAGTTATTGATAAACTTGAAAAAAAATTAAAACTAATTCCAAGTGTATCTGAAATGTTATCATCAGGTTATACGCCTGTCGATATGATATATAATATTGTAGAAGATGTTGAAATCTTAGAGGAAATTCCTTTAGAATTTTATTGCAACTGTTCTAAAGAACGTTTTGCAAGAGGGATCTTATCCCTTGGCGCAAACGAAATCAAAGAAATGATTGATGAGGATAAAACCCAAGAAACAACTTGTCATTTCTGCGGAAATAAATACTATTTTACAAAAGAAGATTTAGAAGAAATTTATAAATTAGCAAAAGAAAAGGAGTGTAAAACATGTTAGATATAAAGCTATTAGAAAAAATAACCTCAATTCCTAGTCCTTCTGGATATACTTTCCATTTAATCAATTATATAGAAAATTATCTAAAAGATTTAGGATACAAACCTTTTAAAAATCAAAAAGGTAACCTTTTTGTAGAAGTAAAAGGCAAAACCAATTATAAAATTGCTTTAAGTGCCCATGTAGATACTTTAGGGTTAATGATAAGAAGTATTGATAGTACCGGTAAAATTATGTTTGCACCAATTGGTGGACCTCTTCTTAATACCTATGATGGTGAATATTGTAAAATTCATACAAGAGATGGTAAAGTATATACTGGCACAGTTCTTTCCACCTCACCAAGTATTCATGTATATAAAGATGCAAGAACAAAAGAAAGAAACATGGATACTATGTATATTAGACTTGATGAAGTAGTATACACTAAAAAAGATGTTGAAAAACTTGGCATTAGCGTTGGTGATTATATTTCAATAGATCCAAAATTCACCTATACTACAAGTGGCTTTATCAAAACAAGATTCCTAGATGATCTTGCAAGTGCTTTCTTACTTTTAGAATATTTAAAAGAATTAAAACAAAACAATATAACACCTAACAACACGCTTCTTTTTGTCTTCACAACATATGAAGAAGTTGGTCATGGTTGTTCAAGTATTCCAAATGTTGATGAAATTTTAGTAGTTGACATGGGATGTATTGGTGCAGATCTTAGTTGTACTGAAGAAATGGTATCCATTTGTGCAAAAGATGCATCAGGACCATATGACTATATGATGACATCAAAACTCATTACTTTAGCAAAAGAAAATAACCTAAACTATGCTATTGATATATATCCTTACTACTCATCCGATGGTTCTGCAGCCTTAAGAGGCGGAAATGATATCAAATGTGCTCTTATTGGATCAGGTATTCAAGCATCACATGGTATGGAACGTACACATATCCATGGTCTTGAAAACACTTATAAACTCATTAAATTATATATAGAAAACAAATAAAAAGTGGATAATGTCCACTTTTTATTTGTTTTCTATATTATATTCTATTGTATTTATTCAACATACTTGGAAAACTAGGATATAATTTTCTTTTTTTTACACTCAAATTTTACAACATCCTAAAACCGAAGGTCATTAACATTTAGCCCAGCAAAAGTTTTATCATATTCAAATTTTACAACATCCTATTGTATATTTACTCATGAATTACCTCCCAATATATATATATAAATTCATTATATCATAGTTATATATTTTAGTAAAAGAAAGTTATAATTTTTTGTTTTTTTAAGTAATATTTTTATATATAATAAAAAAATAAGTAATTTTCTTACTCATTTTTTTTATTTATTTTGAATTTTACTATATATATCAAAAAAGTATTTATTAATAATATCTTCTTCAATATCTTCAAAAGTTTTTTTATCAGGTGTAATTGTTAAAATAAGTGTAATAAGTGATTCTAAGATTTGATAAGATAATTCTGTTTTTCTTGTTTTTTCATCAATTTGCATAACAATTTGTAAAATGACCGGTAGAGTTGTGATTTGATTTGCTTTTTTTGCAATATTAGTTAACACTTTTTCTTTGGCGTTAAGCCAGTCATCAAGATTAATTCCTTGATAAAAACTTGCATATTTATGTAATTTTTTTAGCATATTAAATAAGGTAGGATTTTTAGGATGATTATCTAAAACAATTTTGGCTAAAATACTTTGAATATATATATCCAATTCACTCATAACATCATATCTTTTTATTTCATTACTTTTTTCGATTAGGTTGTCAAAAATAAATTCACAAAGATTAAATACTTGATTATATTCTACTACCAATTGATCAGATAATTGTTTATTATATTTCATTGTTAAACTCCTTTAGTTCTTTATATACTCTAGCAATCGGAAGACCCATTACATTATAATAGTCGCCTATAATTTGTGTAATGTATTTACAAAAAGCACCTTGTATACCATATGCACCTGCTTTATCATAAACATTTTCTTCTTGAAGATAATCTTCAATTTCACTTTTTGAAAGTTTTGCAATTTGAACTTTTGTTACTTCGTGAAATGTTTTGTTATTTTTTTTTGTCATCATTGTTACGCCAGTAATAACATCATGTGTTTTTCCACTAAGAGATGCCAACATTTTAATAGCTTCTTCTTTAGTTTTTGGTTTACCTAGAATTTGATTATCAATTACAACAACTGTATCGGCACCAATAATAATATCATCTGGATATTGTTTGGCAATATCTAATGCTTTTTGATAAGATAATGTTTCTACAACTTCCCATGGTTCAAGATGAGCATCAATTTTTTCTTCACAATGTGATGGGATAACTTGGTGATTAATGTTAGCAATTGTTAGTATTTCAGTTCTTCTTGGTGAATTTGAAGCAAGTATAATTTGCATAATAAACTCCTTATTTTTATTATATCATAATATAAAGCAAAGGTCATATGATTTTCATATCATATGACCTTTTGTTATTAACGATTTTTTTCGCTGATTAACTCATACATTAAAGAAGCATCGGCTTTTTTGGTTGAATCAATTAAAGAAGTAATTTTTACTTCAATTATTTTTTTACCATAAGTAATTGTTAGTACGTCACCAACTTTTACTTCTTTTGAGGGTTTAGTTAAAAGCCCATTTAACAAAATACGATCTGCTTCAGTTGCTTCTTTTGCAAGAGTCCTTCTTTTAATCAGTCTTGATACTTTTAAATACTTATCTAGTCTCATTAGGATTATCCTCAACATTTTTGTTGTTATCAACTATATTGTCTTGAGGGGTATTCTCCTTAGGAGTATCTTCCGTTTTTTCTTCAGTTATTTCAACTTTTTGAACTGGTGTTTCATCTATATTTTTATCTTCAGCCATTTTAGCTTTTTTCTTTTCCCACCAGTTTAATTTGCCTGTATTTACAAGTTCATCGATATCTTCTTTAGTAAGTGTTTCAACTTCAACTAAGTGTTTAGCGATTAAATCTAAAAGTTGACGATTTTCTTTAATAATTGTTTCACCTTGTTTATAGCATTCATCAATAATCTTACGAACTTCTAAATCAATTTCATGTGCAACTTTATCCGAAAAGTTTTTATCACTCATATAATCACGACCTAAGAATACATCGTGTGTACCACTTTCGTATTGAACTGGACCAAGAGAACTCATACCATATTCAGTAACCATTGCTCTTGCAATCTTAGTAGCTCGTTCAAAATCATTATGAGCACCAGTGGTCATTTGATTAAATACTAATTCTTCTGCAATTCGACCTGCTAAAAAACTCGTAATGTTTGCTGTTAAGGTCTGTTTTGTTTCTAGGAAGTTTTCTTCTTCTGGTGTCATCAAGTTATATCCTCCAGCATCGCCTCTTGGTACAATCGTAACTTTTTGAACAACAACAGCATGTTTTAATTTTAAGCCAATAACAGCATGCCCTGCTTCATGGTATGCAACCAAAGCTTTTTCGGTATCTGTATACTTACGACTTCTTTTTGCAGGACCCATCATCACTCTGTCAATTGCTTCATCAATATGATAAATTTTAATTTCACGACAATTTTCACGCGCTGCAAGTAATGCGGCTTCATTTAATAAATTTTCAAGATCAGCACCACTAAATCCAGGTGTACGTTTTGCAACATCTGTTAAATTTATACGAGGTGATAAATGCTTATTGCGCGCATGAACTTTTAAGATTGCCTCACGTGATCTAACATCAGGATTACTAATTCTAATTTGACGGTCAAATCTTCCTGGACGAAGAAGAGCTGGGTCAAGGATATCTGCTCTATTGGTTGCGGCCATCACAATAACGCCTGAGTTAGGTTGGAAGCCATCCATCTCAACTAATAATTGGTTAAGTGTTTGTTCTCTTTCATCATGTCCACCACCAAGACCTGCACCTCTTTGACGACCTACAGCATCAATTTCATCAATGAACAAAATACATGGAGCATTTTGCTTGGCAATTCTAAACATATCTCTTACACGGCTAGCACCGACACCAACAAACATTTCAACAAAATCAGAACCTGATATTGTATAGAAAGGTACACCAGCTTCACCTGCAACAGCTCTTGCCATTAAAGTCTTACCCGTACCAGGACTTCCTAGTAATAGGACACCTTTAGGAATTCTTGCACCCATATCAAAATATTTTTTAGGGTTTTTCAAGAAATCTACAAGTTCAATCATTTCTTCTTTTTCTTCATCAAGACCTGCCACATCTTTAAATGTAACATTTGATTTTTTAGCCATTCTTGCCCGGCTCTTCCCAAAATCAAATGCTTGACTATTGCTTTTACCACTTTTTAAAATAATAATAATGAAAATAACAATTGCAATAATAGGTATTGCAATACCTAAAATACCTAAAATATCAAAGTTTCTATTTTCACCTTGGGTAACTTCAAATAATTGATATGTTGCAAGTGGCACATAGTTAGGATTTTCTTTGTTAGCATCATTTAAGGCTTTATTTTCTTCATTAACAATCATCATTAAATTAGAAATTTGTTTTATCATTTGCAGTTCTGTTTCATCAGCACGATAATGATAAACTTTAGCTTTTGAAGTAAGATTCATGCAATTGGTACTTGATGATAGATAGATATATACATTATAGTAATTATTACCATCCCCTGTTGCGCCATAATAATAGATTCTTTCAATTGCCAGATTTTCAGGGCTAATTAATTGATCTTTATTCAACTGTGTTAAATCATTATATACTACTGCACCATCTGCGGCATTGTCAAAGAAATAACCATAGAATTCTTCTTTGGTTTCAATTGTTGTTGCTTTATTGCCGCCACATGATCCAGCAAATATGAAAATGATTGCGATTAAAATAATCCCAAAAATAATAATATCACCAAGACCAAAACGCTTTTTGGGACTTTTATTCATACTTGCCATTTGTTCCTCCTTTTTTATTTTATAATATAGCCAAGTATAGCTATAGGTAAATCATTCTTATCACAAAGTAATAAGATTTGTTGTCTTTGTAAATATGGAATTTTGTGATTTGTTAAATAATCACTTATACTTATATTACCATTTTTAGTTTTAATTTTGTCACCATTTTTCCTTGTTCTAACAATTAATGGTAACGTATTTGTATTATACCATAATTTACCACTTGATGTAATAAAATTACAAATATTTTTCGTAACTTCTAAGTAAATATCTTCACGTATCACATACTTGCCTTCTTGATTAATTTTTAAATAATATGGCTCAGGATTTCGATTTGTAAATATCACATATCCATATTCTTTAATCATTAAAAGATGAGGATTAACCTTTTTTACAATATTGGGTTTAAAAGATTGCAATTGTTTAATCGTCTCCATAATACACTCTTTTGAAAGTGAAAAAGGTTTTAAAATACGAAACAAAATTTGCATTTGCAAAAAAGGTGTTTCTTTAAAAAATTCATCTAAATTTATTTTTGCAAAATAATCATTATTATTATAAACAACTTGTTGCTTTTTTATAAAATTAGTTTCATAATTTTTTATAAATTTGCTACTTTCTAAAAGTGTCGTACTATAACTATGGATCGCTTTTACTAAGGCAGGATTTTCTTTTTTTAAAATTGGCACAATATAATGCCTAATACGATTTCTTGTATAGTCATCTTCAAAATTGCTTGCATCATCAAAGTAAGTAAGATTATACGTTTTAGCATAATGAATAATTTCATCTTTACTAAAATTTAATAAGGGTCTATAAATTGTTAAACCCTGATAATCAGCATATTCTTTAATTCCTGCATACCCTTCAAGTGATGAACTTCTTAAAATTCTAAGTAGAATCGTTTCAATGTTGTCATCTGCATGATGTGCAAGTAAAATGCTTGTAATATTTTCCTTGTTTGCTACATCTAAAAAAAACTCATAGCGTTTTTTTCTTGCCCAATTTTGAAAATTATTGCCCTCATAGTGCGGAAGTTTAATCGTATAGCACTTCATCTTATTGGCTTTAGCAAAATTTTGAATATAGGCTTCTTCTATATTTGCTTGTGTTCTTTTTTGATGATTTACATGAGCTATAATAATTTGACTTGGGTTAAGACTTTTTTGTAATAAATCTAACAAGACCATAGAATCAACACCTGTTGAACAGGCTAGTAAAATAGATTGATGATTGAATTGTTCTTTGAGTTTTTCTACTACCAAATCAAAGTTATTTTCCATTGTAATCTCCTACTTTTTTCCATTCATTTAATCATTATACTATAAAACACTTTATTTGTAAATGAAATATATCTAAACTTTTACTAAATTTTTATAAAAAACTAAAGTAAAAAGTATTTTTTTCGTAAAAAAAGAAGCATTGATTATTTTGATTCTTCCCCACACGAGACTGGCGCCCCGCTCTGTGTCCAAAAATGTCCAAATTTATGACCTCCCCCATGCCTCAATGCTACTGATCCATTATGCCAGTGTGCTTCTGTAGCAGCTTTTATGCGATTTTTGTACAAAAAAAAGCTTATAGGCAACCAGAAATAGGTTACTTATAAGCTGTTTTGCAATACAAGGTTCAGATACATTTTTGGACACTATTTTAACACAAAATGATTTTATGTTAAATTCCACTATGACCAAGTGTCCAATTCTACTTTCTCAAGTGTCAACTTAATATGAAAAAAGTGTCCAATTCGTATTGAATTTTTGGACACTTGGTTTGTTAGTTTGTTAACTTTTATTTACTTAGTTTTCTATAACTTTCGCTTTAATTATCTTCTCATCGACACTAAGAAATTTAGGATTATTGCACAAAATATTTAAAATTATACTTACACAATTAATAATTAGATCGATAGCTAATGCATAATTATTAATTTTTTGAAACTTCTGATTCCATTTATCATCAATAAATACAAATACAAGTAAAACTATAAAACAAGTTGCACCAATGCAAACGAAAGTTTTTATAATTTTTCTTATTATATTGTTTCGCTTTATTATTTTTTTCGTTTGTCTATCATAAATTTCATTTTGCCCCTTAGCAAGACCCTGGTTATAAGAGTCTTCCTGTTTTTTTTGAGATTCGTTTTTTATTCTATAAATTTCTAAATCCTTTTCATCTTTCACATCTTGGGTAGCAATAGAGACTTTTTCATCAGTAAGAGATTTATGTTCATTATCAACAAATTCATCTACATTTTCTATTTGTAAATTTTCTTCTCTAAGTTTTTTATCTATTCTATATATCAGTTCTTCTTTATAATTAGCCTTTTCATCTAATTCTAATATTGTAGATAAAATTTCTTTTCGCGTTTCTTCTTGAGAACTCATCACATCTTCTATACCAGTTGTCATACTCAAAAACTTACAAAAAGCCCCATAATCATTTTCTGTTCTATTTTTATATTTTAATAATGTAGAATACCATACAGAAGGAAGAACAAATGTTGGAATATCACCTTTATTTTTATCACTTGACCAATTTACTAAAACTTTATCCAAAGTAATAAAATAATATTTTACATTCATAAAGGAATTTTTTTCTTGATTACTATTCTTTTTTCTCATAAACATATATGAATTGACATCATGTTTAATAGGCTCAACTGATGTATCTTTACCAAATCCTTTTTTATATTCGTTCAATTCAGAAGTTAATAAATTAAATTCGGTTCTAGTTAACTTTGATTCGAAGGTTTCATTTGATTCATAACCAAACTGTGACAAATTAGTTGTAACCCTTTTTTCTAAAAATTCTCTAAATTCATTAAAACCTTTCTTTGGATTTTGCTTCTGCCATACATAATAAGCTTCATAAAAATCAAAATTCTTAAACGATGGTGCAATAGTTTTAATAGCTTCACCACTTATTGGTTCACTATGCCTAAATTGAGATTTTAAGTATTTAACATAATTTGAAATAGTATTTAACATTTCATCCCTTGTATAATTAGTATATTTTAAAGTAATACCTGCAGATTTACATTTTTCAATGAATAATTTTATCATACGATGATGTTCATGATTTTCAAATAAAATATACTTAAATAAAATATTAGAATCTAAATAAAAAACTTTTTAGTTAAATACTTGTTGAAAATAGTTATTGTAATTCTTGATTATTTTGATTCTTTCCCGCACGAGACTGGCGCCCCGCTACGTGTCCAAAAATTTCTAAAAATATGGCCTCCCCCTACCCTTTTTGATGTCCCAAAAACTTCAATAGCACTGCGCCCCCGCTGTTATGAGGCAATTTGTCCAATATTGAGTACCCCCATGGTACTGATCTACCATGTAATACACCCTCATAACCATCAATCGATACAACTTTTAAACAAAAAAAGCTTATAGGCAACCCAAAAATAGGTTACTTATAAGCTTTTTTGCATCTATGGTCTCTTGATTCATTTTTAGACACTATTTTTACACAAGTAGCAAAAGTGTCCAATTCTAGGGTTGAAATTTGTCCAATTCTACCTGCAAAAGTGTCAACTAGACATTAAAAAAGTGTCAAATTACCCCTTGATAATTGGACACTTGGTTTGTATGTTTGTTAACTTTTATTTACTTCTTTGATATAATAAGTATAACATATGATGGAATAAATGTAAAGGAGAATGATTGTATGTTAGCAAATAAAGAAGTAAATAAAATTAGAACAATGTATTATGAACAAAACTATACAGCAACTGAAATAGCAAGGATTATGAAAATATCTAGGCAAACAGTATACAAGTATTTAAAGTTTGTGGATTTTTCAGATGATATAACGCAAAAGAAAACTAGAAGTCCTATAGAACAATATAGGGAGGATATTCTTAAATTTTTAAATTATGATAGACTTCATCACCACAAACAAAGACATACTGGTACAAAAGTATATGAAAGACTAAAGGAATTATATCTAGACTATAATATTTCAAAGTATTCAACTATTAAGTATTTTTCTAGAGTAAAGAAAGAATTCTATTATAAACATAATGGTTATTTACCACTTGACCATAATCCTGGTGAAGCACAAGTTGATCTAGGTGATTGTGCTTTCTTTGAAAAAGGTCAGAAAGTATATGGTAAGTATTTAGTATTAACTTTTGCTCATTCTAATGCATCATATGTACAACTTGTAAGACATAAGAATGCAGAAAGTATAGTAGAAGCTATTAAACATATATTTGAGTATTTAAATGGTGTACCACATACTATTTGGTTTGATAATGATAGTGCACTTGTTAAAGTAACCAATTTGGAAAATGGTAACATATCAAGAACACTATCTGATACTTTTTATAGATTTAAACTTCATTATGAGTTTAAGGAAGTATTTATGAACCCAGAGCGTGGCTATGAAAAGGGAACTGTTGAACAAGCTGTTAGGTTCATGAGAAGAAACTTATTAGTGCCACTTCCACAATTTGATGATTTTGAAGAATTTAACAAAGAATTATTGAAGAAGTCATCTAATCTTTTAAAACGTGAACACTATGTACTAAAACAACCAATTGTGGATTTACATTTTGAAGACATAAATGAACTAAATCCATTACCACCAACTTCATTTGTTTGTACATCAGTATCTAGTAGAAAACTTGATAATTATGGTAGACTTACTACTGAAAACAGACATTACTATTATTTAGACCCAGCACTTGCATATGAGCGTGTACAAGTAAAATACTTACCTAATCAACTAGAAATATATTATGAAGAAGGTACTCACATAATGACAATTCCTAGAATATCAGGTAAGCCTGGTTTACGATATATTAATTGGAGTCCTTATATTAGACTACTTGCAGATAAGCCAGCAGCTATGTATAATTTTTCTTTCCTTGATTTATTTGAAGGCAATGATACAATAATTGAAAAGATTACAAAACTTGAAGCAACTAAACTTCAAGCCTTCTTATATTCATTTGCAAATATGATTGATGACATTGGTATTGATGATGCAGTTAAAAAGGTTAATACTATATTGTAACTGATTACTTTACTTGTCTGTATCATTTTGTTATAATTATTAAGAGAAAGGAAATGCAATGCATAATGAGAAAAAGGATTTATATTATTGGAAATGGTTTTGATCAACACCATAAATTAAACACAAGTTTTAAAAATTATAAAATCTATTTACAATCAATAGATGATGATATGGTTGAACAAATAGATGATTTTTTAATCAAATGGGGTGTTTCACCTAATGATATTGATGAATGGTCAGAATTAGAAAAATACTTATCTTATATGAATAAGTTTGACGTTGATGAACTTTATGAATATACATTTGAAAATTCTGAACAAGATATTGAAAGGGCGTCTTATTGGTCTGATCCACAATATATTGCTAATTACAAATGTAAAGAATTACAAGATATTTATAAATTTATTAAAAATAATTTTAGCGGATGGATAAAAAGCTTAAATATTAACGACATATTCCCGGATTTATCATTAGATTTAAACGCATTGTATTTAAATTTCAATTATACTGAAATATTAGAAAAGATTTATAATATTCCTAAAGAACAAATATTGCATATTCATGGTAGTATAATAGAAAATTTATTTATTTTAGGACATAATGATGCTTTAGAATTTCCATATGCAAAAGAACAATGGGCGCACATTGATCCTATAACAAATGAAGTTTACGATTCTCAAGATTTAAGAGAGTATCAAGTAGAACAAGAAATTAATGATGCGTATGAAGAAATACATAAGACATATTTTAAAAATTCAAGAAAATTAATTTTGAATAATGATAAATTTTTCAATGAATTTAATGATGCTTTCGAAATACAATTTAGGGGTTTTAGTTTTGGTGAGCAAGATGAAATTTATGTTTCTGAAATAGCAAAAAGAATTCCATCTTCATGTAAAGTTATTTTATTTGGTTATTCAGACAAAGATATTAATAAATTATATGAAGGAAGAAAGACTTATTTCACAAATAATATTGTTGAAATATACAAATGGTAATTGTCATTCTCCTTTACATTTATTCCATCATATGTTATACTTATTATACCAAAGAAGTAAATAAAAGTTAACAAACTAACAAAGCAAGTGTCCAATTATCAAGGGGTAATTTGACACTTTTTTAATGTCTAGTTGACACTTTTGCAGGTAGAATTGGACAGATTTGCGGGATGGAATTGGACAATTTTGCTACTTGTGTAAAAATTAGTGTCCAAAAATGCATCTGAACCTGGTATAGCAAAATAGCTTATAAGGAACCTATTTTTGGTTGCCTATAAGCCTTTTTTTGTTTAAAAGTAGTATCGATTGATGGTAAAGATGGTGTATTGCATGGTGGATCAGTACCATGGGGATACTTAATATTGGACAAATAGTCTCATAGAAACGGGGCGGCAGTGCTATTGAAGTTTTTGGGATATCAAAAGGGTAGGGGGAGGTCGTAAATTTGGACTTTTTTGGACACGTAGCGGGGCGGCAGGAGCATACTAATTATTATCAAAAATATCAAGAATCTAAATTTGATACAATTGTGTCTTTCTTTTGTGTTAATATAGCCACAGCAATTAAAATGGTAGTTAATGGTATATGAAATAGTAATATACTTATATGAGAGAAAAATATATAAAATTTATAGAAACATATACCATTAATACACCACCTAATATTTATATCAGAAATACTACTTCTTCTATAGTTGTTATATAATAAATACAACTATACATTAGCTCTTTTATATAAAATTAAAAAAGTATGCCTATTAGTTACAAGCATACCATCTTTTTACATTATGTATTGAAAATTAATCAGATCATCAGTTTCGTTTATATCACCTTGTTTAAGCAAATCACATAATACTTTTGCGTATTTTAGAGTTACTGGTAATCTCGAATATAAAACTTCAGTGCTGTTCATGTCCATCTTAGTCAGTTTTAAAATATCATTAGCAATTTTTTCAATACTATCTTTTCCATAAAATTTTCTTATTAAAATTGGAGATCCGATTCCTCGTTTACTACTTCTATATGTTTTATTAGGCATTACTTCTTCATCATATACAGAACCATCAGTCCAAACAAGAATTTCTTGGTTTGATAACTTTAATACTGTTCCACGTTTAATTGGGTAACCGTCAATTGTTCCATTAGCTTTTTTTACATATCCATTAAAATCTGTATACTCTACAATTTGAATTAAATTAAAGCCCTTTAATCCATGAAACGCTTGTTTAAATCCTTCAATTTCTGCAGTTCTATAAGGAGTGGTACGATGAATGATGATATTGTCTAAATCAAATGGTTTTGAAGATTTATAGTAAACACTTCGTACTTTTTGCCCCAAAGCATATGCTTCTTCCTTGCTTAAATATGGGTTTTTTCTAGCGTTTTTATTTTCAATTGGAGAAACTAACAATTGCATTCCTCGTCCTGCGCCATCAAATAATTGACTACAACCAACATGTATTCCTTTTTCAGTAATACCAAATGACATACCTAAATAGAAATTATCATTACTAAACTCTAGCGGTTTCCACGAAATACCTATAGTCTTAGTATAGATACCTAATGCAAAATTAAATAATTTCTTATTAATGTCATCTTTAGAATATAATGTACTTTCTTCAATTATTTGAGTCTTATATTTATTTAAACATTTAAATTTAATATAATCATGAAAATCAACATTTTCTACTTTTCTAAAGTTTTTCATCTCATTATTGAAAAAAATTATTACAAGATCTACTTGATTATCATTATAAAAACCATTAATCCATTTTAACAAATATGAAAGCAAATCAGTTTGAGTCATTGTTTTCAACTGATCTACACTTAACTTATACTTTGAATATTTTACAAATTCTATTTTCTTCTTTAATAATTTTTCAAAACCAGGAAATTGATGTATTAAATCAGTTTTTGAAGCCTCCGAGCTACCATTCATTAATTTTTCTAAGAAACTATCCCATAATAACCTTTTTTTATCCTCACAGCAAATTACTCCAATTTTAATTGTATTAGGACTAAATTGCACAACTTCTGGACCATTTTTTTGAAGTAATCCAATTTGATTTTTATTTTGTTGAGAATTAATAACCATTTTAGGTTCAGTTATAAATGTATAATCATCCAGAACATTGTCATTTTCAAATGTAGTATATGGTTTATTTGAAAAAGAAAAAGAAACTTTATCAAATACGAATTCAAAATTGCTGAAACATTCAATTATGAGTTTTTTTAATAATTCATTATGTTTATTAGAAAATAGATTTGATACTTTAGAATTGATAGTTGCATATTCCTCCGAATTAGGTTCTCTTCCAAAAGTATAACTCGGAAGTAATGTTAAAGTGAACTTACCTTTTACAATTGTTATATCAAATTTCAAACAAGGGAAAGGACCATAAGAATACTTTATTTTATAAACTTTATTTTTATATATATTCAATCCTTTGTTTTTAAAACTTTCAATTAAGTATTTTCTTAACAACTCTTTTTTATTATCAAGAGGAACTGGAGTATCGCTTAATTTCAAACCATTATTAATTGAACAATAATTAATAGAATATCCATAGTACTTTTCTTTATATCTAATTAAAGTCATTTCACTATCCAAATCAATATCACATTTATTAGCATCATATTCATAAATAATAGGTTCTTTTATCAAGGGGTAACCATTAGTAATTATTTTTTGAAGTTTATTTAATGGTTTAGCAAATAGTAATTTTTCATTTTCTTCTTTATCAAAGCGACACTCTATTATATCATTTTTTGATGAATAAATCTTATAATAGTCATTAAATAATTGATCGAACCCTTCTATTTCAACTAAGTTAAAATTATAATCATATAAATTTAGAACTTTTGGTGAAGTGACATCATTTCTATTAATTACACACCAAAATATTTCAATACTAGAATTTTGTATAATGTAATCTTTTAAAGCGTTCATTACAGATTCATCATAACCAGAATAACCAACAACAACTATTTTATTAACTTTTATATCATTTAACGATTTAACCATATTATCGTGTAATTGTTTCAATTCATCTTCAGTATTTTGTATAGGATCATAATTGTAATCACCATGTAACTTTAATAAATTTGTAGTTCCGTTTAAATATGCTTGAACTCTATCGCTTGTCGGAACTAAATCATAATGTATATCAAGTTGATGAATTGACTTTTCAATTAAGTTGTCAAAATTTGTAGTTAAAACATAAGGTATTTTGTTAGAAATAATATAATTAGCAAAACATAAATATCCTAAACTAGGTTCCTTGTCCATAAAGTTAGACTTAATAAACTGGTTTCTATCTTTCGCAATTGGATAACATTTTTCAAAATAATACGAATAATTGTTATCTTTATCGGGATAATCTATATTTAACTTTTTAAGAAAACCTTCTTCATAATAATCAACAATATCTTCTTTTCTCACGTTATTATCCCTACAATGTAAATGAATTTTGAATTCTCTTACTAAAGCACTAGCTCCCATACATCCAGACGATATGGAACAACCAGCTCCTAATAAAAACATAATATTATTATCAACTTGCAAACTTGACATTAATTCCTTTTGAGTTAATATTTTCATGGGTAGCACTCCCTTCTTAATTCTCTATTATTATACTTATTATAACATCTTTTGATAAAAAATTAAAGTATTATGTATGATTCTTAATGTACATAACGAATATTTATAAAAAAATAGACCACTAGATGAATATATATCCAGTGATCATTTATATTATTTAAAATTTAGATAATTTTCCATATTTGTTAATAACTAATTTAAATTTTTGATATACTTCTTCTTTTAACTTGTATTTAGTTATTTTGATGGAAGCTCTTCCGGTAATAACATCAACTGTACTTGGAATATCTTTTATCTGCTTATACTCAACTTTAGAATCAACAAGTTCAGAGGATAACAAACTATTAGAAGTATATCCTATTTCTCCCTCTGTAATATATTCCTTATTATTATTTTCCATAAAATAATCAATGATTTTTCTGTCGCTGGGATATAATTTATCATAAAATGTAGATATATCTTGAAATAGTTTTTCAATCATTATTTCATACAAATTATTATCTTTTTTATTTTTATTTATCGTGGTTTTAATTATAGAAACAAAGACTAATAATATCTCAAAAATTATAAAAGCTACAAATAGAATCAAAAAAAGAGTCCAGTCTTAGATAGTTTTAGAATTAAAATCGAATCTTCCTTTATAATTAATAAGGAAATGAATGAAGTAATGCAGCTTAGTATCCCACTAATTGGTGATTTTTTTAATAATATTGTTAGTATATCCATAAAGCCTTTATTTTAAATTTACTTCTATATATTTAAATAATTCTTTTGCTAATGCATAACTAACATTTACTGTTACTGCATTACCAAATTGTTTATATGCTTGACAATCAGAAACTACTTGAATCCAATCACTTGGGAATCCTTGAAGTTTTCTGCACTCATTTGGTGTTAATTTTCTTATGTTTACTCTATCTTCACCACAATACTTTTCATAATTCTTTTGATCTGTTACATAATTATCTTGACTTGCTCTATGCATTTTTGCCATAGTAGCTGTTAATGTTTTAGAAATAGACAAATCAATGGTTGGTTCTACAATATAGTTCTTAGTTCCTTTACCCATAATAGTTCCAACTATCTTTTTAGATAAGAAATATTTTGCTTCAACTTCTTCATCCAATAAATCTTGAGTAGTAACAGTTAATTTTTGTTTAACTGGAAATTCAAAATCTGGTGTATTAAAATATTCCCCTAAGAAAGCAACTATGTAACATCTGTTTCTTCTTTGTGGAACACCATAATCAGCACTATTAAAAACGTGATGAAAGCAAACATAACCAAGTGATTCCAATTCATGTATTATTTTCTTGAATGTTTTTCCACTATCATGATTCATAATATTTTTAACATTTTCTAACACAACCACTTTTGTTTTATGTTTTCTTATTATTTCTTTAATCTCAAAGAATAAGGTACCTCTTTCTTCGTCATTAAAACCTTCTAACTTGCCTAATGTACTAAATGGTTGACATGGAAATCCACCGATTAAAACATCATGTGCTGGAATATTTTCTTTTTCAATTCTTATATCTCCGCAAACTATATTTTTGCTCACATTTGCTTTATATGTCTGACATGCATATTTATCAAAATCATTTGCCCAAATAATATTAAATCCAGCATACATAAATCCTAGATCAAATCCGCCTATTCCAGAAAATAAACTCACTGTTCTGTATTTTATTTTTTTAGATGAAATGGTTAATGTAGAATTTACCATTAGACGAAGACATTTAGTTAAGGATTATCCTGAAGCTAGAACATACTT
>CALVCV010000024.1 GCA_944326155.1 uncultured Bacilli bacterium
AAGGCACTTGTATCTATATTTGTTACAGTATTGGGAATCGTAATTCTAGCTAAGCTTGCACATCCTTTGAATGCTGAACTACCAATAGCAATTAAGTTGTTTGGTAATCTAACTGACTGCAAATATGAACACCCCTCAAAGGCACTTGTATCTATGTGTGTTACGCTATTAGGTATACTAATGCTTTCTAAGCTTGCACATCCTTTGAAAACCGAATTACCTATTGAGGTCATATTATTCGGTAGTGTTATACTTTGTAAAGAATAACAATTTTCAAAAGCGCCTGTATCTATGTGTGTTACACTATTAGGTATACTAATGCTTTCTAAACTTGCACATCCTTTAAATGCTTCAGCACCAATACTTGTCACACTTAACCCACCAATTTGATTAGGTATTCTTATAGAAGTTACATTACTATTTAGAGAACCCAAAATTTTTATAACTCGCGAACCATTTTGACTTTCACATCCAATTCTAAATTCACTTTTAATTACTTTATAACATTTTGTACACTTTAACCAATGATTTTGAGCACACGAAACCATCTGTTGATAATCATGAATACAATTTTCTACATTTTGCATCATCAACACACCGCTCTTGACAGTACTTGTTGAATCTATTTTGTCGCAATAGAAGCATATGTTTAAATATTTATTATCTTTAATTACATATCTATTATATTGATGCTCAGTATGAATATTATTTAGTACTGCAACACCTTGTATGTCTTGATACTTTATCGCATCATCAATAGTTCTTCTAGTTGTTCCTCTTGAATATCCCATAATAGTTTTATGGGTACCAGAAGAAATTCCACTTTCATCATCTAAATCGTTCAAGCCCAATACATGTCCCATTTCATGTAGTGGGGTATCGACATGTCTACCTGGATAATCAATTCTAATTTTTAAGCTAAAAGTAGAAAATTCACCAGCATAATCTCCATCTTCTCTCAATATTTCAATAACCTTTTTACCGTTTATCTTACCGGGTCTTGAATTTTCTCCTATACCAACTTCATAAAAATAAATTAATGTTCCAGAGCCATCGTGCATTTGAATAGAATTCCATAATGATGCTTGATATCTGATATCATTAATTAGTTCATTTCTATCATCTACATTTTCAATTGTATTCATTGAATTCATATTTATCCAAAAAGGAATGCTTAATGATCCATAATTTCCATATGAATAACCCTCATAATTTCTACATCCGCTATCTAGAAGATTAGCACCTCCATTTTCACGCCCTGGGCCATGGGATGTGCAATTATCATCACATTTTTTATTGTTATCTAAAGAATACTCTGAAAGCGAAGATTGAGATTGTTCTTCATTAGTATAACAATTTCCTATGTATCCATCTACAAGGTCATGAAAAGTTGAATTTAACCTATAATTTTCATATTTTTCATTTTGTTGAATTATTTCTTCAATATTATAATTTTGATAATTAATACTTGAACTATTAAAATTGTTTTTAATATCTTGAAAAAATTGTAAATTAATTAAATTTATAAAAATTAATATTAAAATAAGTAATCAATTTATTTTTTTCATTTGTTACTCCTTATTTGGTGCATAAATGCGTATACTAGCCACATGAAAATCATAAAAACTAACTCCGTCTATTATATATTCTTCATGAAAATTATAGTCATAACGGTTATAACTATCGGTAATTCTTAGTGCAATACAGCCGTTATAAGTACCATAGTATTCATATATATGAACTTTCTTTATACTAAGTCTTGGTTCTTTAAGTACATCTCTTAAATAAGTTTTTTTGATTAGTCTTTCATTTTTCTTGCTGATTGATTCAGGGTTTTTAGGTTTAGGAACAAAATCATTACTTTCTACTTTATTAAAGTAATAAGCAATATTTTTTAAATCATTTTTTGTTATTAAATTTAAATCATATGCTTCTTCTAATGTATAAAGTTTTCCAGCGTTTTTATTGCATCCAACAAGTACTACACTTAAAATAAGCATCATAAATAATACAATTATTCTTTTCATTTTTACTTTTCATCTACTTTCATTTTTAAATTAGTTAGTATACTTCTGGCCGTATACTATGGCCAACTAGCTCTTTGATGATACGTTTTAATACTAAATAAATTAACATATAGTTCCTCCCCATACTGTTTATTATGTTTTATCACTATTATTATATGAACTTTACACATAACAATCTATTTTCAAGCAAAAAAGCCCCCTTTTCCTAAGAGGCTTGTATCTAGTTAGTATATTTCTTTCTTAAGAGTGTATTAAAGCAGACTTAGGAAATATTAATATATTACAACTTTATTTTACCATAATATGGAAAATAATGCAAGTATTTTATTTATTTAAGAATTTTAAATAAAAATCTTCTCAAAATCTCGCCAACGTTCTCTTCAATATGCTTTTACCTATATTTACTCCTGCTTTGGATAAAGAACTGACAAAGGCCTTAAAACCTGCTTAAATGTTGGTAATGATACTAATATTCAAATCCCCTTGTTCCTAAAATTTTAAATTAGTTCAACTCCCCCAGTCTAGCCGTAAAAAACGAAGGTTCAACTCCCCGTACGGCTCTACACTTTTTGAATAAAAAAAGAGCTATTTTCAGCGTTTCATCATAGTGAGACTATGAATTATTGCGAAAATAGCTTATTTTTTAAAAGTCTAGAAAAGACTTTTTGACCTATTTTAATGGTACACCCTTAGGGATTCGAACCCTAGACCCACTGATTAAGAGTCAGTTGCTCTACCAACTGAGCTAAGGGTGCATCTAATTGCTTATATATTTTACTATAATTTTTACTTTTTTGCAAACAAAACGCTATACTATTCATTAATTTCCCATGATGTAAGACAAATTAATGAATATGATAATAAAAATATTTTTATCATACCGCCTATAAAAATGACCACTAGATAAATCTAGTGGTCTTAAATTTATAAACAAACTTATTTTTCAACTACATAAGCGATGTTACGCCAAGTGCTATTAATTACTGAAAAGCTATATTCACAATAAACATTTTGTACATTCGGATCATTTGTAACAATATATAATACATTATTGATATATTTATAACCTATTGCAACAATCAAATGTCCTGCAGTTGTATAAGTTTTTTCACTTGAAATCATCGTTCCTTTAACACTCAATGCAACTGGTCCAACATTTGCTAGATGATAGATCAATTCATCAACAGAGTACATTCTTGCAACATAAGCATTTAAACCATAGCCACCCATGGTAACTGTATTATATACCCAGTTACCATAGATGTTATTACCATAGTCACGAACAATACTTGCAATATAACGATGTTCATATTCAACATCATAACTACTAAAATCAAAGCCACGATACTTAAGTAGCATTGTAGTAGAAGTAGGACTACAAATACTACTACCAATTTCTGGCACTGCTCCTTGATATAATCTTGGTACATCGTATACTTTTTCTTTTGGTAAATCTTTCGTATTTACATAGTAACTATATCCTGGAATCGATAAAGCGAAACTAACAAGTGATAATTTTGGACTTTCATCGGTTAAAGCATCTCTTTTTAAAGTTACCGTGTATTTAATACCATCAGCTTGTTTATTATTTAATACCATTACTTCATCAGCACTTAATTTAATCATACCATTATTTTGATCATAGGAAGCATTCTGTAAACCTAGGCCCCATGGGCTATAGGTAATATAATCACTCCATGTGCCATCTACGCGTAAACTGATTTTTAATTCGCAAGTGGCATGAACTGATGAAATGGCAGCCCACGAGCCAACCATTGAGGTAAAGCCTAAAGTTGTGATTTCATTTGAAATATATGTTGCAGAAAGGGCACCATCGGCAAGCACAAGACGGTTATCTACAAGTTCTAAATTTTCTTGAATTTCGATATCGTAATCTTTTGCGTATTCAACAATTTGGTGTTTTTTTACATCTGGTTCATATTTTGCTAATCTTAAATCAAAGGTTTTTTCCATTTCTTCTTCTCCTAACTTTAAAAGTACTGTAAGCGATACAACAACTTCTTCACTTTGTAGGGTAACAATGCCTTCATTTGTCAAAATGTCTGGGTCACTTGATACATAGGTTACATCAATACCATAATTAAAATTCGTAATTAAATCAAGATTACCATTTACAATTTCAGGAAAACTAATCCGATCCATTTCCATTTGTAATTTTTCAAGATCGGTATAGCCTAAAATCACTATATTATAAGTAACATCTTTGGAAAAATTATTGAAACTATATGTTGCAACAAGAGAAACTTTCTTATTTGTATTGCCTCTAGATACAATTTTCCCATCAGCCGTTAGAATATAGTTATTTGACGTTTTCCATTTAATGCTCACACCATCTAATTCTTTTGGTAAACTTAAATCTACCATTGTTTCTTCAGGAATTTCAACTTTAGCAATTACTTCATCAACAAAAAATTTGGGGTCTAATGAGGCAATTTCTTCTTCAATAAAATAATCACAACGTGTGCAACTTTGTCTTTTCTTACCTGGTGTTGTATATGTTGGCACAACAACTTCTACCCATTCGCCTAAATCATGACCTAATGCGGGAATTGTTGTTTGGTTTTTTAAAATGGCACCACATACTGAACATTTTTGACCTTCAGTTAAACCTGTATCAGTGCAAGTAGGGCTTACGGCTTGGATAATTTCAATTGTATGTTCATGTTTATCTTGATTATCATTATTTTTATTGCAACTTACACTACTAAATAAAAGTAAAAATAATCCTATACATAAAATAAGTTTTTTCATATTCATAACCAATTCCTTTTTCAAAAATATTATATCATGATTTTTTTTATATTGCAATAAAAAAATTTATAATTGAATTATTTGACTAATATGTTGCGATTTGGTATAATAATAAATGCTTGATTATGGCTCTGTAGCCAAGCGGTAAGGCGTGGGTCTGCAACACCCTGATCACCGGTTCAAATCCGGTCGGAGCCTCCATACTAGTCTTAAAGTCTTTTGAAAGACTTTTTCTTTTTTTATTTATAAAAAAGACTTTGATATATCCTATCATATCAAAGTCTTTTTTTGTTATCTATTAACCCCAAATCATTTGAGCAAATTCAGGATAATCAATAAACGGATTACGATTACCTTGAACTTCATATGATCTTTCATTACGAACAATTTCAAATTCATCAACAGGATCACTATTATGCCATTCTAATAAAAGAGCCATTGAAGAAATTACATTTGTAATTGGATAAGACGAATCAGTTTGTGAATATCTAACTAACATATACATATAAATTCTAGCGATATCACCTTTCACACTATCAATTGGTTCATAGTATCCACCACCATAATATCCACCTAAAACACCATTTGAATAATTGTTGGCTTTTCCACCAGTTACAATACCCATAATATAATTACTTCTTCTGCTATTTACAGTTGCATCTTCAGGTCTTAAATGATGGATATCAGATCCCGCACCGCTTGTTTCAAACCAACCTCTAGATTTAGGCCAAACATGTTCACGATTCCAATTGGTGCTAGATTTAACTGAAACTTTACCATAAAATAAAATGATATTTCCCGCAATTTCCGGATCAGCATCTGTATAAGATAATCCTCTTGATGATTTTAAATCAGAATATGATGTTGGATCAATATTTCTAGAGATAATCGTACGTAATTTATTCTTAAGTGCTGTTCCTACTAAACCTTCAGCTTCCGAATAATACGCACTTAATTCAATGTCTCCACCAATGGAACCTGAATTTTCTTTCCAATTCGCAACAAGTGTAATATTAGATGTTACTGGTGTAGTAAAATCATATTCCACACCATCTAGCATCCAACATATAAATTCATAACCAGTTTTTTGCGGTTTAGATGGCATTGTAGCTTTGTTGCCACTTGAAACGAGTTGGGTTGGAATTTGATTACCACCAGCAGTATCAAAGACTACGCTATATTTCGTTTGAGAAATATCACCACTATCATTTACAGTAAAAACTATTGCATCAGATGCTTGAGAATTTAAGATATTACTACCTTTTTCAGACATTGCTTTAACAGTAACAGAATACTCACCTGAAGTTAAATCAGTAAATAAGATACCTAAAAACGCATCTTCTGCTGAGACATCTTTACGACTATGATATTGAGCATTCTTAAAAATACTAATCTGATAACTTACAGCATTCTCCACTATATCAAAAAATAACATAGGATTACCACTATATTCAACAATACGAACATTGCTAGGAGTTTCAAGTTGAATTGTAGCAGGGATGCTTCCTGGATTATCAGTTGTTGTTTCACAACCAGCTATTAAAAAACATGCAATAATTGCTAGTGTATAGAAAATATATTTTACTTTCTTCATTTTAATCACCATGTTATATTATAACAAATTTTTTTATTTTTCGCAAGATAATTTCTCTTTTTTTAGAATTGTTTTAAAATCACTAAAAATGGGCGCTACAATATCAATTTTTTTGCCTAAAATTGGATGTGTAAAACTAATATTATTACAATGTAACATCACTTTTCCTTTTGAAATTGCCCCATATAAGGCATCACCATATATTGGATGATTGATGTTTGCAAGATGGACTCTAATTTGATGGGTCCTACCTGTTTCAATTTTTATTTTAAGAAGAGATGCTTTTTGATTATGTGCAACAACTTGACAAATAGTCTTGGTTGCTTTGCCCGTCTTACTAATTACCATTTTGCCATTTTGATGGCGATCTTTACCAATGGGCGAAGTAATAACAACATCTGTTAATACATTCCCTTCGACAATTGCTAAATAGTTTTTTGTAACTTTATTTTCATAAAATAATTTTTCCATTGCGCTTTGAGTAATCAAATCTTTAGCATAAATTAAACATCCCGTAGTATCAGTATCTAATCGATGACAATGTCTAATGGTATGATTTTGGCCATTTTTAAAATAATAATTGGCAATTATATTGGCCATCGTACCATTTTTTTCTTTACTATCAGGGTAAATAATAAAACCTGATGGTTTATTTACAATTAGAAGATAATCATCTTCATATAAAATCTTAATATCATATTCATAAGGTAAATAATCTAGACCCTCAAAATTGCTGATATCTATCATAATATAATCATCAGCTTTTAAAATCGTCTGTTTGCTTACTAGTTCACCATTTAAATAACAACAATCATGATCGAATAAATAATTAATTTTATTTTTGGATAAAGAAAATTTTTCAAAAAATTGATAAAAAAATCTTCCATCTAAATTTCTTCTCACTTTCATTAAAAAGAAGTGTTCGTTATTTACGTATCTATTCATTTTTTATATCCTATCTACGAATTATTTTCGATTTTTAATAAAAGATAAACCATAAATAGGAGGTTTATCCCACTTATGGTTTATACGCGTTTTAAGTCATCTGCTGTCATAAAGTTTACAACAACACTTTCGGTTTTATCAAAAGTTTCATGAATAATATTAATAATCTCTAGCGCTGCATTAGCACTTGACTCACTAGAGATGACAATTACTTCCACTCCGGTAGAAGTGCTGTGAACAAAAGCATCTGAATAACCTAAGTTCATTACTTTAACTTCTAATACTACTTCTTGTTCTGAAATTGCTGATAATTGCTCTTTTTCTAAAGTTGCAGCAGTTTTACTCACAATAGATGCATTTTCGTCTGCAATAATATCATTTAAATCCGCAATTTTTTGATTTCTTTCATTGCGAATCGCATCTCTCATGCTAGCTAAAACTTGATTTTTATTATTTGTAACAATTATTGTTGGCTCCTCACCCTGTTCAGCAGTTGGACTTTTAAAATACCAAACAGCTAACATTGTAATTAAAGTTAAGAAGATTAAAGCAAGTTGATTTTTTTTCATAAATGAATCCCCCTTTAGTCACTATACTATATGAGGAAAGATTAAAATTTATGATTTTTTTTATTCAACCTGGTATGCATCATCAGATTTAATTTTTTTGAAAACAATTTCAGGTTGCTTTGGTCCTGGTTTATCTTGATGATTGTCATTAGAATGATTATCATCATTATTATTGTCTTTAGAATTTAACAATTTAGGATCAGTATTAATTCTAAATGTTACTACAATATAATAAATCAATTCAATGATTAAAAGAATAAACATTAAAGAATCAAAAGGTATAAAAAAGCCTAATATTAAACCAATAAAAGAAGTTGTAAAATACGTAATAGAGCAAATTGCATAATATTCCTTAAACTTATTCATGATAAATTTACGAGATAGCAACCATGTAATTAAGACCCAAAAAAAAGGAAAAATAATGTTAATTAATAAGACTAAAACAGAATACATACTTTTTTGCATGTTAGCATCTGCTTCTGACATCAATTCGACGCTAGTTGTTAAGACATATTTAATATCTTGATTACTGCCAAAATTAACAGCCTCTTTTTCAGCATTGATCATATCAATGTTAACATTATTATAAATATATTCACCATTATAGATAGCATAACGCAATTCATCCCTTATTTTCTTTTCTGCTTTGTAAACAATACCATCTATTTCAATAGTAGCCTCTTCGGTTGTTTCTGTCGTCCATACACTCACATCATAATTACCATATTGATTAAGAGTAGATGCTTCTTTTTCGTCAGTTGGTAAGTAATATTTATAATTGGACTCATCATCACGCTCATATGAACCATAGCCTCTATTTGCACTATCAATATAGTTACCATTTATATCTTTTTCTTGACCTAAGTCATATAAGTAATAAAAGGCTTTTTTGGTAAAAATATAAAGAATATAAGTAGTCTTATCAGCTCGTTTTTGTGACATATATCCACTAAGATCAAATAAGTCTTTATCAATATTTTTTGCCGCATCTTCTTCTATAAATAAATCCAAAGATTCATCAATAACAATTTTTAATTCTATTTTATTTTCTTTACTATCTTCAAATAAAATTTCAAAAACACCTTTATAATTGTCAACCTTACCTTCTTCACCTGGCTCACTTACATCTAAATAATAGCCACCGTTATTGGCTTTGGCAATTCTATAATTGGGTAATTTATCTTGTTTGATTACTTCATAATCAGTTGTTTCAAAATCAATACTGCCAATCATATCTTTCATAAAACGTTTGGTTGATAAATTGACTGAAAATAGTAAGATAAATGTAGCTAATATAAAAATAAAAAACGAATAGATTACTTTCATACCATGAAAACGATACATTTTACGTGGTAAAATCATCGCTAGAATGAATTCTTTTACTTTTTTCATATTTTTTCCTTTCTATTTTAAAACACAATACCTCTAATTTTTATCTATTATCAAACATGTTAACTCGTTAATTAATTCACTATCTTCTCTTGAAGGAATTTCTTCAAAAATAACAACCTTTCCATATTCATAATAAGTCTTAAATAAAGTCTGATTAAAAGGATTATTGCTAGCAAGTGAAGAATTTAATTCTTTTTTTCGAATTAAAATAGCATCTGCTAACTTTAAACAAATATTATATTCAAATCTCATAAAAAGCGACGAATCAATAATAATAATATAACCTAATTCTTTCATTTTAGCAAGCGCATTATAAACTTCTTCGACTGATTGGTTATAAATTAGAGGAGAATGCACAATTAATTTTGTATCCGGATATTTAACTATAATTTTTTTTAATTGTTCATAAATCTTTCTTTTAGCAAAAGATGAAGTTAAAATAGAAAAGACTGGTTTTTCTAAATTATTTTTAAGACTTGTATCAAAAATATTAATTAATGCATTTTCAAAAATTTCATAGCTTGCTTTGTTATAATAATCGGGTAAAATTGGATTAACCACTTCTCCAATTGTTTGTAAGGTATCTGCTTTAATAATGATTTTCCTTTTTCTTTCTAAAACAAAATCGGCCTCTAATTTTTGACGATTTTGTGAATTACAGTACATTTTATAATTATTTAAATTAAAAGTCGCTGGTAGTGTCTCATTTAAATATAAAGAAAGTTTTTCTAAATCGGTTTGTAATGACATAACTTGCGGAAAATTAATAATGATAAAATAATCTTTTTTAAGTAAAAAGCGTAAATCATTTTCAACTTTTTTCTTTATTTCATGATCTATTACAATACCAATTGCATCCTGATCAATTTTATAAACCTTGCAGCTGCTGTTAGGTATAACTTTTTTTAAAATGGTCAAATATTTTTTACTAAGATCTAGTATGGAACTTTTTCTATCTAAATCTTTTACAAAAAGTAAGGCATAATGCTCTTTGAAATGATGATAATTTATTAATTCAAATAAATAAATTTCTATTTGCTCAGTTGTTATTTCATCTAACAGATGTTTTTCAAGATAATAAGTTTCCACTATTCCATTGCTAATTTTTTTAAATGTGGTTAGATATTTTTTTAATTTATCATACTCACTATCATTGGCATAAATAATTTGTTTCATAAATTTAGCATCACTTTGTAGTTGTGAACTAATATAATATGCTTTTTGTGAAAGATTTTTTATAATATAGTAAATTTCTTCATTTGCCAATATTTGCTTTTTAATATCTTCTTCGTAATTTTGGTCAAGAATACTTTGTAATTTATCAATCAAAGTTGACCATTTTCTATTTGATATGTTTAAATGAATATTTTTTTGCTGAGCATAACAAATAGCACAAGCAATTAATCCATTATTAGCTAAAATAGGAATGAATTCAACTGAGGAAAATTTTTGTTCTCGTATATCTTTTAAATAATAAGGTTCTTTTATTTCAAATTGAAAATCCTCATAATTAAAAATTTGTCTACTAGGATTTTCCAGTAAAAATTCAACTACAGTTCCTTCAAGATAATTGAATGCATACTTTTTTTCAAAAGTGTAAGGACTTTTAATATGATAAATAGTAATATCATCCTCTTGGGCAAATAGGCATGACAGACCTTTTGTTTTTGAAGGAAATAGCACCAAGGTCATTTGATAACATTCATATTCCTTAATTGTATTATAATTGCTGAAAAGAAAATCTAAAATAATACTACGATACATCATATCACCTAATACTCTAATTGAATCGTAACAGGACCATCACATGTGACATTTAATTTCATATCAGCGCCAAATACACCAGAATATACTTTGATTCCTAAAGAAATCAATTTTTCATTAAATTTTTGATAAAGAATATTTGCAGGATCCGGGCGCATCGCATCTATAAAAGATGGGCGGTTGCCCTCTTTGGTATTGGCATAAAGTGTAAATTGCGAAATGGATAAAATGCTTCCTTTTACATCGTTTAAAGATAAATTCATTTTACCATTTGCATCTTCAAATACTCTTAACTTAGCAATTTTAGATGCCATTTGTTCAACTTCTTTTTCGGTATCACTATGGGTAAATCCAACAAGTAACATGAACCCCTTATCGATTGCGGAAATAACTTTTTGTTCAACAATGCATTCCGCTTTTAAAACACGTTGTAAAATAACTTTCATTATTTAAATACCCTCTCAATATCATAAATTTCAGACATTTTATTAAGGTTCAATATAGTGTTATTTAAATCAGATAAACTAGCAACTTGTAATTTCAATTTAACAATACATTCACCAGTCTTATTTTTATTTAAACTAACTGATGCAATTGTAACATTGCAAGAATTTAAAATATTAATAATATCAGCTAGTAAATTATTACGATCAAAAGCTGAAACTTTAAGTGTTGTATCAAATACTTTTCCATGTGATTCTTTATCCCAATAAATATTGATAAATCTTTCACTACTATTTTTATCAATATTTGGACAATTCAAACGATGAACAATAATACCACTACCCTTAGAAATATATCCTACAATATCATCCCCATAAACCGGTTGACAACAATTTCCTAATTTAATTTTGGCACGATCTAAGCCTTCAACAATAATACCATACCCATTGTGCGCTACTTGTTTTCTAGTATTTGAAGTACTTTCACTATATTGTTTCAAGGCTGATTCTGTATCTAGTTTGATATCTGTCAAACCTAAAATACGATTCATTGCGGCAAGCGCTGATATTTCACCTTTTCCGATACACCACAATAAATCTTCTGGTGTTTTAAAACTATATTTAGAAAAGTAGGCAGTAATCGTCTTTTCATCAAGATTGGCCGGATTATAACCAACACTTTTTGCAATCATATTGAATTCTTCACTACCTCTTGCTACAATTTCATCCCGTTGTTTTTTATTAATAAAGCCTTTAATCTTTGTTCTTGCATGTGAAGTCTTAGCTAATTTTATCCAAGCAGTTGTTGGGCCTGTACAAGTATTACTTGTCTTAATCTCAACAACATCACCTGTTTTAAGTTTATAACTTAAAGGCACAATCTTGCCATTTACAATCGCACCAACCGTTTTATTTCCAATATCTGAATGGATTCGATAAGCAAAATCTAGTGGCATGGCACCTGCTGGAAAATCATAAACATCACCTTTGGGTGTAAAAACATAAACGTTGGCACTAAAAATATCTTCAATAATACTATCTAATGGATCTTCATGGTCAGAATTTTCAACATATGTCGTCAAATCTTTGTACCACTTTAGTTTATTGGTAATTTCTAATTGCTCTTTTTCTGGCGAATAACCCGCATTTTCTTTATATGCCCAATGAGCAGCAATACCAATTTCAGCTACTTGATCCATCTCATAAGTACGAATTTGAATTTCATAAATTTTACCTGCTCGACCAACTACTGTAGTATGTAAAGATTGATACATGTTTGGTTTAGGTACCGCAATGTAATCTTTAAATCGCATTGGTAGCGGTGTCCAAATGCTATGAATAATACCTAAGACGCGATAGCATTCTTCAACTGTATTGACAATAATACGAAGTGCAAGTAAATCATAAATATCTTCTAATTTCTTATTTTTATTAATAATTTTTTTATAAATACTATAGATATTTTTAATACGGCCTTTGATATCATAGTCCTTTATATTATGCCTTTTTAAAAGTTCATCAATTTGTATGCTCATCGCTTCAATATCTTCTTCACGTTCTGCTTTACGATTTGTAATTTCATTGGCAATTTTATAGTATTCTTCTGGTTCAATGGCTTTAAAACTCAAATCCTCTAACTCAGCCTTGATACGATACATACCTAAACGATGTGCTAGTGGTGCATATAAATCAAGAGTTTCTTGTGATATTCTTTTACGCTTTTCTACATCATGATATTGAATGGTTCGCATATTGTGTAGTCTGTCGGCAATTTTTACCAAAACAACACGAATATCTTTAGCCATTGCAAGTAATAATTTTTCATGATTATGAGCTAAAGCTTTTTGCTTTGTCATATATTTTAATTTACTAATTTTCGTAACACCATCAACAATTTCAGCAACATCTTTGTTGAATTCAAGTGTCATCTCTTCTTTAGTCATGTCTGTGTCTTCTAATACATCGTGCAATAAACCTGCCGCAATCGTACTTGGACCAGCGTGCAGATTAGTTAAGATATATGCTACCTCAAGAGGATGTTGAACATAAGGTTCACCAGATTTTCTAACTTGACCTTCATGTTTTTCTTTAGCAACTTGATAGGCTTTTTCGATTAAATTCAGATTTTTGTCCTCATGTAAATAGGTTTTTGCTACAGCAAGAATATCATCGATTGTAACACACCCTTCGTGATTCATACTACACCGCCTTTCAACGATTTAAATTTCTTTGAAAATTAAAATTCGTAGTCAATTAATGAATAAATATTATAGTCTTTTAATATTTTACGACCATTAAGTCCTGTAAGTTCAATAATAAATGCACAACCAACTACTTCACCACCAAGTTTTTCTACTAGTGTACATGCGGCATTCGTTGTACCGCCAGTTGCTAATAAATCATCTATAATGAGTACTTTATCACCTTTTTGGATAGCATCAGTATGCATGCATAGTACATTGCTACCATACTCTAAAGTATACTCAACTTTTATTTCTTCACGTGGTAGTTTACCAGGCTTTCTAATAGGTGCAAAACCAATTCCAAGTTTAGTGGCAACAGGGCAACCAAAAATAAAACCTCTTGATTCTGGTGCAACAATAATAGTAGCTCCTACTGATTTTGCATAATTCGCCAAATCTTCACATACTTTTTGATATACTGTTCCATTTTTTATCAAAGGTGTAATATCTTTAAAGGATATCCCTTTAGCTGGAAAATCTTCTATAATTGCTATATAATCTTTATAATTCATCGTATACCTCCATTTGAAATACTTATAAATTTTAGTAACCAACGACTGTTACAATATATTATAGCAAAAAATTGTTAAATTTTAAAGAAAAATGTTAATCATTTTCTTAAATATTTTATAAAATCTATTCATATGATGATTTGAATGGAGATTAGTATATGAATAAAAAAAACAATAATACTTTTTTTATCAATACATTGATTATTATTTTTACTAATTTTATTGTAAAAATGCTAGGCTTAATTAATAAAATTGCTATAACAAGATTACTTGGTACCAATGGTATGAGCTTATATATTTTATCATTTCCAACAATCATGTTATTTATCAGCATTTCAGGTTTTAGCCTTAATATCACGATTAGTAAACTTGTGTCGGAAGCAATAGTTAGCAGGAAATATTCGCCTAAAAAATTAATGAAAAAAGCTTGCTTATATTCTTTTGTTTTATCATTTTTAGTAGCAATGATTTACCTAATTTTTTTGAAACCATTAACAACCTATTTTTTAAAAAATGAGGATCTTTTCTTTCCTCTTTTGGCAGGTACTCCGCTTATCATGCTAGTGGGGATCAGTGATGGCTTAAAAGGATACTTTACTGGCATTAAAAAAATGAACATTTCTTCCTTTGGAAATTTAATTGAACAAATTGGAAGAATTACATTTAGCTTGCTTTTTATTTATATAATGCTACCCTATGGCATAATTTGGGCAACTTTCTTTTGTCTTTTATCCCTTAGTTTTGGTGAAATATGTGCCATTATCTACTCATTAATTAAAATTAAAAAATATCCATTAGAAGACTATACAAACACAAAAAGCGAAGGAAAAGCGATTTTAGCGATGGCTATTCCGACTACTACATCCCGCTTAATTGGTAACTTTACCTATTTTCTAGAACCCATTTTTTATACAACAATCTTAAGTTATATTGGTTATCAAGTCACTGATATTCAAACACAATATACTATACTAGATGCCTATACTATCCCATTACTTACTTTTATTTCGTTTTTACCATTTGCAGTATCTACAGCAATGATCCCTAGTATTTCTGAAGCAAGTACATTACATAAAACGTATTCACTACACTATTATATTCGTAAAAGTTTAACTTTTTGTCTTATCCCTAGTATTATTTTAGCTATTAACTTGTTCTTATTTGCAAAAGAATATATGAATCTTATCTATGGTACCACTGAAGGATCTAACTATATTAAATATCTGACTTTTCTATTTATCTGTTATTATCTTCATATCCCAATTGTTGCTATTTTACAAGCAAGTGGATATGCTAAAAAAGTCTTTATTACTTCTAGTTTTATTCACATTATAAGATTGATTCTTTTAGTTATCCTATCATTTATACCAACAATAGGGCTAAATTCTATACTATTTGCTACTACTATAACCATGATTTTAGGATTTATTATTAATTTTTATCAATTAATTAAACTTACTAATTTTAAATTTAATTTTTCGGCTATTTTTTCTATTTTTTTGATTTCTATAACTGGTTTTTGTATTGCTATTGTTTTAAAAAAAGTAAATGTTAATTATCTTTTTGTTTTATGCATTACAAGCATATTGGTTTTAGGTTTGGCTATTTGGCAAAAACTGATTTGGATTGAAAGTTTCAAAAATCTTTTTTTAAAAAATAAAAAATTAAGAAAAAAAACTTAATTTTTACTTCATTTTCAAAAAATGTAGATAAGATATTTCTTATTTATATTTTTTATTATTTGAAAATTTAACTATTTGCAATTGATTATTTGCCAAAGTTGCCCCGTATATTTCTTTTTCGCTTTTAATTCCTTGCTTTTGCATTTCATTTTTTATCCATTTCTTATTTTTACCTAGTAATTTTAGTAGTTCATAATCAATTTTTCCACTAACAATTAAAGGTAATGGAAAAGTATTATTTTTATTTTCTTCATAAGTAAATACACTTAAATTGCCATTGGTTTCTAAAATTGCATATTCTACTTCATCAATTGATCTTATATCCTTTGAGCGTAATTGTGTATATAAGTCATTCATATTGTAATTTTCACTTTTCATTGTTTCTAGTTGAATAATCCCTTTATAAATAATAATTTTTTCTTTTCCATCAATTTGCTTTCTAACTTGTGGAAATCGCAAATCAATAAATGAGACTATTTTTTGCAAACAAACAATTGTAATGAGGGGAACTACAAAATACCAAATACTTTTATCATAATTTTCTATTCCAATAATCATTATATCAGCAATTGATAATACTATTAAAAAATCAAAAACACTAAGTTGTCCTATTTCTCTTTTACCCATAATTTTCATGGAAATCGTTAACAAAATATATCCTAAAATAGTTCTAAATATAATTATAAATAATTCATTCATTTTTTTCATTTTTTCCTTTCTAAAGCATATAATTTATTGGTGATATATTATGCAATATTTTTTAAAAAAAGCAATTGTTTTTTTAAGTTCATTATTTATTTTGCTCATGACTTCTTTAATTTATACTTTTTTAATTTATAAAGAAAAAATAGATGTTTCTACTGCCGCAATATATAGAACTACTTTTATTATGGGGGCCATTATTTTCTTTATCTTTGGGCTGATAACTGGTATTATAGAAAAAAAACGTGGCTTTCTTTCAAGTTTTATTTCTTCAATTGCAATTGTTGTAATAATTATATTGATTAAATTAATTTCTAAAGAACAATTTCAAGCAACTTATTTTATCAAATATGGTGTATATGTCCTAACCTCTGTATTAGGAGGAATTTTAGGGGTTAATCTATTTGCTAAAAATAAAAAAAATAGTAAATCCCATAAAGAATTAGTTTGATTAAAACGGACTAGATAAAAAAAGATACATTAGATTAGTAATCGATCAATGATTACTTGAAATCT
>CALVCV010000025.1 GCA_944326155.1 uncultured Bacilli bacterium
AGAGCAGTCATTTGAACTAATTCATCATAAGCATTAACGAATGCATATTGACTATCACTAATAGCTTGTTTCATATTAGAATCAAGTTTATAGCCAGATTGAATAAATTCTTCTATATCTGTTCTTGATTTAAATGGATTATTAGAAGCAGTAAGGAATGGAATTAATGCTTCATAAGCATTGCCCATAAATACCATATCACCTTGGAAATCAAATTCAGTTGTCTTTAATAATCCAAGATCAATTTGTGAAACTTTACCATCTACAAAATCAATTACTTTATCCAAATTATATTTGAAATAATTTGCACTTGCTATAGTATTAAGCATATCTTTTACTAATTGTGCTTGGTCATAATTGATGTTTTCATCACGCATTACAGAAGCAAGACCAAATGTCTTTAATTGTTCAACAACTGTTGCAAGAGCATTAACATCATACATAAATTCTTCATTATTATAAGCAGTGAAGTCAAAATATGTAGCTAGATTACCAGTTAATTTAGGACTAATAATGTTATTAGTAATAGCAAGACCATTTACTTCAACCATAGTTAAGTTAGCTAAATAATAAGTAATATTAGCAAGTGATTCCCAAGTAGAATCTTTAGATGCAAAGTCTACAAATTCACTTCTTTGACGAAGTGTATTGATAAAATCTTTAACTTCATCTACAGTTTTAAGATTTTCATTTTCTAAAATTGCAAATACTTCTTCTACAAGACCTGTATATGCTTCTACATCAGCTTTAAAATCAATACCTTCAGCTTTAATTGTGCCTTCAGGAATAGTAATATTACTAATTGTCTTACCGTTAACATAATTATTAACAACAAGTTCAAATAAATCATTTATTGTGTTTTCTAAAATTAATGATTGTCCTAATAAGTTAATAGCATCAACTAAAACAGCTTTTGTATATACTGTAAAGTATTCTTTATTCTTAGCCAAATCTACAAAATCAAGTTTTACTAAATCGCTAACTAATACTTCAACTAAATCTAAGTCATTATCTAACATTTCAACTGTTACATTATCTAATTGTAATGTATCATAGTAAGTTGGGGCAACTTGTTTTACAAGTGGTAATGCTACAAATAAGATACCAGCACCAGTTGCATCGTAAACAGTTGTTTCCATAAACTTAGCGATTGCTTCAACGCCATTTTCCCAAACACTTGACGATAATAAGAAGTCTTTTTCAAATTTAACATTCTTGATGTTATTCATATCATCTTGTGTTTTAATTGGCCATTTTTCATGAGTTAAAATATTAGCAAGATAACTATACATTTCAATAGCCTTATCAGTATCAGCACGTAAATCAATACCTTTTGCATCGATTGCGCTTAAATCATAGCTTACAAGTGGGTCGATAGCCTTAACAATTACGTCAATTCTATCCGCATTTGTATTGAGATAATTTAAATTAAATACAAGTTCAATTAAACTATTGATTGTATCAAGAGCACCAAATGGATATTCTACACCAAGAGCTAAGAATGAATATACATCCAAATTCTTAATTTCTAATAGAATATCAGCAAGACTAGCAAGATCAGCACTAAATTCGCTACCATTATTATAAATATTATAGATATCTACTAAGCCATTATATTTAGAATCTACTTTAGCTAAATATTTTTTAGATACATTAAGAGCTAATCTTTCTACAAGTTGATCTGCTGCTAAGGCATCAATAATTTCTACAAACATATCAATATAGTTATTTGTTTCCGTAGAAATAATCTTGAACTTATTGAAATCATATCCTTTAATCTTGGCTAGTGTATTTGCTTCATCTAATACAAGAAGATCTTTTGCTTCATTAACAATATTTTGTAAAGTAGCACTTTCTTCTTGCCAATTTACATCAGCAAGATTAACACCAGTAGTATCAATACCAACTTTATTTAAAATAGCAAATACTGTTTTTTCTTCTTTACCATTTACGATATTTAAGTTAATCATTGTATCAATTGCATTATTAATAGGTTCAACATTTTCAATATCAATTGCACCATCACGTAAAGCAAATTCAATCATACCATAATCAACCAATTCTCGCAATGTATCAAGAAGGCTCATTACATCTTGTGATAAAGCATCTTTTACTACATCTTCGAATAAGAAACGAACATCAATTACGCCTTTTTCATTCAAATATTGTGCGCCATGAAGAGTAACTGCTGGTAATACAGCTTCAACTGTAGCAACATCTAAAGCACCTTCTACTAAATCAAATACTTTATTAACAGTTTCTCTATTTGTATATTTAACATCTTTATATTGTTTATTCTTAATAATATCTTCATATGTATCTAACACATCAGCAATTGTATTGATGGCTAAATCATTTGTGAGAACAGCCATATCATCAAGAAGAGCTTGTAGCGCAGGAACATCATTTGCAAATGTAATACCTGCGAATGCATCTGCATCTACAGTTTGTACAGAATTAAGTTTATTAAGAGCAAAATTTGTAATAGCAGTAACTAATTTATCGTATTCTTTATTAAGAAGATTTGCGTCTTTAACTAAATCTAAAATTTCTTTATAAAGTTCATATTGTAATTCTACTTCATCTAAGTAACCTTTAAATACCATCTTTGGTGCTTCTGCTTCAATTAATGGATTAATTGCTTTTGCAAATGTCTTCATATCAGCTGCAAGTTCATCTTTAGTGAATGCATCTTTTAAGAAGTTAAAATCAGTAAAGTTCAACTTGTCGACACCAAAACTTAATGCTTTTGGTAATAATACTTTAACTGTTTCAACATCAGCAGCATTTGTTAATAATGATTCAAGTGCACTACCTAATTGTGTATCATAGAATGTTACAGTTAAGTAGCCTTTATCACTCATAGCATTACTAATATCTCCTACTGTTACATAACCTTTTACTTCAGTTAACATCGCAAGACTATCAAGAACACTTTGTAATGCAGGAACTTCATTTGCAAATGTAATACCTTCAAAGTCACTTACAACAGTTGGAATATCAATATTAGCCAAACGGAAGCCTTCATTAACAACTAAATTTGCTATTTCTGGATATTTCTTGTTAAGAAGATTTGCGTCTTTTACAATTTCTAGCATTTCATTATAGATATCAAATGTAAATACTAAATCATTTACTTTTGCGCCAAATGCAAGACCAACTAAATCAGCATTGATAGCAGGAACAATTATTTGTGCAAATGTTTTAACATCCTCTGCAAGTTCATCTTTGGTAAATGCATCTTTTAAAAAGCTCAAATCATAACGAGTGATTTTATCTACTGCAAGATTAAGTACTTTTGGTAATAATACTTTAACCGTTTCAACATCTGCTGTAGCCATTAAAATTTTTTCTAAAATGCTACCTGTTGCAACATCAAAGAATGCTTCGTTATTATATTCTTTATTATTTACGAATGATTTAACATCATCTAAACTTATGATTCCTTTTTCATCAAATAATTCTTTAGTTGCTCTAATAACTCCTTTTAAAGCATCAATTTCATTAGCTAACACAACTTCTGCAAAATCTTCTTTAGTAACATCAATATTTACTTTTGCTTTATCTAATCCAAAATTAACTCCTAAATATAAGAATTCTTTTAAATATAGATTAGCAATATTTAGTGATGGAACTAAATCTAACATTTCACATAAAACTTCAGTTTCAATAGTGTATAATGTATGATCAAATGCTAAATCAATGGCACCAATATCATAACCAATTTCTGCAATTTCTAATAATACTTTGATATCTTCTACAAATAATTTTCCAGTATATTCATTTATTTCTAAGAAAGATAAATCAATATTTTTTTGTTCTGCAAAAACTTTAACATGATTTATAATTTGAGGTGTTAATATTTCTAATAATTGTAAATCAGTTGCATAATTTACAGCATCAATGATGGCATTATATACATCTTGTGAGTAGAATCCTTTTTGGTTATATGTTTTATTACTTACAAAATTGAGAACATCACCCAATGATTTCATATTGCTTGCATCAAAGACAACTTGAAGTGATCTAACAACATTAGCTAAGGCTACAAGTTCTTGTTCACAATTGATTTGTTCAATTTGTGTTTGCGTTAAAACAAATTTACCATTAGTTTTATTTTCTAATGTAACTAATAAATAATTATAAATATTGCCTAATAATTCCGTATCATGATCTTTAACAATATTTAAAGTATATACATTTTCAATAATTTGAGCAGCATATTCTAATTGAAGATCACGAATATCATTACTAGCCAAATATTCCATAGCACCAAATTCTACAGCTTTATCTAATATATCTGCAATAGCTCCCATATCTTCCATTAATTTTTCTTTTGGCATATCCATTAGATAATCAATTGGGATTGGAAGATTAATCTGTCCACTATTTGCAAAATAAATACCATAGTTATATAATTTTTCAATAACATTTCCTAACAATTGAGAGTTTTGTAATACTCTAATAGCATCTGCTAACACATAACCATTTTCATCTCTTAAAAGAGCTTTTGAATTATATAACTTATCTTTAACAAATGATTGAACATCTGCCATATTGACAAGATTATTTGCTTCTAAGAAGTCATAACCAACGCCAAGTAATTCTTTAAGAATTTCTTTTTCACTCATCCAATCGATTGTTTCAAAAGCAAAATCTTCAGCGACTATAATAAGTGTTTGATTAGCAGGTACAACTCTTTCAACAATTTCATTATAGATTAAAGTTGCAAGTTTGCCATTAGCATTCATTATAATATTCAGTTCGAAAATATCATCAACTAATGATTTAACAACCTCTTCATTTGGTAATGCTAAATCACCATCGAATTTATTAACATAATAATTTACAAAGTCTAATTCATCAACTAATTTATGTGCAATTTCAACAAGTTTATGGAAATCATGGTTGAGTTCTTCACTAGTAAACTCATTGATATATGAAGCATTAATTCCTGTCTTATCATCAACAAGAGTAATACCATATTTTACAACAAGAGGAACAATAGCATCAATTACTTCAACATCAACAATTTGATCTAGAATATCTAATAAGGCATTTACATTGTCATTATTGATAAATTCAGTAGTGTTAAACTCTTTATTCTTAATAAAATCTAAGAGTTCGTTATATGTTAAAATTTCATTATTTCTCAATAAAGTTGCAATATCTTCAACAATTGATTTATACACTTCATTTTGTGCTAACCAATTTACATCATTAAATTCAGTAGTCACTTCATCAAGGGCAATATTTAATTTAGTAGCAAGATAATTTACACCCCATGCAAGTGTTTCAGATTCATGTCCTTTGAATAAATCCATATCATGTAAAGCATCAAGTATACTATTTATAGCAGTTACAGCATCAGGAGTACTAATATACATATCGCCATTATTTAATAATGTTTGTGCATCCATTGCAATTAATTGTTCAGCAATAAAAATTAAACGACGAATATCTTTTACTAGAACCTCACCACTAACATTTGTAACATCTAATATTTCAACAATTTCTTTAAAGTCATCAGGGATTAAATTTTTATCTTCAACAAATTTATCATAAATACTTGGTAATAATGCTTCAATTAAGGCAGATCCTGTAACATCATTTTCAGGATAGCTACCAAATAAAATTTGAATACCATCAAGTAAAATTGATGCATTTTTGTTTTCAGCCCAGAATGTTAAATCAAGGTTAAATTTACCTTCATCATTTGTAAGTTTGAATTCTGAATCTTTTAAAACTGGTTCAATTGCGTCAATAAATGCAACTAAAACATCTTTTTCGCCACTGTAATCGATAGAAACAAGTTGTTCATAAACTGCTGAATCTTTTGGAATATCTAAAATATTAGTAGCTTTCAAAATAATTCTAATAATTCTACCTTCAAATCCTTGAATAAGAGCTGAATCTAAAATACCACTAACAATTGTTTTTAAAGCTTCTGTATTCGCAAGATCAATTTGAGCAAGTCCATCTTTAGCGCCTAATAAATTAATATCAATTGCTGCTCTTACAACATCAATCAACTTGATAATTTCATTAACAAGTTCTTCAGATGGTAATTTATCTAGAATATCACTGAATAAAGTCTCATCATCAACGTTTTGAATATCATCTAAACGTGGTAATACATATTTATCCAATGTACCTGGTAATATTTCAAGAACAAGATTTGAATCAATAACTACTTCTAAAGCATCAACAACTAAATCTAAGAAAGTATTATTTTCAAGTAAATTAACCCAATTAATACTAGCAAGATCTAAAATATCAAATTCTTCTAAATCATTGACTTCTTTATAAATATCAACCAATTGCAATAAAACTTCTTTTTCATTATCCCAAGTAATTGTATCTGTTTTAAAATCTTGTGGCAAAATTGTCCAATCAAATTTATTAATAGAAGCAATTAATAATTTAGTTTTTAATTCATCATTTCCTAAAATATTAAGCGCAAAAATATTATTAATAAGCTTTTTGATATTTGCAATACCAGCATTTGATGTAATATCAAAATTTGTATAATCAAATGGATTAAGATTATCTAATACATTTAATTCATTCACAATTTGAGCTGAATCTAAAATGGTTGTGAAATCTTCTTTCCATTCATCTGATGTTAAATCTTCAACACCAATAATATTACTAAATTCTTGATAATTTTTATCAATAAAATCATCTAAGAAATATTGAATGGCAGGAGTACCTGCAAGATCAAATACTTGTGCATCAACTAACTTTAATAAAATAGCAAGTGTTGCATTATATTTAGTTTCATCATCTAAAATAGTTTGTAATAAATCAACTTTATCACCTGCAAAATCATCTGTTGATTCAAAGCCCAATTTTAAGAATTCACGATAAATCTCAACGAAAAGTCTTAAATCGCTTTCCCAGTCTACATCATCAAAGTTTACACCTTCAAAGGCATCTTGTACTGCATTTTTAACAGTATTTGTTGCAAGAGCAACATTGACACCAATGTTTACAAGTTGATTCGTAGCTTCACTTGAGAATAATTTTAAAAGAATTTCATCTAAAAGATCAGCATCAAAATGGAAATAATCAACTTCAACTGATGGGAAGTTTTTCAAATCAACTAAATCCAATGCTAACCTTATAGTTTCAATATAGATACCTAAATCATCAAGAGTCATGATATTTTCAAGGTTATTTAAATTGTCCATTTGATTAGCATCTTCAATTAATGATGCAACTTTATCATTTGTTCTAGCAAAACTAGAAATAGCAGGGATTGCAATTTTATTAACTATTTGTAAATCTAGAACTTTATCTATCATATCAAATAATAAAGTGGTTTTACCTTCATCATTTAATACATCTTTTAAGAAATTATTTACATCAAACCCATCTAAACTTTCAATTTCAAAATCTTTAAATTGATCATAAATAAGAACTAAAGTATTTAATTCTTTTTTAACATCTAAATCATCTAAATTAGGTATATTAATTTTACCAATTTGATTTTTAATAACATCTAAATTAAGTAAAATCTTAAGTCCAGTTGGAAGTCCTTCGGCAATAAATTCCGTTTCACCTAACAATGATAGAACATCATTTAATTCTTTTGTATTCATTGTTAAATAATTAAAATCTTTTAATGGGAATAAATTCAAATCGTATGTTTCTTTTATAGCATCTAATACAAAACTTACATCGTCTTTCCAATTTACATATCTTAAATCAAGGAATGCACTAGTTGTGCCTGATTCAACTAAAATATTTTGAATGTTATCTAATTCATAAGCATATTCAATAACAATAGGCATAACTTCTGCTACCATTTTAGAATGCTTTAAATTTTCTAAAACATTTCTAAATTGATCGCGATTCATCTTTGTAAAATCAACATTTCCTTCTAAATGATTGACAGCTTTAATAAAAGTTGTAATTTCTTCACTTAAATAAATAGTTTGATTTTTAGTCTCCATTTTGAGTAAAGAATCAAATAGTTGCTCACTAAATGATTGACCAAAGAAAAATCTAGAACCATTAGCAAATTTACCAAGAGCGCTATTTTCATATTCTTCAGCAAAATCAAAAACCATTTCAATTGAATCAGTAGATGATGTAGAAACTTCAAATTTGGCATCACCATTTACTAAATCATTTAATAGTTGCTGTGTTTCTGGAGTTGCAGCATTCAAAATAGATGAAAGACCAGAAAGTGGAGTACAAAGTAGAATAACAACAAAAACTCCTTTTAATGCACCAACCAAAGCGCCCCATAAACGTCTTCTGCTAGGTTTTTTAACAAGAACATTTTCTTCTTTGGTGATAATAGCATCTTCACCATCTAATCTACTTGTAACAACAACAGCATCTTTGTCATCTCTTTTTTGTTCATTTAATGCTTCTTCATTTACTGCAACAGCAGCATTTTTCTTTGCTTTTTTCTTTTTCACTGTTCTAACAATTAACCAAATAATATGCGTTATTAAACGAATAATTGGAGTAATTACTAAAACTGCTATAGTACCAACAATTAAACCAATCGCATGGCAAACTGCAGAAACAACACTATAGAAAAGAGCGTAAGTTTCTTTTCCTTCTACTAGTAAAGCTTCTCCGTTAGGAACTTGCGTTCTAGCATATGCTAAAATAGCATCCCAAAGTGTGGAGATTGTTCCGTCTTGAATATTTAAAATTTCTGCTACTTGTTGACCCACTTTTGCATTTAAAAGTGTTGCAGAATCTCCAAATACAAGCCAAGTTAAGACTAGTAAAACTAGGAATACAGCAACGCATGTAAGTTCTCTCTTTAAACCACCAAGAAAGCCCCATAATGCGAATAATAATACTACAACTAGTAATCCCAAACCAGCAAGTAGTAAAATTAGATTAAAATCCATCATTTTTTCACCTCTTTATTTCATGACTTTACCTACTTATTTTATCAAATTTTTGTTTTTTTTGCAAGTGATTATGTCTAATTCATATGATTTTTTTATATTTATTTTTAATCTATACATTATATTGCTTTAAATTTATGATTATTCTTATTTTTTATCCATTAAACTAGTAGGAATTTTTCAATTAGATAAAAAAGCATTTTATACGTTTTTTATCATGTAAAATATTTTTAAAAAAAAGAGTTAACTTTAAAAAGTTAACTCTTTTAAAAAACTTGTTTAAATTATAAAAGTCCTAAATAAGTAAGAAGTGCCATAGCAAATTCTGAATCATTTACCATTTCTTCTAATGCTGCGTCATCAGAAATGTTAAAATTTTCCTTATCCGTACTATTTTGATAAGCATCTAAAACAGTGGTCAAAGTATTTGCTTCTTTTTCCCAATCAGTTGTTTCATTTACTTCAATATTGATATCTGTATTGGTACTAATAAAGCTATTGATCGCCTCAGTTACAAGAGTTGTATTTGTCTCAGCAAGATTTGCAAGTTGATTACCAATTGAAGTAATGTCATCTGATGTCATACTATCAATGTCTAAATCCTTAAGACTCATTGCAAGGTCAAATGCTGCAGCAATACTATCAGCTTGTTCAAATAATGTTTCTTGTAAAGTAAAATCATAAGAAAGTTGACCAGTTGCCTCATCTATAGGTAAAATATTTAAACCAGTTGGACCTAAGGTATCATTTAAAATACCACCAAGGACTCTTGAAGCAACAACGCCTTCACTTGCTTTTTTCATCAGAATAGCAATTTCAGCACCAGTTCTATTTTCAAAGTTGACCTCACCTGTATCATCTTTGGCAAATAAGTTGAGACCTTCTTTAATTAAATCGGCAATTGTTTTAAATTCAATTGCTGGATTGCATAAAATTGCATCTTTATCACTATCTGTTAACGTAATCTCAAAACCTGTTGATGCTAACATATCTTCAAGATAACGCATTACAATAGGCGTAAAATAATCTTTGGCAATTTGCAATTGAAAAAGTTTTTCAATTAAATTTGGCATTTCATCAAGTGCTTCATCATTTTCTAAAAGATTGTCTAAATCAGCTGTATCCAAATTTGTATCAATTACAAAAACAATAACTTCTTGCAAAACTTCACCAAGTTTATCAATTTCTGTTTGCCAATTAATAGATTGATCAGCTAAAATTGCGTCAATATCAAGACCAAGATTACTAGGTATAAATGACAAGGCTTTTTGCGCAAAGACTTTTTCATTACCTACCACTAAGGAAATTGATAAAATACCATCAATTGCATCTTGCAAGCTACTCTTAAACTCCTCATTTAGCTCAATCGGATTTTCTTCTTTGTTTTTAAAATATTCTAAAAGTTTTAATTCTTTTATCGTCTTCAAACTTTCAACAACTTTATTTAAATCATTTGTAAAATTATTTTTTAAATATTCAGCATCTATAATACCTACAAATTCGCTTAAATTACTTTGCTCTAGGAATTTATCTATATATTGAATGGCAAGAGGAACAAAGTATTTTTCTGCAAGTTGCATTTCAAAAGCATCATTTATTGCAATAGTAAGTAAATCCACAATTTTATCACTATCTAATAAAAGTGAAGGATCATCAAATTTAAACTTTGTTTCAACTAAAATTTTCAAAACTTGAATAGCAAGTTCACCAACATTTTCAACTTCTTGATGCCAATCAATATCTTCATTTAACATCTCTTGTATTTTTTCTGAATTAAAATCACTAAATTCAAAAATAGTTTGTAAAATCTTTTTTTCTTCATTTGCCAATAATTTTAAACCTACAATTTTATCCACTGACAATTGTAATTTTGTAATATCCTCATCTGTTAACTCAAGTGTGTAATTAGAATTTTTATAAAGTTCAATAATTCCTGTTTCATCAAGCACATTATAAACTTCTACGATGCTAGAAAAATCACTTGAAAGATCGTTTTTTAGATAATCCGTATCGATTAAACCAACTAATGTAACAAGATTATTTTGTTCTAACATTTGATTTAGATAACTAATTAAAATTTTAGATAAAGCTTTTTGTGAGATTTCTAAATCAAATGCAGTAGATAATGCTTTAGTAATGTTATCTTGGATTGTTTTGTTGGTCAAAATAACATCAACATTCACATTATTAAAATCAATTTCTTTAGCAATATTTAATAAAGCAACCAAAAAAGTTTTTGATTTTGCTAAATCTTTATTGATATCAATTGTTATTAACTCATCAAAATTTAGGTTACTTTCTTTAATAATCGCAAAATCATCGCCTTTTACTTTTGAAAGACTAATGATAGTTGGATAAGCAACCTTGATGATTTTACTATCAGCCAAAAAGGCTGTTAAATATTGAATATCTTCAACATTTAAAGCATCAACAATTTGATTAATATCTTGACCATTTTTGCTAAAAATATCAAATAACTCCATTGCTCTAGGTAAATAACTTCCAATACCATCTAATTCTTTTAGTAAGTTAACATTGCCATATGAAGTTCTAATCGCAAAATTTAAACCTAAATATTTGGCGCCTAAACCTAATTTACCATTTTTATTTTTACCAATTGATGAAGTTAATTTTAAAGTAATAGAAGAACTTGTTGATTGATTAAGTTCCTCTTTTACACTTTCCATACTACTATCATAAGTACTTACTTCATTGATAATCACTTTACTTGTTTCAATGGCACCATATATTGGTAATACTAATACTACAAAGAAAATAAGGTAAGAACAAACCCCAAGAAAAGCACCAAAAGCGCGACTTATTCCACTATGTTCTTTAGCTTTTGCAAAAGGTAGAGTTAATCTAAAAATTAGTCTAATAAGTGGAGAAACAATTAAGAAGATTAAAATTGCAAATACAAAAAAAAGTATAGCACCCACAACTGAAATTAAGCAATCATCAATTAAAATATCTAGTTGTGTTGTAGTTAATTCTGCCATATTTCCTGCAAAAATTTCATCAGCAATCATTGATTTTACTATATTACTAAGGGTTGTGCTTTCAGTATAACCCATAAATCCTTCTGGCAGTTGATAATTGATAATAACTTTACTGATGGGTTTCATAAAGAAAAATACTAGCAACAAAGGAATGATTCTACTTGCAATCACTAAAGAAGTGTGCACTACACCTTTCTTAAAGCCTCTCCATGCGGCAAATAAAAGCGCAAGTAAAATGAAAACATCAAATATAATAAGTACAATTTTTATAATTTCGTACATATATGCCTCCTAATGTTATTATTATAGCATAATTCTATAGTTATTACAAATCTTTTATTTCATCTTTATTCTTATACCTAATTTTTGTAATTTGTTAGTTAATTCTTCATATCCTCTTAAAATTACTTCTGCATTTTCAATGGTTGTTATTCCTTTAGCTACTGCCCCTATCACAATACAAGCAAATCCACATCTTAAGTCATGTGCATATAACGTGGTTGCAAATAGATTTGATGGCTCAATATAAATCTTTTTTTTAAAGGATTTTACTTTACCATTTGCTTTTTGAATTTCTAAAAGGTGGGAAAGCCTATTAGGATAAACCTCATCTGAAAGAATAGATGTGGTAATTGCTTGAGTACATACAACTGTTAAAATTTGTTGCAAATCAGTAGGAAAAAAAGGATAATGAGCAATTTCTTTTTCAATTCCTTTTAAAGGAAAAGTTTTCTTTAACTCTAAATAGTTTTTTCCTTCTTTGATTGAAACACCTAATTCCTTTATTGTTTGAATTACTTCACGCAAATGAGGTAGATAAATATTTTCAATTCTCACTTCACTTTGATGAGCTGCGCAGGCAAGTAACATATAACTACCAGCCTCAATACGGTCACTCATAATATCAAAAATAGTGCCTAATAACTTTTTTACTCCCTTAATTTCAATTGTATCTTGATCTAAAATGGTAATTTTGGCTTTCATCTGATTAAGTAAAGTAATAACTTGCATAACTTCTGGCTCTAATGATGGATTTTTGATAATAGTTGAAGTATTTTTTAAAACAGATATATATATTATATTAATGGTCGCACCGACTGATTTTCGCGCAAGATAAAAATTTTGATTTTGCGAATGTCCTCTTTGTTTTTTAAAAAACAAAAAATTATTTTTTTCAATGATTTTATATCCCGTCTTGCGAAAAGCCTCTAAATGATAATCGATTGGTCTTTTGGCAAAATCACAACCACCTGGATAACAAGTTTTAAAATTTTTTCGCATCGCAACAAGTGCTCCCATAATATAATACGATGCTCTAATTTGCTTTACATCTGATGCTTGCAACCTTATTTTTAGTTTCTTTTTTCTAAGATACATCTTATGCTTTTTTTCTAAATAAACAACATCAATTCCAACTTCCCTCAAAAGTTTTGCCAACATCTGAACATCACTAATATTGGGAACATTATTTAAGATTAATAATTCATCTGTTAAAATACTACAAGCCATTATTGCAAGGGTAGCATTTTTTGATCCGCTAATCGTAACTTTTCCTTTTAAACTAGTTGCTTCTGCAATTTCTATTTTCAATTCTATCACCTTTATTACAATTTATGCTAAAATATTAGTATATATGTTTGAATTTTCAATCTTTTGTGATATGATATATATTAGGTAAAAGATTAAATTAAAAGGGGAGAAAATATGAGATATCGAATAGAAAAAGATCTTTTAGGCCAAAAGCAAGTCCCCGCTGAGGCATATTATGGTATAGAAACCTTACGTGGTAAAGAAAACTTTGAAATTACAAAACGTGGTATATGTAGACAAATGATTAAAGCATTAGCTATTGTCAAAAAATCTGCCGCGAAAGCCAATATGGACGCATCTAACATTGATGATAGTGTTGGTAAAGCAATTATGCTTGCTTGCGATGAAATTCTAAATGGTCGTCTTCACGGCCAATTTGTGACGGATTTAATTCAAGGTGGTGCTGGAACAAGTATGAACATGAATGCCAATGAAGTTATTGCCAATCGTGCGAATGAACTACTTGGTGGTAGAAAGGGTATTTACAATTTTGTACATCCTAATGATCATGTTAACTTTGGTCAATCCACCAATGACGTTATTCAAACAGCAGGTAAAATTGCCGTTGTAAAACAATTAAAAAAATTACAAGTGGAATTAAAAAAACTATATAATTCCTATCTCAATAAAACAGACGAATTTAAAGATGTCATTATTATGGGTAGAACCCACCTACAAGAGGCATTACCTTTACGACTTGGGCAAGAATTTAATGCTTACGCAAGTGTCTTAAATCGTGACATGAAAAGAATTGATAGTGCTATTGATGCTTTATTAGAAGTCAACATGGGAGCAACCGCGATTGGTACAAGTTTAAATGCTAATGAAAAATATCGCAAAAAAGTAATTTATTACTTAAACAAATTTTCAGGCGAAGACATAAGACCAGCTAAAGATTTGATTGACGCAACTCGTAATTTTGATACATTTGGTCAAGTGAGTAGTGCTTTAAAACTTTTAGCAACTAATCTCTCAAAAACCGCGAGTGACTTACGCTTAATGGCAAGTACCGGCATAAATGGCTATAGTGAAATTACACTTCCTCATGTACAACCGGGTTCTTCTATCATGCCTGGTAAATACAATCCTGTAGTACCAGAAATGATTAATCAAGTTTGTTTTTATGTTATTGGGTTAGATGTAACTATTACCAAAGCCATAGAGGCAGGTCAACTGGAATTAAATGTTTTTGGACCAATAATTTTAATGAGTCTTTTTGAACAAATTACCACATTAAGACGTGGCGCAAGAACCTTTAATAACCTTGCCATTAGTGGTATTGCAGCAAATACTACAACTTATCAAGCCGACAATAGTATTTATTTAATTACTGCCTTATCACCACATATTGGTCATGATGAAGCATGTAACGTCGTTAATGAAGCAATTAGTACAGAAAAGACAATTAAACAAGTACTACTTGAACATCATATTTTAAGTGAAGATATAATTGATATGGTTTTAGATGAAAAAAATATGACTAATCCAGGTATTGCTTTAGAAGATATCTTAAAACAAAAAAAG
>CALVCV010000026.1 GCA_944326155.1 uncultured Bacilli bacterium
TTATTCCACACGAATGGTCTTTGCCCATTCAAAAAATTGTGTTTCATATTTATCAAAATTTGCTTCTTTTGACCAAAAGTTCATCGTATAATAGTCAGCTAATCCTTCTTTAGTAACTAACATATATTTATAACTCACAATGCCAACTTTTGCGGTATAATACGCATAGCAAAATTTTTCTTCATCATTACCAAAGGTGAAAATTTCAGCTTCCTTATTTGAATTTTTTAAAACCAAACTAGTATAATGCTCTAATTCATTATTATTGACTCCTGTAAAGGCTTTGTTTTCAGCATTTCCCATAAAACCATATTTTTTGGCAACTAAAAAAACTTGCACATTTTCATCATGTTGCTCTTTAAACTGATTCGTTAGCATAATCGTAATGCCATGAGACGAAAATTTCTTTTCTTGCACCTTACATCCTGATAAAATACTCAGAATAGTAATGCTTAAAACAATGAGAAAAAAATTTTTTATTTTCATGATATCCTCCTAATAATTACTAAATTAAAATTTGATTTTCTTCTTCAAATTCAACTATTTCATTTTCTTTTAAACCATTTAATTGATAATGGGCAATTCTTACTCTTTTAAGCGTTTTAACCCTATTTTTACCTCTAACAACTAGTCTTCTAATTTGTCGGTACTTCCCATCAGTCAAAATAATTTGTAATGTCTTATCATCTAATTTTTTGACTTTAGCAGGAGACGTTTTCTTGCCCCTAATAACAATAGGTGAACGAAAACTATCTAGTAACTCCTCAGTTATTTCTTTTTCAACTGTTACAAGGTATTCTTTTTCAATATGTTCACCTGCATGCATTAGTCTTTGCGCAAAAAAGCCATCATTGGTTAAAATGACAAGACCACTACTATCCTTATCAAGTCTACCTACACAAAATACCCGGTAAGCTAAATGTACTTTAGAAATAATATTATCCTTAATTTCCATATTATTCGTACAAACAACTCCCACCGGTTTATGATAAAGATAATAGACTAAAGGAACTTTTGTAATTAGTTTATTGTCCACCAAAACAATATCAGCATCTCTTATAATATAGGATAGGGGTTGGGGTTCTTGGTTTACTAATACACGACCCTCTTTAATTAAGTTTTTGACCTCGCTTTTAGTATAGTTAGCATACATTTTTAAATATTTAGCAAGATGTAATTTAGGATTTGTATTCATACGTCTCTACTATACCATCTTTAATGGTTTTAATTTGATAATAAATCACTTTTGATATATCTTTTATCCTACCATTTGGTGCAATATGATCACAAAGAGGGACAAACTGAATTTGATAACCTTCTTTTTGAAATTGTAAAATATCATATTCTGTTTGAACAAGTTCTAAGAAATGGTCCCATAAATGATTTTCTCTAAGTGTTTGAGGACAATTTTTACCACTAAAAAAATGATGTGGGCGAATACTTTTTATATCTAGTTGGTAACTATCTAATAATTTAGCAACTAATTTTGCGGTAAGCTGATAATTTAGATAGATATCGGCTGTTTGATTGATACATACTTCAATGCCAATACCATTGTTATTGCCACCGCGATTGGCAATTTTTTGATATGTTTGATTAAAATAGGTTTCCCCAATTTGATAAAAGCCGTCTTTTTGGGTGATTAAAATTCCATTATCATTGATATCTTTACTGGTTAATATATGATCTGTCTTTGGTGCTAGAAGCAAAGTATTTTCATCATTAATATAATAATATCCATCTTTAATGCTAATCTTTGCATAATCTTGAACTTTTACTGGTGTATCATATAACTTATATTCAACACTTGTTCCATCTCCAGCATGATAGGCTACTTCATCATCAGGAATATTATGATAAATTCCATCATTTCCTACAACATATTGAAAACTTGCATCATAACATTTATTTTTATATTGTTGAGTCTTAACAACATTACTCCAAAAAGCAGCATTTCTTTCTTTAGTTGTATCACCAGTATCATGAATAACGATATATTTTTTAAATCTAACTCTACCATCACGATTGCTATTGTTTTCAGGGGCAATATTTTCAGTTATTTTTAAATCATCAAAAAGATAAGGAAGCACACTACTAACTAGAAGATAAGGATAATTGAATTCATACCCATAAACCATAATTTCTTGACTAAAAGCAAAATCACTTTTATTTTTAAAATAGGCAAGTACTTTATTCATTGCTATTTTCCTTTCTTTTAAATTTATTCAATAATAAAACTCTAGTAAAGCCTAGAGTTTTATAAAAATTATTTATCTATATTATAGCATACCATTATAAGCCTATCAAACTATTTGATTATGCTAAGACTTCAATTTTTTCTTGGGTTTTTAAATTTGTAAAAACATAATAATTTTTACCATCTTCTTTAGTTACTAATTCACAAACTAGATTAATGTTTTCTTCTTCTAATTCAATTTTAACTTTAGCACTATTTTCATAGTTTGTCAATTTAATTTCTTGTTCTCTACCAGCAAATTCCTTCTCAATTTCAACGATAGTGCGACCATAACTTTCTTTTAACTCAAGACTAAATTCACTTACTGAACGACCATTTCTTACTACTTCATATTCATATTCTGTTTCACGATTTTCAAGTTCATGTGAAATCTCTACATAATTTCTTTGATCAAAAATGATTCTTAACTCTAATTCAGACTCTTTTCTTTTTATTTCTTTTTGGCCATATACACTATATTCTTTGTCACCTCTGATTGCAATACCTGTAATAATTGTTCTTGTTTCATCTTTATCATCATTAAAACTTGTATCAGGTGTTTCACTATAATATATCGTATAAACCTCATTTGTACCATCTAATGCTTTACCAGTATAAACAATTTTAGTTTCATATTCTGGTTTATCAGATACTTCTGTTACAAAGTTATTTTTAGTATCATTAATAATAGTTGCCATGCTACTTACAAGTTCTGCGAGTTCATCATAATTCAATGATGATGTATATGCAAGTGGTAACATCATCGAATTATCATTAGTTGTAGATAATTTTTGCGTAGCAGTATCCATTTGATTATTCAATAATTCTACTGAAGCAATAATATTGGTAGAATAGATATCTTCAACTGTCATCTTATTAGATGAAGTTGTTTTTTTTACTAAAAAAATAGCTACACCAGATAATAATACAACACCTATAATAATACTAACGAATAAAATAATTTTGTTTTTTTTCATTTTGTTTACCTCTTTCTTGTTTTCTCACTTATTAAACAAATTCACTTGCAATTTTATTGGTAAATTTTTAAAAATTTTTTTTATTATCTAAAAAAATATATTCATAGGTATTATTTATAATTTCAATAATTACTTTACCACTATAAGTATTCGTTTCAATATCACAGATAATTCGTTTATCCCCTAAGGTAAATTCCATTTCGTTATTAATTCTTCCTTCATAGTCTTTATCTTCAATTGCAATTTTTTGTTTATTATTTTCTTCTTGAATTTCAATTTCTAACACTTTTTGTAATTTACGATTAACATAATAATTAAATTCATATTCATTTTCCGCATTTTCAATTTCTTGACAGACCTCAATTGATAAAGTATCAGATACATAGATCATTAAAGTAGTTTCTACTTCACCTGTTTCTACTTCTTTTTCACCTACCACTTTATACTCTTTATTATTCATTTTTAAAAGACCTTGAATAGTTGAAGAAACTTCATCAATATCATCACCATCGACTTTAGCCTCTTCAGTAAAGTAAAACCAAACCTCTTCATTATTTACTTTAAAATTATACATATACATAAATTCTTTATGATTACTTTCATATAAGTTTACTTCAATTGAAGAAAGTTCTAAATAGTTTTGAGCTAGTTCTAAATAGGCTTCAATATCTTTTTTAACCTCATCATAATTGGTACTTGCAAGTAACATACCTTGATTAGCTGCAGAAGCCTCAATTAAGCTATATACACCCAGTGTTTGATATGCAAGTTGTTTTTTGGTTTTGGACATGGAAAGAGTTGGCGAAAAAGGATTACCATTACGAAGTGATAGTCCAATAATGGCCCCTACTAAAACAAGTACAAAAACAAATACAAAGCAAAAAGCAAGACGATATTTTTTCTTATTACTAACTTGCACTATATTATTAGTATAATTAGGTTGATACGTTAGTGACTGAAAACGCGTTTTGTCAAAAGGAGAAACTTCAATTTCCTCTACTAAATTATTTAAATGTTTTTGCAAATCTTTAGTTTTCATATTCTTCTACCACCTTTCTTTTTAATTTTTTAATTGCTTTATTATAAAGCCAAAGAACCGTACCAAGAGGCATCTGTTTTAATTTTACAATTTCTTTGAATTTTAAATTATCAACCAAATGTAAAATTACAATTTCTCTTTCTTTTTCTTCTAGATAGTCTAACAAATAAAATAAATCATTTTCTTTATGTTTTGCATCATCAGGTCTAGCATAAATATAGTCTTCATCATGCACAATACGCTTTTGCTTGTTATATTCGTTAATTGCTAAATTTCTTGCAATCGTGACTAAGAAGTTAAAATAACTAGTATTTTTTTGATATTTATCAATACTGTTTAAAAATTTCATATATGTTTCTTGTAAAATATCTTCTGATGTTTGTCTATTTCTTACAATATCATATATATATACATAGAGTTGTTTATTTGTTTCTAGATAAAATTCATCAAAAGAAGTATAATTACCAACTTTAAATTCTTCAATAATATGTTCTAAATTTTTCATTACATTATCCTTCACTTATTAAACAAATTTCAAATTCAATTTATTGGTGTATTTTAATTATATTTTAAAAAAAATAAAAAAACCAACAAATTGGCTTTTTTATTTTTTAAATTTAAATATTTTTTAGAGGAAACTTACTTGTTAAAAGTAAAACTTCTGCTTTAACTTGATTTTTAATTTTTTCATTATCATGATTTTTTAAGGCTTTATCAATCAAATACGCAATCGTAGCCATTTCTTCTTCTTTCATACCTCTTGTAGTAATAGCTGGTGTGCCAAGTCTAATCCCACTAGAAATCATTGGTTTTTCAGTATCATTAGGAATGGTATTTTTATTACAAGTAATGTTCAAACTACACAATAGTTTTTCTGCGTATTTACCAGTTAACCCAACTGATGATTTTACATCAACTAAAATTAAGTGGTTATCGGTTCCTCCACTTACTAATTTATAACCAAGTTTTTTTAATTCATTTGCAAGCGCTTCGGCATTTTTAATCACTTGCTTTTGATAATTCACAAATTCTTCTTTTAATGCTTCCCCAAAAGCCACCGCTTTTGCAGCAATAATATGCATAAGAGGGCCACCTTGAATACCTGGAAAAATGTTCTTATCAATCTTTTTAGCAATTTCTTCATTATTGGTAAGAATGATACCTCCTCTGGGACCTCTTAAGGTTTTATGTGTAGTTGAAGTTACTATATCAGCATAAGGAAGAGGATTTTCATGTAATCCTGCCGCAACAAGACCTGCAATATGAGCCATATCAACCATTAAATAAGCGCCTACTTCCTTAGCAATTTTAGAAAAACGTTCAAAATCAATTTTTCTAGGATATGCACTTGCACCCGTTACAATAAGTTTAGGTTTTACTTCTTTAGCGATACGTAAAACTTCATCATAATCAATATAACCCTTATCATTTAAATAATAGGGTACAAAATGGTAATCTTGACCTGAAAAACTAAGGATATGACCATGTGTCAAATGACCTCCATGATCTAAAGCAAGTCCCATAACCGTATCTTGCGAATGTAACAGAGCTCTATATGCTCCCATATTGGCCTGTGAACCAGAATGAGGTTGTACATTAACAAATTTAGCATTAAATAATTTTTTTAGTCTTTCCTTAGCTAAATTTTCAACCATATCCACATATTCGCATCCGCCATAATATCGTTTTGCAGGATAACCTTCTGCATATTTATTGGTAAGAATCGATCCTGCTGCTTCTAATACCTCTTTTGAAACATAATTTTCCGAAGCAATTAATTCAAGATGTTCTTCTTGTCTTTTTTGCTCAAGACAAATGGCTTCATATATCTTGTAATCTTTATCTTTTAACACAAAAACCACCTCTTTTAATTATTCTTGTTTAGCCCTTCTTGATCATAAGATGACATTTCGTTTGTTTCTTTATTTTTTTCATTTGATAAATAATAGTTTTTATTACTTATAAACAGCAAAAAACCATATCCAAATAAAGCTATTGATACATATCCGATAACCATAATCAAATATTTTAACCCTGGAAATTCTTCTTCTGTTACAAGGCATACAATTACATACATACTAAAGAAAAGAAGAAGACTAACCACAATCATTGCTATATATCCTATCTTTTTCATTTTATTCACCTCTTTTAATATTATCGCCAATACTAATATTGGTTTTAAGAAGTTCTCCTTCAATTGTCAAAATAATATTACTTTCTATATCATTGTAATAGTAAAAATTACCACCATCAACATCCACTTTTATCGTTTCGCCATCTAAATCCGCAAAATCTAAAGCGGCATTTTTTTCTTTAATCGAAGCCGTTTTCAAATAAGCTGTATTAATTTCTAATTTACCACTTTCAAGGCTTGCTTCAAACTGATTGATATCAACTTTGCCCAATTGAATAGTTGCATTATTTGATGTAATGCTAATATCCATATCTATAGTATATGTATTATAACTGGCAAGATATGGATTATTAGCATCCTTTTCACTTGTATTTTGATTTAAATTATATAAACCAAGGGTTCCTCTATCAAAATCACCCACTAATTTTTTAGTTTTTAGATGTGTAACATCAAAAGTTCCAGATATTGTTTTTAAAGTGATTTCTGCAGTAGCAACAACACGTTCCAATGAAATTTTTGAACTACCTTCTGCGCTAATCGATGCTTTTGTAAATTTTGCATCTCTCAAATAACTTTCAGAATTTAAATCACGATAAGTTAATTGGTCAATTTCTACTTTATCTAGGGCTGTTTGTGCTGATTGACAAGTAATTTTTGCTTCCTCAATGGATACTTCTTGCAAAATAAGGGTTGCTAAAGAGTTTTCAACTACTATTTCATTATACTGATCTTTTAACGCATAAAAACGTCCTGTTTCAAAATTGATAATAGCTTTAGCAATTTGATTTTCTTCATTTGCTACATTTAAATTATAACCATCTATATCAAGATTACTAATTTTATTTCTTGTTAAAGCAATTGTAGTATCATCACCTTTAATATTTAAATCAAATTCATAATCTAAATCAACAATATCTAAAATACCATGAGTCAGATTTAAATTAAATTTATATACACTCATACTACTTGGAAAAACAAGTTCAATAAGAGGAATTGGTTCATCTAAAAAACCAAAAATATCATAATGATTGGCCATAATTTTATCAATTATTAAATGTCCATCTTTTACTTCATACTTTAATTCTTTTGCGAATTCAAATCCATAGCGAATTTGCGTTCTCATAATTTCTTCACTTTGCGATATTTTTAAAAATACTTTACTTTCATTTAATGTAACTTCAGTAATATTTCCGGTAACATCAATCGTTTGATCAGCCATAGTAATATTATTCATCGAACGATATATGTATCCTTTAGTAACATAACTACCAATCCCAAAGATAAAAAGTGATACAAAAAGACCTATTAAAATTTTACCTAAAAATTTTTTCTTGTTAATTTTTGTCTCAATTGTGCCACTAATGGTAAAATCCATAAAAGCATAATCTTTTTTTTCTTTATAATATGCATCTAAAATATTTTGTAAAAAATACATGCTAATCATATAAAATAAATCAAAAATATAAATTATCGCAACTACAATTAACAAAATATAACAAATAGTAAATAAAATTAAAATACCCTTATCAATAAGTGCTTCAATAGTAAATGCATCAATGACTAAGGCAAAAAGCCGTATGATTGAGGTAATCAAAAAGAAAGAAATAGCAAGAAAAGCAAGAAAAATCATAACTAATAAAATAGCTGAAAAAATAGCATTTATAATTTGTTTTTTACGTAATTGCTTTTTTCTTAAGGCAAGATAATCTGTACCTTTGGATTTATAGGTTTCCTCGGCAATTTTTTGCGGGGTTGGTAGTTTTGCTAAAATGTGTTCAATCGTCTCACCATAATCAAGTGCAATATTAATGCGATCACGATAATATTTGATAACATCATTTGCGTCTTTGGGTTTCAAGTATTGTAACTCAATTTCAAGTTCTAGCAAAAATTCTTCCATCTTACCCATATACTTTCCTCCTATAAACTAAATTTATATTTATTATAGCATAACATACTTCTTTTAGCAATCAAAAAAGATTATTATCAAAGAAAGAAAAAAATCAAGTTTTTAACTTGATTTCCATTTTTCTTTTTTGTTAAATTGATGGTAGGGCTAGATAGATTCGAACTATCGAATGACGGAGTCAAAGTCCGTTGCCTTACCGCTTGGCTATAGCCCTATAATTAAAATGGTGGGAGGGGACGGATTCGAACCATCGAACTCGGAGAGAGCGGATTTACAGTCCGCCGCGTTTAGCCACTTCGCTACCCTCCCAAAAAAACTAGCAATGAAATAAACATTGCTAGAATATTATACTATATTTTTACCTTCTTGTAAACTATTATGATAAATTATTTTTTGCTTTCTTTGATTGAAAAAGGCTTTTTGGATAATCTTTTTTTCCCTTACAAGACTTTTTTTAATAAACTTTCCTAATGTAGCTGAATAAATAAGCGGTAAAAGATATTTAATTATTAATTTTACTAATTTTTTTATAAATATAAATAACTCTGCCATAATATGCAAAAAATAAGTTTTAGCTACTTTTTCATATATGACATATCCGAAATAAATAAATAAAATAAAGTATATAGGTACATACCCACTCATCAAATGATAACTAAATATAAAAGTGATATATATCTGTAAAAGCCAAAATATAATTTGTATAATAACTTTGATATATATTTTTTTTATATTTTTACAACATAAATCTATCATATCTAATGTAGCAAAAAGATATATACCAAAACATATTAAATAAAAAAGAATATAAAGTTCTTCTTTAATGGTATACATTATTTAAACACTTTACTAAAAAAACCTTTTTTTTCTTTTTTGGTTTCTTCTATATACTGAATTAAATTAATGGTTCCACTAATCCAAAGATTACCATTATCCACATCAAGTTGTTGCATTTGCAATTCTTTTCCACTTACAAATAGCATCCCAAGACGGGTATCAATTAAAAACTCTTCATTATTTAAACTTTCAATTTTTTTAATACCAGTAATTTCTAATCGCTTACGATCTTTTAGAACAATATTTTGATTAGCTGATGAAGTTAATGTTTCATTATTCATAATATTTTCCCCCTATATGCTACTATATATGCATATTAGAAATAAATTATTAGTAATTTTTTGCTAATTTTTTATAAATATGATATAATAAATAATTGAATAATAATTTATACGGAGGAACTTTATGGAAGATACTCATTTATCAGAACAAGAAATTGTGCGTCGTAATAAAATGCAAGATTTAATTGATAAGGGAATTGACCCCTTTGGACAACGTTTTGAACGGACAGCATCAACAAAGACCATTAAAGATCAATATAGTAATTATACAAAAGAACAACTAGAAGAAATGCATGTCATAGTTAAACTTGCAGGTCGTATTATGACTAAGCGCCGCCAAGGAAAAATTGGTTTTATGCATATTCAAGATCGCTATGGTCAATTACAAATTTTCTTAAGATATGATGTTTTAGGTGAAGCACAATATGAATTATATAAAGTTGCAGATATTGGTGATATTGTTGGCATTGAAGGTGAAGTAATGAAGACGCAAACTGGTGAATTAAGTGTTAGAGCCTTCGTTTATACTCATTTAACAAAAGCCCTACGTCCTCTTCCTGAAAAATTTCATGGTCTCCAAGATAAAGAAGAAGCCAGAAGAAAAAGATATCTTGATTTAATTATGAATGAAGAAGCAAGAAAAAACGCTTTTTTAAGACCAAAAATAATTAGAGAAATTCAAAAATATCTTGATTCTCATGATTTTGTAGAAGTTGAAACACCAGTCTTAAATCCTATTTTAGGCGGTGCTGCAGCAAGACCATTTGTAACTCATCATAATGCATTAGATATGGACTTCTACTTACGAATTGCAACCGAATTATATCTAAAACGCTTAATTGTTGGTGGTATGGAAAGAGTTTATGAAATTGGTAGACTCTTTAGAAATGAAGGAATGGATGCTACTCATAACCCTGAATTTACTACTGTTGAAATTTATCAAGCCTATGGTGATTTATCTGATATGATGAACCTTGTTGAAGAATTATTTAGCAAGCTCGCAACCAATCTTTTAGGTACAACCGAAATTACATATTGCAATCAAAATATTTCACTTAAAGCTCCTTTTAAAAGATTGCATATGGTAGATGCCATTAAAGAACAAACAGGTATTGATTTTTGGCAAATTACAGATCTTAATGAAGCGTTAAAACTTGCTAAAGAACATCATATTGAAGTACCAAAACATGAACAAACAGTAGGGCACATCATTAATTTATTTTTTGAAGAATATGTTGAAAAAACTTTGATTCAACCAACTATTTTATATGGACATCCAATTGAAATTAGTCCTTTAACTAAAAAGAATAAAGAAAATCCTCGCTTTACTGATCGTTTTGAATTATTTATCAATGGTAAAGAATATGGTAATGCTTATACAGAGTTAAACGATCCAATTGATCAAAAAGAACGTTTCATCAACCAATTAAAAGAAAAAGAATTAGGTAATGATGAAGCCAATGAAATGGATAATGATTTTGTTGAAGCATTAGAATATGGTATGCCACCAACAGGTGGTATCGGTATTGGTATTGATCGTCTAGTTATGCTTCTTACAGGTACTGATACCATTAGAGATGTACTTCTTTTTCCTCATATGCGTAACAAACAAGATAAATAATTAAGCAGGTTCTTATGGACAACTATTTTAAAACCTTTCAAATTAATGATCATATCTATCAAATTAAAGATGGTATGGGTGTATTGACAACCCTTGTAATAGGAAAAAATAAAGCCTTATTAATTGATACAGGATATGGACTTTTTAATTTAAAAAAATATATATATACCATTACTCAACTTCCTTTAATTGTAGTAGCAAGTCATGGCCATATGGACCATACAGGTGGTAATTATTTATTTAATCAAGTCTATATTGATGAAAAAGATATTGCACTTTGCAAAATCCACAATAGCCTTCTATGGCGTAAGAGGGAAATCACTAATGCAATAAATCTTCATTTAATTGATAGCACTTTTGATAAAGATACTTTTTTAAAACAAAGAGAGGGAAATCTTATTCCTTTAAAACCTAATCAAACTTTTGACTTAGGTAATATTACAGCTCACATCATTCCAATGGAAGGACATACTTTAGGAAGTGTTGGTATCTATCTAAAAGAAGATAAGATTTTAGTAGTGACTGATGCAACATGCCCATTTATTTGGCTATTTTTAAAAGAATCAACCACTGTATCAACATATATTCAAATGCTAGAGCGAACCCTTAATCTTGATTTTAAAGGCATTCTTTTAGGTCATGGTAATGGTAAACTCTTACCTAGAAGTAGAGTTTATGAGTTTTTAGAAGTAGCTAAAAACTTAAATGTAAAAGAGGCAGTAAAGGTTTCTTTTCATGATTTTGAAGAAAATAATAGTTATTGTTATACCAAAGGCACCATGTATAATCAAGATGATGCAGGAATTATTTTTGATCCTAATAAACTATAAAAAAATTACTAAGGATTCCCTTAGTAATTTTATTTTTTAAATTCATCTTGGTGCTTTTGAAAAAATTCATAATATACCTTAACATTTTTAAGTTCATTCCATTGCTTAATATCGACCTTATCTTGGTCCATATCATAAATTTTTGCCCCTTTTAATGATAATATAAAAGGTGAATGCGTCGCAATAACAAGCTGGCAATCATAAAAGCGCACCGCATCTTCTAAAAATTGAACGAGTTCTAGTTGTTTTTGTGGTGAGAGACTATTTTCTGGCTCATCTAGTAAATAAAGGCCACTATCTAACATTTTTTCTGTAAAATATTGATATGCACTTTCACCATTAGAATATGTTCTAATATTGTTATTCAAATGACTTCTTACATATTTAGACTGGGTTTTACTGCGAGCTTCACAGGTTTTTTTCAGTTCTTCGTAGTCATCTAATGAATGAAACTCTACTTTTTTGTATTTAGCATCTAAATAATCAAGAAAGAGATCTTCTCTTTTTTCATCTATTTTTTGATTAAAGTTTCTTAATTGTAGCATGTGCTGAAAAACATCATCACTTGTAATAATCTTACTACTTAAAGGAAGTCTACTATCGAGTTGAAAACGACACATTTTTACATAATTTTCAAAAAAGCTAGAACGATTATACTTTGCTTCATGCGCAAAGTGTAAAGCTTCTGCCATCACATTTAAAACTGTTGTTTTTCCACACCCATTTGAACCATAGAAAATGGTAATAGGCGCAAATTCAACTGATTCAAGACCTCTTTTAGAAAGCACAAAAAATGGATAGATTGTATCATAACATGTTCGTTTGATACTGAGTCTAAAGGCATATTCTTCATCATAATTAGGAAAGTGAAATTGGGTTAAATAAATCATCCTAAATTCCTCTTTTCAGCTTTATTCTAAATTTAGTTCCTCAACAATCAATCTAAATACATTAAAAACTGGCGTATACTTATCGTCTTTGACTTTATTATCACTAAGGGTTGCTTCAATATGAGCAATTAATTTTTGATCATATGTTTTTTTATTAATCAAAATCCCATCAATTTTATAAATTAAATCATTTAACTTTTGTTCAATATCATCATTCATTAAATCTTGAACATTTAAATGACTTTTATAATCTTCGATATAAACAGAATATAACATCAGTTCAGAATAATAATTAAAAGTCTCCATATTTTTATCAAAATATTCAAGATAATAAGTTTTTAAATCGCCTAGCACATTAGCTAAATACCCATAACCAATTTCAAATATTTCTGCAAGATCTTCATCGATGTTTTCTTTTCTACTATTTTTGCGATAAATATAATCAGTTACTTTTAATACATCAGCAATCGCATAATATATAGAACTATCATGATGAAT
>CALVCV010000027.1 GCA_944326155.1 uncultured Bacilli bacterium
TGGGTTGATGATTTTAATTCCAATTGGAGTAATTAAATTATTAAAAAATAGAAATCTATTAAAGAGTTAATGGAATATATTGAGCTTTTGTAAGTTTTATCAAAAACTACCTTTATTATAACAAAGGTAGTTTTATTGATATCTTTTTAATAGAATTTAGCATGGGTATTGAATAATCAACGAGTATACTACCCGTTTATAACTGTAAGGCTTTGGTGGAGAATCTCAGTTATTTAACATTATAAAAATATTAACAATGTTTTAAAATCATATGAAAATACTAATGCATCTGTAAAAATTTGTGATAAGAATAATTTAGAATTATTTGGACAATGATTCTAATTTTAATTGAAATAGTTAAACTACTAAGAAATAGAAAAATGTTAAAAAATTAATAAAGTTTATTGAGTTTTTGTGAATAATATTTATAGCTATCTTTAGTATAATTAGAGGTATTTTTTAATTTTTTTAAGAGAATTTTTTTATTATTACATAGTTTTCATATAAAATAAGTAGGGATTTTTTTTGCTAAAAAAAGTTTTTTTTAGAATTTAATAAAGATAAAATGACAAAAAAATTTTTTTTTTTTATTTTTTTTTGTTATAAATGTGTATATAAAATTATTTGTACTTTTATTTAAACAAAATTAGCGGTTTAATTTTCAAAAATATATTTACAAAGATTTATATACAGGGGGAAGTTTAATAGATGAAAAAATATAAAATTATTTGCAGTGTTATAATTTTAACAGGACTTTGTCTAGGTTATAAATGTTATAAATATTATCGGGAAGTAAATGTTGATAAAACTGCGCCGATAATCAGTTATGACGGAGATTTAGTAATAAGTGTTAATGCAAGTTTAGAGGAATTGTTGTCTGGGGTAAAGGCAATTGACGAAGTTGATGGTGATGTTAGTGATACGTTGGTGATTGAAAATCATTCGAAAATATCAGATGACAATAAGATCAATGTCACATATGCTGCTTATGATAAAAGCAACAATGTAGCTAAGGTAACAAGAATAATTGAATATACAGATTATCAACTACCTCAATTTAAATTAAATAAACCATTGATTTTTAATAGCGTTAAACTTACATCATTGTTAGGAGCAATTGAAGCTTATAATGTAAGAGGAGAAAATATTTCAAATAGAATAAGGGTACAATATCAACAAGATCCAAGTGAAATGAATAAGACGGATATAAATTATCCAATTAATTTTGCCGTAACAGATGAGTTAGGTGGAACAAAAAATATTACTTTAAATGTAGATATTGTTGATAACAAAAGTAATTATAATAATGATATTGAAGTAAATTTAAAAGATTATTTGATATATGTAGATAAGAATGAAAAAATAAATTTATCTAGGTATCTAGATAGTATTGTTTATCAAAATGAAGAACAGCGAATTAATTATCGGAATTTAGAGATTGAAACCGATTTAGATACATCGGTTTCTGGAGTGTATGATGTTTATTTTAATTATACATTATCAAATAATTTATCTGGATATAGTAAATTAGTTGTGGTAGTAAATTAGGGGGAGTTTTATGGAAGATGAAATTACAATCGATTTAGACATTTTAAGTGTAATTAGAGTTATTATTAAAAAAATATGGATTGTCTTATATGTGGGAGTAATCTGTGCAATTGGTTTAGATACTTTTTATATTGTAACCTATCAACCGGAATATCAAACTTCATCACAATTTTTAGTTACGGTTAAAGAAAATGCTACTTATAATACATGGACAACTATCATTAGTACTCAAGAAATGGCAGAAAAATTTAGTTATTTGTTATCGAGTAGTGTAATGGCCAAAGAAGTGGCTGATAACTTAAATTTTGATACATTACCAGGAGTGATTGAAACAAGTGTTTTAGATGAATCAAGTATTGTAACTGTTAATGTTAAAGCTGATTCACCAATAAATGCTTATAATATTATGAATAATCTTATTTCAAGTTATAGTGATGTTTCAATGCATATGGATGAAGATGCTATTTTAGAGCCGCTAGATGAGATAAGATTACCTGTAACCCCTAGTAATCATCTTAATTCACGCCGTAATTTATTGATTGGTTTTGCTGTTGGAGCAGTTGTAAGTATGGGATTAATTATTTTATATGAATTATTAAAGGATGATATCAAGACAGAAAAGCATGTCGAAAAGAAATTAGATATATCTTTATTTGGGACTTTATATGAAGAAAAACGCGGATATTTGAAATTTCGAAAAAAACGAAATATTTTGATTAATGATATTACGACAAGTTTTGAATATGTAGAAAATATTAAAACGATTCGTTCTAAATTGGAACACTATTTAACAACTAATAAGATGAAATCAGTATTAATAACTAGTACTTTAGAAAATGAAGGAAAATCAACTTTAGCAGTAAACCTTGCTCTTTCATTTAGTAAAACTGGGGCTAAAGTATTATTAGTTGATATGGATTTAAAAAAGCCATCGCTACATAAAATACTTACACTTGATCAAAGTAAGATTATGTCGCTGGAGCAAACATTAGAAAATAAAAAATATCAACAAGCAATTTTTAAAAATATTTGGGGAATTGATGTTATTGTAAACGATAAAACTTTTATAGATTCAGAATTATTACTAGAGAATATTGATTTAAATGATTTATTTAATGAACTAAAAAAACACTATGACTATATTATTGTCGATAGTGCACCTGTATTAGCGGGTGAGGATACAGCAATTTTAAGTAGTAAAATTGATGCAACTTTATTTGTAACAAGACAAAATTATGGGAAAGTAAGATATATTAATGATGCTATTGATCTAATTAAAGATACTGGTGGTAATTTAATTGGTTGTATTTTAACTAGATGTTTTAAATTGCCATTTACTAAAATGGTAAATTATGGTCATTATCATAATTATTATGGGAATCACTATCGAAAATTATTTAAAGAAAGTCAAGAAGAAATCAAAAAATCACAGGGGGATTTAAATGGATAAAGAATACACAACAAGTGATGAAGAAATTGAAATTGATTTAGAAAATGTCTTTATTAATTTTATTGTTGGAATAAAGAAGTTTGGTCTTATTCTTATTATTTTAATTTTAGTTTATACTGGTGTTAGATATGCATATGCGCATTTTAATTTTAAACCACAATATAGCAGTGAAACTACATTTGCAGTATCTTCTAATGGTGATGATGTTACAGAATTAGTTAAAACATATTCACATTTACTTACGGGTAGTATGATGAAAGAAATAGTGATAGAAGACTTAGGTTTAAAAACTTTACCAGCAGTAATCGAAGTGAATGAAGTTGAAAATACAAATTTTTTATTGTTAAAAGCAACCGCAAGCGATTACGATATGGCATATGATGTTGTTTCATCGATTTTAAAAAATTATCGTAGCACCCTTGATTTGGTTGTTAGTAATATTGAATTAGAAGTTATAGTTCCACCTGAAAAAAATACTCAACCAATCAATGTAAGTAATGAATGGCATGTTGCTAAAATTTCATTGTTTCAATCGGGAATTGTGGCATTAGCAATTCTATTTATCTATGCGCTTTTTAGAAGAACGATTCAATCAGAAAAAGATTTTAAACAATGTTTACGCATTGATTATTTAGGAAGCATTCCACAATTTAACTTCAAACGACGCAGTCATGAAATTGATAAAAGTTTACTTATTACTAATCCTAAGATTGGTCAAGTATTTATTGATAGTTATAAGTTAATCAGACGAAGAATTGAGAATTATCAGGCAAAAACAGGAGCTAATGTTTTTTTAATTACTAGTTGTGCACCTCAAGAAGGAAAAACAACTACATCGTTAAATTTAGCAATTTCATTAGCTAATAAAGGAAAGAAAACATTATTGATTGATGGAGATTTAAGAACATGTCAAGTAAATGAAATCTTAAAGGTAAACTATGAACATGATTTAGTAGAGGTAATTGAACAAAAACGTTTAAACTTAGATGATCTTCAAAATACTTTAATCGATAATTTAAAAGTAATTGGTAGTAACCATAGAGTAGCTAATTCTAGTGAAATCTTATCATCAAAATTTTTACCAACTTTAATAGATTATTACAAACAATATTTTGATTATGTAATTATAGATTCGGCACCAATTGGCCTATTAGGCGACGGAAAAATCTTTGCACGATATTGTCAAGGAGCAATTGTGGTAGTACGTCAAGATAAAGTGCGTAATAGTATTATATTGAATGATATGATTAAACTTGCGGATGAAGGTATTGAAATCGTTGGTGGTGTTTTAAATGGGGTAAAACGTCATTTTAATTATTATGCTGGATATAACTATTATTACTATCATTATGGTAAAAGAAAAAGTAGAAGGGATTAGTTAAGATGAATAATGTGGGGAAATTGCTATTGAAATGTATAGATTGTTATGTGAATAACAAAAAACTAAATATAGAAATTGATTTTGATGAAAGTAGTTGGTATGAGTTCTATTTACTTTCACAAAATCAATCATTATTGCCAATTAGTTATGAAATGATTTCAAATCATGAATCGTATTTAAAGCAGAGTGATCATATTAAAGAAACATGGCGTAAGTTGGCAATTACAACAATAATGGTACAAGTAAATAAAAGTAGTGCTTTTTTAAAATTATATACAAAAATAAGAAATGCTAAAATTGACTGTATTGTTTTTAAAGGTATAGTTTTAAGACAGTTATATCAAAAAAGAGAATGGCGTACTTCTGGAGATGAAGATATTTTGATTAAAAGTGAATCATTTGATAAGTTGCATCGCATTTTAATTGAAAATAACTTTAATGTTGAAAATAGTACATATATAGATTATTTAGAAGTTGTTAGTTATAATGATGTAACTAGTGGTTTACATCTTGAAGTGCATAAATTTTTATTTCCAACAAATAGTATTTATAAACCATTTAATAACTTCTTTAAAAACGTTTTTGAAAAAAAATATGAAATTTTAGTTGATGGTATTAGTATACAAGTAATGATACCACAGATGCAGTTATTGTATTTAATTTGCCATGCATTTAAGCATTTTGTTAATCGTGGAGTTGGATTAAGGCAAATTATGGATATAGGAATGTATAGTAGAAAATATTATCGGGAAATAAATTGGCAAAAGTTATTTGAACAAGTTGATTTGTTTAATGGTAGAAATTTTGTTCATTGTATATATTGTGTATTAAATTATCATATGGGGATTCTATTTGAAGAAATTAATTATCCAATAACACAGTTTAGTGATAATTTTAATTATGATTATTTTTTGAATGATGTTTTATCAGGTGGTGTTTATGGTAAGGCGGAAATGAATCGAGGATATAGTCATTTAGTAACTAATAATGTTAGTCATAGTAAAAAAATTAGGATAGTTAGAAAAATATTATTTCCATCAAAAGAAACATTGCAACAGAGTTATCCTATTTTAAATAGACATCCTTATTTATTATTGTATATATGGATAAAACGGGGGATAAGATTTATTATTCGGTATTGTAAAGAAAGACGCAATCGAGATGTTGATGTTAAAAGTATTATTGCCTGCAGTAAAAAACGCCTAGATTTACTTAAGAAATATGAAATTATTAAATAGGTATTTAGATGAGGGTTTTAAAGAGATTACAGAAAAATAATTTCAAAGATATTAAAAATGAAGTTATTTGGATGTATGGTTATGTAAAAAAATATCGGTTGTCGCTGATTTTTTATATTTGTGCAGGTGTATTAGCAATATTGATAAGTTTTTTAACATCATTCGTTTCTAAAAAATTAATTGATGTTCTTACTGGATTTGAGACTGGTAAAATAGGTTTTTTTTCATCTTTATTAGTAACTATTATGATTTTAAAAATAGTAATTGATGGGGGTGTTAAACGAATTGGTGCAAAGATTGAAATAACAATTTATAATCAAATTCAAAGTGATGTCTATTTAAAAGTGATGGGAAGCTCGTGGGAAAATTTAAATGATTTTCGTAGTGGTGACTTGATTAATAGATTAAATAGTGATGTTAATATTGTTGCTGGAAATGTTATTAATTGGCTTCCTAGTACAGTAATCAAATTTACACAGTTTATTGGGGCATTTATGGTTATTCTTTATTATGATCCAATTATGTCATTATTTGCATTAGCCAGTGCGCCTTTGACTCTATTTTTTTCAAAATTTTTGATGAAAAAAATGAGAAAATATAATCAGGAAATAAGAGAGTTGAGTAGTGAAACTATGGCATTTCACAATGATTCTTTTAGTAATCTTCAAACGATTAAAGCTTTTGGTTTAACTGATTATTTTGTTCAAAGTTTTAGTAAGGTACAAGAAAATTATCGTGGTAAATTTTTGGATTTTAATAAGTTTTCAATTTATACTTCTTCAATTATGTCAGTTTTTTCAGTTATTGTTTCAATTGGTTGTTTTGGTTGGGGAATGTATCGTTTGTGGTTAGGAGAAATTAGTTATGGAACAATGATCTTGTTTATTCAAATGGCTAGTTATTTATCGAATTCTTTTTCAGGATTAATAGGACTTATTCCTAGAGCTATAAATGCAACAACTTCAGCAGGAAGAATTATTAAAATAACTGATTTACCTAAAGAAGAGTTTTATGAAATAAAGCTTGATGAAATAAAAAAAGATATGATTTATAATAATGGATTAAAATTAGTTATTGATAATATGGATTTTTCTTATATTGACGATAAAAATGTATTTAAACAAATATCGCTTATAGTTGAACCTGGTGAAACTGTGGCAATAGTTGGACCTTCTGGTGAAGGAAAAACAACTTTAATGCGTATTTTGTTAGGTTTAACTTCTCCTCAAAAAGGTGAATGTAAGTTAATTGATAAGATGGGAAATGAATATCCGATTTCTTCATCAACGAGACAATTTTTTGGTTATGTTCCTCAGGGAAATACAATTTTACCAGGAACAGTTAAGGAAAATATGTTAATGATGAATCCTGAAGCTAGTGATGATGAAATATTTAATGCTTTAAAAAAAGCGTGTGCTAATGAATTTATTACAGATTTAAATGAACGTATTGGTGAAAAAGGAAAAGGTTTTTCAGAAGGACAAGCACAACGTCTTTCAATTGCAATGGCTTTATTGAGACCGGCACCTATTTTGCTTTTTGATGAAGCAACAGCAGCTTTAGATGTTTTTCATGCTCGTAAAGTAATTACTAATATTATGACACGTAATAAAAATCAAACATGTATTATTACTACACATCGATATAGTATCTTATCTATTTGTGATCATGTTTATCAGATTAAAAATAATCAGTTAATTAAACTGGATCATGATGCAATTGTTCAATTAGAAAGGATTTTTTAATGAAAATAGACACAAAAATTTATTTATCGTTTTTAAAAGAAATGATTGAACAGAATATGGATGTATCGATAGTTATTAGCGGTAATAGTATGTCACCTTTTTTAGTTAATCAACGTGATGTTATTTATTTGAGTAAAATAAATAGAAAATTAAAAAAAGGTGATCTTGTATTGTATCAAAGGTTATCTGGGCAATATGTAGTACATCGAATTGTTAAAGTCAAAAAAAGTGGATATTATTTAGCGGGTGATAATCAAATTGCTATAGAGGGACCTATTTTAGATAAACAAATATTTGGTTTGGTTACTAAAGTTAAAAGGAAAGGTAAGTGGATTGAAGCAGGAAATTTTTGGTGGGAGTTTTTTGAACATGTATGGATATGGGTGTTACCATGGCGAATGATTATTTTAAAGATATATAAAAAAGTTTGTAAAATTTAAGTAAAAATACTATACATTTAAGAAAAAGCGTTTACATATATTGTCAAAAAAATATATAATGTAGATATGATTTGTTGAAAAAAAGTATCATATAAAGTGGGAAAATTATTTATGGAGGAAACAAAAATGAAATGGAAAAGCTTTTTTAAAAGGATTATGATCTTTGTTTTGGCATTGACCATAATTAATTCAACATTTACTTCGAGTGTGGCTCTTTCAACAATGAGTTTATTGAAGCTATATGATTCAGAAGTAGAAACAAATACATCTGTTGATGAAACAAATCAAACAGAAGAAAATACAAATAAAAATACCCTTCAAACCCAACCGGGGGGGGGTACTGTATTTCAAGATGATGCAATAAATATTTATAATATTGCACAATTGAAAGCTATCGGTACAAATAAAATAGTTTATGAAAACGATGGTGATGCAACAACATTTGGTACTGGTAATGTTGTAGTTGATAATGATAATAATGTAGTTACATACAGTTTATCAGCTAACTATCGTTTAATGAATGATATTCCTTTGAATATCAATGATTTATGGCAATTGCCTGAAGACTTTACTGGAAAGTTTGTAAGTGAAGATATTACAGAAAATCCTGTATATGATAAAACAAGTGATACAATTTATGTATATCATTCATACCAATTACAAACTATTGCCTCAAATACTAGCAATGAAGAACCAGTTATGTCTAAAGATGCTAACCCTGAATTATATGGAATGGGGCAACTTACATATATTGATGATAATAACTATGTTACTTATAGTAAAGAACATAATTATGTCTTATCTAAATTATTTACTGGTACTAGACCTTCAATGATTAGTGCTGTATATGCAAATAATAACGTAAAAAGTGATGATCAAAAAGCAGGTCGTGATTATGTAGGGCAAATCATTAAAGAAATTGAT
>CALVCV010000028.1 GCA_944326155.1 uncultured Bacilli bacterium
GATTTCAAGTAATCATTGATCGATTACTAATCTAATGTATCTTTTTTTATCTAGTCCGTTTTAATCAAACTAATTCAAAAGTCACTAGCTTTTTATTATAAGTCATTTTCGCATTTACAAATAATAAAATCAACAATTTCATCATATACCTTGCCTTGTGGTTCAGTAATTTCAAATAAGTCCTGATGATATTTTGGTTGGCCAATAGGGATTTGAGCAATTAATTCACTACCGAGCTCTTTAGCAACTGTAATGCCTCCATCCTTGCCGAAAATATATTCATGCTCAGCGTTAATAGGATTAATATAGTAAGACATATTCTCAACAACACCTAAAATTTCATGGCCAAGTGTCTTTGCTGCGTGACCAGCTTTAATAGCAACATGACTTGCTGAAGGATGTGGAGTAGTTACAAGAATCATTTTGGCTTGAGGAATAATTGATTTTATATCTAATGTGATATCACCAGTTCCTGGTGGGAAATCAACAATAATGTATTGCGTATTGTCATGCCATTTTACATCATAAAAAAAGTGTGAAATCATACTATTTAACATTCCACCACGCCAAATAACAGGTTGACCAGGATTAGTAAAAAATTCTGTTGAAATCATTTCCATACCATTTTTTTCAATTGGTAAAATTTTTTTATGTTCATCAAATTTGGGATTTTCATGTGGTATTTCAAAAATAGTTGGTAAACTAGAACCATACACATCTGCATCAATCACGCCAACTTTGATATTACGCTTTGACATGCGATAGGCGATGTTTGCCGCAACCGAACTTTTACCAACGCCACCTTTACCACTAATAATACCTATAAAATGAATTGGCTTTTGTGTGATACTACCAAAAATTTTTGATTCTTCAAGTTGTAATTGTAAACCTTTATAGCCGGCATCAATTTTAACAATTCTAGCAATATCACGTCTAAATTTCTTTTCATTTTCTCCGCCTAGACGTCCCATGGCGACTTTTAAAGTGACAAGATCTTTTTCCTCATCATAACTAATATGTTTTAGTGATTCAGTTTCCCCGATGGTCATTTCATTAGAGGGATCGACTAGTTGGTTTAACATTTCTTTTAATTCCGATAAGTTCATATTATTTATCCTTTCTAATTGGTAATTTAAACTCATTTAAATAGAGGTCATCTTTTGATGATAGTAATTGATATAACTGGGTTGCTTGTAATTCATAAGCAAGAATCTTTTGGGTTTTTACGTTATTTTGGCATTTGACTAATTCTTTAGGACTACTAAAGATAGATGCTTTAGTAGAATTTGGTAAACCATTTAAATATTTGATGCCACTAGGGGTAATGCCTAATATTCGAAGATAGATAGAATGCTCTATTTCCTTAGTATGTAGTAGCATATGTAGCATTGAGCGATTAAGATGTGAAATAGTATATTTTTTATTTTTTAAACTTTTTTGTAGCGTTTCTAAATCAAACTTAAAAATGCCTTTTTTTCGAATATAGTTGTGAATACCTTCTTTGTAAGAAAAATAAGTAGGCTCTAAATTATGTTTTATCATGTATTCGTATTCAAAAAGTAACAACAATTTTTTTTCAGCTTGATTTAAATCAATTAAATAACATTGATTATAGGGAAGGTAAAAAGAAATATCTTTTTTTTCCTTTAATAAGTGGCGTATTGTTGTGCCACTTGCAATATTAGATGTAGCTACTTGATCATAATAATTATTAGCTACTCTTTGAATTAAATGATAATTGATAGGGTGATGTGAATCATTGATAGTTTTGATATATTGAAAACCTAATGTAAAATTTGGTAAATTAATCATATCTATTTCATTTTGGGTAAAATTAGACGATAAAAGTAGTTGATTTATCAATTGTTTTTTACTATATTTTTTGGTTTGTAATATATGTGGTTTTATATCAGTCATAAATTGATATAAACGATGATATAGATTCAAATCTCTTGTTTCACTGCCAAAGGCTAAATCTGTTATTTGAAATTGATTTAAAATAGTAAGACAATTTTTAGCAAAATAATCAGCACTTTGTACGCTAAGACTGAATGGCAATTCTAAAATAATATCAATTCCTTCATTAAGTAACAAACGTGTTTTGGTAAATTTATCTAACAAAGAAATTTCACCACGCATCGTAAAAGATGTTGAGATAATAGCAATAAGAATATCAGGATGATATGTCGCATGAATTTGCTTAATAAAATACTGATGTCCAAAATGAAGAGGATTTGCTTCTAAAATAATACCAAAGACTTTCATATTTTTTTACCTTTCTAAAAAATTATACCAAAAAAAGTCATTTTTTGCAACTAATTAATGGTATAATTTGCAAGGGGGGAAAAAATATGTATGTGTATATCTTAGATGAAAAAAATTTTGAAAAAATAATTAGTGAAAATAAAGTAGTAATTGTTGGTGTATATGAAGAAAATTGTCTTATAAGTATGTTATTCAAAGCTATGATTAGTCAATTGCAAAAAAATGTTCACCAAGATATTCTATTTTGTTTAATTGAAAAGCATGCTTATAAAAAAGTAGATCACGGTGGAAATCAAGATATCTCACCACAAATTATATTATTTAAAGATACTAAGAAAATAAAAGTTATTGAAGGTTTTCAAAAATATCAAAAAGTATGTGAACAACTGGCTATATAAAAAAAGCCAGTTGTTTTAATAGTAAAACAAATAAAATGTGAGTTTTACAGCACTTGATGAATAAATATTGATGTTTGTAGACTTTCGAACGCGCATAGAGTCAAAATTTGGGTTATCTGGTGGCTAATTTTGATGAAAAACAAGCTCTGCATTACCCATACTCTTTATTTCAATAGTTTCATAAGAAGTATTTTGTTTAGCAATATATTTTTGATAATTAATATTCCATTTGGGAAGGTAAGTATCTAAATTGTATAATTTTAAGATGGATTTTAGTTCAAATCTTAGTTCCTCGTTTTGTAATTCGTAGTACATGCCTATTGCAAGCAAACGCCCATAAGATAATTCATTTGTGGAAAGTTGACGAATGATTTTACCATAAAGGAGACCAAAATTAGCAAGGTTTTTATCTTTTGGGTTAGTTTCTAAAGCAATTTTAATATTGATACATTTTTCTAGCAAATAATAAAAATTTATTGTGTTAATGGTAATTTTATGATCGGAAATTTCTTGTAAGATAGTTTTATCTTTAATCATTCCATATTTAATTATTTCCGCAATCCCATCTTCAAATTCACTCTGTGATAGCGTTTTTAATATTGTAGGATCAATGATAATAGCAAGTGGATGAGAAATAACAGATATGGCATTTTTTACATCAATATCTAGATAACATCTTTCACTTAAAGCAGCACTTACTTGGGCGACTAAAGTAGTAGGAATTAAAACATAATCAATACCACCAAGATAGGTGCTTGCAACAAAGGAGGCAAGATCATTAATGACACCACCACCAAAAACAATCAGGGTGTCATCTTTACTAATCTTAAATTTGATTAATGATTTAATAATCTTTTTATAAACATGAATGGATTTTGCTTTTTCACCCGCTTTAATAACTAAAATACTTTTTAAATTAGGGATTAACGAAAGGATATCTTCATACAAATTGGCAATATTGGTATCTGTAATTACAAAATAGTGCCTAGACCGATCAAGAAAACGCCATTCTGCATTAATAATATCTTTTTCAAAAATTAATTTCACATTTTTTGTTAAATAATTGATACTTATTTCACTCATGATAATCTCCTTAAGCATAAAATAGAATCTATTATTAGTATACTATATTTTGTCTATAAATAAAAGTAAATAAATTTAAAAATGCAAAAAAATCTCAAATTAATTGTTTTTTTTGTATAATAGATGAGTAATAAAAAGGAGGGGTAAAATGCTTTTCGGTAAGAATGTCAATCGATATTATTTTAAGTATTTTCACCTTTTAATTGTTGGCGTGTTTTCGCTTTTACTTGTCGATTATATCCAGTTATTAATACCTGAAAATTATGGTAATCTAATCGATTTAATTAGCAGTAAAACATTAACTAGCGAGTCATTATTTGAAATTATTTATAATATGCTATTTATCACACTTTGCATGTTTACAGGAAGATTTTTATGGCGTATTGCGGTTTTAAATTTTGGTGTAAGGGTAGAAACCAATCTTAGAGAACGCATGTTTATAAAAATGGAAAGTTTGGCGCAAGATTACTTCCAAATTCATAAAACTGGAGCACAAATGGCTCTATATACAAATGATTTGATGAGTATAAAAAATTGTTTTAGTGATGGCATTATTATGGTGATTGATGCTTTTTTTCTAGGTGGACTTGCTATTTATAAAATGATCAAATTGAACTTGCTGATGACCGCAATTTCTTCAATTCCTCTTGTATTACTTGGAATATCAGGTGGCATTATTGGTAAGGCAATTGATAGGCGATTTGATGCAAGACAAAGAGCTTTTGAAAAAATGTCTGATTTTACACAAGAAAATTTTTCTGGTATTGCTGTTATTAAAGCATTTGTCAAAGAAAGATTAGAATTAAGAGAATTTGTTAAAATTAACAAAAACTTCTCTGATAAAAATGTTTCTTTTATCAAATTTGCTGTACTTCTTGATGTATTATTTACAACTTTAATTAGTTCTGTTACTGTTATTATTATTGGCTATGGGACACATCTAATCATCAGCACAAATGGAACGGATAGTGCTTTTACATCAGGTGAGTTAATTCAGTTTATTTCGTATTTTGGTCTACTTACATGGCCTGCAATTGCTCTTGCTAATTTAATCAATATTCACTCCCAAGGTAGAGCTAGTTTAAAAAGAATTAATGAACTACTAAACTATCATGTAAGTGTTAAGGATGCTAAAGATTGTGTTAAAAAAGATAACCTTGAAGGTTTAATTGAATGTAAAAATTTAACCTTTCGATATCCGGGAGCTGAAAATCCTTCACTACAAAATATTTCCTTTACTATTAAGCCAGGCGAAAAAATAGGTATTATTGGTAAAACAGGATGTGGTAAGACAACACTAGTTGATTTACTTACAAGAATATATAATGTAGATGAGAATCATCTTTTTATTGATGGTATAGATATTATGAAATTACCAATTAAGCAAGTAAGAGACTTAATTGCTTATGTTCCACAAGATAATTTTTTATTTAATGATACGGTTTTAAATAATATTGGTTTTAGTAAAAAATCGATTAGTTTAGAAGAAGCAATAAAATATGCAACATATGCTTGTGTTGATGATAACATTCAAGAGTTTCCTCATCAATATGATACAATGATTGGCGAACGTGGTGTGAGTTTGTCAGGTGGTCAAAAGCAACGTATTTCCATGGCTAGGGCAATTGCTAAAGATGCCAAAATTTTAATTCTTGATGATTCTGTTTCTGCTGTTGATACCAAAACAGAAGCTAATATACTTGATACAATTCATCATCAATTTAAGAACAAAACAATTATAATGATTGCCCATCGTGTATCAACAATTGCCTCACTTGATAGAATTATTTTGATGGATAATGGAAAAATTGTTGCAATAGGTAGCAACGATGAACTTTATAAAAATATACCCATGTATCGGGATATTGTTAATCTTCAACATCTTGAAAGGGGTGAAGATTAATGATTATAGTAATTTTATTAGTCATTGTATGGACTATTATTTGCATTAAACCAAAAAAGTATCACTTTATTTTAGATGAAAATGCCAAAGTAAGCAAAGAAAAAACAAAAAAATTAGAAAAGGGAGTATATAAATTATTACTGAAATATAGTAAATTGCAATTAGACAAATTTGTTGTTGCGTTTTTCATGATGATTGTCGCAGTTGGCATTAACTTAGTTACACCGCTTTTATTAGGAAGTGCAACAACTCTTTTATCAAGAGAAATAATAGATGTTAAAAAAATTATCATCATTGTGGTTGCATATCTCATCATTTTAATTGTTGCTTGTGTCATTCAATATTATCAATCGATTATTCTTGCTAAAGCAGGGGATAAAATTATCTATCAAATGAGAGAAGATGTTTTTATTAAACTTGAAGGTCTCTCGATTGATCAGTTAAATAAAACTCCAGTTGGAAAACTTGTAACAAGAGTTACAAGTGATACTAATGCATTAAATGATATGTATACATCGACAATTGTAAATTTAATTAGAAATGTCTTAACCATTGTCGGAGTTGTGGTAAGTATGCTTTTAGTAAATGTTCGTCTTGCCCTTTGGGTATTTGTCAGTACACCAGTTGTTGCAATACTTAGTATAATTTTCCGTAAATTAGCACGAAAGATTTACCGTAAAGTCAGAAAAGGTATCACGAGTGTCAATACTAGCCTATCTGAAAATATTTCAGGTGTTAAATTAACACAAATTTTTAATCAAGAAACGAAACAAATTGATTCATTTAAGAAAGTCAATAATGATTTGAAAAGTAGTTATTCTAAACAAATTTTATTATTTGGTATTTTTAGACCATCTATTTATGCCGTATATGTTTTGACCATTTCTTTGTTGTTCTACGTTGCAGGAAATGATATTATTAATAGTAATTTTGCTTTGGAATCAGGATTAATTGTTATTTTCTATTCTTATATTGAAAAATTGTTTACACCAATTCAAAACTTAGCTGAGCAATTTAATGTTTTGCAATCTGCTCTTGCTGCAGGCGAAAGAATTTACGAAGTGTTAAATACAAAACCTGATTTAGTTGATGCTGAAGATGCATTTGAAGTAGATTATTTGAAAGGTGATATCGAATTTAGACATGTTTGGTTTGCTTATGAGGATGAAGATTGGATTTTAAAAGATGTTTCATTCAAAATAAAAGCTAAGGAAACGGTTGCTTTTGTTGGCGCAACAGGTAGTGGCAAAACGACTATTTTATCACTAATTGTTCGAAATTATGATATTCAAAAAGGACAAATTTTAATTGATGGTATCGATATAAAAAAATATAAGATTGCTTGTCTTAGAAAACATATAGGGCAAATGTTACAAGATGTGTTCTTATTCTCAGGTACGATTAAATCGAATATTACTTTACGTAGTGAAGAGATTTCTGATTTTGTAATTGAAGAATCTTGCAAATTTGTCAATGCAGATAAGGTTATTAATAAACTTCCTAATCAATATGATGAAGTGGTAAGAGAACGGGGCAAAAACTTTTCATCTGGTGAAAGACAACTTATTTCCTTTGCTAGAGTGGTTTCTCACAAGCCCAATATCATGATTTTGGATGAAGCTACTTCAAATATAGATACTGAAACGGAGTCATTGATTCAAGATTCTTTAAAGAAAATGATGAATATTGGGACTATGCTTATTGTTGCACATCGTTTATCAACTATTCAACATAGTGATAAAATTATTGTTTTGAAAAAAGGTCAAATTATTGAAAGTGGTACACACTTAGAATTATTAGCAAAAAAAGGTTATTATTATAGTTTGTATCAAATTCAATATAAAAATGAAAATAATGAAATATAAAAAATAAAACTTATCTTAGATTATCTAAGATAAGTTTTATTTTTTCATTGCAGAAATTGATAAAATGTGATATAATGAAAATGGAGGTTAAAAAAATGGAAGATATTGTTGTTATTAATCATTTAACAAAGCGCTTTGGTAACATTACTGCAATAGATAATCTTTCTATCAATTTACCAAAAGGTAAAATTATAGGTTTACTTGGACCAAATGGTAGTGGAAAGACAACTTTATTAAAGATTATATCAAATTTGTCAATGCAATATGAAGGTGAAGTCTTAATTAATGGTTTAAAACCTGGCATTGAGACTAAAAAAATTGTTGCTTATTTAGCAGATTGTAATTTTTTAACTGATTCTTGGACTGTAGAAGATGCAGTTATTTATTTTAGAGATTTTTTTTCGGACTTCGATGAGCAAAAAGCTCGTGATTTGATTGATAAACTAGGTATAAGAATAAATCAAAAGATTAAGACATTGTCAAAAGGAACAAAAGAAAAAGTTCATCTAATCTTAATTTTATCAAGAAATGCTGAACTTTATATTTTTGATGAACCGATTGCAGGGGTTGATCCTGCTGCTCGTGATTTAATTTTTAAATTAATTTTAGAGAATTATAATAAAAATGGTACAATTTTGGTGTCCACACATTTGATATTAGAAGCAGAAACAGTTTTTGATTACGCTTTTTTCTTGAATAATGGCAAGTTGGCCATTTATGATACAGTTGAAAATATTAAAAATAAGACGGGAAAATCTTTAGATCAATTATTTAGGGAGATATATCGTTATGATTAAAATTTTAAAACACGATTTCAAAAACTCATATAAAGAATTTTTAATTATGTCTGCTGCTTTACTTGTAATGTCTATTTTCTTTGCTATCACGACTTTATTAAATTTAAGTTCAGTACTGGGTATTATTTTGTTTATGACAGCTTTTTCCTTTTATTCGATACTTTTGACCGCTATTTGTATACTTTGGATTATTTTTATTATTAATTCGATTAACAAGAAATTTTT
>CALVCV010000029.1 GCA_944326155.1 uncultured Bacilli bacterium
AATGGTGTATAACCTTGTTTTTATTTTGCCTTATATAAAATATTATAGATATTACTTCTTAAGTTGATGATATTAACGAATGACAGGGTCAGAACCTGTTGCCTTACCACTTGGCGATAACCCTTTATAAAATAAATCTGATACTATAATCTATCATATTAATTATATTATATTTTCTATAAAATTGCAAATTTTTTATATATTTATCATATATTGTAGAATTTAATTTTAAAAAAAGATATACATAAAAATGTATATCTTTTTTCTATATTCTATTTTAATTATCGATGAATAGCATGGAAAGATACACCAACACCACCTGGACCACAATGAGCACCTGCTGTCGGATTAACCATTACATACTCAATATCTAAATCTTCACCAAATTTCTCTTTTAACATTTTACCTAATAATTCAGCTGTTTCAGTAGCATCTGTATGTCCAATAATAACACCATAATCTTTGATATTGTCTTGGAGTTCTTCAACATAAGATACAATTTTTTTTAGGCTTCCTTTTTTTCCTTTACCTTTCGAAATTGCTTTCATATACCCTTCTGAATCAATATAAATAATTGGATGAATACCTAGTATTGTACCCATTGTGGCAGTAAAATTACTGATTCTACCACTTTTTTGAAAAAATTTAAGGTCTTCTGCATAAAAATATATTGCAAACTTATCAACTTCTTCTTCAGCCCATTTCATAATTTCATCAATATTTTTTTCTTCTTTATATAATTTTCCAATCTCATATAAAATATTTAAACTACAAATGGTAATAGCTTTTGTATCTATGGTATAGAACTTTCTTTGTGGATATTTTTCTTTTAATTCATCAATTGCAATCTTCAGCGCATTAAAGGTTCCACTTAGTTTTGTCGAAAAATGAACATATAATATATCATCACCATTTTTAAAAAAAGGTTCAAAATATTCTATGTATTTTCCAGGACTAACTGCACTCGTTTTTGGTATAGTTCCTTTTCTCAATAAATTATAAAATGTTTTATATTCAAATTCTTCAAAATCCTCATAGGGATAAATCATTTTATCATCAATACTATAGGGCATACTGATTAGATGATAACCATATTTTTTGGCAATGGCAGGTGTCATATCTGTATCAGTATCTGTAAATAATATAAGCATAATTGTCCTCCTTTATTTCAAACTAATTGTTGACCTATTGTTGACCTATAGTATATCATTTAAATAACCATTTGTCAATGTTCATATAAAAGTCCCTAATCTTGACTAAAATTTAAAATAATGTTAAAATATGAATATGTGAGGTAAAATTATATGATTAAAATTATTGTTGATGCATTTGGTGGCGATAAAAGCCCTAATGTAAATGTTAATGGTGCTATAAAAGCACTTAATTTGATTTCAGATTTAACTATCATTTTAGTAGGCGATGAGAATATATTAAAAAAAGAACTTGAAAATAAAAGTTATGATGAGAAGCGTTTAACTATTCTTGATGCCAAAGATGTAATCACTTGTGATGATAAACCAACTGAAGCAATCAAACATAAAAAAGAGAGTTCTTTAGTAAAAGCTTTTGAGTTATTACGTAGTGATGAGGAAATTGGCGCACTGGTAAGCATTGGTTCAACAGGTGCTATTCTTGCTGGGGCAGTGCTTCGAGTAGGTCGGATTAAAGGCGTAAAACGTCCTGCTTTTTGTCCACTTCTACCAACGATGAAAAAAGGCTTTGTAGCCATTTGTGATAGTGGTGCCAATGTGGATTGTGATCCAATTCATTTACAACAATTTGCTATTATGGGAACCCTTTATTTAGAAAAAGCTTATAATATTTCATCCCCAAAGGCAGCTCTTTTAAATATCGGTACTGAAGAAGAAAAAGGTGATCAGCTCCGTAAAGAAACATATCAACTACTAAAAGAAACCAAAAATATCAATTTTGTAGGCAATATGGAAAGTCGTGATTTACTAAGTGGTAACTATGATCTTGTTATTTGTGATGGTTTTAGTGGTAATGTCTTATTAAAATCTACTGAAGGAGCCTGTCTTGAACTTTTAAAACTTCTTAAACAAACTTTTAAGAAAAACTTAAAGACTAAAATAGGAGCTTTGATTCTTAAAAAAGATGTTCTAGCTATTAAAGATTTTATGGATTACAATAATTATGGTGGTGCTGTATTACTTGGTTCGAAAAAAACAATTGTAAAAGGTCACGGAAGTAGTAATGAAGAAGCTATTTACCAATGTATTAAACAAGCCTATACAATGGAAAAAAATAAACTTTGTGAAGCAATTGGTGAATCAATTGCAATGCTAACCAGTCAAGAAGCATAAAAAAAGACAGTCTATCAATGTGGAAAAAAGAGATAATCTCTACTATCCACAAAATGATAGACTGTTTTTTAATTTTCAAAAACCATATCGGCAAGACTTGCAATTTGATATTTATCAAAATATTGATTTTCTAATAAAATCCATTTATCTTTATAATCTTGTAATTTTGATACACCATCACGATTTAAAATTCTTTGTTCTTGAATTACACTTTGTGTCTTTAAGAAAATGGCTACATCATAGTATTTACCAAGTTTTGGATGCATTGCATAAGCACCTTCTATGATAATTACCTTTTTAGGTTCTAATTTAATTTCTTCTGTTTGTTGCATTTGTTTGCAATCAAATTTATGATAGATAATTTCTGCATTCAAATGACTGATTACTTCATCTTTTACTCTTTGATAATCTATATTGCAACATATTTGATTTAACATCTCGTCTGTTCTTAATGAAACTGATAAATAAAAATCATCTGTATGAATAACGTTTGCGTCTAATTTTTTTGCAAGTACACTTGCAAGAGTAGTTTTACCACTTGCGGCCATGCCATCAATGGCAATAACAACTGTATCTTTTGTCTTTAATAGAGTTTTTACTTTTCGTAAGATTTTACTGATGTTTTTATTATCATCACAATTCGTTAATCTTTGAACCATGCCAAGTTGGAACAAGACTTCTAAAATCGTTGGAATCAAAATTAATTGAATCATAATTCCTGGCCATGCGGTGACAAAACCACTTGTTAAAAAGATTTTCCATGTAAAGGAACTGTTTGTAAATAAACCGCTAAGTACTCTTGCTATACCCCAAACAACTCTTCCTGAAAGCATAGAAATAATTAAAATAAAATAAATTAAAATAATATGTTTTATTTTACTTCTTCTAAGTAAAATTATATATAATAGACCAGTGATAAACCCATATGTCGCAAGTTCAAATGCCATTGAAGAGGCAATTGGAAATAAAGGTGCTGGCATGCCAAAAAGAAAGTGTCTCGTAATTGGGGTAATAAAGCCAATTGCTAAGCCATACCAAGGACCTAATATAAACCCACATAACATAACAGGAATATGCATTGGACATAACATATTACCAATTTCAGGAATTCTTCCGGTTACAAAAGGTAATACCCAGCCAAATACCAAAAATATTGCGGCTAATGCAGTTTTTTTAATGATAATAGAATTTTTATTCATTGGTAATATCTACCAATTCATAACTTCTACTACCATATCCAAGTTCAGATGCAGCTTCGATTGTATGAACGCCATTTCTTGATTCGATTCTTTCAATTAAGTGTGTTTTTCCTGGATCGTCTGATTGATATACTAAATCTAAGCAAGCTTGGTCAATCGCAATTGGATCAGTAGAAATCAAGACACCTATATCTTTCATACAAGGATCTTCAGCTACTGCACAACAATCGCAATCAACAGACATATTTTTCATCACATTAATGTAAACGATTTTACCAGCAAAATATTTTACAATACTTTCTGCCGCATCAGCCATTGCTTCTAAGAAATGATCATGATTTGCAGTCCAAATTTCTTCAGGTTTACCACAGCCATGAATATAAGCTTTTCCATATGATGAGGCAACGCCAATTGATAATTGTTTTAAAGCTCCTCCATATCCACCCATCGGATGTCCTTTAAAATGGGAAAGGACTAACATAGCATTATATTTCTTTAAATTTTTACCAACATAATTTTTTTTGATAACCTTACCATTTGGAATATCTAATACCATGTCTGGTCCTTCTGCATCCATTAAATCAATATGAAAATAATTGGTCCAGCCATGATTTTTAAGCGTTAAAAGATGCTTGGCAGTAGAATTTCTTTCCCCATCATAGGCTGTATTACATTCTACAACCATACCTTTTACTTCATCAATTATAGGTTTAAAAAAATCAGGTTTTAAAAAATTTTGATTTCCAGGTTCACCAGAATGAAGTTTAATAGCAACATTCCCAGTTAATTCAACGCCTAATTTTTTATAAAGTTTCACTAATTCGTTTCCTGTTAAATTTTTTGAAAAATAAACAATCGGTTTCATATTATTCTCCTTTTTCTTTCATATTTATATTATAACAAAAAAAAGAATTTTTTCTACTAAAATGGTTTAGAAAAAATTCTAATAAATTGACAATTCTTTTTTTTATTATTATAATTTTATTATCAATAAAATGATGAGGCTTTATGAAAAACTATCAAAATCCCTTTAAAACTTTAACTAAATTAGAATGGATAATTTGGATTAGTAGTTTATTTATTATTACTTTTAGTTTTCTATTTTTTACAAATAAAAATTTCCTCACTTTAATAGCATCATTAATGGGCGTAACGGCCTTAATTTTTATTGCTAAAGGTGACCCAATTGGCCAAATTTTCACAATTGTTTTTGCTATTTTTTATGCTATAATCTCTTATCAAAATAGATATTATGGAGAAATGATTACATATCTTGGCATGTCAGCTCCTGCTGCTTTTTTCGCAACCATTGCTTGGTTTAAAAATCCTTATGAATTAGGTAAAAATGAAGTAAGAGTTGCTACCATCAATTTACAAAGGCTAATTCTTATTAGTATTTTAACGATTATAGTTACTATAATTTTCTATTTTATTTTAAAGTATTTTAATACCAAAAATCTTATCGTTAGTACGATATCAGTTGCAACTAGTTTTTTTGCTTCAATACTAACTTACCTTAGATCACCATACTATGGTATTGCATATGGCTCTAATGATATAATTCTTATTATTTTATGGATTTTAGCAACTATCAATGATATTTCTAATTTTCCTATGATTATGTGTTTTATTGCTTTCTTAATTAATGATTGTTATGGCTTTGTAAACTGGCAAAAAATAAAAAAGCGCCAAACAAAAAAAATATAAAGGAGGAATAATGTATGAAAGCAATTCTTATTAATGGTAGTCCTCATAAAAATGGATGTACCTTTACAGCTTTAAATGAAGTTGCCAAAACTCTTGAAAAAAATGGTATTGATGCTGAAATCATCCATATTGGTCAAGAAAATATTCGAGGTTGCATTGCTTGTGGCACTTGCAAAAAAAATGGATACTGTATTTTTGATGATAGCGTAAATAAAGTTGCCAAAAAATTTGAAGAAGCTGATGGAATAATAGTGGGCAGTCCTGTTTATTATGCTTCTGCTAATGGTACTATATTATCTTTCTTAGATAGATTATTTTATTCTACGCGTTTTGACAAAAGCATGAAAGTCGGTGCTAGCGTTGTTTCTGCAAGGCGTGGCGGCGCTACCGCAACATTTGATATTTTGAACAAATACTTTACACTTTCTAGTATGCCTGTTGTTTCTAGTCAATATTGGAATCAAGTACATGGAAATACACCTGCTGAAGTACTTCAAGATGAAGAAGGATTACAAACTATGAGAGTACTTGGAAATAATATGGCCTTTTTGATCAAAAGTATTGCTCTTGGTAAAGAACAATTTGGACTACCTGAAAAAGAAAAAAAAGTTACTACCAATTTTATACGCACCGAAAAATAATTGTATTTAAGTTATTAAAAACAGGAAATTCCTGTTTTTTTTATTATAGTAAATATTAGTCTTGTGCATTAAATTATGGAAAAATATATTTCTCCCAATCATCTATAAAACCAATTAAAAGAATATCAATATTATCTTGGTATTCTTCTATTAATACATACAATTCAGTAACAAAGTTACTCCAATCAGAAGTACCATATACAAATTCTTTAATAACTAAAAGGATTCCATATTCATAACTGGCTTTTTGATTTATTAAAGTTTTGAGGTTAGAGCATAAAATCCCTAACCTCTCTTTGTCTAAATATTTTTTTTATAGTTCTATAATACTAAGACTTCATCAATCTCTGCTTCTGAAATAGCGTATAAGTTACCTTCGTGGAATAATTCATAATCCAAATCTTCTTCAACATTTTTAAGTGATAAAGGTAGGCCTAGTGTTGAAGCGTGAACCTTATTACAATACCATCCATCTGGTGACAAATAGTGTCCTACAGGATATCCTAAATACTTTGAGACATACACGTTCAAACACTGCGTTATATGCGTATTTTTTAACACTATTATCCACTAATGCTTTAATAACTTCTTCAGGTATCTTTTCTCCACATTTTTAATCAACTACTTTTACATCTTGTTGGTCTATTGAATATGCGAATAATAACACTTCAAAATTAATTGATTGTGCGTATCTATAAACACCACACTTTGAGCTGCTCTTGCTCTATATTTAGTTGCCACTTTACAAAATTTGCAATATGACCCAGGTTGATATTCTCCTGTTCCCTTATATGCCATTTCTGCTTGCTTATGTAGTTTCTTTTCAGCCTACTTCTTAAGTTGAGCAATTGTTGCCTCCCAAGTAGTTAGGTTATCTCTTCTTGGTTGAAATATTGTCATCTTAACTTTTTTGATTTCATCTTCCTTTTCACACTTTCTTAATTCACCCAAAGCGTATAGCATCATTTGAGAATTGTTTTCAGCATTGCCTAATATTCCTTGACCATATTTCGAATCAATTACATGGATTTTTCCATTACTAACTATTAGTGCATCCCTGTTCTAAATTCTTCTGGAACGTAGCAGCTAAAATCTAATCTTTGTTCTATAAATATTTGAGTATTCTCATCATAGCGTTTTGCTCTTTTGTATTGTTCGAATACATAGTCCGCATAATCATCAGTGTAGATTTCCAAATCATCATCGTTTGAACTGATGTTTGTCAAGTAGACAGTAATAAAAATAAAAATATTTAAGCAACTAAGGCTTGATTTCGATATTCTA
>CALVCV010000030.1 GCA_944326155.1 uncultured Bacilli bacterium
GAATTTAATGAAACAGGTATTTTAGATCGTTTATCTACATATGATGAATATTTAGAATATAAAGAAAATAACAAGTAAAAATATATTAATTGAGGATTGATTTAATTGATACAAAATCAGTCCTTTTTTAATTAGTTTATTTAATAGTGTTGATATAACACTAATACTTACTTTTATATAGAAAGCGATTACAAAAAATAATGATAAATTATTACATTGTTAGACTAGTGTGTTTTTGAATGATAAAATTATATTATAGCTATAAGTTTAGGAGAGGAGTTAAAGTATAATGAAAGTATTGTTTACTTGTGTAGGCAAATCAGACCCACTAACAATTTTTGAAAATAATGTTATATATGATGCTGCATATATGCAAATTGCAAGATATCATTGCCCTGATAAAATTTATTTTTATATGTCAAAAGAAATTTGTGAATTTGATGAAATAGATAATAGATATGAAAAATCAATTATGTTATTAAATCGGCATTTAAATACTAAAATTGAAACGTATAAAATTAAAAGACCAGAATTAATAGATGTACAGAGATTTGATGAATTTTATGATGATTTTGAAAACATTATCAATGAAATAATTATTGAAAATGGTAAAGATGTAGAAATATTATGTAATGTTTCTTCGGGTACTCCAGCAATGAAAGCTACACTGCAAATTTTAGCAGCTTTATCTAAATATAAACTCACACCAATCCAGGTTGATGATCCAACTAAAGGGAAATGGCAAAGAGATGTTGATTTGAAAAATTATGATTTAGATTTTTATTGGGAATTGAACAGTGATAATGATATTAATGAAGATAGAACATATTTTTCAAAAAACGATAAATTTAATTTTAAGATTCAAAAGGAGTTATTAGTTAATTTGATTAAATCATACGATTATGAAGCAGCATATGATTTAGTTAATAGTTATAAATATCGTATTGATAAAAATGTTATAGATTTAATTAAATTTTCATTAGATCGCTATAACCTTGATACAAAAGAAATATTAAAAAGTCCTAATAAATCTTTATTACCATATTTAGATGAAGAACAAGCAAAAATATTTGAATATGGTTTATGGTTAAAAGTAAAAATTGAAAAAGGAGAAATCTTAGATTTTGTTCGTGGAATAACACCATTTCTATATGAAATATGTAAATATGCTCTAAATAATATTTGCAAGATTAATATTACAAAATATTGTTCGAAAGATAGAAGAGGAGTAATGTATTTAACAAGACAATTAATGGATAAAGACAGCCAAGGTAAAGAATTGTTAAAAATATTAGATTTTGAATTTTCTAAAAATAAATCTGGCAGATATAACGATACATTTTTATCAGAAAAACAAATGTTAACTATATTATATGCAAAATTAGGTGATGATTCAAAATTACGATTATCTTTAAAAATGCTCAATTCCTTAAGAGAAGAAATTCGTAATATTGCAAGTCATCAAATTACATGTGTAAGAGAAGAGGATATAATAAAAAAATTGGGAAAAAGTGTAGATGATTATGTAAATATTATTAGGATTGTGTTAGCATGTTTGAATTTTGATACTAGTAAATATTGGGAAAGTTATAATCTAATGAATGAAAAAATAATTGAAGAAATCAATAAATTAAGGTAGGTGGAAATATGGAAGACTATAAGTTAATTGATGTTGCTTATGGAGCTTTATTACATGATATCGGGAAATTTTATCAACGTACTTTTGAAAAATCAAATTTAACTAATGATGAATTAGCAGTAACAAAATATGATAAAAAAACAAAACGTAGCAGTTATCTTCATAGTGGCTACACGTTAAGATTTTTAAAAAAATATTTGGGGATGAAAGGTGAATGGTTTGATGATTTGGTTAGTAGACATCATCAAAATGAACCTGATGATTTTTCTAAGATAATTAGAACTGCTGATCATCTTGCTTCAGCAATAGATCGAAAGGATGAACAATATGATGAGGCTACAAATAATAAAAAAGGTAATTTTATTAGGGCACGATTACATTCTGTTTTATGTGAAGTTTTTGATGAAAATAAAGAAGACCGAGTATTTTTATTAAATAAATTAACTGATATGAATGATCCAATAAGTGATTTTAAATCTAAAGGGATTATTGATAGTGCTAAAGAATACGAAAAGCTTTTTCATCAATTTAAAAATGAAATATCTTCTATTCCACTCTTGAAAAATAACCGTAGCTTTATTTCTTATAATTATATGTACAATTTGATGAATAAATATTTAGTAACAATTCCAGCGTCTACATATTCCAAAGATGGCAATGTCAAAGCAACTGTTAGTTTGTTTGATCATCATAAATTAACGTCTGCTATTGCCAGCTGTTTATATGACGAAACTTGTTTTAGAAATGAATTATTTTGCATGTTGGAAATTGATGTTTCAGGGATACAAAATTTTATTTATAAAATTGTTGAAGGAAGTGGAACAAAACCAAAATTATCTAAAGCGTTGAGAGGAAGATCAATTTTAGTTGGATTAATTACCAATGCTATATCATATGCATTTTTAAATGAATTTGGACTAACTATTAGTAATATTTTATTTAATACTGGTGGCGGTTCAATGATATTACTACCTTATAATCAAACAGTTGAAGAAAGGATTGCAAAAGTAACTAAAAGAATTCGGAAAAATTTATTTGAATTATTTCAAACGGATATAACTTTTGTAAATGCTATGGTTGTTTTAAACAAAGAAGAATTAGAAGAATTTCAGTCTGATAAAGCCATTAAATTGAAGGAGAATTTAGGTAGAAATAAAATGAAAAAATTTATTGATGTTATTGATGATAATTTTTTTTATGAACCTTTAAGTATCAATAATAGATGTCATCTTTGCGGTAGAATATCTGAAAATGAACAATGTGATATTTGTAATGTAATAGAAGATATCTCAGATATTTATACTAAAAACGAAAAGTTTGGGATAGTTTATGATTTTTCTAATGAGTTAGAAATAATTGGTAGTATTGGTAGAATAGATTTAGGCTTTGTACAACTATTATTTGTTAAGGATAAGAAATTTATTGAACAAAAATATAGAAAAATATTTTATGTTGATAGTATTAATGGTTTTGGTTTTGGAAATGAAATAATGACTGCTAATGATGTACCTTTAAATAAAGATAGTAATACAATTTTATCCTTTGAAAAGATTTTAAAATTAACACCAGAGGAATATGGTGATAAAAAACTTGCGATATTGAAGATGGATGTTGATAATTTAGGAGCAATTTTTGCATTTGGTTTAAGAAATGCCGCTAAAAATAGAAAACAACGCTCAATTTCTAAATATGTTACTATGAGTAGATTAATAAATTTTTTCTTTGAACATGAGATAAAAAATATTTGTCGCGATGTTTCAGTAAAAGTGAATAAAGATATAGATAGTAAGGTATCTAATGAAACAATGTTTTATATAAATTATGCTGGAGGGGATGATTTAGTAATTATTGGTTCAGCATATTCAATAGTGATGTTGTCATTAGAAATCTATAAACGATTTAAAAAATTTGCTGGTAATGAATATATAACTATTTCTGGAGGAATTAATTTTCAAAGTGACAAAAAGCCAATCCGTTTTGGTGTTCAGGAAGCAGAAAAAGCACTTTCAATGTCTAAAGAAGGTGAAAAAAATGCAATAACATTATTAAATACAACTATATCATTCAAAGACTACGAAGATATTTTAGATGAAGTATTTATGATGTATGATTGGTTAAAAGATCAAAAAATATCTCGAACTATGCTTTATAATATTTTGCTCCTTATAAAAAATAATAATAATTATATACAATTTATTAGTCTAATTCCTAGGATACAATATACCCTATTTAGACTAGTAAGTGATGAAGAAGTTCTAAAAAAAATGCGTATGCAAATAAATATAATTAGTGATAATAAAGCAGTTAAAGAATATATTCTAAAATTAAAATTAGTAATGTTATTTACTAGAGACAACTAGGAGGAACACAATATGGCAAAAAAAGAAAAAGAAGAGATAACTATTGTTGAACAACAATTATGTAAGGAATATGCTGATCCAAAAGAATTGTACTTACCTAATGGAAAAGCAGATGATTTTGCTAAAAAATTTAGTGAAATTTCTAATCGTCAATTAAGAAAAGTTTTAAATAATGTTAAATTGGCATTAAGATTAAACAGAGACTCTTTTGAAAAGGCGCGTAAACAAATGTTTATCTTAGTAGCTATGGGAGCTTATGACGCTGGAAGAAATGGTGATCTAGCTATTTTATATGAATTTTTAAAAAGTATGATTAATGAAAATTCAATTCAAACAGAGGAGGATATTAAAACTTTTGATAGGTTATTTACAAGTATCGTAGCATATCATCGTATAGAAGGAGGGAAAGAATAATATGTTGAAAAATATTTATATATTAAAAGTAAGCTTTGAATTATTATCAGGTTTATTTATTGGTGGTAATAATGGTGGCTTTGATATAGGTGGTATAGATAATGATGTAATTAGAAATCCATTAACTAATGAACCATATATACCAGGTAGTTCAATTAAAGGAAAATTAAAGGCGTTATTAAAGTATACTACTAAAGAAACTAAAATTAAAAAAATTACAACAGTAGATAAAGATATTGTTTTTACTGATGATACAATCACTAATATCTTTGGCGGATTAGAAGATGATACAGATGATGTGAAAATTAGTAGAGCTATTTTTAGAGATTTTAAATTAACGAAAGATAGTAAAAAGGAATTAGAAGATATTTTAGGAGTTGGGCGTTTTACAGAAATAAAAGCAGAAAATAGTATTAATGCCATTTCAGGTATAGCTAAATCACCACGATTTATTGAAAGGGTGCCTGCAGGAGCAATATTTGAAGGTGAAATTGTCTTAAATATCTTTGAAGGTGATGATGAAAGTAAAATGAAAAATACTATAAAAAAAGCATTGAGATTATTAGAAATGAATTATTTAGGTGGTAATGGTACAAGAGGTTATGGACGAGTAAAAGTAAAATTAAAAAAAATTGAAAAAGTGAATATAGAAGATGAAATTATATAAATTAAGTTTCGAATGTATTTCTTCCATGACTAAAATGCCTGATGCTCAAACGATATTTGGAGCAATTTGTAATATTATTAAATATACAGAGGGGGAGAATGTTTTAGAACAATATTTTAGATCATTTGTATCAAAACCGTTATTTGTCCATTCTTCAATGTTTTTAGATGGATTTATGCCAATGGTTAAAGTTGGTTTAATTTCAATTGATGAAAAAAATAAACAAGTTAATAATTTACCAGTAAATAAACAATTAGCATATTTAAGTCAGTTAAAAAAATTTAAGAAAATTTCTTTTGTCTCATTAGATATTTATAATAAATATATTGTAAATGACGATTTTAAAGGATTAAAACAAGCCATTTTAAATAATGAAGTTAATATTATAGGTGATGTTCTATCAAGTCAAACTAATGAGTATTCTAAAGTGGAAAGTTTAGTTGTCCACAATAATCATCAAGATAAAAATAATGAAAGGAAATTATATTTTGATAATACGATATTTTATCCTAAAAATAGTCATTTTTGTATTTATGTAAAAACAGATAATATTGAGTTTGTAAAAAGTATTTTTAAATATGCACCATATTTTGGTTTTGGTAATCGAGTATCTGTAGGGAAAAATAGTTTTAAATTGGTAAAAACTACAGAAATAACGAATATTAAAACTAATTGTAATAAAAAAATATTGTTATCAAAATGTATCAGTAACGAATTTAATTTACAGGAATCTTCGTATGTGATAGATTCTACTGTTTATTCAGGTTCTAAGGCTTACTGTAGTAATGTTATTGGACGGTTTAATCGGTTTGTTGAGGGTAGTTATATGAAGGTATTTGAAGATAAGGAATATTATGGAAAATTAATTAAATGTAATAATGGTAAGCCAATCTATCATTATGGAATAGGTTTTACTTTTTAAAGGTGAACAAGATGAAAGCAAAAATATCAATTATATCACCAGTTCATATTGGAACAGGTAATGTAAAATTAAGTTTTGAATATAATAAGCATGGCAATGTGATATATAACTATGATCTTCAAAAATTATTTTCCTATATTCCTGAAAAAAAATTATTGGATTCAAAATTTTTAGAGTCTTTATGCCATCTTAAAAATGGGATATCTACTCGTGATACTATGAATAATTTCCTTCGTATGGACATAGATTATGAAAAAATAAGTCCGCAGTATCAATTAAGAGCTGATTTTACTGAAATACAAAAGAAAAATATTGCTGAACAACTGAAGTCATTAAATAAACCATTCATTCCAGGTAGTTCACTAAAAGGTGCTGTAATGACAGCAATTTATTATGATTTTATAAGTGAACATCTTAAAAGCTTTTGTCAATATATCAAAAAAAGTGTAAAAAATAAAAATAATATCAATATTTTTAATTTTCTTCGATATTATTATCATTATCCAAAAGATTTGATCTATTTTCAAAAATTATTTGCAAATTGTTTTATGTTTACAGATGTATTTTTTGATAAGATGGTCTTGGTTCATGCTATAAGAAATAAAGTTGATGACGATGATGAAAAGAATCTGGCGATTAACGATTATGAATGTATTGATGTAAAACAAGAATGTGAAAGTAATATCATTATTATTAATGATAGTCGAAAAGAGGCTTTGAAACATTTGTATAAACATAAACAATATTATAAGGATTTTGTTAAATATATTGATATTAAAAAAATAATTGAGGTATGTCAAAATTATTTTAAAGATAACATTAGTGAAGAAATTGAGATGGAAAAAGACAATAGTTATTATGTAAAAGAAGGTTTAGATAAAAAACTTAATGAATTTTATGAAGATACTGTATCAAATGGCTTTTATATGCGAATAGGAGCA
>CALVCV010000031.1 GCA_944326155.1 uncultured Bacilli bacterium
CATATACTGGAGTAGTTAATAAGATGGTATGGAGAAAGTATTAATGTTAACCTAGTTTAAAGACTAGGTTATTTTTTGCTTGATGAATATGTAGTATATCTATCGAGGCTCAAAGGATATGAACATATAAAATCAAAAAGAAGATTTATCAAGATATATTATAGATTGAAATTCAGCTAAAATTTTATTGTAAAAGTATAATGTAACAGTGGTAAGTGAATATAATAAAAAGCATTGGATATTGATACACTATTTGTTGGTATCTTCCAATGCTTTTATTTTTTCTTTGATTTCTTTTGCATCTGCATTTTGTAGTATTCCAGTATTTGTTTTTATATAGCAGATATTTCTTTAGTAATTTTTGATTACTTAAATTTTCATATCTGATATTATCAAATAAATAATCAAAATATGTGTATACATTATATCCGTTATTTTTTTAATGAGCATAATTTTGCTACACCATCTACTCTTCTTGTTGTTGATTAGTACATTATTTAAAAAAAGGTATGATCAAATTAAATAAATATAAAAATAGTTGAAATAACTTGATAAAGCTATATGCAAATTATTTCAACTGTTTTATTATTATTTTAAAGGAGATGGCATAAAAAAGAAAGGAATAATGAAAAAGATGAATGCAAAAGATATTTATCAAACTATAATGGATAGTTATGACGTAAAGGAAAAATGTTATAAATTGATTATATGGGTAGGTGCAGGAATCGATCATGATGCACCAACAAGTTTGCCGTTAGGAAATACATTGACAGAATTTATGATTGTCAATTCAATGCCTGATCATCTTTTAAAGCGTTATTATTGTCATTGTGAGTCAAAAAAGAAAAAAATGTTAGCTAAAACGTATGGGCAGTTACGCTTGGAAACAGTTATCGAAGCATATCGAATTTTTGAAAATTCGATTCTTGACAATCGTAGTCCACATCCTTTTTTAAATGGCTTTCGATCTTTTGAAAATCGTCCACCTAATGATATTCATATAGCATTGGCTAGATTATTAAAAGATGGTGCTAATATTGTGACTGCTAATTATGACAATTGTATTAATAATGCTTATTATAATCTCACTAATGATCAGCTAAAGTGTATAAGAGATAACAGCAGTACTTTTCATAAGGGATATTATACTTATTCTTCATCACTAGCTAAAACAGGAACGATTTATCATTTTCATGGTGTTGCTCATGATATTGAATCACTAGGGGCATCGCTAACACAGTTATGCAATGGATTAAGTCTGTCTTTTCAAATACAAATTGAAAATTGGATAAAGAATGGGTATACTTTTCTTTTTTTAGGATATAGTGGTGGAGATGCATTGGACGTTAATCCTTTTTTTCAAAGACTTAAAGATGATATTGGAAATACAGCAATTTTTTTAAGATATGATACCCAACATGAAAGAAGAGTGCCGCTAGAGTTCATGAACCAATATGAAAGAATATTATTAAAGCCATTTGCTTGTAAAATTGTTTTTGAAAGTACAATAACAAAAATTTTAAATATAAAAAAAGAAGGAAATATCAAATCAGTAGAAAAAAGCTGGGAAGATAGCTTTTTTGAAAAAGGTGAAAAACTCAATAGTGATATGCGTCTAATTGTTACAATGGTATTATGCTGTTTGTTAGGATTAACAGATAAAAAGTTATTGCCAACAAAGTGGTGGATTAAAGTAAAGGAATGCAAAGAAGTTGACCCGTGGTTAATTAATTTTTATGGTCATCAATTAGCAAATAACTTGAACAATCCAATAGCTGACAGTTATTTTTCACCCTATGATCATAATTCACCGTTAGAAATTTCAGATAAACTAGCAGAAAAAAATGATATAAAAAAAGCAGTATTAGCTTTTGGTGATATAAATAAAATATATTACAAGCTGCGAGTTGCGGTAGAAAGTGAAACATTGAATATTGATTGGAATATTTCTACTCCTTTAAATAGAATGACAGATTATCTAATTGTAAACTATAAGATAGATCAAAAAGATATTGATAATCTTTTAGAAAGTTTGTATACGATTATCAAGAATAGACATAAAATTGTTGATATTTTACAATATACAACGGCATTAAGAGCCTATGGTATATTACTTGTACAATATAAAAGAAATGTTGAAGGAATCAACTATATTAAAGAGAGCCTAGATTTATATAAAGAAATTAATTCACAAAAAGGGATTATTAAAACGTTATTTTTTCTCAAAAAGTGTTATATGACATATCCTGAAGATTTATCATATTTTAATTTGTTGAAGAAAATGTTTGAAATAGATATACAAATTATTACCATGATTATAACTTATAGACAGTTTCGATATTTAAAAAAAGTAATCTACAGACTTTATAAAATGAATAATTTTAAATAACAGATAAATATTTTATATCAAATAGTTTTCTTTTTTGAAATTACATAATGAAAAATGATTTAGAATAATGTTATTTTTTGTTTAAAAAAGCAGATAATATCATAAAAATATTATCTGCTAGTTAGTTTAGGGAATCAATGATAGCATCGAGTGCTTTTAAAGCGTAGGTGTTACCAATTTGAATAAGGATTTTACGTGCTTTAAGAAAGTATTTCATTGCTTTTTTATTTTGTTCAAGAACTTTATACAAATCACCTAATCCCCAATAGGCATTGGCTTGTGCTTCAATATTGATTCCTTTTGCATATCTAATAATATAAAGATAATTTTTTCTGATATCTTGTAATTTTTGATAATCGTTATTGTACCAGATATAAACATAGTAGATTGAAGTATAATTTATAAATGCATTTAAATAAGTATGCGGTTCAATTTCTTTGTTTAAAGAAAGAACATGCTGTTTAGCAATCGTTAATGCTTTTTCATATTCTTTTAAGTGATAATAGGCTGATGATTCAAAATATAAAGCTTCATTTTTTAAATGAACATCAGTATTTCTTTCTTTTAATTTTTGACATAATGAGATGGTTTTATCAAATTGATTCAATCGAAAAGCAGCTTTGATAGCCTGGAGTAATAAACGACTATCTGTATCATCAAAATAAATATCATTATACATCCCATAATTTAATAAAATCGTATTTTTCAAAAGCATTTGACTTATATAATCAGGACATGTTTCATGAATGTAGTCTTTTAAAGAATATCCTGGATAATTTGGACCTTGACTTAACTGAATAGAATAAGAGGATACCCATTTTTCTAACATTGGAACAATTTGCCCCTTAAAATACGATAATAAGCAATCACTAGCAAGTTTTTCAATATTTATATTACTGCTATGAGGTAGATAAACTGGATATTGATATGATGTGTCATAATCAAACCAAATGATCTGCTTTGTACAAGCAATATGTAGTAGAGGAACAACATCAAAATCATCAGAACAAGAATAACCAAAAACAACAATGTATTTATTTTTAAATAAATTCAGTAAAGTCTGTTTCCAATTGGGAAGAAAAGAAAATGTATTTGCTGTTTTTGATAAATTTTCTATTGTTATGACTAAATCATCATAATTATTTGCTTCAGGAATATGACTACCGTGAATTTTAATAAAACAATGCTGATTAGTGTAAATCTCTTTTAGGTCATCTCCTTGATAAATGAGATAACCGTTATCAAGATTAGTCTTGTTATGAGCTGTAAGAGCATTTTCAATACAGGTATCAAAATTTGTTGTAATAATCGATGCTCCGCGCTGATACATATATGCTATGAAGTCATGTATTTTATTATAAGTATCCCGACGAAATAACTTAACAACATTAAGTTGTGGATCACAGGTATTACGTATACAACTAATCAATACTTCAAAACGATAACTTACTGTTTTCATTTTTTGGTCTATTTGGGAAATAATTTTTTTATTTGTATTTAATAAATTCAGTGTTTCAAGTGTAAAATATCTTACAGTTGGTAGTGATGTAGGAGAATCTAATGAAATACCTGAACCACATAGAAAAACGATTTGACTGGCATCGATTGTTTTTAATTCTTGCCAATTTTTTATTTTACTCATTTGACTGTTCCTCTTTTGTTAGTTTTTTTATAAATAGTTCATTTTCAATGATATGATCAATATTTGAAATTAAATTGATATCATTTTCAATATATTTAGTTTTAAATTTGTTTTTTCGCTCCAATAGTTCTTTTTGATTACAAAGTGCAGGGTGTAATTTTGCTAGATAGTTTTTTAAGCCAAAATCATTTTGATATTTAATGATCGTAGTATTATCAACATACTGGAAACCCTCTGTTTCATAGAAACAGCGCCATCTTTCATGTTCAATTTGTGGTAGAATATCACATGGATTTTCTTTTAATAAACTTTCAAAAGAGACTTGGTTTTCTTTTTTGTCATCAATAATAGCTAGTTGATACTGATTCTTTGCTAATATATGTAATTTACATTGGATATGTAAAACAAAAGCAATATTAGAACGATGATTGCATTGGAAATCATTTTTTTTAATTTTATATGGATTATTTTCGGATGATTTACTTGACTTTTCTCTGTTGGCAAATACCTTTGCACTTGCTTTTATTAAAGGATTATTAATAATTTTAGCCCATGAATATATATCATTATAACGACCATAACAATCAATTTTATAATTGTAAAAAATTGTTTCTGGATTTTTTATATCTGTAAAAGCTTTCATATTGGAAACAATATTATTCAAATTCTGATCCATGATAATTGTAATGATTGGTTTTGAAAAACACATTTTTTTAGTGAAATAATGTTGTGCTAGAGATTGACGGATTTTGATGGAAGTTTGTGCGTTGAGATTATCATCGCCTAGTGCAACAAAATAATAGTCAAAATCATTACTGTCAATGTAATTAATAAAGTCCCGGTTTCTAACATCGTATTCTTTAAATATGATTTTTTTAGATTTTCTAATTATAAAAGTATTACTCATTTTTATTTTTGTTTTATTATTAAAAATTTCAGGACAATCACAGCTTAATTCATGAATAGTCTGAGAACAATGGGGCGTAACGATAGTTATGGTAACTGTGACATCAGGAAAAGTACAATACCAGTAGAGAGCTTTTAAAAATCTGGTACCTATTTTTCCAGCACCAATAATGATAATTTTGATATCTTTACCAGTAGGTAAAGGCGGTTGCTTTAATAAAATATCATCAATAATAAGATCAACTTCATTAATTACTTTGACAGGTGTTTTTAATTCAACAGTATTATCAGCATATATTTCATGATTACGTTGTTTGATAAATGGATATATGATTAGCTCGTTTTTTTTGATATTACCAATTTGACTGATACAACATTTTTTTTCAGCAAAACATTTTATAAAATCTAAACAACTATTTTTATTAATGTGTTGTGAAATTTGTTCTAGAAGATGAATATTTGTTATATCATTATCACTGATGAGAAATACAGAAGCATTCTTTTTAAGTGGTATATCTTTGATTGATTTATCGATTAACAATGCATTAATTTGTTTAAGATCTTTAAGATAGGTTTTATAATATTGGGAGTGGTCGTCAATATGGCAAAAAACAATATTGCTTTTCTTTTGGTGAAAAATATCTTTGGCTAATGTGATACTTTGAGGATTTAAATGTGAGAAAATATATATGTTTTTTCGTAGAAAAAAATAGATTTTTTTATCTAATAAAAATTAAAAATAACTAATAGTAAAAGTAATACTATAAAAAATAGAGATAGTAAATTGGAAAGGGATAATCAATCGCAAATAGTCGTACAAAAAATTATTTTTAGCACTCAATATTATATCTTTATAATCTAATGCACCAAAAAACATGCATAGTGCTTGATAAATATGAAGTAATAGTTTTTCACCTGAAAAATAAAAGTCATCAATAAGAAAAAGAAGTAATATATTGATGCAAATAATAACAAGAATTAAAATAACTGTTCTTTTTTTTCTAAACAGATAAAAAGTTATGACGATAAGAAATATTAAATAATAACAAAAAATAAAAGTAGGATTTAATAAATTAATGTATCTCATATCAACAGCCCCTTTTTAAAATTATAACATATTATTATCACATATAAATCTAAGAAATGAATTTAACTTGATTCAATAAGCGTTTTAAATTTTTATGGTAAAAACATATATTATAGTATATAATAAAATTGAAATTACAAATTTCTAAAATGTGAATGGAGGTTAACGCTATGCTTTACAACTATATTTTAGAAAATTATCAAAAAGATGAACCTATCTTTTTAAGTGAACTTCCTGGAAAATCTAAAGAAGCAATCAGACAAGAAATGAAGAAATTGACTGATGAAGGCAAGATAGAACGCTTATATAATGGAGTGTATTATTTATCATATAAAACTATTTTAGGTACAAAGGGAAAGATGTCATTTGATAAATTCTTAAATAAAAAATATTTAAATAATGGTGGGAAAACATCAGGTTATATCACAGGTATACAGTTAGCAAATTTGTATGGCTTTACAACACAAAATCCAGCTTATTATGAAATATGTTCAAATGAAGCTACAACTAAACAGCGTAAATTAGAAATTGATGGTAGAAAACTTATTGTTTATAAACCTGTAGTTAATATAACTAGTGAAAATATTGGAGCATTGCAGTTTTTAGATTTGATGTGTACGATTGATAATTATAGTGAAATAGATGGATATGAGTATAAAAGAAAGCTTAAAAATTTCATTGATGATGTTAATGTTAATTTTGAATTAGTGAAACAATATATTTTATTATATCCAGATAAAGTATTTAGAAATATATATCAAGGAGGATTAATAAATGAATTGGTATAAAGATAATTTTAATGAATGGAAAGAAATTATCGAAACAGTTGCTAGAGAAACAGGTAGAAATGAACAAATGGTAGAAAAAGATACTATTCAATCTATATTTCTTAATGAATTATCTAAATCTGATTT
>CALVCV010000032.1 GCA_944326155.1 uncultured Bacilli bacterium
ATAAAAGAAGTATAATTAATATAAAATAAGTTATAATTATAATTCTTGGGAAACATATAGCAGACAATATTTGTAGTCTTGTTAAAGGTTTCCCTTTAATTTTTTTTAATGTTGCAACCGCAGAAAATAAATTGATTCCAAGTGAGAACAATAGGAATATTAAGCATAAGGGCATTCCTATAAAAATAAATAGTTCTTTGGTGTTGAAAGTCGCTTTTTGCGTTTCTGTAAATTGTAATAGAATAAACATAATACAAATTAATGCAGAATAGGCTATTGCTTTCAAAGTAACAATAAATGTTACACATTGGAAAACAAAATATATAATAAAGAATTCTGGAGGTATTTTTTTCATAATATATATTAAAAAAGCTAAAACTAAATTTGAAACATGTAGTTTTAGCTTTTTATAGTAATTTAATTTTACTTAATTTCCATATGCATTTACTGTGACAGTTTTAAATCCAAGAATATTTCTTGTATGTACATCATAGTAAGTTACATTCTTAATTTTACCTTCTTTTGCTGCTTCATTTACGCTACAATTTCCGAGTCCAACAAGCCCAAAGTAACTTCTACATGTAGAAGTACCCTTTTTGGAAGCAGCTGCATTACTGAAACCTGATCCTGCTTCAGTTGCATTCTTGTAAATAAGTCCAAAAACAGGTTCATTAGCATTTGCAGTTTGAACAGATATCGCAAATGCTGCAACTAGAACCATCAAACCTAAAAATTTTTTCATACACCACTCCTTATTTTAAAAAAGTAACCATTGAAAGTTTAATTATATTAATTTTTTTATTTGATGTCAATTGTAAATATTTTGTATTACAAAATTAAATTACAATAAAAAATGCTATAATAACCTTGAGGTTTATTATGAAAAAGATTTTTATTATATCTGCATTACTATTATGTACGGCATGTGTTAGTTATTCTGAAGAGATATCTTGTAAGGATTTTAACAAGGCTATTAAAAAAGGAAATGTTGAATTCATAAAACAAAACATCAAGAACGTGAGTGATATTAATGATGAATCTTGTTTTTTATGTACAGCAGCAGAAAATAAACAAGACGAAATCCTTGATATTTTACTAGAAAATAAAGCAAATCCTGATTGCCCCAAATCTTCTATATCCCCACTTTATACGGCGGTTGTTTTTGATAACAATTATGCAATTGAAAAATTATTACAATATGGTGCAAATCCTAATAATAAAACTAATTTACCAATAATATTTCTTGCTGTATCGAATGACAACAAATTTGCAGTTCAAAAACTTCTTGAAGCTGGAGCAGATGAAAATGCGACCTTTATGAAGTTAAGTGCAAAACAAACAGTCTTTTATGGACACAAATTTGATTTAGAAAAAGTATTTATTGATTATTGGAATAAAAGATTTGAAACTAAATCGACTGATATTGATAAAGCATTAGAGTATTTAAAAGAATCGAAAGTTGGGAATAAATACTACCAAATTTTAACTGGTAATAATTCAACTAAAAAACCTTTTTTGATTTGGTTTTGTGATTTAGAAAAAATTAATCCTGAGATAAGTTCAAAAAATTATTTATTAATTCTCCACACCTTTAGGCAGAATGTAATTTATATAGATAACCGGTACAGAAATCTTCCGGAAGAAGTTTTAGCAACAATACTAGCTGCTGCTAGTATTAATACAGATGGAGAGTCTTCAGTGATTGAAGAACTTGTTAGTTGTGGAGTAATGGCATCAGTTTGGCAAGATTTTATTACTAAAAATCCAAATTTAAACAACAATCAAAATGAAATAGTAACTACCTTCAATAGAATGATAGAGCTTTTAAATATGGAAAAACAAGATGTATTTGCGAAGGGAGATTATAACAACTTTTGGTTGTTACAATTTGCGTTGAAAAATTATAAAAAAACATCTAAAGGTTTCAGAAATAAAGATTTAAATACATATTTTGAATATAATATTTGAGCTATATAAAGTAAAAACTGTTGCAAGTAAAAACGGAATTACTTTATGGCTTATGTATCCTGAAGATATGAAAAAATAGTCCCAAACCAACCTTTCAGGAATGATTGGTTTGGGACTTGTAAAAATCTAATAATTAATTACAGTTAATGCAAAAGATATTTTGTCCAAGGACTGTTATCATCATTTAATAAGCCTTGTGCGATGCTGATAATTCCATATAAAGAACCATCATTACCATTCCACATAGCTCTTCCAACAATATAACCTTGAGCAAACTCAGCCCAATTATGATAAAGTTCTCTCGCACATTCATACGCTGACATTATGTATTGCCAAGCTTGTTCTTCTGTAATGTAGCCAACATCACAGCAACAACGAGTAACTAAAACTAATCGACCTAAGTCCCAAGCTTTAACTGACATTGTTTTGAATTCACTTGCACCTTTTACAATGTGTTCATCAACAAGAACTTCCAGAGATTCTTTTATATTACCTACATAAGCCATTAAAGAACGGTCTTTTTCTTCTTCCAATAAAATATCTACATTAAATTCTTGAGCTGAATTTGCGATTACTGGTCTTATTGCTTCAAAGTAAACATTATGTCCTCTATGCAATAACCATTCTAAAGTTTCTAGAGCTGATTCACTATCATATATTCCATAATAGTCACTTAATCTACCTGCAACATCTTCTTTATCAGGTTCTGTTTCAATACAATTGCAATAATATCCATTTTGTTCTGAATTAATTGCTCCGATGTTTATTGCTGCGTATTGCTCTCTACTTAATACAGGAGCACTTTCATTATAGACATATTTAATGTCTTTAAAGCAGTTAATTATTCTTTTGATATTATTTTGAAATCTTACTAAATCCATTAATTATTCCCTTTATCAGCTAATTCAGTAAATACAAAAGACTCTTGTTTCTTATCATAAGAAATAGAATATTGTTTCTTTGGTTCAACATTTACTTCAATTTTTTGTGGGTCATATGTTGTTCTTACCCATTTATGTAAAATGCCAGGTCTTTGAGTTTCGTACTGCAATTCTAAAACATTTGCACCAGGTTTTAGATAAAAACCTCTTTGACCATACCCTACAGAAATTTGCATTTGAGGTTCACCATTGATTGTTAAACAATTAACAGTGTTGGTAAAACCTAGCGGATGCCACTGACAATCTTTAATTACCATAATTGAGGCATCAGGATTCTCACTTTCAAATTTCTTTTTTGACATTGAGTGCATATACATTGCAACACCTTGATAAACAAAACTTAAAAGAATCAGTCCGCCTACTAATAAAATATACTGTGTCATTCCCATTTTATACCTCCTTACTTTTTAATGGTTGCAACTTTTATTGGTGGTTCATTTTGGATTTTTGCACCTAACTTTGAAAGCATTTCTTCGTAATCTTCGCCACTGAAGTTAGTTGCATCAATATAATCTTCTTTTCCTGTTTCTTTGCTTACATAATAAATATCTTGGTCATCTTCACTTTTTGTGTTTGAATCTTTTGAATATTCAGACCAATAATATTGATCGATAGCGAATCCTTTTATTATTTTTCCGAATCTTTTAATAAGAAGTTGGTTATCTTCAGTAAAAACAATGGAAATATTATCTAAGTAATATACTTTATAAAGCATCCAAGCAATAATAATTAAACCAACAATTGCTGAAATTAAAAAGCTATGAGTGAACCGTCCTACAAGATTGTAAACAAACCAACCGGCACAAAAACCGCAAGCTGTCCAAAATAGCTTTGTAGTAATTTTACCCTTATACTCTTTCATAAAAACCTCCAGATATAACAAAACTACACGTCTAATTCCAAAATTCTATTTTTAGATTATATTTAAGGTTTTTTAACTCTATCATTAATCACCCCAAATTAACATCAAAAAACACCATCGTCATGATGTTAAGGATACAATAAAAAAAATTAAAGTAAATACTAACTATACAAATCTTTGAAAATATGTTTTTTCAGTATTTGCAGTTAAAACTTTGCCCTCTTCTTTAGCTTTATTAATTATTGTTTTTAAATAGCTAATCATAGGTGATGAAGTAGAATGCTCACTACTAATTTTATTAAAAATTACATTTTGTTTTTGCTCTACAGTTTGTTTAGTTAAATTTTCTATTGCAGTTAAAAAATCCTTTGCTGAGGCAGATACAATATCTTGATTATGATTATCTTTCAAAATAGAAACATTGTATCTATCTCCAAAAATTTCATTAAATAATCTCAAAGAGTACATTCTACCCTTTTTAGTATCTTGAGACATAATATCAACAACAGTTGTCGGCTCACCAATATTTTTTAATTTTGAATTGATTTCTGCTAATTTCTCAGGTGTCTTTTTTAACTCGTAAGTTGCACGCCATCCGAGTCTTGCTCCAAATTGCGGATTATAATTATTATAACTTTGATTATTTGTTATATTCATACGTTTGGATTAAAACATGTAAAAAAATATAATTGCGTAATTCTTTATATTTCTTTACATGTTTTAAGGAATTGACATTGCATTTATATGTAATCTATTAATCCATTTTGCAGAAGTAGTGGTAAAATCTGAATAATTTTTGTTATATGTAATTTTTTAAAAAGAGATTTTTTTAATATCTTATATTCAGAATAATCAATAATTAAATATTCTGATATTCCATCATAGTTTTGCCCCTGAATAAGTAATAACATAATTTCTTTTTCTATATCTGTTAAGTTTTCAAGCATTTAGCAAATCCTTTAGCCTTTCAACATCAATTAAATGGTTTTTGACCGCAAAATACGCAAGATGTCTGCGGTTTGCAATATGAAACCGTTTCATTAACTTTCTTACCTGATAAATAAATTTATTTGTATTATGATAATAGAATCTTATTCCGATTTCACGATAGGAAAGACCCGTTAATAGATAATAAATTACTTTTATATCAGGAATTTCTTCATAAAGTTCCAATGTTTTTTCATCATAGAACATTATTTGAATCCTCAATAAATTCCCAGTGATAACCATAGGAGGTTTTTTGT
>CALVCV010000033.1 GCA_944326155.1 uncultured Bacilli bacterium
AAAGTACTCATTTGTGTTGATAAGAATTGGGGATTCTTACATGAACACAATTGGGTACTTTTATTTTAACATTTATATTTATTACCTAATAAACGTTTTTTTAGTCAAATAAGACCCTCAAAGCAATAATGGTGTAATAGAAAACACCTTACTAAAAAAATGTTTTCACCCTTAAATTAGGTGGTCAAATAGATTGTAAAATCCCATACTTTGTGCTATAATAATATTACATCGGAGGACAGTATCCCCGTAGGGTAGAGGCTCGTAAGTTTTACTTGTAGACCGTATGTTAGATGAAGATGTCGAGTGAGCTCGGTTATTACTTAAAAGTAATAATTGGGCTATTTTTTTTAGGAGGAAAATTTATGATTATTGAAACTGAAAGATTAATTCTTAGAACATTTCAAATTAGCGATGCAGAAGATGTATTTGAATATTTAAAAAAACCACAAGTCAATTGTTTTGCTTGTATGAAATTAAATTCTTTAGAGGAAGCTATTAAAGAACTAGAAAAAAGAAGTAAAGATAAAGAATTCTATTTTGCTATAGTCTTAAAGGAAACAGGTAAAGTAATTGGTGAAATAAATGCTTATCCAGAGTCTAGTGACCTTCAAAATGAAGGAGCTATTGGCGATACTTTTAGTCCTTGTTGGATGTTAAATAAAGAATTTCAAGGTAGAGGTTATGCTTATGAATCTGCATATGCATTCTTTGATTACTTGTTTAAAGAAAAAGGAGCAAGAAGGATTTATGCTTTTACTGAGGACTACAACTATTCTAGTCAACATTTATGCGAAAAATTAGGCATGAGACTAGAAGGAAAATTTATTGAATTTATTTCTTTTGTTAATAATGAGGATGGTACATCTAGATATGAAAACACTCTTCAATATGCAATTCTTAAGAAAGAATGGGTAAATCGATAAATACACGCAAAAAAGTAAGGATGTATAATTGTATCAATATAGGTAGTTCTTGCCTTTTTAAAATAAAAAAGTTTGATATTTTATTATCAAACTTTTTTATTTTTTATAAATTATTAAAAGCATTATTATTAGATAAAATACCTCTTATCAAGACATTTATATATAAGAAAACTTAGTTTTATAAAAAACTTTTTTTCTTTATAATTATTTTTCTAAAAAACATCTTGCTTTTTTTTTCAAAATAATGTATTATTATATTGAAAGTTAATTTAATAGGAGGTACATATGAAATTAATAACCGCAATTATTAATAAAAAGGATGAAGCGTTTTTGAGTGATATTTTGACTGAAAAAGGTTTTTATCATACAAAAATTTCAACTAATGGAGGTTTTTTAAGGAAAACAAATGTAACTATTTTAATTGGTATTGAAGATAATCGGTTAGATGAAGCACTAGAAATTATACGTCATAATTGCAAAAAACGAGTTGAACACATTCCTTCTTTCTTATCGACCTCTGGCGCAATGCATTCATTAAATTATAATACAGCAGAAGTTGTAGTTGGTGGTGCCACAATATTTGTAACTAATATTGAATATTTTGAAAAAATTTAATTTTTTTATGATATATAAATAAAAAAGGCAAGTTAAAATTTTAATTGAAATGGTAAAATTTTAACCTTGCTTTTTTTTATTATATCATAATTAACCATTGTTTATTTTAATATTCATTTCTTTATTATAATGCTTAATTAATTCTTTTAGTTTATCAATATAATTAAAATAATTGGTATATATTATATAGTTTTTTCTAATCATACTTAAATTTTCAATTGGTAAAATAGTTAATTTCTTTCTATTGGCTTCATCAATACAAGTATTTTTTGCTAAAATTGATACACCAATATTTTTTCTAATCAAATCTTTAATTGTTTCAATATTATCTAATTCTAAAATAATTTTAAAGTTATGAATTGATTCATTAATACTTTCTAATGTAGATTCAAATAATCTTCTCGTATAAGAAGAATCTAATCTAAGAATTAAGTTTTCTTTTTTTAATTCCTTTAACGTCACAATTTTTTTCTTAGCAAGAGGCGAATTATTATTAACAACACAAACTAAATAATCTGTGTCAAGGGGTAAATAATTTAATTTTATATTCTTTTTATTATCTACAATTGCTAAATCTAATTCATAATTTTGCACCATTTTATATAAACTATCAGTGGTATCTGTAATGATAGTAACAGATATTCCAGGATTACTAATAAGATAAGAACCAATAATTTCAGTAATTTTATTACTTTCTGCAGTATGTGTAATTCCTAATTTTATATTTATTTTATGATTATGATTTATATCTTCTAACATTTTATTATACATAGCAACAAATTTTTTAGCATAATTTATAACAACTTCTCCAATGGGTGTTGGAATTATATCTCCTTTTTTTCTAATAAATAGCTGTTCATGTAGTTCCTCTTCTAATTCTTTTATTTGATGACTAACAGCTGGCTGTGTCAAATTTAATTTATTTGCAGCTTTGGTAAAGTTTTTCTCTTCTTCAACAGCCAATAAAGTTTTTATTTTTAAATCAATCATATCTACCTCTATAATAAATTTTTTTTATGAATATCTAAAAAATAATAATTTTACTTTATCATAAATTAGTGTTATAATTATAACATAAATTTTTAAAATGTGCAAATTAACATTTTTATACTAAAAAAATTGATGATAATTTAAAAGAAAAGGTGAAGCAATGAATATATATGACAAATTTGGTGTAACATCTAACGTCGCAATCATTATTATTTCTATTTCAATAATGCTTTTTACTGGATTTGCAATGACTAGAGTTACAAAAAAATTAAAACTACCTAATGTAACAGCTTATATTATTACAGGAATTATACTAGGGCCATTTGTATTAAATTTAGTCCCACAAAATGTAGTAATAGGAATGGATTTTCTTTCCGATATCGCTTTAGCTTTTATTGCTTTTGGTACAGGTGAATTTTTTAAATTTTCTACTTTAAAAAAAGGAGGATCTAAAGTTATTGTAATAACCATTTTTGAATCCTTAATGGCTTCATTGTTCATTTTTATTGTAATGTTTTTTATTTTAAAAATGAATTTAGCTTTTGCAATTGTTTTATCCGCGCTTGCTGCAGCAACAGCTCCTGCTTCAACTGTAATGACAATTAGACAAACAAATGCTAAAGGTGATTTTGTGAATACACTTCTGCAAGTTGTAGCATTAGATGATATTGTTGGTCTACTTGCTTATAGCATTGCAATTTCAGTTGCTACCTCTTCTATGCATACTGGAAGTTCATTTCATATTTTAGATATTCTAAAACCATTAGCGATTAATATTGCAGTTTTTATTGTTGGTGGAATATTTGGCTTATTGCTTAAACTTTTTATGACACAAAAAAGAACAACAGATAATCGTTTAATTATTGCGATTGCAATGATCTTTTTATTTTGTGGTATTTGTTCCCTTTTAAGTATATCACCACTTCTTGGTTGTATGTCAATGGGAACGATATATATTAATATTGCTAAAGATGATAAATTATTTAAACAATTAAATTATTTTAGTCCGCCAATTTTACTCTTATTTTTTGTTAAATCAGGAATTAATTTTAAACTAGATGCTTTAATCAATACTACTAGTTCAATTGGCGGAATATCTTTACTTGTCATAGGCATTGTTTATTTTATAATCCGAATTCTTGGAAAATATGTTGGAGCATATCTTGGAGCTTTAATTACCAAAAAGCCCAAAGAGATTAGAAATTATTTGGGGTTTGCCTTAGTCCCCCAAGCAGGAGTAGCGATAGGACTTGCGGCACTAGGGGCAAGAACTTTAGGAGGAGATACTGGAAGTGCTCTTGAAACCATTATTTTAGCATCAAGTGTTTTATATGAGTTAATTGGTCCAGCACTTGCTAAAGCATCCTTATATCTTTCAAAATCATACTCAAACAAATTAGAAGACATAACAGATGTTACTCCTTTAAATGCTGATGGTACTAAGAAAAACCAAATTGAAATATTAATTGAAAGAATAAATAAAATTCAAGAACAAATACCAAAACATGAAGAAGTCTTAAATGCAGAAGAAAATGCCTTTACTGAAGCAGCTGAAGAATATTATATGATGAATCAAAAACGTAGTGGATTGATACGAAATAGAAGATAGGAGGATATGAAAAATGATGTTTTTATTTAGTGACCCAATAGGGCAATTACTTGGAAGTTGGTCAGTTGACCTAACAATTTGGAGTACTTTACTACGTATTGTACTATCCATTATTTTATCTGCTATTATTGGCTGTGAACGTTCTAGCAAGAGGCATGCAGCAGGACTTAGAACATTTATTATTGTTTCTTTGGCTTCTACTCTTGCCATGATTGTAGATTTAACTTTAATTAAAGATTTGTCAATTGGTTTTTGGATAATTTCAGCATCCACTATTATAGGCATAGCCATTATTAGTGGTAATACAATACTATATAGTTCAAAAAGTCAAATCAAAGGTTTAACAACTTCTGTTGGGCTTTGGGCATCTGGAATACTTGGACTTGTTATTGGCACTGGTTATTATACTGTTGTGTTATTTTGTTTTATTACTTTCTTATGTGTTTTATCTTTGATACCACCTTTAGAGATTTATTTAAAAAATCGATCAAATCATTTTGAAATTCATCTTGAATTAAAAAATTATAGTTATTTAAAAGATTTCACAACGACAATTCGTGAACTAGGTTTGCGCATTGATGATATCGAAGCAAATACCTCTTATATCAATTCTGGATTAAGTGTTTACTCCATTTCATTATCTATTTTAAATAACAAATTAAGAGAATATAAAACACATACTGATATTATTAATGCTTTAAAATCTTTAGATTATATATATTATATTGAAGAAATGTAAAAAGGATGATTTATAAAT
>CALVCV010000034.1 GCA_944326155.1 uncultured Bacilli bacterium
GGTGTTATACTTTCTTGATAAGCATAAGTTTGAACAATATCTTTTGTTCCATCTATTTTATATGTTATTGTATAATTTAACTTTTCAAAAAGTGGCATAACAGTAAGTTTTTTTTCTTCTATATTTTGATCTTTAGTAATTACGTTTACCCCATCAATACTCCAACCTAAAAATTTATGTCCTACTCTTGTAGCAGTTACGTCTTTTAATATCTTTGATAAATTATCTTTAATTTTAATTTTGCCTTCATAAGGATTATTTAAAACATCATTTTCATCTATATTATAAATAATTTCAGCTTTTTTATTACAACCGGCTAAGAATAATGACATAAAAGCCATTAAAACTATAAAATATACTCCTTTTTTCATTTGTTTCTCCTTTCTTTTTACAACTTTATTTTACATGAAAAAAATATTAATTGCAATTATTTATATAATTTTTTTGAAAACGTTTTCCTGATTTTTTTAGCACTCTAATGTTGACAGTGCTAAAAAAAGAGGTATAATAGTAGTGTACATAAAAGTACATGGAGGTGTTTTATATGAGTAATAAAAATAATGAATTAGTTAGAAAGGATATGTATGGCATTGATCCATTTTTCAATGATTTCTTTAATTTCCCATTTTTTGAAAATAGAAAGAATCACCATCCAATCATGAGAACCGATATCAAAGATAACAATAATAATTATACATTAACGATTGATGTTCCAGGTTTCAAAAAAGACGAAATCAATATTTCTATGGAAGATGGATATCTTACAATAACTGCCAATAAAAATGATGAAAAGAATATAGATGAAAAAAATTATGTAAGACATGAAAGATATTCAGGATCATATTCTAGAAGTTTTTATGTTGGCGATGTAAAAGAAGATACGATTGATGCTCAATTAGAAAATGGTATTTTAACAATTATAGTACCTAAGGAAACTAAAGAAATTCCTGCAAAAAAATACATTACAATAAAATAATTTTTAGTATAAACTATATTTAATGAAAATTTATTAAAAAAAGGCCTAGTTTTGATATTTCGGCAAAACTAGGCCTTTTTTAAAATAATAGCAAGCAAAATGTACCAACAATCATTAAAGCAAGTCCAATAATCGCTTTAAAAGATAATTTTTCTTTAAAAACAAGTGAAGAAAAAAGAATTGTTACAAGAATACTAAGTTTATCAATGGAAACAACTACACTTGTAACCCCGTCTTGTAATGCTTTATAGTAACACAACCAAGAGGCACCTGTCGCAAGGCCAGATAAACCGATAAACAATAATTCCTTTTTCGATATGCCCCTTAGTGCTTTTTGTTGTTTTGCAAAGAGCACCAATGCCCAAGCCATCACTAAAACAATTGATGTTCTAATTGCGGTACCAAGATTAGATTCTACTCCATCAATGCCAATTTTACCGAAAATAGCAGTTAAACTTGCAAAAAGAGCTGAAAAAACAGCATATAAAATCCATATTTTATTTTTTTCAGTACTATTTTTGTTATCTTGTTTTTTTTGAATCATCAAAAAAATACCCAATCCAATTAAAATAACACCGATAAATTTACCAATTGTAATTTTTTCATTTAGCAATATAAAAGCAAGCAAAATAGTTAAAATAGTACTTGATTTGTCAATTGGAACAACTTTATTAATATTACCTATTTGCAATGCTTTGAAATAGCATAACCATGAGGCGCCTGTCGCAAAACCTGATAAGGCCAAAAAAATCCAAGTTTTTTTATCAATCGTATGAATAGCATCTTGTGATTTTACAATATAAACCATAATCCACGAAAAAAATAGTACAACAATTGTTCTTAAGGCGGTTGCAACATTTGAGTTTGTATGTTTAATTCCAATTTTGGCTAATATGGATGTTGTTCCTGCAAAAATTGCTGATAAGAAGGCAAAAAAAATCCACATAAATTTCTCCTCCTATTTATTTTTAGATAAAAAATTATTTTTAATATTTATACCTTCATGATGTAGCAAAAAAAGTTTTTTATCTAATCCGCCTGCATATCCTGTAAGTGAACCATTCTTTCCTATAACTCTATGACAGGGTATCAAAATTGCTATTTTATTGTGAGCAATAGCACCACCTACAGCTTGAGCAGACATTTTTTGTGTACCATACTTTTGAGCAATTGCTTTTGCAATATCAGTATATGTAATAGTTTTACCATATGGTACTTGCATTAAAATAAGCCAAACCTCTTTTTGAAATTGGCTACCTAAAAGCTCAATAGGTATATCTTTGCTATTTGGTATTAAATGATTAAAATAATCATCTAGCCATTTTTTCACTTTTACCAAAATAGGAAACTCTTCATCTTCTACTATTTCTTCTTTTGTTAAAAGCTGTTCTACATATTTTTGTCCATCAAAAAAAAGATATGCAAGGCCATTTTTACTTGCGATGAGCGTAATATTACCAATTTCGGATTTATAGATCATTTTATAATACATTTTAGGATCCCTCTAATTATTACACATGGTGAGAAGAATTTTCTTCATCATTTAAATAGTTTTCTATTTCCTTAAAAAATTTACGAAAACAAGTTGAAATACTGATTTTATTTTTGATTTCCTCTTGAGTATAAAATTTTTCAATATCTTGTTTATTATCTTTTAGATAAACAAGATAGCCTTTCATATACCATATTTGATGAGTAAAAACATGTTTTTGTTCTTGTAAAGCAATAACATAATCTGTTTCAATATGCTTTTTATCTAAATAGCTATAAACATCTACTTCAGAAATGCTATCTTCTACAAAATATGGTGCATACAAACCTCTTAATATGTTTTCTTCTTTATACTCAAAATATATTTTTTTATTTTGATCAACTAAGAAAAAACAAGTATATTCATGGATAGTTATTTTAACCTTTTTGGATTTAACAGGATATAGACCTATATTATTTTGTTCATAAGCCTTACAACGTTCTCTTAGAGGGCAACTATTGCATTTTGCTATTTTAGGTCTACATATCATAGCTCCTATTTCCATAAGTGCTTCATTCAATAGACCAAAATGACTAGGATTGAGTTTTTCTAATTCTTCCTTATAATATTTTTTAGTACTATTTCTAGAAATATCAATCGGACTAGCCTCGAATCTAGTTAAAACTCTTAGAACATTTCCATCTACTGAAGCATAAGGAAGTCCATACGCTCTAGATAAAATAGCGCCTGCTGTATATTCTCCAATCCCTTTTAAATGAATCGTATCTGCATAAGTTTTGGGAAAAGTGCCTTGATACTTTTCCATAATCACTTTTGCTGCAGCCTGCAAGTTTCTAACTCTCGAATAATAGCCAAGTCCCTCCCAGAGTTTTAACAATTTAGTTTCCTCTACTGTCGCTAAGCTTTCAATTGTGGGCAACTCTTTTAAGAAACGTTCATAATAGGGCTTTATGGTTTCCATTCTAGTTTGCTGTGCCATAATTTCACTAATCCAAATTGGATATGGATCAGTAATATCACGTCCTGGAAGTACCCTTTTATGTTCTAAAAACCAAGAAATTAATTTTTCAGTATCAATTGCTATCATAATCTTCTTAATATTTTTTGATATATCTCAATCATTCTTTCTTCGGTTACAACTTTTTCAATATCTGATATTGCTATCCAAGCAATAGAAGAATTTTCATTTTCTTTAATAAAAATTGGTAAACTTTCATCAGTTTCAAATAAATAACTAACATTTAAATGTAAATGATCAGATATATTTTGATTATATTTGACATGATGCTTCACACCAATTACTTCAAGAGAAGCAATATAGGGATATAATTCACTTACTTCAGTAAGTCTAGATTCTTCCATCACTTCTTTTTTTGCAACAGCTTTTAAATCGAATTCGCCATCAGCATGACCACCAAGCCATCCATATGATTGATAAATTAGATGATAGGCAAACAGTACTTTGTCATGTGTCCGATTTACTACGATTGCAGAAGCCGTCATATGTGCCGTAAGTGAATTTCGATCATAGGCTTTTTTTCCATATACTTTTAAGTACTCGACTATTAATTTTTGATCTTCTTTTTCTAATGGCGTAGTAGGGATATAATTGCGAATTTCTTGTAACATTTTTCGATATGTTTTCATATTATAACCTCATTTTCTAATTATTATATCATAATTTATTTAAAAAATATATAAAATAACATAAATATATCATAGTTTAAAAAACGACAATAAAAATTTCATTTTAATTACTCATAATCGTATTATATGACAATGGTTTAAAACCCTAATAGAACGTCAAAAAACGGCTAACAGTGTTATTCTATTAGCCGTTTTTTACTTATTCCACATCTGAATTTAAACTCAAGTTTATATCTTTTTCTTATATTACTTCGTCTACAAGGTTTGTAAATGTATCATCATCAAATACATTTATATTAAATCATTTTAAAATTCATTATGAATCAACAATCATATCTTCCTTTTCTTTTGTACATTTAGGTTTCTGTTCGTTCCATAGGGATAAAAGAAAAACGACGCAACCATTTCGATTACGCCGTCTTAGAAATAAATTATTA
>CALVCV010000035.1 GCA_944326155.1 uncultured Bacilli bacterium
TGCGTAGCTCAGCTGGATAGAGCAATCGCCTTCTAAGCGATCGGTCAGGCGTTCGAGTCGCCTCGCGGACACCATTAGAAAATAAACCCTTGATTTTCAAGGGTTTTATTGTTTTTATTTTATTTTACGTCTTATTCACGTCTTATTTTTTATTCTTTTTAAATTATTTAAAGTGTTAACAATGTTACTACGTTTAGTTTCAAACATATGATAGTATGTTTTTCTAACCACTTCTACAGAATCTCCTAATCTATCGGCAACTTCATATTCATCACATCCTAAATAAAAAAGTAGGGAGGCGTGCGAATGACGAAAGCCATGTGGAGTGATTCTTTTTACATTGCTTTTCTTAATATATATATTTAAATATCGTGCAAATGTTGTAGGTGATGTATATGTTATATTTCCAAAAATATACATCTTTTTATTAAAATCATATATATTTTTTTCTTTTTCGAAATGTTTTAAAATAAGTTCAAATAAGGCATCATCTAAATCAATTATTCTAATGGAATTTGTAGTTTTAGGATCTACTATGTGTATATTTTTATTTCCAGATTTATTTGTAAAACTTTTATTTATCCTAATAGTTTTATTTTTAAAATTAATATCTTCCCATGTTAGAGCTATAAATTCTCCAATCCTTAATCCAGTGAAATACATAAAATTAAATACAATATACCAAAATTCATTGTCCACACTTTTTATAAATTCTTTAAATTCGTCATATGTCCAAAAATTCCATTCTGAGTTTTGCTGGTTTTCGATTGATGTGATTCTTCTTTTTGTTATTTTTGAAACTATTTTTTTATCAAAATCATAGTTGTCAACCGCATACGTTAAAATTTCTTTTAAATAACCAATCATTTTGTTTTGATATTTTGGAGACAGACTTTGTAATTGTAAGAATTTATAATATGGTGTTATTACATTCATTTTTATAAAATTTAATTTATACATTTTAAAGTATGATAGTATATTTTTGTCCAACGATTTTTTTAATTTATAAGCTGTAGTACATTTTAATTTCATCGATTTATATAAATACCATTCTTCATATACTTCATTAAACAAAACATTATAGTCTATTTCATTATTACTTTTAATTCCCAATAACCATTTAGCTCTTTCTTCTTCAGCTTTATTTTTGTCCATGTAATATTTACTACGATATTGTTTCTTATTACCGTATTGGTCCAAATAATATTCTCTAAAATAATATGCTCTTCCGTCATTAGTTATTTTTTCTTTTTTCTTTTCTTTATAAACTGGCATTATATCAACCTCTTTCCCCTTGATTTATGTGTAAAAGATTGATATAATTAAAAAGAAAATTGCAAAGCATTATATCAATCCTTTGGTTTGGTATTTTGTTCACAGTCTTGCGCGACTTTTGTAATTTTCATATTTGATCTCGTGTTCCAGCACGAGGTCTTTTTTTATTCAAGATTATCTATCGCATATTGTGCTTCTTCTGGTGTGAATTTTTCACCATATTCAGAAATTAACTGGTCGTATATTGCATCTTTAGACATTGCCATAGTTTCTTGATACTCTTTTGCTTTCTCAAGTGCATTAGCATTCCAATCTGCATCAATATTATCAATTGCATATTGGGCTGCTTCAGCAGGAAATTGTCCTCCATATTCAGAAACTAATTGGTCATATATTCCTTGTTTAGACATGTGCATCATTTCTGAATAAGTTTCCGCTTGCTTTAATGCGTTTTTATATTCTGTTGGGATGTCTTCATCATCATCTTCTTTTGAGACGTTGCTATTTTCTTCTTGAGTATTATTACTATTATTGTTGCTGTTGTTAGTTTCAGAAGAATTATTATTTCCACTGGCCAATCCTATTATTAATATAATTATTACTACAACTATTATGATTATTGTCTTTTTTGACATTTTATTTTCTTTTTGATTGTTCATTTACTACACCTCCTTACTTTCTATAATTCTATATTAAAAATATCTATACTAGCATATTTTTAATCACTATTTTCCTTAATCCTTTTTTTTAAAATAAATTCTATTGTAGCTTTATCGTCATCTGTAAGCATTGGTTTTGCTTTTCTATAAAGATTTTCTAAATCATCATTTTCACATTTTATTTTTGATATATCTTGATTTACTAATTGATCAATCGTATAGTTAAGGTGATTAGCAATTTTTATTAAATCGGGAGTCATAATAGTTCTTTCTCCAGTTTTCCACATCGAAATCAAACCTGGACTAGTGTGACCTGTTATTTTTAATAATGAATCAGCGCTTATTATTTTGTGATCTAATAAATAACATATATTTTTTGATAATAAATTATTGGACATATTAATTCCTCCTAGACATATTATATTACACTTTTTTCGTTTAATCAATGTAAAGTTTTCACAAAAAGTGAAAAAACATAAAAAATATATTGACAATTTCACTTACGGTGAAATATACTTGTACTGTAAGGAGGAGAATATATGGAAACAAACGAACAACAAGTAATAAGAAATATAAAGTCTACGCGAGAACGATATGGTAAAACACAAGAACAAGTTGCCGAAGTAGCAAATATGACATCTAGAACATATAAATCTATAGAAAATCATCCTTTTTCCTATTCAATTGATAAGTTGAATATTATAGCTAAAGCGATTGGATGCAATTTAGATGAATTTTTTTTACCTCTTAATTTCACTGATAGTGAACAAAAAAACAGATAGTCGCGCAAGACTGTGAAAGGATTGATATTATGAAAAAATTAAAATTAATAAAATGGGTTAAAGTTGCTATGGCTATTATTTCATTAGTTATTATTGCAATTATTTTAACTCATTTTATTTTAACTTCAATTAATGATTTTAATGAGAGTTCTATACAATGTGATCAAGCTAAAGGTAGTACTTGTAGTTATTATGAAGTTCAAAAGTTTATAAAGACAGGTGTTTATGATGGCTAGTCAATTACCAGCAGATGAATTAATTGAAGTTTTATCTTGTCAATGGGCTGGAAATAAAGAAATTATGAAAATTATTGGTTGTGGTGCTAATACTGCAATTAAGATTAGAAAAGAAATTGAAGAAAATTTAAAAGAAATAAATCCAAATTGTAGACTTCCATCAAAAAAGATTCCAATGCAAGAACTTATTGAATACTTTGCAATTGATATAAAACGACTCGAAAAGATGGCTATTTTAAATAAAAAAATTAAATAAGAGGGGAAACGGTTGGAAATAAAGAAGAAAGTGAGGTTATTATGTTTGAACCGTGTTATTTTTCAGTCTTACCGTCAAATGTAAGATATGATGATTCTTTATGTCCAAACGAAAAGTTATTATTTAGTGAGATTAGTAGTCTTTGCAATAAAAACGGTTATTGCTTTGCAAATAACGAATATTTTGCAAAATTGTATAAAGTTCATAAAAACACAGTTTCAAAATGGATATCTCACTTAAAAGAAAAAAAGTATATCAAATTATTATTTACTTATAAAGAAAATTCTAAAGCTATTGATAAGAGAATTTTAACAATTGGGGAGTCAGCATTCAGTCCAAATATGCAGGATAATTTATTTGAGGACGATTCACTTGATATTTTAGAAGAACAACAATTAACAGATGATGAATCAGTTGAATCTATCGAAGAAGAACATCAACTTGAAGATGAGGTTGATGAAAAAAATTGTCCTACCCCTAAACGAAAAGCTGAATACCCCCTAAACGAAAAGCTGAAGGATAATAATATAAAGTTTAATAATAGTAATATAGATAGAAGTATATATACGGATTTTGAAAAAAAATTTAAAACATCAATTACACCAATTACAAAAAACTTATTAGATCAATTTTTATTAGTTTATCCGAAGGATGTTATTACACATGCTATGGATATTGCAATTAAAAATGGTGTTCCTAAGATTTCTTATGTTGCTGGAATTATTAGAAAATGGAAAGAAGCTAATTATAAAACATTAGATGATGTCATAAGAGCTAGTCCTGTGATTCCAGATTTTACAGAAGAAGAATTAAAAGCATTGGATGAAATTTTAAGTTGGAATTGGTTTGAAGAAGGTGAGGAAGGAGGATGACATGAAAAAATATCGTTGGTATGCTCAATCCTTAAAGGTCAATTTTAATTACAAGGAATGGAGGCAGGATTTAGCAGCTTTTGTTAGAAGAAAATTGTTTTGGGATTTTGCAATGGTATCAAAATCGAGAGCAGTTACTTT
>CALVCV010000036.1 GCA_944326155.1 uncultured Bacilli bacterium
TTATTTCTTGAATGGGAGGCAGTAGAGCCAGATAGTATAGGTGTTAAACAATATAAACATTTTAAAGTAGCAGCAGGAACAACAAAAATGATGAGTACAATTATAATGACGGCAACAGCAAGACTTGCTATTTTTAATATTAAAGAAGTACACGAGTTGACAGATGATGATGATATGGAACTTGAAAGAATTGGTATGCCAGTAAATGATAATGATCCACTCTTAAAAGAAATAAACAATAATTCTAAAAAACATATTGGAAATGGAAAAATTGCTATTTTCATAATTACAAAACCAAGTGATCGGAACATTTAATTTTCTTGCAAGTATGCTATATACACAAATATTTGCAATGATAGATGAAAATGCTAAAAAATGTGGAGGAAGTTTAGCAACACCATTGGAAATATATATGGATGAGTGGGCACAATTACGGAGAAATACCAAGATTTGTTGAAGAACTTGCATATCTTCGTGGGTTAAATGTTGGAATAACAATAGGACTTCAATCATTAAGTCAACTAAAGAAAAAATATAAAGACAGTTGGGAATCTGTTTTAGATTGTGTAGATTCTTTTTTGTTTTTAGGAAGTTCTGCAAAAGAAAGTTTAGAATATATGGTAACACTACTTCGGTAAAAAAACATGGTATAAAAAATCCACAGGAAGAACATTTTCAAGGCAAGGTTCTTCTTCTACAAATTGGGATATAGTAGGGAGAGAACTTGCAACTTTAGATGAATTGTCAACTATGCCTAGTGGATATTGTATATTATTTATTGCAAGAGTAGGTGCTTTTTATTCAAAACTGTTTGATTTAAAAAGCCATCCAAATTATTCAGAACTTTATGAACCTTGGACAAAAAATATAGAAAAACTATATAACCATAAAAAAGAATTGGAATATCAGTCAAATTCAAATTACAAATTATTATGTGATTTAGGTTTAGAATTTGCTAGACCAATTGAAAAGCTAAAAATAGAAGATGTGAATGAAAATGAATTAAAAAAATTATATAAAACTAAAATAATTGAGTATGAAGATTTAAAATTGGAGGATTTATGAATTTAGTAAAAAGAATAAAAGAAAATAAAAAAGTAAAAAAGATAAAAGAAAAAATAACAATATTAACTGGAGGTATAGCAAGTAGTATGATACTTCTAACATCAAGAGTATATGCTGATTCCAACACAGGTTCTATTGATTCATTTATAAATTTTGCTTGTGATTGGCTAACTAAAATTGGTGGAGTAATTGCTCTTGTTGGAGGTGTTATGTTTGCATTAGGTTGGCAGCGTGAGGACGCGGAAGGAAAGTCAAGGGGTCTTATGACATTAATGGCTGGATTTATGCTAGTTGCAATTGCTCAATCTAAAAACTTATTTGGTCTTTAAAAGGAGGAATTTTATAAGTGGATGGAATAATTAGACTTCTATATAGTTTCAAGTTTACAGTTTTTGGAGTTGAACTAGATAGTGGAAATCTAATAAGTTCAGTACAAAAGTTGACAAACTTTTCAAGTGTTCAAAATATTAATATTTGGAGCATAGGAAAGACAGTTAATGATGTTATAGTTCCAATTGCATTGAGTTTACTTATACTTTTCTTTATGATTAATCTAATAAAAAAAGCAATGGAAGTTGAAAGAATATCTTGGGAAAGAATTGTAATGTCAGTTGTTTCTTTTTTATTGCTAAAATATTTTATACAAAATGGATATACATTTTTATCTACAATAATGAATATTGTTAATGACATATTTATTAGTGTTACAAATGTAATAAGTAATAATAATACAAGTATTAATATTGCAGATACTTTAATAAATGCAGTACCAGATCGGATTTATAGATAGCATTATGACATATCGGTTTGTATCTAATATTATTCATTCCATTCATGACAACAATAGTTCAAATTTTAACACAGATTTTTTTAAGAGTTGTAAAATTGATATTATGCTTTGCTTTTGCACCAATACCAATAGCACTAGCAGCAGATGATGAAGGAAGAAATAAAGCTATCCAATATTTTTTATTTTCTGCAAGTGTAGGACTTGAGGCAATTATAATATATATTGCGACAAATGTGTATGCAATAGGACTTTCAGGATTGAGTGGAACAGTAGGTTCAACAAGTGCAATATCAACAATTGTAGCAATGCTCTTCTTAAATGGAATGTATTTAGCAGTAATTCAATATGGTAGCCAATTTGCAGAAAAACTAACAGGAGGTCATTAATTATGGATGATATAGAAATAACAGTATTTGATGAAATTAAAGATTATAAAGAAAAAATCTACTTCTTTAATTTTAGACAATGGATATTTGCTATTTTAATAGCTGTTATAGTTATTCCAACATATATCATTTTAAAAGATAAGATTGGAGAAGAAATTACAAGTTATATAGTAATTGCAATTGCAGGTAGTCTTGGATTTATTGGGTTTGTGAAAATTCATGAATTAGAAGCAGAAAAAATATTGCCATATTGGTTTAGACACTATTTTTTATTTGCTAAGCCAATTCATTATATTAGTGATGAAGAATATAAACTTCTTCATGAAAAAAAGAAAAAAGGAAAGAAAAGTAAAAGTCGTCAAATGCAGAAAATAGATAAACAAAGTGCAAAAGAAATAAAAAGAAAGCAAAAACAAGAAAAATTACTTATGAAAGCTAAAAAGAAATATGGAATAACTGAAAATGTTGAAATTATAAGAAGCAATAAAACAAAAGATAAGATAGATAAAAAAGATAATGAATTAATTGAAAAACTATCTAAATTAACAAAAGAAGAACAAGAAGTATTATTAAAATTGCTTGGGAGATGATAAATATACAAGATTTAACTGAATGGGAATATAAATTCCTTAAATATTATTTAGATAAATTCAAAGCTAAGTGGGTGCGTGTTTTTAATAACAAGCATCCACTTTTAGCAACTAGAGTTGATTTATATACAGTTTATAAAAGGAAACTAAAACATCAGCCTATAACAGAAAGTTTAACATATTCAAATATGTTTAAACAGTTAGATGAGGGAAAATGGTATTTTATTCCTAATCTTCTAAAAAACAGTAAGGAGGATTGATAAATTGCCTAAAAAAACAAAGGTAAAAGTTAATAAAAATAAATTAAAAAAAGAAACAATGTTAGATAAAATAAGAAAATTTTTTAGTAAGTTTAAAATTGCAAAACCAAAAACTACTTCACAAATAATGAGAATGTTTTTCAAGGATTTTGATGAACAAAATTCTATTATACAATTAGATAAAAATCATTATTCAGTTTGCTTTGAATATCAAGATATTTCATTTGATAAAGCAAACTATGAAACACAAGAAAATATTTTTTTAAAGTGGGTTGAATATTTACATTCATTTAACTATAACGATCATATTCAAGTTGTTTATGCTGGTAGACCAGTCAAAAAATCTGATTATAAAAAAGATTATATTTATGATGAAGAAAAATTTAGTGGAAATGAAAAGAAAATTGCAAATGAATTTA
>CALVCV010000037.1 GCA_944326155.1 uncultured Bacilli bacterium
CTGATATAACTTATCTTATATTTATTTGATCGAAAAGTAGTAGCATATAGAATTTCTAAATTTAATGATAATCAATTAGTTATTGATACATTAAATGAAGCTATAGCTAAAAATAAAGACGTACATGGACTAATCATTCACAGTAATCAGGGTTTCCAGTATACGTCTTTTAGTTACAAAGCCATATGCGAGTCAGTAGGTATTCAGATTTCAATGAGTCGCAAGGGAACACCGCTTGATGATTCTCCAATTGGAAAGTTATCATAGTATTCTTAAAAAAGAGACTTTGTATAATAATTATATCACAAATTTAGAAGAATATATAGCAATTGTAGAAGATTGGATAGAATTTTATAATACAAAAAGAATTAAAAATAGGAAGAGAAAATAATCTCTTCCTTTTATTTAGACATAAGACTTATTTTATGTGTGAACTAAATGGGGTTCACTTCATAGTAGAAGACTTTTATTTTAAAAATTGTTAGCTTTTACTTCAAAATAAGCCTGAGGGTGGAAACATACAGGGCAAACTTTTGGAGCTTCTTCACCAATGTATACATGTCCACAATTGCGACATACCCAAACAGTAATTCCTGCTTTAGCAAATACTTTAGCTGTTTCAACATTTTCAGCAAGTTTACGATAACGTTCTTCATGCTCTTTTTCAACTTTAGCAACACCTTCAAATTGTTTTGCAATTGCTTCAAATCCTTCTTCACGAGCAACTTTTGCAAATTCAGCGTACATTTCAGTCCATTCATAATTTTCACCTTCAGCTGCTGCAACTAAATTTTCTTTAGTAGTACCAATACCATTCAAATGTTTGAACCATAATTTTGCATGTTCTTTTTCATTATTAGCCGTTTCCTCGAAAATCGCAGCAATTTGTTCAAAACCTTCTTTTCTTGCTTGTGAAGCAAAATAAGTATACTTATTTCTTGCTTGTGATTCACCTGCAAATGCAGTCATTAAATTTTGTTCTGTTTTACTTCCTTTTAATTCCATTTTATTTTTCTCCTTTGATTTTATTTTTGACATTTGGAACAGATGCCATATAAACTAATTTGATTTGTAAAGACCTTTAACTTTTTTTCTTTTTCTATTTTAGTAACAACATCATCAATTTTTATTTCATCAATATCGATAATGCTCTTACACTTTTCACAAAAAAAGTGTGTGTGTTTAAAAATGGTTTTATCAAATCGATCACTATCACCAGGAACACTTATTCTTAAAACTTTGCCAAGTTCTACTAATTCATTTAAATTACGATATACAGTTCCTAAACTGATTTTTGGAAGGACTTCTTTTGCCCTAAGATAAACCATATCTGCCGTTGGGTGATCGCAACTAGCTTGTATTATATCGTATACTAGATTTCTTTGTGTTGAATTTCTCATTTAGCTCCTTAAATAGTAATAATTACTATTATTAATATTATAATATAATTTAATATTAAATTCAACTAAATTGCTATATATTTCATTTTGCGTATTCAAATTATCAAAACTTTTTGTTAAAAACTTATATACCACACCCAAAACGGCTTTTACAAGTTTCTTGATTTAATCTATTGATTTCATAAAAGCGATATCCACCTGCAAAATTATAACAATCAAATCCATTTTGTAAAAGAATTCGGCAAGCAATATAACTTCTTAATCCGCTTTGGCACATTACGTATATTTTTTTACCTAGTGTTAATTCTTTGATACGATTTCTTAAATCATCTACTGGTATATTAATAAACCCTTCTACATGGCCCCTTTGATATTCAAAAGAAGTTCTTGTATCAAGTAAAATAACATCATTTTGTTTTTGTAAATTTTCAATATCTTCAAGGTAAAATTGTTTAACAAGTCCTTTTTCAAGATTTTCTATCATATAACCTGCTATATTCACTGGATCTTTTGCTGAAGAATAGGGTGGAGCATAACATAAATCAATATCAACTAAATTAGTCGCCTTGAGTTTGGCTCTCATTGCTGTTGCGATAATATCAATTCTTTTATCAACACCCTCACTGCCAATAATTTGAGCTCCTAAAATTTGTAAATTTTCTTTATTATATAACACTTTCATTGTCATTACATTTCCTATAGGATAATATGAGGCATTTGAATTTGGTGATAAAATAACTTTGTTATATGATATTTCCATCTTTTTAATTTGTTTTTCAGAAAGTCCTGTACTAGCAATTGTCCAATCAAAAAATTTAAGAATAGATGATCCTTGAAAGCCTTGATATTTAGTACCTAAACCACAAATATTATCAGCAGCAATTCGTGCTTGTTTATTGGCAGGACCTGCTAAAGCAATAAGACCTCTTTCATTTGTAACAAAGTTAAATACTTCCACTGCATCTCCCACAGCATACACATCTTTAACTGATGTTTCCATTTTATCATTAACGATAATACTATTTTTTATTCCTAATTGAATCGTAGTATTTTTAATGAAATCTGTTTCAGGCATAACACCTATTGTCATTAAAACCAAATCAGCTTGTGAAATAATTTGATCATTTACAAAAATATTTAATCCGTTACTTGTTTCTTCAAACTTTGTTACAATAGTATTTAAAACAAATTTTACGCCTAAACCCATAAGTTTTAAATGAATAAAAGACGCCATATCAGAATCTAATTGTCCAAGCAATTGATTACTACCTTCTACCAAAGTAACATCTAATCCTAGATGAACTAAATTCTCAAGCATTTCAATACCAATAAATCCACCACCAACAATTGTAATACGTTTATATTTGTTATCTTGTATCAGTTGTTTTATTTTAAAGGTATCTTCAACAGTTTTTAGCGTTACAATTCTACTACTATTTACACCACTAATATTTGGTATAATAGGTTTGGCACCAGGTGATAAGACTAATTTATCATACTTTTCCTTGTATACTTTTTCTTTCAATATGTCTTTAACAACTACATATTTTTCATCAGTATTTACAGAAAGAACCTCATTTTTAACCCTTACATCTATATTAAATCTACTTTTAAAACTTTGAGGAGTTTGTAAAGTTAAATCATATTTATCTTTAATCACATCACCTATATAATATGGAAGACCACAATTTGCATAAGAAATATAACCTGTTTTTTCTAGAATAATAATTTCAGCTTTTTCATCCAGTCTTCTAATCCGTGCTGCTGCAGTTGCACCTCCAGCAACACCACCAACAATTACTACTTTCATTTTATCCTCCCTTTTACATTTAATACATATTTTTCATATTATTATTGTAATCATTACATGAATATTCGTGTATAATCTAAACTGAAATATTAAATGAATAGTTTAGATAAAAACACGATTTTTTTGTTTATGATATA